>NZ_LFML01000043.1 GCF_001044425.1 Streptomyces roseus
GCGCACCGGGCGGGCGGACATGACGGAAACGGTGAGCTTCATCGGGGTGTGACAGTTGGACGGCCGAGATCGACAGGACAGGTTCTAGGCCAGGTGGCGCTCCACCGTCTCCACCTTGGACGTCAGGCCGCCGACCACCCCGGGGCGGATGTCGGCCTTGAGGACCAGCGACACCCGCGGCGCCCTCTCCTCCACGGCCGCCACCGCGCGCTTGACCACGTCCATCACCTCGTCCCACTCCCCCTCGACGGAGGTGAACATGGCGTCGGTGCGGTTCGGCAGTCCCGAATCCCGTACGACGCGCACCGCGTCGGCCACGTACTCGCCGACCTCTTCGCCGACCCCCAGCGGGGTCACCGAGAACGCGACGATCACGCTGCGTTCGCCGCCTCGCGCCGGGCGCGGGCCGCCATGACGCTGTCGGCCTCCTCGCGCTTGAGGAGCTTGTCGCCGTACAGGCCGCCGAAGGGCAGCAGCGCCAGCAGGAAGAACAGGGCGACCCTCTTGACCGGCCACTTCGCCTTGTTCCACACGTCCAGCAGGAAGACCGCGTAGATGACGAACAGGATCCCGTGCAGGATGCCGAGCGGCATCATCAGGTAGTCGATGTCGGAGATCCGGCTCAGCACCGATCCGAAGATCAGCAGGGCCGGGAACGACAGCGCCTCCGGTACGGAGATGAGGCGCAGCCGGTGCAGGGCGGAAGCGGTCTTGATGTCCACGATGAGCCTTCGGGGTGGTGGCCGGGGGTCCGTTCCAGTCTCTCAGCCGCCGTGCCGGATCTTGCGGCGGGGCCGCCGCGGCCGGTGGGGCGCCGGGGTGTCCCGGGTGTGTGAGATGCCGCAGTCGCCGGATATCGGCCACCGGGCCCTGTTCGCCTCCGCCCGCTGCCGATAACGTCATCCCGTGGCTCAGTTCCGACTCCAAGGCAGCAAGGTGCTCGCCGTCGACCTGACCGGGGACGCCGTGAAAGCGAAGAACGGCTCCATGGTCGCGTACGACGGCCAGATGGCCTTCAAGAAGATGACCGGCGGCGGCGAAGGCCTGCGCGGCATGGTGACCCGTCGGCTGACGGGTGAGCAGATGACCGTGATGGAAGTGCAGGGGCACGGCACCTGCTTCTTCGCCGACCGCGCGAGCGAGATCAATCTGGTCAACCTGCGCGGCGAGAAGCTGTACGTGGAGTCCAGCAACCTCCTGTGCACCGACGCCGGCCTGCGCACCGGCACCACCTTCACCGGCCTGCGCGGCGGGGCGACGGGCAACGGCCTGTTCACCACCACCGTCGAGGGCAGCGGGCAGGCGGCGATCATGTCCGACGGACCGGCGGTGGTGCTGCGCGTCAGCTCCCAGTACCCGCTCTCCGTCGACCCGGGGGCGTACATCGCGCACACCGGGAACCTCCAGCAGTCCTTCCAGTCGGGGATCAATTTCCGCACCCTGATCGGCGAGGGCTCGGGCGAGGCGTTCCAGATCCGCTTCGAGGGCGAGGGCCTGGTCTACGTGCAGCCCAGCGAGCGCAACACCATCGGGGGCGACATCTGATGCCGTTCCGCGAGCTCAACTCGAAGATGGTCGAGGCCCAGGTGATCCCGGGGCAGAAGATGTTCAGCCAGCGCGGCGCGATGCTCGCGTACCGCGGCGAGGTCTCCTTCACCCCGAGCCTGACCGGTGGTCAGGGCGGGGTGATGGGCATGATCGGGCGCCGCGTGGCGAACGAGCAGACCCCGCTGATGTCGGTCGAGGGCAGCGGCACCGTGATGTTCGGCCACGGGGGCCACCACATCCAGGTGATCAACCTGACCGGCGAGACCCTGTACGTGGAGGCCGACCGGCTGCTCGCCTTCGACGGCACGCTCCAGCAGGGCACGATGTTCATGGGCTCGCAGGGCGGGGTCATGGGCATGGTCCGCGGCCAGGTGACCGGCCAGGGCCTGTTCACCACCACCCTCAAGGGGCACGGCTCGGTGGCGGTGATGGCCCACGGCGGGGTCATCGAGCTCCCCATCACCCCGAACCGGCCGATCCACGTCGACCCGCAGGCGTACGTGGCCCACCACGGGGACGTCAGGAACAAGCTCTCCACCGCGCTCGGCTGGCGGGACATGGTGGGGCGCGGCTCGGGCGAGGCGTTCCAGCTGGAGCTGTCGGGTCAGGGAGCGGTGTACGTACAGGCCTCGGAGGAGAAGCTGTGAATTTTGGCCCCGTGACGGGCGGACCCGGCGCCCCGACGGTCTTCGACCCGCACTCGCTGCCCTCCGACGACAACGTGAACGCCTACACCTTCTGCGTGGAGCTCAAAGGGAGCCAGTGGTTCCTGCAGAAGGGCAAGATGATCGCCTACTACGGGCGCATCGACTTCAACGGCGTCGGCAACGGCCGCTTCGACCGGCTCCTGCGCACGAGCTTCCACTCGCCGATGCACGCCGCCGACTGGGTGGTGGCCGAGGGCCAGGGCAAGATGCTGCTGGCCGACCGGGCCTTCGACGTGAACTCGTACGACCTGGACGACGGGAACCTGACGATCAGGTCGGGCAACCTGCTGGCCTACCAGCCCTCGCTCGCCCTGAAGCAGTCGATCGTGCCAGGATTCCTGACCCTGATCGGAACCGGGAAGTTCGTGGCGGCGTCCAACGGGCCGGTGGTGTTCATGGAGCCGCCGCTGCGCGTGGACCCGCAGGCGCTGGTGGGCTGGGCGGACTGCCCGTCCCCCTGCCACCACTACGATCACGGCTACATGTCGGGCGTCATCGGCGGGCTGCGCTCGCTGACCGGCATCGGCGGCAGCTCCGGCGAGGAACACCAGTTCGAATTTGTCGGTGCGGGGACGGTGCTGCTGCAATCGTCGGAGATGCTGATGGCGGAGCAGGCGATCGGAACCGTCGGCGCCGGCGCCGAGGCGGCGGGCGTGCCCGGTGCCGGTTACGGGGGCGGGCACGGGCAGCAGGGTCCGCTGGGCCAGCTGGGCGTGCCGCGGATGCCGGGGCAGCTGGGTGACATCCAGCGGCGTCTGGGACTCTGACATATTCCACCATTCTTCTTTGTACGTAATTCAACTTCTTAGGTAGAGTTCAGTCATGGAGACCATGGAGACCGAGACGGCCACCCGCTGGCTGACCGAGGCCGAGCAGTGCACCTGGCGCACCCACCTGGACGTCAGCCGGCTGCTGATGCACCAGCTGGAAAAGGATCTCCAGCCCTTCGGGCTCACCATCAACGACTACGAGATCCTGGTGAACCTCTCGGAGTCCGAGGGCCGCCGGATGCGGATGAGCGATCTCGCGACGTCGACGCTCCAGTCCAAGAGCCGGCTGTCCCACCAGATCACCCGCATGGAGACCGCGGGCCTGGTCGTCCGGGTGAACTGCGAGTCCGACCGCCGGGGGCTGTACGCGGTCCTGACCGACGAGGGCATGGAGCTCATGCGGAAGGTCGCCCCGCACCACGTGGCGTCCGTCCGCCGGCACTTCATCGACCTGCTGTCGCCCGAGGCCCTGGCTGCGCTGCGCGCGTCGCTGGAGCCGGTCGCCGGCCACCTGCGGGACGAGCGCGGCAAGGCCTGACACGGGCGGGCCGGGGCGGCGGGCCCGCGGCCGCCCCGGCCCGCGCGGGCGCGTCGGCCGCCGCTGCCGCTGCCGCCGCCCGGAACGGTCTGCGGGTTCCCGTGCGGACCCGATCGGGCGCCCCTAGACTGGCGAACGCCCGGATTACCCCGATCGTCGAGGGAGTGGCGTCATGGCCAAGCGCGGCAACAAGAAGCGAGCACGCAAGAAGAAGAAGGCGAACCACGGCAAGCGTCCCAACGCCTGACCGTCCGCCCGCAGACGTACGAGAGCCGCGCCCCGGAAGACCGGGGCGCGGCTCTCGCGCGGAACGGGCGTCAGGACTCCGTCAGCGTCGCCAGGAGCGTGTCCGCGGCCGCGTACGGGTCCAGCTCGCCGGCCGCCACCCGGCCCGCGAGGGCGTCGAGGTGCGCGTCCCCGCGCACGTCCGCCATCCTGGCCCGCAGGGCCGTCACCGCGATGGTCTCCACCTCGCGCGCGGCCCGGACCGTACGGCGCTCGGCCAGCACCCCGCGCTCGTCCATCCACGCGCGGTGCTTCTCCAGGGCCTCGACCAGCTCGTCGATGCCCTGGCCGCGCGCCGCGACCGTCTTGACGATGGGCGGCCGCCAGTCGCCCGCGCCCCGGGACTCCCCGAGGCCCAGCATGTGGTTGAGCTCCCGGGCGGTGGCGTCGGCGCCGTCGCGGTCCGCCTTGTTCACCACGTACACGTCGCCGATCTCCAGGATGCCCGCCTTCGCGGCCTGGATCCCGTCGCCCATCCCGGGGGCCAGCAGCACCACCGAGGTGTCGGCCTGCGCGGCGATCTCCACCTCGGACTGCCCGACCCCGACCGTCTCGACCAGGATCACTTCGCAGCCGGCCGCGTCCAGCACCCGGATCGCCTGCGGGGCGGCCCAGGCCAGGCCTCCCAGGTGGCCGCGGGTGGCCATGGAGCGGATGTAGACCCCCGGGTCGGAGGCGTGGTCCGACATCCGGACCCGGTCGCCGAGCAGCGCACCGCCGGAGAACGGCGAGGACGGGTCGACGGCGAGGACGCCGACCCGCTTGCCGGCCTTGCGGTACGCGGAGACCAGGGCCGAGGTGGAGGTGGACTTGCCGACGCCCGGGGAGCCGGTCAGGCCCACCACGTACGCCCCGCCCGTCAGCGGGGCCAGGGCCGCCATCACCTCGCGCAGCTGCGGGGACGCCCCCTCGACCAGCGAGATCAGCCGGGCCACCGCTCTCGGCCTGCCCTCACGCGCCTGGGCCACCAGCTGGGGGACGTCCACCGTCATACGTGCTGCGCTCCTCGGTTCGGGTAGGGAAGGGCCGGCGGGCCGGGACTACTTCTTCTTCGGGACGCGGACGATCAGGGCGTCGCCCTGGCCGCCGCCGCCGCACAGCGCGGCCGCGCCGGTCCCGCCGCCCCGGCGCGCCAGCTCCAGGGCCAGGTGCAGCACCACGCGGGCGCCGGACATGCCGATCGGGTGGCCCAGGGCAATGGCGCCACCGTTGACGTTCACCCGTTCCGGGGTCACGCCGAGATCCTTCATTGACTGCACGGCGACCGCCGCGAAGGCCTCGTTGATCTCGATGAGGTCCAGGTCGGAGACCTGGAGCCCCTCCTTCTGCAGGGCGTGCAGGATCGCGTTCGACGGCTGCGACTGCAGCGAGTTGTCGGGACCGGCCACATTGCCGTGGGCGCCGATCTCGGCGATCCACTCCAGGCCGAGCTCCTCGGCCTTCGCCTTGCTCATCACGACCACGGCGGCGGCGCCGTCGGAGATCTGCGAGGAGGTGCCGGCGGTGATCGTGCCGTCCTGCGCGAACGCGGGGCGCAGCTTGCCGAGGGACTCGACCGTGGTCTCCGGGCGGATGCCCTCGTCCTGGGCGAAGAGGACCGGGTCGCCCTTGCGCTGCGGGATCTCCACGGGGACGATCTCGGCCTCGAAGACGCCGTTCTTCTGCGCGGCGGCGGCCCGCTGGTGCGAGGCGGCGGCGAACTCGTCCTGCGGGGCGCGCTCGATGCCCAGGCGGCTGTTGTGCTTCTCGGTGGACTCGCCCATCGCGATGTGCTCGAAGGCGTCGGTCAGACCGTCGTAGGCCATCGCGTCGAGCATCTCGATCGCGCCGTACTTGAATCCCTCTCGGGACTTCGGCAGCAGGTGCGGGGCGTTGGTCATGGACTCCTGGCCGCCCGCGACCACGATGTCGAACTCGCCCGCGCGGATGAGCTGGTCGGCCAGCGCGATCGCGTCGAGGCCGGAGAGGCACACCTTGTTGATCGTGAGCGCCGGGACGTTCATCGGGATGCCGCCCTTGACCGCCGCCTGGCGCGCCGGGATCTGGCCCGCACCGGCCTGGAGCACCTGCCCCATGATCACGTATTGCACCTGGTCACCGGCGATGCCGGCCCGCTCCAGAGCGGACTTGATGGCGAACCCGCCGAGATCGGCGCCGGAGAAGGACTTCAGCGAGCCGAGCAGCCGCCCCATGGGCGTGCGGGCCCCGGCGACGATCACTGACGTGGTGTTGTTCGTTCCGGACATGGAGCACAGCCCCTTGAAGATGAGGGTGAACGAGGGTTTACATGAATGTACTGAGCGGTACCCGCGTCGTCACCGGGCAGTCGGTGTGATCGCTGGCACGTTGCGTGACCGCCCTCCGCAGCGGTGCACTGGTCCCATGCTGACAAGAATCGACCACATCGGGATCGCCTGCTTCGACCTGGACAAGACCGTCGAGTTCTACCGTGCCACGTACGGCTTCGAGGTCTTCCACACCGAGGTCAACGAGGAACAGGGCGTCCGCGAGGCCATGCTCAAGATCAACGAGACCTCCGACGGCGGCGCCTCCTACCTCCAGCTCCTCGAACCCACCCGCGAGGACTCCGCGGTGGGCAAGTGGCTGGCCAAGAACGGCGAGGGCGTGCACCACATCGCCTTCGGCACCGAGGACGTCCTCGGCGACTCGGAGGCCATCCGCGGCAAGGGCGTCCGGGTCCTCTACGACCAGCCCCGCACGGGCTCGATGGGCTCCTCGATCACCTTCCTGCACCCCAAGGACTGCCACGGAGTCCTCACCGAACTGGTCACCTCGAACCCCGACCACTGACGGACCCCTGATGGCCCGATTCCCCGGCCGGTAGAGTGGCCATGGCTCGGCCGGGGTTCGGTGCGGAGACGGGGTCGGGGCCTGTGACCCCTGCCCCGGTATCTGACACCATTCCCCCGGGGGCGTCGTTCAGCGGGCGAGCGATGCTCAATTGGGAGTGAGCTTGCGACCAGGGGACGGATGGGACCGCGCTGTGCGGGGCTACGAAAGCCAGGAGAGCCATCAGGCTGAAGCCGACCATCTCTCGCGCTTCGAAGCCGAGATGGAGCGGCTGAAGAAGGAGCGCGGGAAGGCCGTCCAGCACGCCGAGGACCTCGGCTACCAAGTCGAGGTGCTGCGCGCCAAGCTCCACGAGGTGCGCCGCAATCTGGCGTCCCGCCCCGCCTACGACAGTGCGGACATGGGCTACCAGGCGGAGCAGCTGCTCCGCAATGCCCAGATCCAGGCCGACCAGATGCGCTCGGACGCCGAACGCGAGCTGCGCGAGGCCCGGGCGCAGACCCAGCGCATCCTGCAGGAGCACGCCGAGCACCAGGCGCGCCTCCAGGCCGAACTGCACGCGGAGGCCGTCAACCGCCGCCAGCGTCTCGACCAGGAGCTCAACGAGCGCCGCCAGACCGTCGAGGCGCACGTCAACGAGAACGTGGCCTGGGCCGAGCAGTTGCGCTCCCGTACGGAGGCGCAGGCCCGCCGGCTCCTGGACGAGTCCCGCGCCGAGGCCGAGCAGTCCCTGAACGCGGCCCGCGCCGAGGCCGCCCGCGTCGCCGAGGAGACCCGCCGCCGGCTGACCGCCGACGCCGAGGCCGCCCGCGCGGAGACCGAGGCGACCCTGCTGCGCGCCCGCAAGGAAGCGGAGCGGCTGCTGACCGCCGCCTCCGCGCAGGCCCAGGAGGCCACCGAGCACGCGGAGCGGCTGCGCAGCAGCACCACCGCCGAGGCCGAGCAGACCCGGCAGCAGACCCTCGACCTCGGCCGGGTGGCCGAGCAGCGGGTCCAGGAGGCCGACGGCGCCCTGCGCGCGGCGCGCGCCGAGGCCGAGAAGCTCCTCGCGGACGCCAAGGAGAGCGCCGCCCGCCAGCTCGCCTCGGCGGAGTCGGTGAACGAGCAGCGCACCCGCACCGCCAAGGAGCAGGTGGCCCGGCTGGTCGGCGAGGCCACCAAGGACGCCGAGGCCCTCAGGGCCGAGGCCGAGCAGGCCCTCGCCGACGCCCGCGCCGGCGTGGAGCGGCTGCGCGCCGAGGCCGCGGAGCAGGCCCGTGCGGCGGCGGCCGAGGACACGGCCGCCCAGCTGGCGAAGGCGGCCCGCACGGCCGAGGACGTACTGAACAAGGCCTCGGAGGACGCCCGGGCCACCACCCGCGCCGCCTCCGAGGAGGCCGAGCGGATCCGCCGCGAGGCCGAGTCCGAGGCGGAGCGGCTGCGCGCCCAGGCGGCGGCCACGGCCGACGAGCTCAAGGGCGCGGCGAAGGACGACACCGAGGAGTACCGGGCCCGGACCGTCGAGCTCCAGGAGGAGGCGCGGCGGCTGCGCGGCGAGGCCGAGCAGCTGCGCGCCGAGGCCGTCGCCGAGGGCGAGCGCATCCGCGGCGAGGCGCGCCGCGAGGCCGTCCAGCAGATCGAGGAGGCGGCCCGGACCGCCGAGGAGCTGCTGGGCAAGGCCAAGTCGGACGCGGACGAGCTGCGCGGCGGCGCGCGCGCCGAGAGCGAGCGGGTCCGCGCGGAGGCCGTCGAGCGGGCCACCACCTTGCGGCGGCAGGCCGAGGAGACGCTGGAGCGCACGCGCGCCGAGGCGGAGCGGCTGCGCGGCGAGGCCGAGGAGCAGGCGGAGGCCGTACGGGCCGAGGCCGACGCGGCGGCGCGGGCGCGGCGCGAGGAGACCGAGCAGGCCCTCGCGGCGAAGCGGGCGGAGGCCGACGCGGAGCTCGTACGCCTCCACGCCGAGGCCGAGAGCCGGCTGGGCACGGCCGAGGAGACGCTGCGCGACGCCCGCGGGGCGGCGGAGAACATCCGGCGGGAGACCGCCGAGGAGGCCGACCGGCTGCGCGCCGAGTCGGCGGAGCGGATCCGTACCCTCCAGGCGCAGTCGCAGGCGGAGGCCGACCAGCTGCGCACGGACGCGGCGGACGACGCCGGGCGCACCCGCGCGGAGGCCGAGCAGGTCGCCGTACGGCTGCGCAGCGAGGCGGAGTCCGAGGCGGAGCGGGTGCGCGCGGAGGCGCAGGAGACCGCGGACCGGCTGCGCGCCGAGGCGAAGGCCGCCGCCGAGCGGGTCGCCGGGGAGGCCGCGGAGGCGCTGGCCGCGGCGCAGGAGGAGGCCGCCCGGCGCCGCCGGGAGGCCGAGGAGACCCTCGCGTCGGCCCGTACGGACGCCGACAACGAGCGGGCGCAGGCCCGCGAGCAGAGCGAGGAGCTGCTGGCCTCGGCCCGCAAGCGCTCCGAGGAGGCGCAGGCCGAGGCGGCCCGCCTGACCGACGAGGCGGAGCGGCGCGCCGCGGAGCTGGTGTCGGCGGCCGAGGCCACCGCGCAGCAGGTGCGGGACTCGGTGGCCGGTCTGCGCGAGGAGGCCGACGAGGAGATCGCCGGGCTGCGCAGCGCCGCCGAGCACGTGGCGGAGCGTACGAGGACGGAGGCCGAGGAGGAGGCCGCGCGGGTCCGCGCGGACGCCTACGACGAGCGCGAGCGGGCCACCGAGGACGCCAACCGGATCCGGACCGAGGCGCGGGCCGAGACGGACGCGGCGAAGGCGCTGGCCGAGCGCACGGTCGGCGACGCGATCGCCGAGGCGGAGCAGCTGCGGAGCGACACCGCCGAGTACGCGCAGCGCGTGCGTACGGAGGCGACGGACGCGCTGGCCGCGGCCGAGCGCGACGCGGCCCGCACCCGGGCCGACGCCCGGGACGACGCGAACCGGATCCGCGGCGAGGCGGCGGAGGCCCTGGAGTCCTCGCGCGCCGAAGGCGGCCGGATCGTCGCGGAGGCGACGGCACAGGCCGAGCGGCTCACCGGCGAGACCGAGGCGGCGAACGCCGCGACGCTCGCCGAGGCTGCGGCGGAGGCCGAACGGCTCACCGCCGAGGCGGCCGAGGCGGCGGACGCCACCCGCGCCGAGGCGGCGGCCACCTTGGACGAGGCGCGTTCCGAGGCCAACCGGCTGCGCAGCGACGCCGCGGAGCAGGCGGACCGGCTCATCACCGAGGCCGCGTCCGAGGCGGACCGGCTCACCGAGGAGACGCGCGCCGCGAACGAGGCCGCGCTCGCGGAGGCGACGGCGAAGGCCGAGCGGCTCACCCGGCAGGCCTCCGACATGCTGGCCGCGGCCGAGCGGGACGCGGCGCGGGTCCTGGTCGACGCCCGCAACGAAGGCGACCGGCTGGTCGACGAGACGCGCGCGGCCAACGAGGCCACGGTCGGCGAGGCCGCGGCCGAGGCCGAGCGGCTGCGCGCCGAGGCGGCGCGGACCCTGGACGACGCCCGTGCGGAGGGCGGCCGGATCATCGGCGAGGCCACCGCGGAGGCCGACCGGGTCACCGTCGCGGCCAACGAGACCTTGGCGAGCGCCGAGCGGGAGTCGCAGCAGACGCTCGACGACGCGCGCGCCGAGGCTGCCCGGCTGCGCACCGAGGCGGCCGAGCAGGTGGACCGGCTCATCACGGAGGCGGCGGCCGAGGCGGACAAGCTCACCGAGCAGACCCGCAAGGACAACGAGCGCACGGTCGGCGAGGCCCGGTCCGAGGCCGAACGGCTGCGTGCGGAGGCCTCGGAGGCCCTGGCCTCGGCGCAGGAGCACGCGACCCGTACCCGCTCGGAGGCCGAGCGCGTCAAGGCCGAGGCCGCGGCGCAGGCGGAGCGCACCCGCACGGAGGCCCGCGCGGAGTCCGAGCGGTTGCTGGACGAGGCCCGCGAGGAGGCCAACAAGCGCCGCAGCGAGGCCGCGGAGCAGGTGGACCGGCTCATCACCGAGGCGGCGGCCGAGGCGGACAAGCTCACCGGCGACGCGCAGGCGCAGGCCCTGGCGGCGACGACGGCGGCCGAGGAGCAGGCCGACGCGATGGTCGACGCGGCCCGCAAGGAGGCCGCGCGGATCTCCTCGGAGGCGACGGTCGAGGGCAACTCCCTGGTGGAGAAGGCCCGTACGGACGCGGACGAGCTGCTGGTCGGCGCGCGCCGCGACGCGGCCGCCATAAGGGAGCGGGCGGAGGAGCTGCGCTCCCGCGTCGAGGGCGAGGTCGAAGAGCTGCACGAGCGGGCCCGCCGGGAGTCGGCCGAGCAGATGAAGTCGGCCGGCGAGCGCGTGGACAAGCTGGTGCGGGCGGCGACCGAGCAGAGCGTCGAGGCCGAGGCGAAGGCCAAGGCACTGGTGTCGGACGCGAGCAGCGAGGCGAGCAAGGTCCGCATCGCGGCCGTGCGCAAGGCGGAGGCGCTGCTCAAGGAGGCCGAGCAGAAGAAGGCCGAACTGGCCCGGGAGGCCGAGAAGGCCCTCGCGGAGGCAAAGGCGGAGGCCGAGCGTCTGGTCGACGAGGGCCGCCGTGAGCTGGAGGTCCTGGTGCGCAGGCGCGAGGACATTCAGGCGGAGATCTCCCGTGTCCAGGACGTTCTTGAGGCGTTGGAGTCATTCGAGGCACCTTCGGGCGGCGGGAAGCCGGTGGTCGGCGGTCAGGGCGCGGGGGGCGTGAAGGCGGGAGCCTCGGCCGGTTCCACCCGTTCGGGTGGCAAGGCGTCGGAGGGCTAGCAATCGATCAGGTTGTGTGGTCCTGATGAAGGTTCAGCCGAACGAGTGACAAGCATTCTGTCGCCTTGCCACTCAAAAGGGGTGTCATTGTCCAGATCAAACGTGGATTGACTCGATGACACGCCGCTCGGGCGCCTAGGATTCCCCTAACACCTCACGTAGCACCTCATCGGTCTCATTCGACAGGAACCCCATGAGCGACACTTCCTCCCCCTTCGGCTTCGAGCTCGTGCGGCGTGGTTACGACCGCGGTCAGGTGGACGACCGCATTACCAAGCTGGTCTCCGACCGCGACAGCGCCCTTGGACGAATCAACTCTCTGGAAAAGCGGATCGAGGAGCTGCACCTCGAAACGCAGAACGCCCAGGCCCAGGTGAGCGACGCAGAGCCGTCGTACGCCGGCCTCGGTGCCCGGGTCGAGAAGATCCTGCGCCTGGCCGAGGAGGAGGCGAAGGACCTGCGCGAGGAGGCCCGTCGCGCGGCCGAGCAGCACCGCGAGCTCGCCGAGTCGGCTGCCCAGCAGGTGCGCAACGACGCCGAGTCGTTCGCCGCCGACCGCAAGTCGAAGGCGGAGGACGAGGGCGTCCGCATCGTCGAGAAGGCCAAGGGCGACGCCTCCACCCTGCGCGCCGAGGCCCAGAAGGACGCCGCCTCCAAGCGCGAGGAGGCCGACGCCCTGTTCGAGGAGACCCGCGCCAAGGCCGCCCAGGCCGCCGCGGACTTCGAGACCAACCTGGCCAAGCGCCGCGAGCAGTCCGAGCGCGACCTGGCCTCGCGTCAGGCCAAGGCCGAGAAGCGCCTCGCCGAGATCGAGCACCGCGCCGAGCAGCTGCGCCTGGAGGCCGAGAAGCTGCGTACGGACGCCGAGCGCCGCGCCCGCCAGACGGTGGAGACCGCCCAGCGCCAGGCCGAGGACATCGTCGCCGACGCCAACGCGAAGGCGGACCGCATCCGCAGCGAGTCCGAGCGCGAGCTGGCGGCGCTCACCAACCGCCGCGACTCGATCAACGCCCAGCTCACCAACGTCCGCGAGATGCTGGCGACGCTGACCGGCGCGGCCGTCGCGGCAGCCAACCCGATCGTCGACGACGAGCCGGTCACCCGCGGCGTTCCGGCTCAGCAGAGCCGCTAGTCCGGGCGCCGGTACGAGCGGTAGCCCACGCGGGAGTTCACCGGCGGTCGACCGGTCGGACGGCCGCCGTCCACCGGCCCGTGGACGAACGTCCTGCCCGAGGGCCCTATGTCACCTGTTTGAGGTGGCGTGGGGCCCTCGGGCGTTCTAGCGTGAGCGGCATGATCGAGCTTGAGGGCCTTACCAAACGATTCGGCGCGAAGACCGCCGTGGACCACCTCAGCTTCCAGGTCAGACCGGGGGTGGTGACCGGCTTCCTCGGCCCCAACGGGGCGGGGAAGTCCACGACCATGCGCATGATGCTCGACCTCGACAACCCGACCAGCGGTACGGTCCGGATCGACGGGAAGCACTACCGGGACCTGCCGGAGCCGCTGAAGCACATCGGTGCGCTGCTGGACGCGAAGGCCATGAACGGCGGCCGCAGCGCTTACAACAACCTTCTCTGCCTCGCCCAGTCGAACCGCATCCCGGAGCGCCGGGTGGCGGAGGTATTGGATCTTGTCGGGCTGACGCCCGTGGCGAAGAAGAAGTCGAAAGGATTTTCGCTGGGCATGGGCCAGCGGCTGGGAATCGCCTCCGCGCTGCTGGGCGACCCGGAGATCCTCATGTTCGACGAGCCCGTCAATGGTCTGGACCCGGAGGGAATTCTCTGGATCCGAAATCTCATGAAGGGCTTGGCGGCCGAGGGACGGACGATCTTCGTCTCCTCCCACCTGATGAGCGAAATGGCGCTGACCGCGGACCATTTGATCGTCATCGGCCAGGGAAAACTTCTGGCCGACATGTCCATGGCTGATTTCATTCACGAGAACTCGCGCAGCTACGTCCGGCTGCGTTCCCCGCAGCAGGAGCGGCTCAAGGACGTCCTGCACGAAGCGGGCATCGACGCCATCAGCGTCCCGGCCACCGGCGCGCTGGAGATCGACGGCGTCGCCGCGGAGCGGCTCGGCGAACTGGCCGCGCAGCACCAGATCGTGCTGCACGAACTCAGCCCGCAACGGGCCTCACTGGAGGAAGCGTTCATGCGCATGACGGCGGACTCCGTCGAGTACCACGCCCACGCACCGGGCGCCCCGGGGCTGCCTGCGGGACCCGGCGCCGCGGACAACCCCGTCCGGCCGGCCGACGTCCCCGCGTGGGGCGCCGGGTACGAGGCGACGCGCAAGGGCGGCGAGTGACCATGTCCTCCTTCCCCGCCGTCCTCCGGTCCGAGTGGACCAAGATCCGTACGGTCGCCTCGACCACGTGGACGCTGGTCGCGGCGCTGGTGGTCACGGTCGGCGTGAGCGCCGGCCTGTGCGCCGTCTTCAACGCCACCTTCAACGACATGCCGAAGGAGCAGCAGGTCACTTTCGACCCGACCCTGGCCAGCTTCGCGGGCATGACCCTCGGCCAGCTCGCCATGATCGTCTTCGGTGTGCTCGTGGTGGGCACCGAGTACAGCTCGGGCATGATCCGCACCTCGCTGGCCGCCGTACCGCGCCGGGGGAGCTTCCTGGCCGGCAAGCTGATCGTGGCGACCGGCCTCGCGCTGGTCGTCGGCCTGGTCACCAGCTTCCTGTCCTTCTTCCTCGGACAGGCGATCCTGGGTGACCGCAGCATCGGCATCGACGAGCCCAACGTCCTGCGCGCCGTGATCGGCGCCGGCCTCTACATGGCGATGATCGCCCTGTTCTCGATGGGCGTGGCGACGATCCTGCGCAGCTCGATGCTCTCGCTCGGCATCCTGATGCCGTTCTTCTTCCTGGTCTCGACGATCCTCGGGGCGGTCAGCGCGACCCGCAAGGTCGCCCAGTACTTCCCGGACCAGGCGGGCTCCAAGATCATGCAGGTGGTCCCGGGGGCGATGGACAGCGGCGAGGCCCCCTACGGGCCGTGGGGCGGCTTCGGGATCATGGCGCTGTGGGTGCTGGCCGCCGTACTCGGCGGCTACCTGGTGCTGAGGAAGCGCGACGCCTGATCCCCGCGGACCCGAGGCGTCCGCCCTGCGGCGGACGCCTCGGGTACTACGGGTCATCCCCGGGTCGGATTCAGGGGCAGCTCAGGGATCGGGCCGGGGTGGAACCGTAGGCGACTCGATATCCTCTTAACCCTTACGCGGACGAAAGTCGTCCGGTCCTGGCTAGGGGCAGAGCAGAGGCAGAGCAATGATCGAGGCTGTCGGCCTGACCAAGCGCTACGGCGCCAAGACCGCCGTCGACCAGCTGTCCTTCCAGGTCAGGCCGGGTCACGTGACGGGATTCCTGGGGCCGAACGGCTCCGGGAAGTCCACCACCATGCGCATGATCCTCGGCCTGGACCGGCCCACCGCGGGCAGCGTGACGATCAACGGCCTGCCCTTCCGGCAGCTGCCGAACGCCCAGCGGCACGTCGGCGCCCTGCTCGATGCCAAGGCCGTGCACGGCGGCCGCCGGGCCCGCCGGCACCTGCTCTCCCTCGCCCAGCTCTCCGGCATCCCCGAGAAGCGCGTGGACGAGGTGCTGGCCGTCGTCGGCCTCCAGGACGTGTCCGGGCAGCGTACGAAGGGCTTCTCGCTCGGCATGGGCCAGCGGCTCGGGATCGCCGCCGCGCTCCTCGGCGACCCCCAGGTGCTGCTCTTCGACGAGCCGGTCAACGGGCTCGACCCCGAGGGCATCCTCTGGGTCCGCACCCTGATGCGCCGGCTCGCCGCCGAGGGCCGCACGGTGTTCGTCTCCTCACACCTGATGAGCGAGATGGCGCTGACCGCCGACCACCTCATCGTGATCGGCCGCGGCCGGCTGCTGGCCGACATGGGCACCCAGGAATTCATCGCGCACAACTCGGCCGGATTCGCGCGGGTGCGCGCGGCCGACAACGATCACGGTGGCCGGGATGCACTGGGTGAAGCCCTGACCAAAGCCGGCGGCCGGGTCCTCCAGGAGCCCGAGGGGACACTCCGCGTGACCGGCCTGGACCTCCCGCGGATCTCCGATCTCGCGCACGAGGCCGGCGTACGGCTGTGGGAGCTGTCCCCGCACCGGGCCTCGCTCGAGGAGGCCTACATGCGGATGACCCAGGCCGACGTGGAGTACACCTCCACCGAGGACCCGCGCGCCGAGCTGTGGGAGCCGCAGCCGCTGACCGTCCCCGCCTGGGAGGACGAGCTCCGGGCGCCGGAGGTGCCGCGGGACTCTTTCTTCGCTCCCCCGCCGCCCGGGGCGGGCGGGCAGTCCTTCCTGATGCCCTCCGACCCCGGCCAGCTCGCCGGCACCGACCGGAACACCGCCCAGGACACCCGCGAGGACACCCGATGACCGGCCCCACGAGCCCCGCGCGCCCCACGCACAACACGACCACTGAGGGCACCACGAGCACTGCGGACACCACGAGCACCGCAAGCACCTCCACGCAGCCGAAGGGCTACAGCTCGCCCCTGGAGACGCCCCGCCCCCACCTCGGGCACGCCGTGGCCTCGGAGTGGACGAAACTGATCTCGGTGCGCTCGACCGTGTGGACGCTCGGCTCGCTGGTCCTGCTCGTCGTGGGCATCGGCGTGCTGGCCGTCTCCGAGACGCGCTCGACCGACTACCAGGAGGTGCCGCTCACGGCGCCCGCCCTGTTCGGGCTGCTGGTGGGGCAGATCCCCGTGATGGTGCTGGGCGTCCTCACGATCTCCTCCGAGTACGGCACGGGCATGATCCGTACGACGCTCACCGCCGCCCCCGACCGGGCGCGGGTGCTGACCGCGAAGTACCTCGTCTTCGCCGGGGTCGCCTTCGCCGCCATCGCCGGGTCGGTGGCCGTCGTGGGCCTGTCCTCCGCGATCCTGCGGGGCGGCGCGGGTGCCGGGGCGCACGGCGGCGGCGAATGGGCGCACGCGCTGGCCGGCTGTGTCTACGTCACCCTGCTCGGGGTGCTCGCCCTCGCGATCGGGGCCATGCTGCGGCACTCCGCCGGAGCGATCGCCGTCATGCTGGGGCTGGTCATGCTGCCCCCGGTGGTCGGGGGGATGCTCAGCATGTGGGAGACCCTGGCCCCGCTCGGCACCGTGATCCTCCGGTACAACGCCCCGGTCGCCATCATGGGGCTGTTCGGCCTGCCGAACGCCGACACCGGGGACTCTCCCGGAAGCGCGGTCCAGCTCCTGCTGATCCTGCTGGTGACGGGCGCCGCGGTGGCGGGCTCGTACGCGGTGGTCGGCCGCCGCGACGTCTGACCGCGCCGGCGGGAGTCAGTACTTGGGAGCGTTCCTGGACCGCTGCACCCGTGAGGTGCGGCGGTCCTTCGCGTTCCAGCAGGCCTTGTGCCAGTGCCGGCGGTCGTCCACGCCGCCGTACTCGGGCCAGGCCACCAGGTGCGGGGTGCCCGAGGGGATCTCCTGGTCGCAGCCGGGGCAGCGGTAGCGCTTGCCCGCCGCGCTCGCGCCCGCGACGTGCCTGACCTTCCACTCCTCGCCCTGGTACTCCTCCGTGCGCTCCAGCCCGAAGCGGTCGAGGCCGGTGGCGGGGCGTTCTTCCGGAGTCTCGCCGCCCCTGGGGCGGTTGTGGCGCGGTGACACGTATACCTCACGTATGGGCGGACGGAAGTGACTTTCTCCCAGACTACGCGCAGCGAGCCCGGGTACCCGCAGGGTGGCTGACAGGGGCCCGACGACCTCGACGCGCTCGCAGTCGGACGGCCTGACTATCCCAATAACTTTCGTGGCAGGCCGTGCCTTTGGCACGTGTCAGACGTTGTTGCCATCAGATGAACCGGTCCACCTGGGGGAGGCCGCGTCAGCCACGAGGAGGGCAAAGGCGATGCGCGTAGGAGCTTTTGTACTGGCGGCCCAGTTTCCGGGTCAGGGACAGGGGGAGGCCCTGCACCGGGCGGTGCGGACCGCGGAGGTGGCCGAGGAGGCGGGGCTGGACTCCGTGTGGCTCGCCGAGCACCACTTCGTCCCGTACGGGGTGTGCCCCTCGGCGGTGACCCTGGCGGCCCTGCTGCTGGGGAGGACCCGGCGGTTGCGGGTGGGCACGGCCGTGAGCGTGCTGCCGAACACGCATCCGGTGGCCCTCGGGGAGCAGGCGGCGCTGCTGCACTTGACCTCGGGCGGCCGGTTCACCCTGGGGGTGGGCCGGGGAGGGCCCTGGGTGGACCTGGAGGTGTTCGGCGGCGGCCTGGACTCCTACGAGAAGGAGTTCCCGGAGGGGCTGGACCTGCTGCGCCGGTGGCTGTCCGAGCCGCGGGTGGCGGCCGCCGGCGAGCGGTACGGGTTCCGCGAAGTGGCCGTAGTACCGCGCCCTTCGGAGGCGCTGGACGGCGACGGATCAGGGCCGGAAGTGATCGTCGCGTGCACCTCGCCCGCCTCGGTGCGCCTGGCCGCCGAACGGGGGCTGCCAATGCTGCTGGGCATGCACTGCGGGGACGAGGACAAGGCGGAGATGGTCGCGCTGTACCGGCGTACGGCCGCGGCGGCGGGGCGCGACCCGCACGCCCCGCACGTGTCCGCAGGCGTGTGCCAGCTGGCGGACCGCACGGCGGACGCCCGCGAGGCCCTGCTGAAGGCCATGCCGGGCTGGCTGAAGCAGGGGCTGGACGCGCACGTGACGGTGGACGGCCGGGTGCGGGCGATGCGGGACCCCGTCGCCTACACGGAGCTCCTGTGCGAGCTGCACCCCGTGGGCACCGCCCGGCTGGCGGCGAACCGGCTGGCGGCCACCTCCGAGCGGACGGGCATCACGCGGTTCGCGCTGCTGGCGGAGGGCTCCGGGGATCTCGCCGCGACGGAGGAGAACGTACGGCGCCTCGGCGCCGAGGTCCTGCCCCGTCTCGGCTGAGGCTGCCGCCCCGGTGTCACCTCCCCCGATACGGAGCGGCAGCGAAGTGGGGTCGGTCAGCAGTCCCGGAGCTCGGGCGACTGGTTGAGGAGCTGGCCGCGGATCGAAGTGAACTTGGCGAGCCGGTCGTCCGACGAGGGATCCAGCGGGAACACGGCCACCCGGTGGCAGTTCTGGAACGCCAGGCGCACCCCGAAGTGCCGCTGCAGCGCACCACGTATCGCGTCACTCGCGAGGGCGCGCAGCAGCTGGCCACGCGCCTGCTCGTCGGGCGGCGGCGTCTGGTTGTCGGCGAACTCTCCGCCGTCCACCTTCAGCTGGGCCACCAGCGAGCTGATCATCTCCCATGCGAAGGGCAGGGAGGTCCGGACGCAGTCGACGAAAGCGGCTTCGTCGACCTCGCCTCGCTCGGCCTGTTCGAGTAGGGCCGGTGAGACGTCGAGCGACATGGGTTCTCCTCTCGCGACCCCGGCGGTTTGGGTTGCCGGAGCCTTACGGGCAGGGAAGGAGATCGCGACGCAGCGTGCACGCTCCGCCACCTCCTGCTCACCACGGTAGGCGCCCCATGGGTGGCGCACCAGGAGAATGCGCATACAACGCGCCATCGGCGAACGGGGCTTTCGGGGGCGAATCGCGTACAGGCCTTCTCGTCGAGTAGCGTTGCCGACCATGCGTCTCGTCATTGCCCGCTGCTCCGTCGACTACGCGGGCCGGCTCACCGCCCATCTGCCCTCGGCACCCCGTCTCATCCTCGTGAAGGCCGACGGCAGTGTCTCGATCCACGCGGACGACCGGGCGTACAAACCGCTCAACTGGATGTCGCCCCCCTGCACCCTCAAGGAAGGGAGCGGGGACGAGGCCGGCGTCTGGACGGTCGTCAACAAGGCGGGCGAGAAGCTCATCATCACCATGGAGGAAGTCCTCCACGACTCCTCCCACGAGCTGGGCATCGACCCCGGCCTCATCAAGGACGGCGTCGAAGCACACCTCCAGGAGCTCCTGGCGGACCGCATCGAAACGCTGGGCGACGGCTACACGCTGATCCGGCGGGAGTACATGACGGCGATCGGGCCGGTGGACATCCTGTGCCGGGACGCCTCCGGCGCGACGGTGGCCGTGGAGATCAAGCGGCGCGGCGAGATCGACGGCGTGGAGCAGCTCACGCGCTACCTGGAACTGCTGAACCGGGACCCGCACCTGGCGCCGGTGCGCGGCGTCTTCGCGGCCCAGGAGATCAAGCCGCAGGCCCGCGTTCTGGCCACCGACCGCGGCATGGACTGCGTGGTCCTGGACTACAACGCCATGCGCGGCATCGAGGACGACAAGCTCCGCCTGTTCTGACGCGGGGCTGCGGTCCCCGCCGGCGCTCCGGCGGCCCCGGCGGCGCTACAGCGTCGCCGTCGGGCTGGCCGGTGTGGTCGTCGTGACGGGCGTCGGGTCCGGCGACGCTGGGGGCGTCGTCGTGGGCAGCGTCGTCGGGTCCGGGTCCGGGTCCGGGGACGGCGGCTTCGGGCCGTTCGAGGACGGCTTCGGCGAGGGCGGCGGGGTGACCGGCTTGCGCGTGGGGGGCCGCGGCGGCTGGTTCGGGTCCGGGGTGAGGGTCGACTCCGGGGAGCCCGGGTTCGAGGCTTCGGGGGCCGGGGTTCCCGGGCCCGCCGCAGGAACGTTCCCGCTCGTCTCCGTCACGTCCGGCGCCGATGCCCCCGGAGTCGGCGTGGAGGACGTCGCCGCGCCGCCCCCGCCCGCCGGGGTCTGCGGATCGTCCGAGCCCGACATCGCCAGGGCCATGACCGTGCCCAGTGCCACCACCGTCAGCGCGCCCGCCCCGGCCAGCAGTGCGGGCTTGCGGCGCGGGCGCTGTCGGGGCGCCGCCGCGGTCGCGTACCCGGTCGCGGGAGCCGTTTGCGGCGCGGGCTTGTGGGCGAGCGGGAAGGCGTCCTCGAACACCTCCGTGAGGTTCGCCGGGGACTCCGAGCGGCCGATCACCGGCACCACGGGGTTCACGGGCCCCACGGGATTCCCAGGCGCCACGGGCGTCATGGGCGTCGTCGTGGCCGTCGTGCGCATCGTGCCCGTCGTGGGCGCTGCGGGCGCTGCGGGCGCTGCGGGCGCTGCGGGCGCTGCGGGCGCTGCGGGCGCTGCGGGCGCTGCGGGCGCGACCGGTGGCAGCGCCGCCGTGACGGCCTCGGCGCTCCCGCCGGCCGGCGCGGGCGCCGGCGGCTCCAGCCGCAGCGGGGGCGAGACCTCCACTCCCGCCTTCTCCCGGTCGGCGACCAGCGCGAGCGCCCGCCGGCCCGCCACCGTGCCCCGCTTGTCGGCGAGCGCGCCCTTCAGGCCTATGGAGGCCTCCAGTTCGGCCCGCGCCCGGTCCAGGCGCCCCTCGCACAGGGCGAGTACGCCGAGCTCGTGGTGGAAGTACGCCTGCTCCGCGACCTCCCCCGCCTTCCGGGCGGCCTCCGCGCCGGAGCGCAGCACCCGCTCCCACGCCTCCCAGTGCCGCGCGGCCGCGAACGCCGGGGCCGCGGTCCGGGCCAGCAGTACGGCGGCCACCACGTCCGCGCCGGCCAGCGCGGCCAGCACCGCGTCGGCCTCCGCCGCGACCCGCTCCGGGGTCACCGAGGCGTGCCCGGTCCACCAGGCGTAGTGGCGGGCGGCCGTACGGGCCTCCTCCGCCGCGGTGTCCCCGTACCCGGCCTCCTCCAGCTGCCGCAGCACCCCGGCGGCCAGCCGGTAGCGGGTGCCGACGGCGGTGAGCAGTCCGCAGCCCAGCAGCTCCGCGACCGCCGCGTCGGCGTGGGTGTCCCCGACGAGCGCCGGCAGGTGGGCGTGGTGCGGGAGCTCCCCGCCGAGCGCGCTCGCGATCCGCAGCGCAGCCCGCGCCGACTCGCTGACGCGGGAGGCCAGCAGCTCGGCGGGGGCCGCGGCCTCGGCCAGCGTGGGCAGCGGCACGGCCTCGGCGTCGCGCGGCCGCTCGTCGAAGACCCCGGGCTCGTCGTGCTCGTCCTCGGCGCGGGACCGGTTCCGTTCGTCGCGCTGGCGCAGGAGCGCCGCCGCCTGGACGAAGCGCAGCGGCAGCCCCTCGGAGGCGAACCGCAGGTCCGCCGCCCAGGCGGTCTCCTCCTCGGTCAGCGCCCGGCCGATGCCCGCTTCCAGCAGCTCCAGGCAGTCGGCCCGGCCGAGCCCGGCGAGGAAGACCTCCTCCAGGTGCGAGTCGTCGGAGGGGGCGCGGGTGTCGGGGGTGGCGGCGAGCAGGTAGGCGCACTCGGGGGTGGCGCGCAGCAGCTCGTCGAGGGCGGCGCCGCCCATCTCCAGGTCGTCGAGGAGCACGATGGCGCCGATGTCCCGCACGCGGGCCAGGAGTTGGTCCCGCTCGGGACGTTCCCGGGGGGCCTCGTACACGGCGTCGTACAGCGCGTACAGCAGCTCACCGGGCTGCTGGTGCCCGTACCCGCTCAGCCGTACGACGCCGTCGGGCGCCAGGCGCGCGCACGCGGCGGCGACGGCGTCGAGCAGGGAGCTGCGGCCGGAGCCGGCGGGGCCGGTCAGCCGTACGGAACGGCCGCGGCCCAGCAGCCTTACGAGGCGCTCCCGTTCCTCGTCGCGGGCGAGGAGCGGGGGGGCCGGTGCGGCGGGACCGGGCAGGACGGGCGGCCGGGCGGCGGCGTCCCGGGCGGCGCGGCCGGCGGCGTCGCGCTTGGCGGGGGCGCTGCCGCCGGTGCCGGGACGGCGGGGTTCTATCTCGCTGCCGTCGACGGGGTTCACGGTGAGCGTGAAGTCCCCGGCGGTGAGGGTGACGATCCGCGCGACGCCGGGGGCGGCGGGGACGGAGGCCGGTGCGGACGCCGCGGCGCCCGTACCGGCGGGCGCGAGCGCCGTCCCCGGAGACACGGCTGCCGTCGCGGGCTGCTCCACCGGTTCGGGCTGCCCCTGCGTGCGGTCCATGACCTCGTCCCCCGATCGCGCCCTGCGCCATAGCCGTCGTGTCGTACCGTCCGGCCTTCGCACATTCCGCTGTCGCTACGGGTCCGGTTTCCGCCCGAACCCTAGACGGTGGCCGGTCGTGCACGGAACCGCAGGGGTGCCATCACCACCGGACCGTTACGTTTCCGCGGAAGGGTAGACGGTGGCCGTCTCAGACCCGCGGGAGGGATTCCGCTTCCAGTCCGCCCTCGATCGCGAGGATGCGGTGCAGCCGGGTGGCGACGAGGAGGCGCTGCATCTGCGGCGGCACCCCGCGCAGGACGAGGCGGCGGCCGGTCCGGCCGGCCCGCCGGTGGGCTCCCATGATCACGCCGAGCCCGGTGGCGTCCCAGGAGTCGAGCCCGGTGAGGTCCAGCACGAGGTCGCCGTGGCCGTCGTCGAGGGCGCAGTGGAGGGCCGTACGGGCGTCCGCCGCGCTGCGCACGTCGAGGCGGCCCCCGACAGCGAGTTCGGCGTGGTCGCCCCTGATGTGCATATGTGCTCCCGGCAGTCCTGGGTACGGGTACGTAGGGATCCGACTGGTCCGCGGTCGGCAACTCTCACTGCATCTGACTGCCGTTCGGGCAGTGAGGTTGCCGACCGTGAGCGAACCGATACCTAATTCACCCGTGCGGGTGCGGATATTCGAACTGGTGCTCAGTGTCGCTTCTGTGCGTGTATCAGTGCTTGTAGAAGCCCTGACCGCTCTTGCGGCCGATGTCGCCGGCGTCCACCATGCGGCGCATGAGCTCCGGCGGCGCGAACTTCTCGTCCTGGGACTCGGTGTAGATGTTGCTCGTGGCGTGCAGCAGGATGTCGACCCCGGTGAGGTCGGCGGTGGCGAGCGGCCCCATGGCGTGGCCGAAGCCCAGCTTGCACGCGATGTCGATGTCCTCGGCGGAGGCCACGCCCGATTCGTACAGCTTCGCGGCCTCGACGACCAGGGCGGAGATCAGACGGGTCGTCACGAAACCGGCGACGTCACGGTTGACGACGATGCAGGTCTTGCCGACGGACTCGGCGAACGCGCGGGTGGTGGCGAGGGTCTCGTCGCTCGTCTTGTAGCCGCGGACGAGCTCGCAGAGCTGCATCATCGGGACGGGCGAGAAGAAGTGGGCGCCGACGACGCGCTCCGGACGCTCCGTCACGGCCGCGATCTTGGTGATCGGGATGGCCGAGGTGTTGGACGCGAGGATCGCGTCGTCCCGTACGAGCTTGTCGAGCGCACGGAAGATCTCGTGCTTGACCTCGAGCTTCTCGAAGACGGCCTCGACGACGATGTCGGCGTCGGCGACCGCGTCGAGGTCGGTGGTGGTCGTGATGCGGGCGAGCGCGGCCTCGGCGTCCTCGGCCGTCATCCTGCCCTTGGAGACGAACTTGTCGTACGAGGCCTTGATGCCGTCCGTGCCGCGGGTCAGCGCGGCGTCGGTGACATCACGCAGCACCACGTCCCACCCCGCCTGAGCGGAGACCTGAGCGATTCCGGAACCCATCAGTCCGGCACCGATGACGGCGAGCTTCCCAGCCACTGCACACCCCACGTTCTTCCCTACGGCCCAGTCTCGTAGCCTCTCCGGCGGAGACTAGCGCCAGCGAGGGTTCGTGTGACCGCGAAGTAACACGCGTCACGTCTCAACTGACGGACATCACACCGCGACGGCCCAGTAGCCGTGCGCGGCAGCACAGTTCACCCGCCGCCCCCGCCCGGGAGCCGCGCCGGCACACGCAGCCGCTCCCGTCGCAGGTCCTCGGCGCGGTCCCGGACCCGGGCGTCGGCCGCGGGCCCCGCGCCGCGTCCCCGCGGGACCGTAGACGGGACGTGGCCGCCGCGCCCGGAATTTCCGCGGCGCGGCCGTCTACGCTGGCGCCATGGTGAACCTCACGCGCATCTACACCCGTACCGGCGACAAGGGCACGACCGCCCTCGGCGACATGAGCCGTACGGCCAAGACCGATCTGCGGATCTCCGCCTACGCCGACGCCAACGAGGCCAACGCGGCCATCGGCTCGGCGATCGCCCTCGGCGGGCTGCCGGCGGATGTCGTGAAGGTCCTGGTACGGGTGCAGAACGACCTCTTCGACGTCGGCGCGGACCTCTGCACCCCGGTCGTCGAGAACCCCGAGTACCCGCCGCTGCGCGTCGAGCAGTTCTACATCGACAAGCTCGAAGCGGACTGCGACACCTTCAACGAGCAGCTGGAGAAGCTGCGCAGCTTCATCCTGCCCGGCGGCACCCCCGGCGCGGCCCTCCTGCACCAGGCCTGCACCGTGGTGCGCCGCGCCGAGCGTTCCACCTGGGCGGCCCTGGAGGTGCACGGCGAGGTGATGAACCCGCTGACCGCGACCTACCTGAACCGCCTCTCCGACCTCCTCTTCATCCTGGCCCGCACGGCCAACAAGGAGATCGGCGACGTCCTGTGGGTGCCCGGCGGGGAGCGTTAGACACTTCTCTCAAGGCTTGGCGGCGGTCCTCTCCTCCCGCGGCTGCGCCGCGGGGTCCTTGCGCGGCCAGAACGTGTACGTGGCGGCGATCACGGCCTGGACGGCGAGCACGCGCAGGGCGACGTACTGCCAGCTCCGCAGGGCGCCGGTGTCGGCCGCGCCGCCCACGTACCAGATCGCCCCCTGGAGCAGCCCGAGCGCGACGGCCGCGCCGACCAGGGTGCGCGTCCACAGCTTCCACTCGTGGACCGCCCTGGCCCTGCCGTACTTCGGGCCGGGCGGCTTCGGGCCGCCGGCGAAACGGTACGCCGCGTGCCGGTCGAGCCACCGCACCGTGTAGTGGCCGTAGCCGACGGAGTAGCCGATGTAGAGCGCCGCGAGGCCGTGCGTCCAGCTCGGCTCGCCCCCGTTCTTCAGGTCCACCGCGGTGGCCACCAGCAGGACCAGCTCCAGCAGCGGCTCGCACAGCAGGACCGCCGCGCCCAGCCTCGGCATCCCCGCGAGGTAGCGCAGCGCCAGTCCGCCGGCCAGCAGCACCCAGAAGCCGACCTCACAGGCGATGATCAGTGTGACGAGCACCGGATTCTCCCTTCCGTTGCCGTGTACGGCCTTCCGGCAACCACTGGATCCAGCCTCCCGCCCGATCGGCGCCGCCTCGTCGTCGCCGGTGACGAACCGTGACTGCATCCTTCGGTGTACTGCCGCCCCGCCCGGTCTCCGCCCCCGCGGGGACGCCCGGCCCTCCCCGGCCCTGTTGGATGGGACCGTGACCCCGACCACCGCCGCCGCGACGCCGGCCAGGACCTTCCGCCCCCACCGCGACGACGTGCTCCTCGCGGTGTGCAGCGTGCTCGCCGGCCTGGTGCTCTGGTCGCTCGGCGTCTACAGCACGAACAACCGGCACTTCCTGCCGCCGTGGGCCGCCCTGGTCCCGCTGCTCGTGCTCGGCCCGATGGAGCTGCTGCGCCGTACCGCGCCCCGCGTCACCCTGGCCGTCGGCACGGTCGGCGTGATCGCCGACCAGTTCACCGTGGGCAACCTCGGCACGGTCCTGATCTTCACGGACCTGATGTACGCGGCCGTCGTCTACGGCAAACCCGCCATGGCCCGGCGGCTCCCGATCACCACCGGCCTGGTGACCGTCGCCGTCACCGTCACCGCGGTGGCCTGGCTGCGCACCCCGCAGTCCCTGATGATCGGCGTGATCACCGGCATCGTGTGCTTCGGCCCGGCGCTGACCGGCGCCACCCTGCGCAACCACCGCGAGGCAGCCGAGGCCGCCCGGCTGCGCGCCGAGCAGACCGCGCTGTTGGCCGAAATGGACCGCAGCCAGGCCGTCGTCGCCGAGCGCGCCCGGATGGCCCGCGAGCTGCACGACATGGTGGCCAACCACCTCTCCGCCATCGCCATCCACTCCACGGCCGCGCTGTCCATCGACTCCCCCGCGACGAGCCGGGAGGCGCTCGGGGTGATCCGGGAGAACAGCGTGCAGGGGCTGGCCGAGATGCGCCGGCTGATCGGGCTGCTGCGGGACGCGGGCGCGGAGCAGGAGGCGGTCGCCACGCCCTCCCTGGACGGGCTCGACGCCCTCTTGGAGCAGGCCCGCGTCAACGGCGCCGCGAGCGGTCTGGACTTCGTCCTGCACGACGACCGGCCGCCCGGGGAGCCGCTGCCGGCCCCGGTGGAGCTGGCGGGGTACCGGATCGTCCAGGAGTCGCTGACGAACGCCCTCAAGCACGCCGCCCCGGGCACGGTCCGGGTCCGCGTGACGCGGGCGGACGGGGTGCTGGCCGTACGGGTGGAGTCCCCGTACGGGGACCGGCCCGGGCCTCGCGCCCCCGGCTCGGGGGCCGGGCTGATCGGCATGCGGGAGCGGACGGAACTGCTGGGCGGGGAGTTCTCGGCGGGCCGTACGGGATCGCTGTGGCTGGTGCGGGCGGAGCTGCCCGCGGAGGAGAAGGCGGTGACCGGATGAGCATCCGGGTGGTGGTGGCCGAGGACCAGAGCGCGGTACGGGCGGGGCTGGTGCTGATCCTGCGCAGCGCTGGCGACGTGGAGGTCGTGGGCGAGGCGGCGGACGGGGAGGAGGCGGTCCGCCTGGCGCGGGAACTGCGGCCCGACCTCGTCCTCATGGACGTGCAGATGCCGCGCCTCGACGGGGTCTCGGCGACCCGGCAGGTGGTCGCGGAGGAGCTGGCCGACGTCCTCGTCCTGACCACGTTCGACCTGGACGAGTACGTGTTCGGGGCCCTGCGCGCGGGGGCGGCGGGCTTCCTGCTGAAGAACGCGGACGCGGCCGAGCTGATCGAGGCGGTACGGACGGTCGCGCGCGGGGAGGGCCTGATCGCCCCTGCGGTGACCCGGCGGCTGATCGCCGAGTTCGCGGCTCCGCAGCCCGTCAGGGCTCCGCTGGCGCCCCGGACGGCCGCGGCGGTGGCCTCGCTGACGCGGCGGGAGCGGGAGGTGTTCGCCGCTCTGGGCGAAGGGCTCTCGAACGCGGAGATCGCGGTGCGGCTGGAGATGGCGGAGGCGACGGTGAAGACGCACGTCAGCAGGCTGCTGGGCAAGCTGGACCTGCGCAGTCGGGTCCAAGCGGCTGTACTCGCGCAGGAGTTGGGGCTCTAGAGGCGTGCCGGAGTGGAGGTCTGGACCTCTTGACGGTTGGTCCAGACCTTTCTACGCTCGCGGCAACTGTGGTGAGCGTGCCATGACAAGCGTGCTCACGGGCGGCGCAGGTCCCATCCCCAGTCCCGGCCGGCCCCACGGCCGGGACGGACCTACGGAGGAGCACCCTTGAGCACAGCACGCGCAACCGGCACGGCACCCCCACCCCGCATGCGGCTGCTGCGAAGGCTCGCCGCGAGCGTGGCCGCCTTCGCCCTGCCCCTCGCCGGACTCGTGGCCCTGGCCGGCCCCGCCGAGGCCGCCGCCTCCGCGACGGCCACGTACACGAAGGTCTCCGACTGGGGCACCGGCTTCGAGGGCAAGTGGACGGTGAAGAACACCGGCACCACCACCCTCACCAGTTGGACCGTCGAGTGGGACTACCCCTCCGGCACGACCGTCACCTCCGCCTGGGACGCCACCGTCACCAGCTCCGGAACCCACTGGACCGGCAAGAACGTCGGCTGGAACGGCACCCTCGCCCCCGGTGCCACGATCAGCTTCGGCTTCAACGGCGCCGGCCCCGGCGCGCCCAGCGGCTGCAAGGTCAACGGCGGCTCCTGCGACGGCGGCTCCAACCCCACCGACAGCCCGCCGTCGGCCCCCGGCACCCCCACCGCCAGCGGGGTCACCGACACCTCGCTGACCATCGGCTGGGCCGCCGCCACCGACGACAAGGGCGTCAAGAACTACGACGTCTACCGCGGCGGCACCAAGATCGCCACCGTCACCGGTACGAGCTACTCCGACTCCGGCCTGACCAAGGGCACGACGTACACCTACAGCGTCATCGCCCGCGACACCGCCGACCAGACGGGCCCCGCCTCCGGCTCCGTCTCCGTCACCACGACCGGCGGCGGCACCACTCCCCCGGACCCGGGCGGCAAGGTCAAGCTCGGCTACTTCACCGAATGGGGCGTCTACGGGCGCAACTACCACGTGAAGAACCTGGACACCTCCGGCTCCGCCGCGAAGATCACCCACATCAACTACGCGTTCGGGAACGTCCAGGGCGGCAAGTGCACCATCGGTGACGCCTACGCCGACTACGACAAGGCCTACACCGCCGACCAGAGCGTCGACGGCGTCGCCGACACCTGGGACCAGCCCCTGCGCGGCAACTTCAACCAGCTGCGCAAGCTCAAGGCGAAGTACCCGGGCATCAAGGTGCTGTGGTCCTTCGGCGGCTGGACCTGGTCCGGCGGCTTCGGCCAGGCCGCGGCGAACCCCGCCGCCTTCGCCGACTCCTGCTACAGCCTGGTCGAGGACCCGCGCTGGGCCGACGTCTTCGACGGCATCGACATCGACTGGGAGTACCCGAACGCCTGCGGGCTGTCCTGCGACACCAGCGGCGCGGCCTCCCTGAAGAACGTCCTGTCGGCGCTGCGCACCAAGTTCGGCGGCAGCAACCTGGTGACCGCCGCGATCTCCGCCGACGGCTCGAACGGCGGCAAGCTGGACCTCGCGGACTACGCCGGCGCCTCCCAGTACGTCGACTTCTACAACGTCATGACGTACGACTTCTTCGGCGCGTGGGACGCCAAGGGCCCGACCGCCCCGCACTCCCCGCTCACCTCGTACGCCGGCATCCCGATCGCCGGCTTCAACTCCGAGGCCGCGATCACCAAGCTCAAGGGCAAGGGCATCGCGGGCTCGAAGCTCAACCTCGGCATCGGCTTCTACGGCCGCGGCTGGACCGGCGTCACGCAGGCCGCCCCCGGCGGCACCGCGACCGGGCCCGCGCCGGGCACGTACGAGCAGGGCATCGAGGACTACAAGGTGCTCAAGAACAGCTGCCCGGCCACCGGCACCGTCGCCGGCACGGCCTACGCCAAGTGCGGCAGCAACTGGTGGAGCTACGACACCCCCGCCACCATCGCCGGGAAGATGAGCTGGACCAAGCAGCAGGGCCTCAGGGGCGCCTTCTACTGGGAGTTCAGCGGGGACACGGCGAACGGCGAGCTCGCGAACGCGGTCCACGCCGGCCTCCAGTAGGCACGCGGGGCCAATGAACGACGAAGCCGGGAGACGGGGTCCGCCCCCCGTCTCCCGGCTTCGTCCTGCCACGTCACGCCATGCCGGGACAATGCCAGGTCACGTCATGTCATACGCCGGTGCGGGTCCGGCCTCAGGCGACGTTCACCCGTTGCCCGGGCGGCGCCGCCTCCAGCCAGGCCAGGAAGCCGGTCAGCGCGTCCTCGCTCATCGCCAGCTCCAGGCGGGTCCCCCGGTGGAGACAGCCGAGCACGACGGCGTCGGACAGCAGCGCCAGCTCCTCCTCGCCCTCGGGGGCGCGGCGCGCGACGACCTCGATGGAGGAGCGCTCCAGCAGCCGGCGCGGGCGCGGGGAGTAGGAGAAGACGCGGAACCACTCGATGCGGTCACCGCTGTAGCGGGCGACCCCGTACACCCAGCCCTTGCCGGAGACGTCGGGTTCCTCGGAGACCCCCCAGCGCAGGCTGCAGTCGAAGGTGCCGCCGGAACGCTGGATCAGTCTGCGGCGCAGCCCGAACACAAACAGCCCGATCACCACCAGGGCTACGACCAGGCCGCTCACAAGCAGAGCGAGGAGCATCTTCACCGACCTCCTCGCTCATCGAATACCTCAAACGAAAAACGACCTGCATCGCCTCAGCCGCGACCCGGTCTGGAGAATTCCAGACCGGACCGCGGCTGAGGTCTCAAACCTGTTCGGTACGGGGCTCAGTGCCCCGTGACCGCGCGCAGCCGGACATCGGCGCGACGCTCGGCGGCCCCATCGGCCTCCGACTTCGCGCGCTCCAGTGCCCGCTCCGCCCGCTGGACGTCAATCTCGTCAGCGAGCTCGGCGATCTCGGCCAGCAGGGACAGCTTGTTGTCCGCGAACGAGATGAATCCGCCGTGCACCGCGGCGACGACAGTGTTGCCCTCGCTGGTGCGGATGGTCACCGGGCCCGATTCCAGCACACCGAGAAGCGGCTGGTGACCGGGCATGACGCCGATGTCGCCGGACGTGGTGCGGGCGACGACCAGGGTGGCCTCGCCGGACCAGACATTGCGGTCCGCCGCGACCAGCTCGACGTGCAGCTCAGCAGCCAAGGTGGCTCCTCGGGTCACCACCCGGCGGGTCAGCCGGGTGTTGGGTCAAATTCTAATGGGCGTGGGGAGAGGGACGGGACACACCCGCCCCTCTCCGTCGGGACTCCTGCCGGCGAACCGGCGGGCCTTCGAACCGGATGCGCCCCGTGCGGAGCGCGCCGGATCAGGAGACGCCCAGCTCCTTGGCGTTGGCCTTCAGGTCCTCGATGCCACCGCACAGGAAGAACGCCTGCTCGGGGAAGTGGTCGTAGTCACCATCGCAGATCGCGTTGAACGCGGTGATCGACTCGTCGAGCGGAACGTCCGAACCGTCCACGCCGGTGAACTGCTTGGCGACGTGGGTGTTCTGCGACAGGAAGCGCTCGACACGACGGGCACGGTGGACGACGAGCTTGTCCTCCTCGCCCAGCTCGTCGATACCGAGGATCGCGATGATGTCCTGGAGGTCCTTGTACTTCTGCAGGATCCCCTTGACGCGCATCGCCGTGGCGTAGTGGTCCGCCGCGATGTACCGCGGGTCGAGGATGCGGGACGTCGAGTCCAGCGGGTCCACGGCCGGGTAGATGCCCTTCTCGGAGATCGGACGGGAGAGAACCGTCGTCGCGTCGAGGTGGGCGAAGGTGGTGGCCGGCGCCGGGTCGGTCAGGTCGTCCGCGGGGACGTAGATCGCCTGCATCGAGGTGATCGAGTGACCGCGGGTCGAGGTGATGCGCTCCTGCAGCAGACCCATCTCGTCAGCCAGGTTCGGCTGGTAACCCACGGCGGACGGCATGCGGCCCAGAAGGGTCGACACCTCCGAACCGGCCTGGGTGTAACGGAAGATGTTGTCGATGAAGAAGAGCACGTCCTGCTTCTGCACATCGCGGAAGTACTCCGCCATGGTCAGACCGGCCAGGGCGACGCGCAGACGGGTGCCCGGGGGCTCGTCCATCTGGCCGAAGACGAGCGCCGTCTTGTCGATGACGCCGGAGTCGGCCATTTCCTCGATGAGGTCGTTGCCCTCACGGGTACGCTCACCGACGCCCGCGAAGACCGACACACCGTCGTGGTTGTTGGCGACGCGGTAGATCATTTCCTGGATCAGAACGGTCTTGCCGACACCGGCACCACCGAACAGACCGATCTTTCCACCCTTGACGTACGGGGTGAGAAGGTCGATGACCTTGACGCCGGTCTCGAACATCTCGGTCTTCGACTCGAGCTCGTCGAAGCGGGGCGCCTTGCGGTGGATGGGCCAGCGCTCGGTGACCTCGGCGTTCGCCTCGGGGTAGTTCAGCACCTCGCCCAGGGTGTTGAAGACCTTGCCCTTGGTGAAGTCACCGACGGGGACGGTGATGCCCTCGCCCGTGTCGGTCACCGGGGCCTGGCGGACCAGGCCGTCGGTCGGCTGCATCGAGATGGTACGGACGAGGCCGTCACCCAGGTGCTGCGCGACCTCGAGGGTCAGGGTCTTCAGCGCGCCGTCCTCGGCCGGGTCGGAGACCTGGACCTTGAGGGCGTTGTAGATTTCGGGCATGGCGTCGACGGGGAACTCCACGTCGACGACCGGGCCGATGACCCGGGCGACGCGGCCCGTGGCGGCGGCCGTCTCAACAGTGGTCGTCATTACTTGTCACTCCCCGCGGTCGCGTCAGCCATGGCGCTCGCGCCACCGACGATCTCGCTGATTTCCTGGGTGATTTCGGCCTGGCGGGCCGCGTTGGCAAGCCGGGAGAGGCTCTTGATGAGGTCTCCGGCGTTATCGGTCGCCGCCTTCATCGCGCGGCGGCGGGCGGCGTGCTCGGAAGCGGCCGACTGCAGCAGTGCGTTGTAGATACGGCTTTCGACGTAGCGCGGCAGAAGGGCGTCGAGGACGTCCTCCGCCGACGGCTCGAAGTCGAACAGCGGAAGGATCTCGCCCTTCGCACCGTTCTCCTCCGCAGCCTCGTCGAGGCTGAGCGGCAGCATCCGGCCGTCGACCGGGTTCTGCGTCATCATCGACACGAATTCCGTGTAGACGATGTGCAGCTCGTCGACGCCACCCTCGGCCGTCTCCGTCTGGATGGCTTCGATCAGCGGCCCGGCGACGCGCTTGGCGTCGGCGTAGGCCGGGCTGTCGGTGAAGCCGGTCCACGAATCCACGACCTTGCGCTCGCGGAAGGCGTAGTAGGCCAGACCCTTACGGCCGACGATGTAGGTGTCGACCTCCTTGCCCTCGCCGCGGAGCCGCTCGGTGAGCCGCTCCGCCTGCTTGATGGCGTTGGAGGAGTAGCCGCCGGCCAGACCGCGGTCGCTCGTGATGAGCACGATCGCGGCACGGCTCGGCTGCTCGACCTCGGTCGTCAGGGCGTGCTTGGTGTTCGAACCGGTCGCCACCGCGGTCACCGCACGGGTGAGCTCGGTCGCGTACGGCATCGACGCCGCCACCTTGCGCTGCGCCTTGACGATGCGCGAGGCGGCGATCATCTCCATCGCCTTGGTGATCTTCTTGGTCGCCGTGATGGCACGGATGCGACGCTTGTAGACCCGGAGCTGCGCTCCCATGAGTCAGGTCCCTTCCGTCGTCACTTGGAGACGTTGACGGCCGGTGCGTCCTCGCCCAGGAGCTTGCCGTCCGAGGTCTCGAACTGGCGCTTGAAGCCGGCGATGGCGTCCGCGATGGAGGACAGGGTGTCGTCCGACATCTTGCCGCCGTCCGCGATGGAGGTCAGGAGGTCCTTGCGCTCGCGGCGCAGGTGCTCCAGCAGCTCCGACTCGAAGCGACGGATGTCGGCGACCGGAACGTCGTCCATCTTGCCGGTGGTGCCGGCCCAGACGGAGACGACCTGCTCCTCGACGGGCATCGGCTGGTACTGGCCCTGCTTCAGCAGCTCGACCAGGCGCTTGCCGCGCTCCAGCGCGGCCTTCGACGCGGCGTCCAGGTCGGAACCGAAAGCGGCGAACGCCTCCAGCTCGCGGTACTGGGCCAGGTCGAGGCGCAGACGGCCGGAAACCTGCTTCATGGCCTTGTGCTGGGCGGAGCCACCGACGCGGGAGACCGAGATACCGACGTTGAGCGCCGGGCGCTGGCCCGCGTTGAACAGGTCGGACTCCAGGAAGCACTGGCCGTCGGTGATGGAGATGACGTTGGTCGGGATGAACGCCGACACGTCGTTCGCCTTGGTCTCGACGATCGGCAGACCGGTCATCGAACCGGCGCCCATGTCGTCGGAGAGCTTCGCGCAGCGCTCCAGCAGACGGGAGTGCAGGTAGAAGACGTCACCCGGGTAGGCCTCACGGCCCGGCGGGCGGCGCAGCAGCAGCGACACGGCGCGGTAGGCGTCGGCCTGCTTCGACAGGTCGTCGAAGATGATCAGGACGTGCTTGCCGGCGTACATCCAGTGCTGGCCGATGGCCGAACCGGTGTACGGCGCCAGGTACTTGAAGCCGGCCGGGTCGGACGCCGGGGCGGCGACGATCGTCGTGTACTCGAGCGCACCGGCGTCTTCCAGGGCGCCGCGCACGGACGCGATGGTCGAGCCCTTCTGGCCGATGGCGACGTAGATGCAGCGCACCTGCTTGTTCACGTCGCCCGAGCGCCAGTTGTCGCGCTGGTTGATGATCGTGTCGACGGCCAGAGCGGTCTTACCCGTCTGACGGTCGCCGATGATCAGCTGACGCTGGCCGCGGCCGACCGGCACCATCGCGTCGATGGCCTTGTAGCCGGTCTGCATCGGCTCGTGGACCGACTTGCGGACCATGACGCCCGGGGCCTGCAGCTCCAGGGCGCGACGGCCTTCGGTCGCGATCTCGCCGAGACCGTCGATCGGGTTGCCGAGCGGGTCGACGACGCGGCCGAGGTAGCCCTCGCCGACGCCGACGGAGAGCACCTCACCGGTGCGCTGCACCGGCTGGCCCTCCTCGATACCGCTGAACTCGCCGAGGACGACCGCACCGATCTCGCGCTCCTCGAGGTTGAGGGCGAGACCGAGGGTGCCGTCCTCGAACTTCAGCAGCTCGTTCGCCATGGCGGAGGGCAGGCCCTCCACCTTCGCGATGCCGTCGCCGGCAACGCTGACCGTTCCGACCTCCTCGCGCGAGGCCGCGTCCGGCTGGTACGACTGGACAAAGTTCTCCAGTGCGTCCCGGATCTCCTCCGGCCGGATCGTGAGCTCCGCCATCTGGGTTCCCTGCTCTCCTTGTTGGGCCTGAAGCTTCTTAGGGGTCTGGGGGCGACCCCCAGGAATCTTCTGCAAGTTCTGCACGGCCCAACCGGGCCGCTAGGAATGCTTTGTTCTTTTGGTGGCTGGTCAGCCGGCCATGCGGCGCGACGCCTCGGCGAGGCGGTCCGCGATGGTGCCGTCGATGACCTCGTCGCCGACCCGCACCGTGATCCCGCCGAGGACCGCGGGGTCCACGTCGAGGTTCAGGTGCATCTGGCGGCCGTACAGCTTGGCCAGCACCGCGCCGAGACGCTGCTTCTGCACGTCGCTGAGCGGAACCGCGCTGGTCACGGTGGCGACCATGCGGTCACGGCGCTCGGCGGCGAGCTTGGAAAGGGACTCCAGTCCCGCTTCCAGGCTACGTCCACGCGGGTGCGTGACAAGACGGGCGACCAGGCGCTCGGTGACGGGGTTCGCCTTGCCGCCGAGCAGGCTGCGCAGCAGCTCGCCCTTGGCGGAGGCGGAGGCCGCACGGTCGGTCAGCGCCGCGCGCAGCTCGGTGTTCGAGGCGACGATCCGGCCGAAGCGGAAGATCTCGTCCTCGACGTCGTCGAGCGCGCCGGCCCGCTGGGCCGCCGTGAGGTCGGCCGTGGCCGCCAGGGTCTCCAGCGCGTCGACCAGGTCACGGGACTGCGACCAGCGCGACCGCGCCATGCCGGACACCAGGTCGAGGGTCTCCCCGCTCACCTGGCCGGACAGCAGCCGGCCGACCAGCTCGGCCTTGGCCTCGCCGGGCTGCGCCGGGTCCGTGATGACCCGACGCAGCGAGACCTCACGGTCGAGCAGCGCGGTGACGGCTGCCAGCTCGCCGGCGAGCTTCGCCGCGTCGACGGACGTGTTGTCCGTCAGCGCGTCGAGACGCTCGCGCGCGGAGGCCAGCGCCTCGCGGCTCGCTCCGTTCATCGGGCCGCCTCGGCCTTCTCCTCAAGCTCGCTGAGGAAGCGGTCGATCGTGCGGCTCTGACGGGCGGCGTCCTCGAGGGACTCGCCGACGAGCTTGCCGGCCAGGTCGGTGGCGAGCTTGCCCACGTCCTGGCGCAGTGCGTGAGAGGCGGCCTTGCGGTCGGCCTCGATCTGGGCGTGGCCGGCAGCGATGATCTCCTCACGCTGCCGCTGGCCCTCTGCGCGCAGTTCTTCCTTGAGCGCAGTGCCCTGCTCCAGCGCTTCCTGGCGCAGGCGCGCGGCCTCGTGCCGGGCTTCGGCGAGCTGGGCCTTGTACTGCTCCAGCACGCTCTGGGCCTCGGTCTGAGCGGCCTCAGCCTTCTCGATACCGCCCTCGATCTGCTCACGACGCTCGTCCAGAACCTTGTTGATGTTCGGGAGGAGCTTCTTCGCGAGGAAACCGAAGACGATGACGAAGGCGATCAGACCGATGACGAGCTCGGGGATCGGCGGGACGAGCGGGTTTTCCGTCTCGGCCGCGAGAACCAGGAGGTTCACATCAGTGCCTTTCGTCTAATCGGACTAGTGGTAGCGGCTCGTCTTAGTAGACGAACGGCATGACCAGACCGATGAGGGCGAGCGCCTCACAGAAGGCGAAGCCGAGGATCTGGTTGGCGCGGATCAGACCGGCAGCCTCGGGCTGACGGGCAAGAGCCTGCGTGCCGTTACCGAAGATGATGCCGACGCCGACACCCGGGCCGATGGCCGCGAGACCGTAACCAACGGAGCTGAGGGAGCCGGTGACGCCTTCGGCGGCAGCGAGGATCTGGGACATGCCAGTTCTTCCTTCTCTTTCACGGACCGGTGGGGGTTGGCCACCGGACGACAGGGGGTTTGGGGGAGGGCCGGACTCAGTGGTGCTCGGCGAGCGCGCCCTGGATGAAGCTGCAGGCCAGCAGCACGAAGACGTAGGCCTGGACAGCCTGGATGAAGAGCTCGAAGGCCGTCATCACGATGACCATGATGAAAGAGACGCCCGCGTAGGCGATCCCGATCCCGTTCAGCAGGTACCAGCTGGCGATGGTGAACAGCAGCAGCAGGGTGTGACCGGCGAACATGTTCGCGAACAGTCGGACCGCGTGGGTGAACGGGCGGACCAGGACGTTCGAGAAGAACTCGATGACCATGACGAGCGGGAGGACCGGGCCGAGCGACTTGTCGTAGCCCGTCAGGTTCTTGAATCCGCCGACGAAGCCGTGACGCTTGAACGTCACCGACATCCAGATGAAGTAGACGATCAGCGCGAGCGCCGCCGGGTACGCGATGATCGCGGTCACCGGGAACTGGGCCACGGGAACGATCGACCAGACGTTCAGGACCCAGACGAAGAAGAACAGCGACACCATGAAGGGGACGTACTTCTCGCCCTCCTTCTTGCCCAGCGTCTCGTACACGATGCCGCGGCGCACGAAGTCGTAACCGGCCTCGGCGACCATCTGCAGCTTGCCCGGTACGACCTTCGGCTTCCGGAACGCGGCCCAGAAGAAGGCGACGATGATGACGGAGCCCAGGAGGGCCAGCAGCATCGGCTTGTTGAAGTAGGCACTGGTGGTGCCGGCTTCGCCCCACAGCGGCTCGAAGAGGAACGAGTGCAGGCCCGGGCCGGGGAAGCCACATCCGTCGAAGATGTGACAGTCGGTCTCGAAAGCGAGCACCTGCGTCAGGTCAGCACTCACCGCGGGCTCCTTCAGCGTGGCGCATAGGTACGGCAACCTCGTTGTGTCGGCGCGGCGCACAGCCGCTGTTCGGCACTGGACTGGTGTTACGGGTGTGGGGGCGGCGATCAGGCATCGAGCCTCGCGATGGAACAGGCGTCAGCTCAGATGCCCGCGCCCGCAATGCCGCAGTTGGAACCGGACGATAGCAGCATCTCGAACGAGCACTTATCCCGGCCCTACCCCTCACGACTTCGGCCCCGAATTTTCGGGCTTGTCGCCCTTCGTCGAGTCCGGTTCGACGTACAGGATCTTGGCCTTCATGTGAGCACGCGTCTGCGCGCCGATCCACACCAGGGTGGTGGCGACGAGCGTGATCGCGAATGCACGGGGGTTGAACAGCGTCGTGTTCTTGAACACGGCGAGAAAGACGAAGAGCAGCAGGATCTGGGCCGTGTAGAGCATGAGCCCCATGGCCTGGAACAGGTGCGGCAGCGATTTCGCGGTGCGTTGCAGAACGACGAATCCGATGCCCATGAACAGCATCACCAGCAGCGTGGCAATGACGGCCCCGAGTGCCCCCTTGCCGCCTGCCACCACCGCGCTGATGACGGCGGCGAGAGCGCCGGCGACAGCTGTGGGCACAGCGGCGTGCAGGAGGGATCGGACGTCATCTGACCGCATGGCGGGTTGCTCCGCGTGGTGGTGGGGGCACGGACTCGTACGGGACTCGTACTGCGGGGACTCGTACGGGACGAGCGTAAGCCCGGTCCGAGATCGAACCTCGGGCCGATGGGCCGTCGCACTACGGTCCTTCGGCTCTGTCGCCGGGTTTAGTGAACGGTATCACAAACTATTTGATGAGAGCTTTACCCACAGAGTGTGCCGACTGTCACACATGAGAGCTAATCCGCCCGTGTGTGCGCGACAAGCCGTCGTTGTGTGTGGTAAAGGCGGTTCATGTCCGACATGTCCCGCGGGCGTCAGCGCGCCGACTCGGCCTTACGCCGGTCGGGGAAGCGCGAACGGGGGCCTACCGCGGTCGCTCCGTTGACGCCCGAGACACCGACCCGGATCGTCCCGGCGGGCTCCGGCTCGCGGCCCGAGACATCCAGGGCCGCCGCCTCGGCGGCCCGCTCGCGGTGCCGGTAGCGCGGAGGCACGAGACCCTCGGCCCAGCGCGGGGCGCGCGGGGTGAAGCGCGGCAGGAGCAGCAGGACGAGCCCCAGGGCGCTCAGCGCGACGATGGCGAGCACGATCCACATCGAGGCGGAGTGCACCGAGTACGCCACCGCGCCGAACGCGATCAGACCTGACCAGAAGTACATGATCAGCACCGCGCGGCTGTGCGAATGCCCGAGCTCCAGCAGCCGGTGGTGCAGGTGCCCGCGGTCGGCCGCGAAGGGCGACTGGCCCTTCCACGTACGCCGCACGATGGCCAGGACCAGGTCCGCCATCGGGATCGCGATGATCGTCAGCGGGAGCAGAAGCGGAATGAAGACCGGGAGCATCGCGTGCGTCGCGTTGCGCTCACCGCCGGCGAACAGGGCCATCGTGTCCGGGTCCACCTGCCCGGTGATCGAGATCGCGGAGGCGGCCAGCACCAAGCCGATCAGCATCGATCCGGAATCGCCCATGAAGATACGGGCGGGATGCATGTTGTGCGGCAGGAAGCCCAGGCACATCCCCATCAGGATCGCGGCGAACAGGGTCGCGGGGGCGGCCGCCTCGATCCCGTAGCCGAACCAGATCCGGTACGAGTAGAGGAAGAACGCGGCGGCGGCGATGCAGACCATGCCGGCGGCCAGGCCGTCGAGACCGTCCACGAAGTTCACCGCGTTGATGGTGATCACGACCAGCGCCACGGTGAGCAGGTTGCCCTGCCACTGGGTCAGCGCGACCGTCCCGATGCCCGGGACGGGGATCCACAGCATCGTCAGACCCTGCATGACCATCACACCGGCGGCGATCATCTGCGCGCCGAGCTTGATCAGGGCGTCGATCTCGAACTTGTCGTCGAGGACGCCGATCAGCCAGATCAGGGCCGCTCCCGAGAGCAGCGCCCGCGGCTCGTTCGACAGCTCGAAGACGCCGTTGAGGTTGCGCAGGTGGTCCGCGACCAGCAGTCCCGCGCACAGGCCGCCGAACATGGCGATGCCGCCGAGCCGCGGTGTGGGCTCGCGGTGCACGTCGCGGGCGCGGATCTCCGGCATCGCACCGGCCGCGATCGCGAACTTCCGCACGGGCCCGGTGAGCAGGTAGGTCACCGCGACCGTGACGCAAAGCGTCAGCAGATATTCACGCACGGGCTGCCCCAGATGTATCGCCGGCCATCTCAGCCCCACACATTAGCTGCGATGTACCCCTCACCGAGGACGCGAGGGGGCGCTATCGCGGTTGCAGTACGCCCCGCTTGTCCCCGTTACGCCCCGTACGGGGGAAATCCGCGCGCCAGCTCGGCCACCTCCGGGCGGGTCCTCGCGCTTTCCCCGCGCAGCGCGGCGGCAAACAGCAGGGCGATGCGGGCCATCTCGGGCTCCGCCATGCCCTGGGTGGTGACGGCCGCCGTGCCGAGCCGGATCCCGCGCAGGTCCCCGTACGGGAGGGCGCAGGTGTCCAGCACGATCCCGGCGGCGGCGAGCCGGCCGCGGGCGGTGGGGCCGTCCACGCCGAGCGGTGCCGGGTCGGCGGTGATCAGGTGGGTGTCGGTGCCGCCCGTCGTCACCGCGAAGCCGTGGGCGGCGAGCGACTCGGCCAGCGCCCGGGCGTTGGCGACCACCCGGTGGGCGTACGTGGTGAACGCGGGGGCCGCGGCCTCGCCGAAGGCCACGGCCTTCGCCGCGATGGTGTGCATCTGGGCACCGCCCTGGGTGAAGGGGAAGACGGCGCGGTCGATCCGCTCGGCGAACTCGGCCCCGCACAGGATCATCCCGCCGCGCGGACCGCGCAGCACCTTGTGCGTCGTCGCGCAGACGATGTCGGCGTACGGGACGGGGCTCGGCGCGGCTCCGCCCGCCACCAGCCCGATCGGATGGGCGGCGTCCGCGATGAGGTGGGCCCCGACCTCGTCGGCGATCTCCCGGAACACGGAGTACTCGGGGTGGCGCGGGTAGGAGATCGAGCCGCAGACGATGGCCTTGGGCCGGTGCAGCCGGGCGAGCTCCTGCACCTCCAGGTAGTCGATCAGGCCGGTCTCGGCGTCGACCCCGTACCCGACGAAGTCGAACCAGCGGCCGGAGAAGTTGGCGGGCGAGCCGTGCGTGAGGTGGCCGCCGTACGGGAGCCCCATCGCGAGGACGGTGTCCCCGGGCCGCAGCAGGGCGGCGTACGCGGCCAGCACCGCGGCGGAACCGGAATGCGGCTGTACGTTGGCGTGCTCGACCCCGAACAGGGCGCGGGCCCGCTCGACGGCCAGCCCCTCGGCGAGGTCGGCGTACTCGCAGCCGCCGTGGTAGCGGTGGCCCGGGTAGCCCTCCGCGTACTTGTTGGCGAGCGCCGAGCCGAGGGCCGCGAGCACGGCGGGCGAGGTGAAGTTCTCGGCGGCGCTCAGCTGGAGCGTCGCGGCCTGCCGCTGCGCCTCCCCGTCCAGGACGTCGGCCATCTGCGGATCCTGCTGCCGCAGCAGGTCGGAGGGCGGGGTGATGACGCTCATGGCGCGACTCCAGTGGGCTGTCCCGAATAGCCCCACTCTAGGGCGCCCCGTCCCACGGCGCCCGATTTCGACCCCGCCGGTTTCCGCGGCGCGGGAGTCCGGGCCGGCGCCGGCCGCCGACGCCCGTCAGTGGCGGGCGTTGACGCCCGTCAGGGCCGTGACCACGGGGTCCAGCGCCTGGTTGATCTCGTCGCCGATCGAGCGGAAGAAGGTGATCGGCGCCCCGTACGGGTCGTACACCTCGTCCGCGTCCGGCGACGGCGCGAGCAGCCAGCCGCGGAGCGCGGCAGCGGCCCGCACCAGGGCCCGGGCCCGCTCCGCGACCCCGTCGCCCAGCGGCGGCAGCGTGGCCGGATCTATCGCCCGCACCAGCCGCGTGAACTCCTTCAACGTGAACGTCCGCAGCCCCGCCGAATGCCCCATCGAGATGACCTGCGCCCGGTGGTCCCGCGTGGCGGTGAGCACCAGGTCCGCCCGTATGACGTGCTCGTCCAGCAGCTCGCGCCCGGTGAACCCGGTGGCGTCCGCCCCGAAGTCCGCGAGCACCGCCGCCGCGTTCGCCTCCATCGGGGCCCCCTCGTGCCCCCACGTCCCCGCGCTCTCCACGATCAGGTCGCCGACCGGGATGCCGCCCAGCCGGTGCGCCAGCGCATGCCGGGTCAGCCGCTCGGTGATCGGCGAGCGGCATACGTTGCCGGTGCTGACGTGGAGGATGCGGAACGTGTCCCCGCCGGCGCCCGCCGGGTGGGAGTCCCCCCAGCCGTGGCTGCCGCCGGAGGTGTGCCCGCTTGCTATGCCACGCCCCTCAGGGCTCACGGGGCCACCTCGAGGTCGGGCACGACCTCCCGCAGCTGCTCGGCGGTCAGCGCCCCCTCGCGCAGCAGGACGGGAACCTTCCCGGTGACGTCGACGATCGACGACGGCAGCGTGCTCGGCGTCGGCCCGCCGTCCAGGTACACGGAGACGGAGTCGCCGAGCATCTCGCGCGCCGCGTCGCAGTCCTCGGGCGCCGGGTGCCCCGTCAGGTTCGCCGAGGACACGGCCATCGGGCCGACCTCGGTCAGCAGCTCGATCGCGACGGGGTGCAGGGGCATCCGAACGGCCACGGTCCCGCGGGTCTCCCCCAGGTCCCACGCCAGCGAGGGCTGGTGCTTGGCGACGAGGGTCAGGCCGCCCGGCCAGAACGCGTCGACGAGCTCCCAGGCCTGCTCCGAGAAGTCCGTGACGAGCCCGTGCAGGGTGTTCGGGGAGCCGATGAGGACAGGGGTGGGCATGGTGCGGCCGCGCCCCTTGGCGGCGAGCAGATCGCCGACGGCCTCCGCACTGAAGGCGTCCGCGCCGATCCCGTAGAGGGTGTCGGTGGGCAGCACGACAAGCTCGCCGCGGCGCACGGCGGATGCGGCTTCACGCAGACCCGTCTTGCGGTCCGTCGCGTCGTTGCAGTCGTATCGCCGGGCCATCAGCGGGACTCCTCGTGCAGCAGGGGGGTGGCGGGGCGGGGCGGGGGCGTCACGGCATGGCCTTGCGGGCCGTGGCGAAGCGCGGGCGGTTGTTCAGGTCGGGGTGGTCGGCGGCGTCGGCCCAGCCCCGCTCCTCGGCGAAGATCCACGGGACCTGGCCGCCCTGGGTGTCGGCGTGCTCGATGACCACGATGCCGCCGGGGCGCAGCAGCCGGTGCGCGGTGCGCTCGATGCCGCGGATGGTGTCGAGGCCGTCCTCGCCGGAGAACAGGGCCATCTCGGGGTCGTGGTCGCGGGCCTCGGGGGCGACGTACTCCCACTCGGTGAGCGGGATGTACGGCGGGTTGGAGATCACCAGGTCGACCTGGCCGTCCAGCTCCGGCAGGGCCCTCAGCGCGTCGCCCTGGTGGACGGTGACCCGCGATCCCTCGGCGTTCTTGCGGGTCCAGCGCAGGGCGTCCTCGGACAGCTCCACCGCGTGCACGCGCGAGCGCGGCACCTCCTGGGCCATGGCCAGCGCGATGGCGCCGGAGCCGGTGCACAGGTCCACGATGAGCGGCTCGACGACGTCCATCGCCCGGACGGCGTGTATGGCCCAGTCGACGACCGACTCGGTCTCGGGCCGGGGCACGAAGACGCCGGGCCCGACCTGGAGCTCCAGGTACCGGAAGAAGGCGCGGCCGGTGATGTGCTGGAGCGGCTCGCGCGCCTCGCGGCGTGCGACGGCCTCCCAGTAGCGGGCGTCGAAGTCCGCGTCCTTGACGTGGTGCAGTTCCCCCCGCTTGACGCCGTGCACGAAGGCCGCGAGCTCCTCCGCGTCGAAGCGCGGTGAGGGCACGCCGGCGGCGGCCAGCCGCTGGGTGGCCTGGGCCACCTCGGCAAGCAGCAAGTTCACGCTGGTCCTCCGGGCTGCTGTCGTACGGGGGTGGTGCGGGGGCGGTACGGGTCCTGCGGGGGCCGTGCGGCGCGGATCAGTGCGCGGACGCCAGCTTGGCGGCGGAGTCCGCATCGACGCAGGCCTGGATCATCGGATCGAGGTCGCCGTCGAGCACCTGGTCCAAGTTGTACGCCTTGAAGCCGGTCCGGTGGTCCGAGATCCGGTTTTCCGGGTAGTTGTACGTGCGGATCTTCTCGGAGCGGTCCACCGAGCGCACCTGGCTGCGGCGCACGTCGGAGGCCTCCTGCTCGGCGGCCTCCTGGGCCGCGGCCAGCAGGCGCGACCGGAGGATGCGCATGGCCTGCTCCTTGTTCTGGAGCTGGCTCTTCTCGTTCTGGCAGGAGGCGACCACGCCGGTCGGCACGTGCGTGATGCGCACGGCCGAGTCGGTGGTGTTGACGGACTGGCCGCCGGGGCCCGAGGAGCGGTAGACGTCGATGCGGAGGTCGTTCGGATTGATCTCGACCTCGACCTCCTCGGCCTCCGGGGTGACGAGCACGCCGGCGGCGGAGGTGTGGATGCGGCCCTGGGACTCGGTGGCCGGAACGCGCTGGACGCGGTGGACGCCGCCCTCGTACTTCAGGCGGGCCCACACGCCCTGGCCGGGCTCGGTGGCGCCGTTGCCGCCCTTGGTGCGGACGGAGACCTGGACGTCCTTGTAGCCGCCGAGCTCGGACTCGGTGGCGTCGATGATCTCCGTCTTCCAGCCCACGCGCTCGGCGTAGCGCAGGTACATGCGCAGCAGGTCGCCGGCGAACAGGGCGGACTCGTCGCCGCCCGCGCCCGCCTTGACCTCGAGGAGCACGTCCTTGTCGTCGCTGGGGTCGCGCGGGACCAGCAGCAGGCGGAGCTTCTCGGTGAGCTCCTCGCGGTGCGCGCTGAGCTCCTTCACCTCGGCCGCGAAGTCCGGGTCGTCGGCCGCGAACTCCTTCGCCGTCTCGATGTCCTCGGCGGTCTGCTTCCAGGCACGGAAGGTCGCGACGATCGGGGTCAGCTCCGCGTAGCGCTTGTTGAGCTTGCGCGCGTTGGCCTGATCCGAGTGGACCGAAGGGTCGGCGAGCTTCTTCTCAAGGTCGGCGTGCTCGCCGACCAGTTCCTCGACCGCCTCGAACATCGGGGGCTCCTGAAGTGAAAGTACGAAAAAGGGCTGCGGGACGACAAAGGCGCCGGTCCGGCTGCCCCCGTGTTGGACAGGGTGCAGCCGGGTCCGGCGCCGGGGGCTCGCTACTTCGAGCCGGCAGCCTTGCCGAAGCGGGCCTCGAAGCGGGCGACGCGGCCACCGGTGTCGAGGATCTTCTGCTTGCCCGTGTAGAACGGGTGGCACTCGGAGCAGACCTCGGCACGGATGGTGCCCTCGGTCAGGGTGCTGCGGGTGGTGAACGACGCGCCACAGGTGCAGCTGACCTGGGTCTCGACGTACTCGGGGTGAACATCGCGCTTCAAGGTGTCTCCTAGATTCGGGAGGGCGCCGGGTCGCAGGAGCCGAATTGCGCACTGCGTGAACCGGGGCCGACAGACCAGTCTGCCAGGACCGGGCTGCCTGTCAAAATTCTGAGGACGCCTCCCTCAACGAGGGGGGTCCGCCATCTATTCCGCTCCCCCGCGGAAAGGGTGTGACCAGCTGTTCTGCCGTTCACTGCACGATCTGACCGGCCGTGCCCTTGTCGCCCATCGAGTTGGCGGTGGCCTCGGCCGGGACCGGCTGGTCGGCGAGCAGCGCGTTCCACACCAGCTGGGACTCCTTGGTGAGCGGGGCGACGCGGTCGTGGTCGCGTGCGTCCTGGGTCACCGGCAGCGTGATCATCTTCATGCTCTGGGCGTCGATGCCCTGGAGGCTCTGCGCGAAGCCCATGAGGGACTTCACGTCGCCGAGCGCCTTGTCGGTGGTGAGCGCCTTGGTACCGGTGTCGGCGAGGTCGAGCAGCCGCTTGGGGTTGTCGAACAGGCCGATGCCCTTGACCTGCTTGATCAGGGCCTTCATGAACGCCTGCTGGAGCTGTATTCGGCCGAGGTCCGAGCCGTCGCCGACGCTCTTGCGGGTCCGTACGAGGCCGAGGGCCTGCTCGCCGCCCAGCTTGTTGGCACCGGCCGGGAGGTCGAGGTGGCTCGATCCGTCCTTGATCGGCTTGGTGGTCGTGAGCTGGACGCCGCCGAGGTTGTCGATGATCTTCTTGAAGCCCGTGAAGTCGACCTCGACGTAGTGGTCCATGCGGATCCCCGACATCTTCTCGACGGTCTTGACCGCGCAGGCGGCCCCGCCGATGGTGAACGACTCGTTGAACTGGGAGCGCGAGCTGCCGCGGTCGGTCTTGCCGTTGGCCGTCGTGCAGGCCGGCCGGTTGACCATGGTGTCGCGCGGTATGGAGACGACGGTGGCCTGCTTGTGGCCCTCGTACAGGTGGACGATCATCGCCGTGTCGGAGCGGGCCGAGCCGCCGTCGTCCTGGCCGTACTCGGAATTGGCGCCGCCGCGGGAGTCGGAGCCGAGGACGAGGATGTCCATCGAGCCGTTGTCCACGTTCTGCGGGCGGTCGGTGCCGAGGGCCTGGTCGATGTCGACCGTCTTGAGGTTCCCGTTCAGGTGGAAGTAGAACCAGCCGAGGCCCGCCCCGCCCAGCAGGACCACTGCGGCGGCGCTCCACGCGGCGATGACCAGGGGCCTGCGGCGCTTCGGCGGTTTTCGTCGGCGCCGGCCCGCGGCACGCCGGCCGCCGCCCCTGCTGTCCTCGCTCATGCTCTCCTCGGTCCCTGAGTACGTTCCCTGTGAACACAGACGGACGAATGGCGTCCAGGGTTCCACGGCCGACCGGGGTGCCCGTACGGGGGCACTATGGCGGCCGGGGCGGGACCAACGGCCCGTTTCCCCTCGGGCGCACCGCTCCCACCTGGGGTTTTCCAGGGGCACGCGCGGCGCGGCGGGCAGGTTCACGAAAGCCGCGAGTGTGGCGAACCTCGCAGCCGCGCAAACGAGGGAACCGCCCCCGCCGCGGCTGCGGCGGGGGCGGTTCCGGTGGTGCCGTGAACGGCGACGGATCGACGGATCAGTCGTCGTTCTTGCCCGACGGGGTCGTCTTGGCGATCTGCATCAGGAACTCGGCGTTCGACTTCGTCTGCTTCATCTTGTCGAGGAGCAGCTCGATGGCCTGCTGCGAGTCGAGCGCGTGCAGCACCCGGCGCAGCTTCCAGACGATGGCGAGCTCCTCGCTGTTGAGGAGGATCTCCTCCTTGCGGGTGCCCGACGGGTCGACGTCGACGGCCGGGAAGATGCGCTTGTCGGCGAGCTTGCGGTCGAGCTTGAGCTCCATGTTGCCGGTGCCCTTGAACTCCTCGAAGATCACCTCGTCCATGCGCGAGCCGGTGTCGACCAGCGCGGTGGCCAGGATGGTCAGCGAGCCGCCGTCCTCGATGTTGCGCGCGGCACCGAAGAAGCGCTTCGGCGGGTACAGCGCGGTCGAGTCGACACCACCGGACAGGATGCGTCCGGAGGCGGGCGCCGCGAGGTTGTACGCGCGGCCCAGACGGGTGATGGAGTCCAGCAGCACGACCACGTCGTGGCCCAGCTCGACGAGGCGCTTGGCGCGCTCGATGGCCAGCTCGGCGACGGTGGTGTGGTCCTCGGCCGGACGGTCGAAGGTCGAGGAGATGACCTCGCCCTTGACCGACCGCTGCATGTCGGTGACCTCTTCGGGACGCTCGTCGACCAGGACGACCATCAGGTGGCACTCGGGGTTGTTGGTGGTGATCGCGTTGGCGATCGCCTGCATGATCATGGTCTTGCCGGTCTTCGGCGGAGCCACGATCAGGCCTCGCTGGCCCTTGCCGATCGGCGACACGAGGTCGATGATGCGGGTCGTCAGCACGCCCGGGTCGGTCTCCAGGCGGAGCCGGTCCTGGGGGTACAGCGGGGTCAGCTTCTGGAACTCCGGGCGGCCGCGGCCGGATTCGGGCGCCATGCCGTTCACCGAGTCCAGACGCACGAGGGCGTTGAACTTCTCGCGGCGCTCGCCGTCCTTGGGCTGGCGCACGGCGCCGGTGGTGTGGTCGCCCTTGCGCAGGCCGGCCTTGCGGACCTGGGCGAGGGAGACGTAGACGTCGTTCGGGCCGGGCAGGTAGCCCGAGGTCCGGATGAACGCGTAGTTGTCGAGGATGTCCAGGATGCCCGCGACGGGGATCAGGACGTCGTCGTCGGCGACCTGCGGCTCGCTCGGCGCGAACTCGTCGCGGCCGCGGCGGCCACGGCGGTCGCGGTAGCGGCCCCGGCGGCCGCGGCGGCCGCCCTCGTCGTCGAAATCGTCCTCGGGGCCGTTGCCCTGGGGACCACCCTGACGGTCCTGGCGGCCCTGCTGCTGACGGTCCTGGCGGCCGCCCTGCTGCTGGCGGTCCTGGCGGTCGCCGCGGCCACCGCCCTGGCCTTGGCCACCCTGGCCACCGCCCTGACCCTGGCCGCCCTGACCCTGGCCGGCCTGGCCCTGGCCCTGGGCGCCCTGGCCCTGGTCGTCGGCCTTGGCACCGCGGTCGCGGCGGTCACGGCGGCCGCCCTCGCGCTCGGTGCGGTCACCGCGGTCGCGGCGCTCGCGTCGGCCGCGGCCCTCGCCCTCCTGGGCGGGCGCGGAGACGGCGGTGGCGGCCTCGGCCTTGGTGTCGGCCGGAGCCGTCGCGGTGGCGGTCTCGGCCCTGGCCTCGGCCTGCACGGCGGCGGGGGCCGCGGTCTCCGGGCTGCCGGAGGGGGCCGTGGCGCGACGGCGGCGGCGCTCGCCGGCCGGGGCCTCGTCGGCGGCACCCTGCTCGGAGAGCTTGGGGGACGGCTGGCCCGGGATCTCGATCTGCGCCTGCGCGGCGGTCTTCTCGGCGGGCGCCTCGGCGGCGGCCTCACCCGTACGGGCCTTGCTGGTGGCGCGGCGCTTCGGCTTGGACTCGGCGGCTTCGGCGGCGGGAGCCGCGGCCTTGGGGGCGCCGCTTCCCGCCTGCGCCTCCTTGATGACCTCGATCAGCTGGCTCTTGCGCATCCGCGCGGTGCCCCTGATGCCGAGGCCCGACGCGACCTGCTGGAGCTCGGCCAGGACCATGCCATCGAGGCCGGTGCCGGAGCGGCGACGCTTGGGGGCGGCGCCCGCGGCGGGGGCACTGGTGTCGACAGTGGTGTCGGCAGCGCCCATCAGATCGGTGGTGTCGCTCACGAAGGGTCCTTCCCTGGAGCGGACGTCGGCCTGTCTGGCTCGGCGACCGGTTGTGCTGTCCGGCAGCGGTCCATGGCTTGGTGGGTCATGGGCCGCGGCCGGGGCGGTGGTCCGCCGACAGAGGAACGGCGGAAAGAAACGTGCATGGGTGGTTCCGGCGAGAGCTCCCGAGCTGGAAGCGTGGGAATGTCACGCCGATTCCGGAGCGTGCTCGAAACTGCTGGAAGCGATCAAAGCAGTCGGGGAGGCTCCCGGAAGAAAGGTGGTCCCTGAAGGGGACACTGAGCACCGAGCCATGGCGGCTTCGGATGCGCACTTGAGACTAACACTACCGGATCCAACAGATATTCCCCCTCTCAATCACCGGCAATCGCGCCTTCGGCGCGGGCGGCCTGCCCTGGCCGCCCGCCCCCGGCGGGTATGCCCCTACGGCCTAGCCGCCCTGGTTTCCCAGCGGCAGGACGCTCGCGCCCGCGGCGTCGAGGGCGAGCCGGTTGGCCGCCCATCCCTCGCCCGCGAGCTGCGCGACCTTGTCGGCCGCGCCGTTGTCGACCAGCGCGAGGACCGTGGGGCCCGCGCCGGAGATGACCGCGGGGATGCCGTCCGCCCGCAGCCGGTTGACGAGTGCGACGCTCTCCGGCATCGCCGGGGAGCGGTACTCCTGGTGGAGCCGGTCTTCGGTGGCCGGTAGCAGCAACTCGGGACGCCTGGTCAGGGCTTCGACGAGCAGGGCCGCGCGACCCGCGTTCACGGCCGCGTCCACGTGCGGGACGTTGCGCGGCAGCAGGCCGCGCGCGGTTTCCGTCAGGACCGGCTTGGAGGGGACGAAGACCACCGGAACGATGGAATCGGCGGGCTCCATACGGATCGCCTTGGCGCTGCCGCCGTCCATCCAGGCGAGGGTGAAGCCGCCGAGGAGACAGGCGGCGACGTTGTCGGGGTGGCCCTCGATCTCGGTGGCCAGTTCCAGGAGGGCCGCGTCGTCGAGCTTGGCCTCCCCGCCTATGGTCACGGCGCGGGCGGCGACGATGCCGGCGCAGATCGCGGCGGAGGAGGACCCCAGGCCTCGGCCGTGCGGGATGCGGTTGGCGCAGACGACCTCGAGGCCGCGCGGCTGCCCGCCCAGCAGGTCGAAGGCGGTGCGCATGGAGCGTACGAGCAGGTGGCTCTCGTCCCGCGGGAGGGTGTCGGCGCCCTCGCCCGCGATGTCGATGTTCAGGCCGGAGTCGGCCACCCGGACGACGACGTCGTCGTAGAGCCCCAGGGCCAGGCCGAGGGCGTCGAAGCCCGGGCCGAGGTTGGCACTGCTGGCGGGGACGCGCACCCGTACGGCGGCGGCGCGGAACGCTGGACCGGCCATCGTCCGATGACACTCCTTGTGACTGTGCGAGACGAGATCTTCGCTGGCTCGCTGCGAATGTACTGGAGAACGTACGACACCCGAAGGCCCTCTGGGCAGCACCACGGACATATGCGCGGTGGCGGATGTAAGTACAGCCTATCGAAGGAAGGTTCTCTCGCGACATAGGGCGCACAGGAGGCGCACGATGCGTGTCGGCGCCTTCCGGTGGATTCCGCCGAATGCCGTGGACTTATGCGTCGTACGACCCGAGTTGCCGGATTCCGCGGAGCCCGCGGAATCCGGCGAACCGGGGGTGGATCAGGCCAGGCCGAGGCGGATGGCCGCGGCCTCCGCGTCCACCGGGACGGTGACCGGCTGCGGAGCACCGGCGACGGCCCAGTCGGGGTCCTTGAGTCCGTTTCCGGTCACGGTGCACACGATCTTCTGGCCGGGGTCGACCAGGCCCAGCTCGGCGGCCTTGAGCAGGCCGGCCACGGACGCGGCCGAGGCGGGCTCGACGAAGACGCCCTCCTGTGCGGCCAACAGACGGTAGGCCGCGAGGATCTGGCGGTCCGTCACCTCGTCGATGAAACCGCCCGACTCGTCGCGCGCGGCGAGCGCGTAGTCCCAGGAGGCCGGGTTGCCGATGCGGATCGCGGTGGCGATGGTGTGCGGCTCCTTGACGACCTCGCCGCGCACGATCGGCGCGGAGCCGGAGGCCTGGAACCCCCACACGCGGGGCGTACGGGAGGCCAGGCCGTCGGCCTTGTACTCCTTGAAGCCCTTCCAGTACGCGGTGATGTTGCCGGCGTTTCCGACGGGCAGCACGTGGATGTCGGGGGCGTCGCCGAGCGCGTCCACGATCTCGAACGCGGCCGTCTTCTGGCCCTCGATGCGTACCGGGTTGACGGAATTGACCAGCGCGACCGGGTAGTTGTCCGACAGCGCGCGGGCGAGGTCCAGGCAGTCGTCGAAGTTGCCGTTGACCTGGAGGATCTTGGCGCCGTGCACGAGCGCCTGGCCCATCTTGCCGAGCGCGATCTTGCCCTGGGGCACGAGGACGGCCGAGACCATCCCGGCGCGCACCGCGTAGGCGGCTGCGGAGGCCGAGGTGTTGCCGGTGGAGGCGCAGATGACGGCCTTGGCGCCCTCCTCCTTGGCCCTGGTGATGGCCATGGTCATGCCGCGGTCCTTGAAGGACCCGGTGGGGTTCGCGCCCTCGACCTTCAGGTGGACCTCGCAGCCGGTGCGCTCGGAGAGCACCTGCGCGGGAACGAGGGGCGTACCGCCCTCACGGAGTGTGACCACGGGAGTGGTGTCCGTCACCGGCAGGCGGTCCCGGTACTCCTCGATGATGCCGCGCCACTGGTGGGTGCGATTGCTGCTCATGGGTCCTTACTCCCCTTCAACACGCATGATGCTGGCGACACCGCGCACGGTGTCCAGCTTGCGCAGTGCCTCGACGGTCCCGGAGAGGGCGGCGTCGGGCGCGCGGTGGGTGACGACGACGAGGGAGGCCTCATTGCCGACCCCGTCCGGACGTCCTTGCTGTCGTACGGTGTCGATGCTGACCCCGTGCTCCGCGAACGTCGTCGCCACCTGGGCGAGGACGCCCGGCTTGTCGGCCACATCGAGGCTGATGTGGTAGCGCGTGACGACGTCGCCCATGGGGCTGACCGGCAGCTGGGTGTACGCCGACTCGCCGGGCCCCGTTGCCTCGGCGAGCTTGTTGCGGCAGACGGCGACGAGGTCGCCCAGGACCGCCGAGGCGGTCGGAGAACCGCCCGCGCCGGGCCCGTAGAACATGAGCCGCCCGGCGGCCTCCGCCTCGACGAAGACGGCGTTGTACGCCTCGCGGACGGAGGCGAGCGGGTGGGTGAGCGGGATCATCGCCGGGTGGACGCGGGCGGTGACGGACTCGCCGTCGGCGGCGCGCTCCAGGATGGCGAGGAGCTTGATGGTGCAGCCCATGCGCTTGGCGGAGGCGAAGTCCGCGGCGCTGACCTCGGTCATGCCCTCGCGGTAGACGTCGTCGAGGCGGACCCGGGTGTGGAAGGCGATGCCGGCCAGGATCGCGGCCTTGGCGGCGGCGTCGTAGCCCTCCACGTCGGCGGTGGGGTCGGCCTCGGCGTACCCGAGGGCGGTGGCCTCGTCGAGGGCCTCCTGGTAGCCGGCGCCGGTGGAGTCCATCTTGTCGAGGATGAAGTTCGTGGTGCCGTTGACGATGCCCATCACCCGGTTGATCTTGTCCCCGGCGAGGGACTCGCGCATCGGGCGCACCAGCGGGATGGCGCCGGCGACGGCGGCCTCGTAGTAGAGGTCCAGCCCGTGCTGCTCGGCCGCGGCGTGCAGGGCGGCGCCGTCCTGGGCCAGCAGCGCCTTGTTCGCGGAGACGACGGAGATGCCGTGCTCGAAGGCGGTGGTGATGAGGGTCCGGGCGGGCTCGATGCCGCCGATGACCTCGATCGCGACGTCGATGTCCCCGCGTTTGAGCAGGGCGGTCGCGTCGGTGGTGATCAGGGCGGGGTCGATGCCCTCGCGCACCTTGGAGGGGCGGCGCACGGCCACGCCGGCGAGCTCGACGGGCGCGCCGATCCTCTGCGTGAGGTCGTCGGCGTGCGTCGTCATGATGCGCGCCACCTCTGAGCCGACCACTCCACAGCCCAGCAGCGCCACCTTCAGCGGACGCGTACGCATCATTCGACCTACGCCTTTCGATCTTCCAGCACCACCCGGCGGGCGGTATTGCCCGCCGGGTCTCGACCAGTCTCACTCAATGGACAGGACTTTCCATCCTCGGTCCATTGAGTGAGACACCTATTTTGGGGGTATGGGGCCTTCTCCCCGAAACAACCGGATCATCCGAGGTCCAGCCGCAGGAGATCTTCCTCCGTCTCGCGCCGGACGATCACCCGTGCCTGGCCGTCGCGCACGGCGACGACGGGCGGGCGCAGCGCGTGGTTGTAGTTGCTGGCCATGGAGCGGCAGTACGCCCCGGTGGCGGGTACGGCGAGGAGGTCCCCCGGGGCCAGGTCGGCCGGCAGGAAGGCGTCCTTCACGACGATGTCGCCGCTCTCGCAGTGCTTGCCGACGACGCGGACGAGCATGGGCTCGGCGTCGGAGACGCGGGAGACGAGGGTGACGGCGTACTCGGCGTCGTAGAGGGCGGTGCGGATGTTGTCCGACATGCCGCCGTCGACGGAGACGTACGTGCGCAGCCCTTCGAGCGGCTTGATCGTGCCGACCTCGTAGAGGGTGAAGGCGGTGGGGCCGACGATGGCGCGGCCGGGCTCGACGGAGATGCGGGGCGCGCGCAGGCCGGCGGACTCGCATTCGCGGGCGACGATCTCGTGCAGGGCCTTGGCGATCTCGTGGGGCTCGCGCGGGTCGTCGGAGGAGGTGTAGGCGATGCCGAGGCCGCCGCCGAGGTCGATCTCGGGCAGCTCGACGCCGTGCTCGTCCCGTACCGCGGCCAGCAGCCGCACCACGCGCTTGGCGGAGACCTCGAAGCCGGCCATGTCGAAGATCTGCGAACCGATGTGGGAGTGGACGCCGAGCAAGTCGAGGCTGTCGTGCCCGAGGGCGCGCCGTACGGCCTCGGCGGCGCTGCCGTCGGCGACGGCGATGCCGAACTTCTGGTCCTCGTGCGCGGTGGCGATGAACTCGTGCGTGTGCGCCTCGACGCCCACCGTCACGCGGATCTGGACGGGCTGGCGCACGCCCAGCTCACGGGCGATGTGCGCGACGCGGGCGATCTCCTGGAAGGAGTCGAGCACGATGCGGCCGACGCCGGCGGTGACGGCCCGGGTGATCTCGGCGACGGACTTGTTGTTCCCGTGGTAGGCGATCCGCTCGGCGGGCATGCCGGCGGCGAGGGCGGTGGTGAGCTCGCCGGCGGAGCAGACGTCGAGGTTGAGCCCTTCCTCCTTGAGCCACTTCACGACGGCCTTGGAGAGGAACGCCTTGCCCGCGTAGAACACGTCGGCGTCGGGCCCGAAGGCGTGCGCCCAGGCCCGGCAGCGCTGCCGGAAGTCCTCTTCGTCGAGGAAGTAGGCGGGGGTGCCGAACTCCTGGGCGAGGGAGGTGACGGGGATGCCGCCCACGGTCACCACTCCGTCGTCGTCGCGCCGCACGGTCCGCGCCCAGACCTTCTCGTCGAGGGCGTTGAGGTCGGCGGGCGGCGGGGAGTAGTGGCCCTCGGGCAGGACGTCGGCGTGGCGGGGCCCGGCGGGGTGGGCGGAACGGCTCATCGGTATCTCTCTTCGCAGATCACAGGCAGTCAGGTGCGTCTATGCCGAGAAGGGCCAGGCCGCCGGCCAGCACCGTCCCGGCGGCTTCGGCAAGAGCCAGCCGGGCGCGGTGGGCGGCCGAGGGTTTCTCGTCCCCCTTGGGCAGCACGCAGTGCTGGAAATCGAGCAGTTCGTCGGCGACGCGGACGAGGAACCGGACGAGCTGCTCCGGCGCCCGCCGGTGCGCGGCGGCCTCCAGTACGAGGGGGTACTCGGCGAGGAGGCGCAGCAGCGCGCGGGCGTCGACCGGGCCGGGCTCGGCGTGGAAGCCGAGGCGGGTGGCGGCGCGGCCGAGCGCCTTGGCGCGGGAGTGGGCGTACCGCACGAGGAAGAACTCGCCGGACTCGTCCTGCACCAGCAGCCCGGCGTCGAAGTGGGGGGTCTCGCGGGCCGGAACGGCGAGCGCGGCCCAGGTGGCGGCGTCCCGCCCGTAGACGGCGACCACGTCCCCGTCGCGGCGGGCGACGGGGGCGACGGGGGGCGGCGCGGCGCCGTCTGCGCTCCCCTGGCTGTTTCCGTGACTGCTTCCCTGGCTGCGCAGGATGCGTACGACGGCCTCGTGGACGGCGCGCTGCCGGAACCCGGCGGTGGGGCCCCAGCAGAAGGGGCCGGGGTCGAGGGCGTCGTCCGCGTACCCGTAGCGACGTCCGCGGACGAGCACTTCGCGGACGAGCTCGGCGGCGGCGCGGGGGGCGAGGGTGAAGTTCAGGAACCCGGCGCCGGTGATCTCGACGCGGTCGAGCCCGGGCTCGGCGGCCAGGCCGTCGGCGATCACGCGGGCGACCTCGGCGGGGGTCCGTCCGGCGGCCCGGGCGACCTGGAAGGCGACGGGGGTGGCGTAGTCGCCCACCCCGCCCGGCCGGGTCCGCTCGACGACGATCCGCTCGGGCACGCCCGTCTCGGCAGGCAGCTCCCCGTCCTCGACGGCGCGGCGCACGGCGCGTGCGACGGTGCTGGAGAGGTCGGCGGGGGTCACGGGACCAGCCTAGGGGAGAAGCCCTCCCATCCCGCGAACGGTTTCGCCATGTGAACAAGGGGGACGGGAGCTACCCTCTCCCCCGCCCGGCCGGCGTGCCCTTCCGCTCGCGCCGGTCCCTGTGCTCCATGAGCCGGCGTACGACCCGTACCAGCTCGGCGGGCTCGAAGGGCTTGGCGAGGAAGGCGTCCACTCCGGCGGCGATGCCCGCCTCCACCTCGTGCTGCGTACAGGCGCTGACGATGGCGAGGGGCAGATGCCGCGTCCGCCGATCGGCCCGCAGCTGCGCGGCGGTCCCGAACCCGTCCAGCCGGGGCATGACCACATCAAGGGTGATCACGTCGGGAGCGACGCGATGCACGATGTCCAGGCACTCGGCACCATCGTTCGCGGTCACGACCTCGAAGCCCTCCAGCTCGAGATTGACCTTGATCAGCTGCCGGATGACCTTGTTGTCGTCGACAACAAGCACCCGGCCCGAGGCGCCTGACACAACTCGAGAGTAGGTCCGCCTAAGCCCCCGCGTCCGGGTTTTTGCCACTTCCACCCCCTCCGGGCGACGCACGTCCCCCAGGCCCGTAATCCGTTCCTGATCACCCCGCGGAAGCTGGTAGTGTTCAACCCGTCGCCGCAACGCGAACGACACGCCCCCGTAGCTCAGGGGATAGAGCAACGGCCTCCGGAGCCGTGTGCGCAGGTTCGAATCCTGCCGGGGGCACTTCGCAGGAAGTGCCCAAAGACCCCGCCATCAGCGAGTTCGCTGAGACGGGGTCTTCGCGTATGTGCGGCCAGCTACCGCCCTGTGCGGGCGTACGTCGGCGGTTGCGGACCCGGCGCCTCATGGGGGCCTTGGCGGAGCGGTTGTTCAGGCCGCGGGCTGCCTCTGGTGTGGGAGACCGCGGAGAGTGGCGACCGCGCCTGATGCTGCGGCAGTGCCCTCCACGTTGGTTCTCCTTGCCGGGCCGCCGGCCTGGGCGGGACCGGTGTCACGCCGTGAAGAGGGTGGTGTTCGAGGGGACGCCGGTTCGGGGTTCTTGGGTGCCGAGGCGGTAGTGCCACGTGAAGGGGACACCTTGGGCGGTGGTGGGGTCGGCGGTGGTCATGAGCTGGAAGTGGAGGTGGGGTTCGGAGGAGTTTCCGGAGTTGCCGCAGTCCGCCAGGTGCTGGCCGGCTCGGACGTGGTCTCCGGGGCGTACGCGCAGGGAGCCGCGGCGGAGGTGGGCGAAGCCGGCGACGACGTTGTCCCCGGTGTCCAGGAGGATGTAGTTGCCCCAGAGGTGGCAGGGCCAGCCGAGGCTGCGGACGAAGCCTTCGAGGTAGAGGTACGCGTAGGACGGGAGTGAGGAGCGGGTCCAGTGGTCGCGCATGCGGTGCGCGGTGGCGACGACCACCCCGTCGGCGGGGGCCAGGACCGGTTGGCCGAAGGTCGGGTAGTGCTCGGGGCGGCGGGCCGGCGGCCAGAGGTTGGTGAACGGGGGTGCCTCGGGGCCCTCGGCGGGGTGGTGGATCAGGTCGATGGCGTACGTCTGGGCGTGGCTGTGGGTGTGGCTGGGGACCTTGTCGGCGGGGCTGTTGTGTGCGGTCCAGGGGCCTTCGACGGGGATCCGCAGCGGGACCGGGGGGTGGTCGCCGGTCGGGCGCTGGCGGCGGGTCAGGGTCCAGCGCATGGTGCCGCCGACGGCGAGGAGGAACAGGCCGGTGAACCACAGGGGGCTCGGGCCGTCGGTGTTGGCGAGGACGCAGAGCGTGCCGGCGGCGAAGAGGAGGCCGTGGCGCTTCCAGAGGGTCGTCCACAGGGTCGTCCGCAGCGGCGTCCGGGCAGTCGGCCGAAGGGTCATGGGGTGGGCCTCGGGGGGGAGAGGGGCGGGGTCGTGCGCAGGCCGTGGTGGCGGCGGAGGGCTGACCGGGCGGCGAGGTGGCCGCACATGCCGTGCACCGAGGGGCCGGGCGGGGTGGCCGCCGAGCAGAGGTAGACCCCGGGGAGCGGGGTGCGGTAGGGGTCGGCCTGGAGGGTGGGGCGGGCCAGGGACTGTTTGAGGGTGAGGGCTCCGGCGGCGATGTCGCCGCCCACGTAGTTCGGGTTGTACGCCTGCCAGTCCGCGGCGGCCCGGCCGCGGGACGCCAGGACGGTGTCGGTGAAGCCCGGGGCGTACTCCTCGATGCGGCGGCGGATCAGGTCGACCGGGTCGCGGGTGTCGCCGTTGGGTACGTGGGCGTACGCCCAGACCGGGCGGCGGTCGCCGCGGGCACGTCCCGGGTCGGTGACCGCGGGGTCCACGACGAGGGTGAAGGGGGCGGCGCCGGGCCGGCCGGCGGCCACCTCCCGTTCCTGGCGGATGACGGCCTCGGCGCTGCCGCCCAGGTGTACGGTGCCGGCCCGGCCGGTCAGGGGGTCCGCCCAGGGGATGGGGCCGGACACCAGGAAGTCGGCCTTCGCGGCGCCCGGTCCGTACCGGTAGCGGGTGAGGGCGCGCCGGTAGCGGGCGGGGAGCCGGTCGCCGGCCAGGCTGAGGAACTCGGTGGGGCCCACGTCCAGGAGGACCAGCGGGATGCCGGTGAGTTCGGCGAGGTCCCGGACGCGGTGGCCGGTGACGAACTCGCCGCCGTGCGCGGTGATGTCCTGCGCGAGGGCTTGGGCGATGCGGTCGCTGCCGCCTTCGGGGAGGGGCCAGCCGGTGCTGTGCGCGGTGTGGCCGAGCAGCATGGCGACGGCGGCGGAGGCGAGTGAGGGCAGCGGTCCGACGGCGTGCGCGGCCACGCCGGCGAGGAGGGCGCGGGCCTCCGGGGTGGTGAAGGGGCTGCGCGGGAGGGCGTGGGTGAGGACGCGGGTGGCCAGGCGGACCGCCGCCACGGGGTCGCGGGGCGGATGGCGGAGATCGGAGAGGAGGAGTTCGACGACCGCGGCGGAGCGTTCCACCAGGGGGCCCATCAGCCCGGCCCAGCGGGGGCCGTCCGGGCCGAGTTGTTCGGCGGTCCGGGTGAGGCTCCGCCAGGCCGCGACGGAGCGGCCGCCGGTCAGCGGGTGGGCGTACGGGATCTCGGGCTGGAGCAGCCGGACGCCTCTGGAGGGGAGGTCGAAGGCGGTGAAGAAGGGGGAGGCGGCGGCCATCGGGTGGACGGCCGAGCAGGTGTCGTGGCGGATGTCGCTGTCGAACAGGGACCGGGTCCGCAGGCCGCCGCCGATGGTGTCGGCCTGTTCGTACAGGACCACGCGCAGGCCGGCGCGGGCCAGGGTGACGGCGGCCGCCAGGCCGTTGGGGCCGGTGCCGACGACGGCCGCGTCGGGGTGGCGGCTCATCGGGCCGCCCCTTCGGCCGCGGGGGCCAGTTGGCGGGTGGCGAGGCGGCGGTAGGTGGGATCCCGGTCCATCAGGTCGGTGTGGGAGCCGCGCGCGCGGAGGCGGCCGTCCTCGACCACCAGGATGCGGTCCGCGTCGATGGTGGCGGAGAGCCGGTGCGCGATGGTGAGGACGTGGCAGCGGGTGCCGACCTCGGCGATGGTCTGCCGGAGGGCGGCTTCGGCGTCGGCGTCCAAGTGGGCGGTGGCCTCGTCGAGGAGGAGCAGGTCGGGGCGGGTGAGCAGGGCGCGGGCGATCGCCAGCCGCTGGCGCTGGCCGCCGGACAGTCCGGTGCCGCCTTCGCCTAGGGGGGTGTCCAGGCCCTGCGGGAGGGCTTCGACGACCTGGTCGAGGTGGGCCGCGCGGATCGCATCGGCCATCTCGGCCTCGGTGGCATCGGGGCGGGCGTAGGTGAGGTTCTCCCGTACGGTGCCGCGCATCAGCGGGGACTCCTGCTCCACCAGGCCGATCCTGGCGCGGAGTTCGGCCAGGGGAAGGGCCGCGGTGTCGGTGCCGCCGAGGTGGATGCTGCCCCGGTCGGGGGCGTGGAACCGTTCGATCAGCTGGAAGAGGGTGGTCTTGCCGGCTCCGGAGGGGCCGACGACCGCGGTGACGCCGGTCGGGGGGAGGCTGAAGGAGATGCCGTCGAGGGCGGGGGCGGCCGCCCTGTGGTGCCGGAACGACACCTCCCTGAATTCGATGGCTCCGGCCGCTTCCCGGCGCCGTCCCGGCACCGACCCCGACCCCGACCCCGGCTTCGATCCCTGTTCCCGCGCCGAGCCCTGGTCACGCGCCGAGCCCTGGTCCTGCTTCTGCCCCTGCTTCTGCTCCTGCTCCTGCTCCTGCTCCTGCTCTATGGCAGCCAGTTCCCGGACCCGGTCCACCGCGGCGCGGCCCTGCTGGAGTTCGCCGAGCGACATGAAGAGCATGACCAGCGGGCTGACCAGGTAGAACAGGTACATGATGAAGGCCGTGAGGTCTTCGATGGGGAGTTCCCCGGTGGCGGTGCGGGCCATGCCCCAGGCGATGACCACGGCCAGGGAGACCTGGGTGCCCACGTTCATCGAGGGCATGAGCAGGGCCGTCAGCCGGGTCACCCGGATGCCGCTGCGGCGGGCGGCGTCGGCCAGTTCGCCGATGTGTTCGGCTTCGCGGGCTTCGGCGCGGGATGCCTTCACCGTGGTCAGGGCGCCCAGGACGCGCAGCAGACCGGAGCCGAAGTCGCTGGTGTCCTCCCGGTTGGTGACGGCGGCGGCCCGGACCGCACGGGCCAGGCCGAGGGCGACGGCGGAGGCGACGCCGAGGCAGCCGGCGGTGACCAGGAGCATCTGCCAGTCGATCCAGGCCATCACGGCGACGCAGCCGATGGTGGTGAGGGCCGAGGTGATGATCTGGGAGAGCGAGGAGGACAGCGCGATCCGGGCCACCGAGGTGTCGGCGACGGTACGGGTGAACACGTCCCCGTGCTCGAGCCGGTGGAAGGCCCCCAGCCGGGAGTGCAGCAGCCGGCCGGTGAGGGTGGTCCGCATGTCGAGGACCATGTTCTCGCCGGCCCGCCCGATCAGGTAGAAGTGCCCGGCGGCCAGGGCCGCGTCGGCCACGAACAGGCTCGCGATGAGGACGATCGGCCAGACCGGCGAGCGGTCCAGGGCGACGGCCTCGATCAGGTCGCCGATGAGCAGGGGCTGGACCAGGGTGGCGGCGGTGCCGGCCACGCCCAGCAGGATGCCGGTGGCCAGGAGCGTACGGTGCCGGGCCGCGATCGCCGCGGTGTTCACTGCCGCGCCCGGCCCGCGGCGATGGCGGCGACGACCGCGACGGCGGTGCCGAAGATCAGCCCCTTGGTCCAGGACTGGCTGGTGAAGCGGCCGTCCTCGCGGAAGATCACGGCCATGACGGGTACCGCCACGGCGAGGGCGGTGACGAACCAGACGGCCCGCTGGGTGCTCATCTCAGGCGCCTTTCAGATAGGTGGTGAGGAAGAGCGGGAACCGCTCGTCGTACGGGGAGAGGTCCCAGCCGCTGTGGCGGCCCTCCGGGGCCAGTCCGGCGGCCAGAGCCTGGGCGTCCGCTTCGTCGGGGGTGATCGGCCGGGACAGTTCGGTGCCGACCCGGGTGCTTCCGTCGGATTCGTACCAGATGTGGGAGCACTGCCAGAGGTCGGATCCGGGGGGCAGGGTGGAGTGGGTCTGCAGTCCGGTACCGGGCTCGGGGTACGGGGTGAAGAGGGTGATGCGGGAGCGGCCCTCGTGGAGGGCTTCGACGGCGGGGCGGTTGCCCGTCTCGACGACCAGCCGGCCGCCGGGGGTGAGCAGGTCGGCCGCCCGGCGGAACATGGCCTGCTGGTCCTGGGGGGTCAGCAGCATCGACAGGACCCCGCACACCGCGTAGACGAGGCCGTACCGGCGGTCGTCGGTGTAGGTGCGGATGTCCCCGTGGATTCCCGTGACTTCGGCACGGTTGCCGCCGGGGCCGGGGCCGGGGACGGGGGTCCGGGCCAGCAGGTCGAGCATCTCCGGGGAGGAGTCCACCCCGGAGACCGGGCCGGTGCGGGCGGCAAGCGGGAGCGCGATCCGGCCGGTACCCACGCCGAGTTCGAGGGTGCCGGACCCGGGGTCGGGGTGGAGGGCGGCGAGGGTGTCGGCGACGGCTGCCACGCTCGCGTCCGTGGGGAATATGCGGTGGTACCAGGACGCGAACTGCGTTCCGTAGCCGATGTCCTCGACTGCGCCGGCCATGGGTGGGCACCTCTCTGTCGGTGGGTCGGACGGTGGGGTCGGACGGGGGACCAGGGGGGACGGGGGTCAGGCCGCGGTCGGGTGCCCGGTCTTCGCCGGCCGGTCCAGGGGGGTGTACGGGGAGAGGAACAGGGGTTCCGGATCCTCGCTGGTGTCGTGGCCGGAGGCGCGGACCACCGAGAACTGGAAGCCCTGGACGGTGCCTTCGGGGTGCCGTTCGCGGATGGTGTGCCGGATGAAGCCGAGCAGCACCTGGTACGCCGAGTTGGTCTGGGCGGCGCCGGCGCCGCCCTTGGCGGCGAGCTGGAGCACGGCGGTGCAGATGTCGAAGACGGCCTTCTCGGGGCGGCGTGAGGCGAACCAGAACGCCTGGTGCAGCCGGCGCGGTTCGATCATCTCGATCTCCTGCCAGTCGCCGGTCACACCGGCCTGGTCGAGGGTCCGGTACACGTAGTGGAAGTCGTGGACCGCCGGGTTCGGGGCGAAGAACTTCCAGTTGGGGACGAGCGAGTACACGTCCCTGGTGCGGGGCCGGTCGAAGGCCGGGTGCGGGTGCTGCGCGGCGACGGTGGCCACCAGCATCCCGGCGCCCAGCACCCGGGCCCAGGCGCCCTCGCCGGTGAAGGCCGACTTCAGCAGGGTGCCGGGGTTCATCGGACGGTTCCTTCCGTACGCGCCGCGTCCTGCGGCTGGTCCTGCGGCTCGCCCTGGCCGGCATCGGCCGGGACACGGGCGGCCGGAACCCGGGCGGCCGCAACCTCGGCCAGGAAGGCGGCGATCAGGTCGGCGGCGCGGTGGGCGTGGGCGGCGTTGGTGAGCAGGGAGTCGTGGTCGGATCCCTCGACCACCTCGATGCCGCCGGTCTCGCCGTGGCCGGGGTGGGCGTGGGAGAGCTCGTTGTAGAGGAGCAGTTGCTCGGGGTCCTGGTCGACGGTCTGCTGCGCCGCGATGATCAAGCCGGGGACGGGCAGCGGCGCGATGGTGCCGTCGAAGGCGCGGAAGTCCTTCTCGACGGCTTCCCATTCCCGTTTGCCGGCGGTCCACAGCCGGGCGTCGGTGTACTGGGCGAACACCCGCTGCCGGTATTCCTTGGGCAGCCGGTCAAGCCATTCGGGGCGGCTCATCAGGATTCCGCTACCCAGGCGGAGGTAGCGGGATGCCTGCGCGATGGTCTCGCTGAGGGCCTTGGAGCCCTCGCTCTGCCGTTCCGAGCGCTGGAGTTCGGCGGGGTGGGCCGGGTCCAGGTAGACCAGGCCGGCCAGCCTGTCCGACAGCCGGTCGGCGGCCCGCCGGATGATCTCGCCGCCGAGGGAGTGGCCGACCAGGACCACCTTGCGGCCGGCCGGCAGGACCCCGCGGACCAGGTCCTCCAGGTCGTCCACGGATTCGACCAGTTCGTACGGGGCGGTGGTGCGGCGGAGGCTGCCGCCGTAGCCGGCCCGTGCGTAGGAGACCACCGGGTGGTCGGTCTCGTTGACGAAGCGCTCCGTGATCCAGGCGAAGTGCTCGGAGGTGGAGGCCAGTCCGGCGGCGAAGACGAGGACCGGCTCTTCGCCGTGGCCGGTGCCGAAGGTGTCTGGGGTGCCGGGGGTGCCGGGGGTGCCGGGGGTGCCGAAGGTGGCACTGGTGCCGAACGTGTCGCCGGTGTCGCCGCCGGTCTCGTAGAGCAGTTCGTTGCCGTGCCGGGTGACGAACCTGCGGGAGGTGGGCCATCCCTCCAGGACGGTGGAGCGGCGCTGCGCGGCCAGCGCCGCGCTCGCCGCGACCCCGGCGGCCAGCAGGAGTCCGGCGGCCTTCACGGCCCGGTCGTCGCGGCCGGCGACGGCGGGGTGGGAGGCGGGGGTGGTGGTGTAGGCGACCATCGGGTGCATGGAGGGGAAGGCCGTCATGAAGCGGCCGAGGCCCATGATGAACCCGTTGGCGACGTGGAAGCTCGCGGCGGAGGCCAGCACGGGCCGGGTGAGCCGGCCGCCCGCGAGGTGGACCAGGGGGAAGAGGCATTCCAGGGCGAGCACGCCGTGCTGGACGTACTTGGAGGTCTTCGGGTGGCGCTGGGTCAGCCGGTAGATCTTCTCGGAGCCGTAGGTCCGTGTCCGCATGACGCCGGGGAGCGCGGAGGCGTCGCGCCAGCGTTCGCCGAGGAGCTTGACCCAGCCGGAGGCCGCGTACGAGAGGTTGGCCTGCAGGGCCACGTACCAGAGGAGGGCGTCCTGGGTCTGGGTGCTGCGGGAGAGCCGGGCGAGGCCGGTGGCGCCCTGGACGAGGGTGGCGACCTGGTCGGAGCCATCGGTGCCGTAGCGGTGGCGGGCGGCCAGCAGGCAGGTGGTGCCGCCGAGGAAGAGGCTGCCGGCGCCGCGCCAACGGCTGTTGCCCGGCAGCAGCATGCCGACACCGACGGCCGCGCGGGCGGCATGCAGGGCGAGGGTGACCTCGCGGTGCGCGACGGCATTGCTGATTTTCCGGATGACCGGGTTGGTGGATTCCGGGGACTTCTTCATGATGTCCCAGTCGTTGAGCCCGCCGGGCTCCAGGTGTTTCCGCTGGTTCAGGTATTCCAGGGAGGAGGAGAGCGTGGTGAGGGCGGACAGCCGCTCCGAAATCCCCAGGGCCCGGTCCCGGGAAACCGGAACGGGCGAGAAAACCGCCGAGGCCAGTTTCCTTATGTACCGCAAAACGCGCCTACCTCTCGGCTCGGCAAATGACGTCGATTGGCGTTCGGTTAGCATGGGCGGGCTGTCCGGCCGCGATTCCAGCGCGGCCGGACAGCCCTTGCTCCCACGTGTGGAGCGATGGCGGATGCTCCGCCGGGTCCGGCGGGGGTCAGCCCTTGGCGGCGGCCCGGCCTGCCTCGTAGGCGCCGACCGCCGCGGCACCGGCCGCCAGCCCGCCGGCGGCGTACGGCGTGGTGACGAGGACGGCCGGGGTGAAGGCCACCGGCATCATTCTGGTGGTCCGCTCGCCCGTGTCCTGCGACAGCGTCGCGCCCGCGATGACGCGGACGCTTTCGGTGATGCTGTTCATCTGTACCCCTCCCTGTTTTCTGATGTCATCCGGCGCGACGGCCGGAATCCGCAATCAGTTGACGACGCGGCCGGTTACGTACGCACCGACCGGAATGGTGAAAGCGACGATTCCGGCCGTGATCTTCACGGAGGCCGGAACGGCGACGACGGCCGGGGTGGCCATGACGGGCGTGCCGCCGACGGAAAGCTCGCTCTCCGCGATGGGGCCCATGTCCTGCTGGTTCATGAAGGCCGCGATCTTGGCCATGACATTCCTTTCGGTGGGGGTGGGTGGGAACAACCCACTTCGGTATCGACTGCTGTTCGGTCATTGCCTGCATCATCGAAACACCAGTCGATGGCGCGACTCTAGGCACGAGCCGATCAAGCCGTCAACTGACATTGATTGCGAGATTGTGAATCCTACACACCAGTGTGGTGATAGGGTGCGCGCCGGAGATGGAGGTACGTCATGGCGGATCAGGCGGATCAGGCGGATCAGGCGGATCAGGCGGACAGGTCGGGCCAGGCGCACGAGTCGGGCCAGGCGGACCCGATGGGGCCCTCGCCGGCCCCGAAGTCACTGGCCGAGAAGTTGGAGCACCTCTTCGCCCACACGGCCCCCGCCGGCCGCGGCCCGTACAGCGTCGAGGAAGTGGCGCGGGCCATCACGGCGGAGCGGATCCCGATCTCGGGCAGCTACATCTGGCTGCTGCGCAAGGGGCAGCGCGACAACCCGACTCTGCGCCACCTCGAAGGGCTGGCCCAGTTCTTCGGGGTGCCGCCCGCCTACTTCTTCGACGACCGGGTCACCGACGCCGTCGACGCGGAACTGCGCCTGCTCGCCGCGCTGCGCGACGCGAAGGTGCAGCATGTGGCGCTGCGGACGGCCGGGCTGTCCGAGAAGAGCCTGAAGTCGATCACCGAGATGATCGAGCGGGTCCGCGAGCTGGAAGGCCTCGGCGACGCCGACAACGGGCCAATGGTGTCCTGAAATCACCTATACCTCGACCGAGTCGCCATGCTGCGATGGAACGTATGGCAAGCAACGGGGCTGATCCATCCATCACGGACAACGGACAGGTGACCACTGCCGATGTTCCCTAAGCCGCACGTCAAGCCCGGATTCCGAGCCGCCGCACCGGAGTCGGACCGAAGAGCACGGCGCCTCAGTCGCCGCTTCGTCAAGGGGCTCGACCTCCCACCGGCCGCCGATGTCCGGGAACTGATCCCGGCCATCCAGAGGATTTCCGGCCATCCCACCCGTCTGGCGCCCGCACCCGCCGGCAGCTTCCAGGGCATCTGCGGCATGTGGATCCGTACGGCGGCCGGCATCGACTACATCTTCGTGCACGAGAACACCAGCCGGGTGCACCAGGACCACATCATCGCCCACGAGATCGGGCACATCATCCGGGGCCACGGCCTCACCCGCGGCCTCGCCACGGACCCGGGCGCGGGTACGGGCGGGGGCTCGGGTACGGGCTCTGGTACGGGTACGGGTACGGGCGCCGGCGCCGCGCGGCAACAGCAGTCGACGGCCGACCAGCTGGACCGGCTCGTCCCGCACCTGGACCCGGCGAAGGTCCGGGTGATGCTCGGCCGCACCGACTACGCGCACGAGGAGGAGCGGGAGGCCGAGTTGATCGGCACCCACCTCCAGCACCTCCTGCACCGGCCGGCGCGCGGGCGGACCACCCGCCAGGACCGGGCCGCCCGGACGCTGCTCCGCGGGTGGCGGTGACCGGCCCGCACCATGCAGCAGCTACTCCATCCCCTCTGCCTGACACTGGCCGTGGCAGGGTTCTCCCTCCTGCTGCGGCCGGCCCGCAGGCACCGCCGTGACACCGCACTGACCGCGCTCGCCGGGGTGTACGGCTTCTGCGCGCTGTCCTTCCTGGTGTCCCTGGAACCCACCTGGATCCATCTCGGCGAGGTGACGAACAGTCATTCCATCGCCCTCCTCGCCTCGTTCGCCTGCGTGATCGCCCAGATCTCCCTCCAGCCGGTCGTGCTCGCCTGCTGGATCCTGCCGCCGGACGCGGCCCGCCGGGCGGCCCGGACCTCCCTGCTCGCGGGCGCGGCCGTGATCGCGGGCCTGGTACTGCTCTTCGCACTCCTCCCGACGACCGGGCCGACCACCCCCCAGACGTTCACGGCCCGCCACCTCGGCGTCGGCGTCTACCAGGCATATCTGGGGCTGTACATCTCGGCGTACGGTGCCGGCCAGGCACTCCTCGTCGTCGGCTGCCTGCGGGCCGCCCGCCGCACCGGCGAGGTGTGGGTGGCGCGCGGCCTGCGGATCGTCGGGGCCGGCGCCCTGCTCACGCTCGGCTACTGCGCGATCCGGCTGACCGCGCTGCTGGCCGCCGTGCGCGGCGACGCCCGGATCCCGGCGGCCGTGGAACATCTCGCCTGGGCCTGCGCCGACGGCGGCACCCTGATGGTCCTCACCGGATTCCTGGTCCCCGCGCTGGGCGTGCATCTGGTTCCGGGCGTACGGGGCTGGCTGCGCGCACAGCAGCAGTACCGGACGCTGGGGCCGCTGTGGGAGGTGATGCACCGCTCCATGCCGGCGATCGTCCTCCAGCCGGGCCGCCGCCCCACCCGCGTCAACCTGCCGGTCTGGGACGTCAACTGGCAGCTGTACCGGCGCTGCGTGGAGATCCGGGACGGCCAGTGGGCGCTGGCCGTCCATCTGGAACCCGCCGTCCGCGAGGCTTCCGGCACCCGGCACCGCGGCCATGGCCTGCGCGACGGCGAACTGGCCGCCGCGATCACCGCCGACCAACTGCACGCCGCCCTCGCCGCACGCCACGGCGGACGGCGGCCGGCCGTCCCCGCCGCATACGCCGACTCCGTCCGGCACCCGGACCTGCGGACCCCGGAGGACGACGTCCGGGAACTGCTGCGGATCGCCGCCCACTTCACCGCCGCGGCGCAGCCGTCCCGCCGTCACTGAACGACCCGGCACCGGCCGGGTGGTGGACACCGCCGTGGGCGGTGGGGAGCCGTCGTGGCGTGGGTACGGCCGGGGCGTGCACGTGCTCCGGGCGCCGTCACAGCCGTCGGCAGCCGTCGGGCTCCAGGGGCGTGCGAGTGGGGGTTGAGGGGGGTGTGGGATGGTCCGGGCCGCTTGTCGGTGGCTTTCGGGGAGGCAGGATGGTTACGGGGACCGGGCTCGTGGAGCGGGCCGGGGGGTTGCGTGAGGTGGCGCGGCGGCGCGCCGCCGATGCCGAGGAGCGGCGGAGGCTGACTCCCGATGTGGTGGCCGGGGTGCTGGAGAGCGGTTTCGCCCGGCATTTCGTGCCCGTCGGGTTCGGCGGGGCAGGGGGGACTTTCCGCGAGTTCGCCGACGCCGTGGCCGTCGTCGCCGAGGGGTGTGCCGCTGCCGCCTGGTGCGCTTCCGTGGCGTCCAGTCTGGCCCGGGTGGCCGCCTTTCTGCCCGCTCAGGGGCAGGCGGAGGTGTGGGCGGAGGGGGCCGACGCGTTCGTCGTCGGGTCGCTCTCGCCCGCGGGGAAGGCCGCGGCGGCGCCCGGCGGGTGGCGGGTGTCCGGGAGTTGGGCCTGCGTCAGCGGCGTCGACTTCTCCGACTGGGTCGTCGTCTGTGCCGTGCTTCCCGGGCAGGCCGGTGCGCGGCTGTTCGCCCTGCCCCGCGGGGCCTACGCCGTCAAGGACACCTGGAGCGCGTCCGGGATGCGGGGTACCGGGAGCAACACGGTCGTCGTCGACGACGTGTTCGTGCCCGAGTCGCGGAGCGTGGACCGGCAGCGGCTGTTCGACGGGCCGGCCGTGCCGATCCAGGCCGTGAACGGGCTGTCGTGCGCGCCCGCCGCCCTCGGCGCCGCCCGCGGCGCGCTCCGGTTGTGGACCGGCGACACCGCACGGCGGCTCGCCCGGGGCGCCGGGAAGGCGGGGGGTCCCGGGCCCTCCCTCGGTACGTACGAGGCGGCCCTGGCCCGCGGCTCCGGCGAGATCGACGCCGCCGCGCTGCTGCTGGAGCGGGCCGCGGACGTCGCCGACCGGGGCGCGCGGATCACCGAGGCGGAGATCGCCCGCAACGTCCGCGACTACGCGCTGTCCACCGAACTCCTCGTCACCGCCGTGAACCGGATGTTCGCCACCGCCGGGACCTCGGGGCAGAGCCTGGAGAGCCCGTTGCAGCGCGCCTGGCGGGACGTGAACTCCATCGCCACCCACATCGCCTTGACCTTCGACCCGGCCGCCGTCCTCTTCGCGGCCCGTCCCTTCGCCTTGGAGGCAGCAGCATGACCGGTGTTCCGACCAGATCCCTGGGTGGACTGGCCGTTTCCGCGCAGGGCCTCGGCTGCATGGGCATGAGCCACGGCTACGGCGCCACCGACGACGCCGAGTCGGTCGCGACCCTGCACCGCGCCCTCGACCTCGGGGTGACCCTGCTCGACACCGCCGACTTCTACGGCAGCGGGCACAACGAGGAGCTCATCGGGCGCGCCGTCGCCGGGCGCCGCGACGGGGTCGTGCTGGCCACGAAGTTCGGCTTCGCGAACCGGCTCGGCGAGCCCACCCTCGTACGGGGCGACGCCGCCTACGTACGCCAGGCCTGCGAGGCCTCGCTGCGCCGGCTCGGGGTCGACCACATCGACCTCTACTACCAGCACCGGGTGGACCCGCGGGTCCCGATCGAGGAGACCGTCGGCGCCATGGCCGAGCTGGTGCGGGCCGGGAAGGTGCGCCACCTCGGCCTGTCCGAGGCCGGTGCGCAGACCATCCGGCGGGCGCACGCGGTGCACCCGATCGCCGCGCTGCAGAGCGAGTGGTCGCTGTGGTCCCGGGACCTGGAGGCGGAGATCGTCCCGGTCTGCCGCGAGCTCGGCGTCGGCGTGGTCCCGTACGCCCCGCTCGGGCGCGGGTTCCTGACCGGCCGGTACGGCTCGGTGGAGAAGCTGGCGGAGACCGACGTACGGCGCGGGCACCCGCGCTTCGCCGACGGCAACCGCGAGCGGAACCTGGCGGTCGTGGCGAAGCTGGACGAGCTCGCGGCGGCGAAGGGGGTCACCGCCGGGCAGCTGGCCCTGGCCTGGGTGCAGCACCGGGGCCAGGACGTGGTGCCGATCCCGGGCACCCGCCGGCAGCGCTACCTGGAGGAGAACCTCGCGGCCCTGGCCGTCGAGCTCTCGCCCGGGGACCTCGCCGCGATCGAGGCCGCGGCGCCGCCCGGGGAGATCGCGGGCACCCGCTACGACCCGACCGGGCTGACCTTCGTCAACGGCTGAGCCCCCGAAGCCGGTTCCGTTCCGGGCCCCCCGGGTTCCATGCCCCCGCATCCGCCCCTCCGCCCGCCCGCTGCCCGCCAGCAGGCGGGCGGAGGCGTATGAGAATTTCATGTCCGCTCGTGCCTTCGTCACTGGCCGCCCGCTCAAGGCGGCTGCGATGCTGAATCCATGGAATTCGGAGTTCTCGGACCGCTCGAAGCCCGTATGCACGGCACGTCCATCGCGCCCACCGCCGGAAAACCCCGCCAGATCCTCGCGCTGCTCGCCATCCGCGCGGGACGTGTCGTACAAGTGGAAACGCTGATGGCCGAATTGTGGGGCAATGCCATTCCCCGCAGTGCGGCCACCACGCTCCAGACCTACATCCTCCAATTACGCCGGAAACTCACGCAGGCCGGCGTGCAGCAGCAATCCGGCCGGAGCGCCAAGGACGTACTGGCGACCTGTTACGGGGGCTACCGGCTCGCTCCCGAGGAGTTCTCCCTCGACCTGTCGGCGTTCCAGCAGCTGGTGCGCCTCGGTGGCCGGACGATGGCCGAGAACGACCCCGGGAGGGCGTCCGAGCAGCTCGGACGGGCCCTGGACCTGTGGCGCGGACCGGCCTTGACCGACGTCCCGGTCGGCGAGGTCCTCAGCACGGAGGTCATCGGCATGCAGGAGGAACGCGACTGGGCGCTGGAGATGCGTCTCGAAGCCGACCTCAGTCTCGGCCGGCATGCGGAGATCCTCGGCGAGCTGCGCATGCTCGTGAGCCGGCAGCCGCTGCACGAGACCCTGTCCGCCCAGCTGATGACCGCCCTGTACCGGGCCGGGCACCCGTGGCGCGCGCTCGACACCTTCCAGGCACTGCGCCACGCGCTCATCAAGGAGCTGGGGGTCGAACCGTCGCCGCGTCTCCAGCGGCTGCACCAGGCCATCCTGGCCAACGACACCGGCCTCCAGGTCCCTTCCGCCACCCTGCATGCGCTCTCCGCCTAGGGGTGTCCCGCGGACCCCACGAGACCCCACCGCCTCCGCGCCGTACGCACGACGAAGCTCCCGGCAGACACCGTGTCCGCCGGGAGCTTCGTCGTGGCACCGGTCGCGGGGCCTCAGTGCTGCACGGCCAGCCGGCGGTCCGGTTCCCACCTGCCGAACTCGCCCCGCTGGTAGAGGGCTGCCGCGCCGGCGAAGGTCTCGCTCTCCTCGATCCGGCCGATCAGCAGCAGGTGGTCCCCCGCCTCCACGGTCTCCACGAGCGTGCAGCCGGCGTACGCCACCGCGTCCTCGGTCAGTACGGGTACCCCGGCCAGGCCGCCGCGCCAGGGCACGCCGTCGAACTTGCGCTGCGTCTTCCCGGCGAAGGCCAGGGCCGTGTCCCGGCCCCGGTGGGCCACGAAGTTCATCGCGAACGCCCCGGAGGAGAGGATGGCGGACAGGGTCCTGGAGCCCTTTCCCGCGCACAGCAGGAGCAGGGGCGGGGCCGCCGAGACGGCGGAGAAGGCGTTGCAGGTGAAGCCGGCCGGTTCGCCGTCCGAGCCGAGCGCGGTGACGATCGCGACAGGGGTCGGAAAGGAACCGAAGACCTTGCGGAAGGTGTCCGTGTCCAGCATGGTGTCCACTCCGTCGAGTCAGTTACGGGACGTTCCCGTGCATGCGCCGCACTATCGGGCAAGTGGCTTGAAACCATCTGGACGGGACCTCGGCCGGAACCCAAGCCTCCCTTGAGCGGCGGCGCCGCTACGCCGGCTCGTCCACGGACGTGACGAGGCCCGCGGCCGCCAGGTAGCCGACGATGTCCTCGGTCACCTGCGGCGGCAGCGGCAGGGCGGCCGACACCGCGGTGAGCGTGGTCGGCCACGCGAGCGTCATCGCCACCCAGGCCGCCTCCTGCCGGTGCAGGACGACGCGGTGCGGGGAGCGCTCGGACTCCAGGACGCAGCCGGTGCCCGACTCCGGCACGGTGAACGCCACGTGCCGCGGCAGGCACACCCGGCGCTCGCCGGCCGGCCGGATCAGGACGAACGAGGCCGCCGACGACAGCGGTACCACGGACAGCAGCGGCCCTTTCAGGTCGTCCACCCCGAGGGTGCGCACCACGAGGTGCGACAGCTTGCTGAGCGCCGGCAGCGTGAAGGGGCACTGGTCCTCGGGTCCGCTCAGGGCATTGGCCAGCAGGACCGGCCCGAGCTCCATCCTCCGCAGGACCTCGCGCACCGCCGGGCTGGGCCGGTCGAGCCGGTCCTCGCCCCAGCGGCTGGTGAGGAGGAGGACGTCGCCGCCGGGCCCCTGGTCGACGATCACGTCCTCGGACAGCGACCAGAGATGGAAGGTCTGGACACCCCCGGTCGTATACCGCATGTTGCACCTCTCTAGCCGGGCGGAGGGTTTCACGAGTATGGCCGTGCGCCCGAGCCTGACGACAGGTCGTGTGCCATACGGCCACCGTGAATTCCTCATGCCGCCCCTGAGGGCCCGTCACACGGGCCGCGTCGGGATACGTGGACTGGCGGCGGTCAGGACCCGGAGCGCTGCGGCGCCCCGCCGCCGGTCCGGCCGAAAACGGCCGTCGTCAGCATCGCGGCGAGCGCGAAGGCGCCGGCCACGATCATCGCCAGGCGCGGCCCGTTGGAGTCGATGATGAGGCCGCCGATGAACGAGCCGACGCCGATGGCCCCGTTGAAGGCGGCGACGTACAGCGACGAGGCGGCCTCGCTCTCCTCGGGAACCAGGCGCATGACCCAGGTCTGCAGGGCGACCGGGAGCGCCGCGTAGAGCACGCCCCAGCACACCAGCATCGTGATGACGAGCGGCCCGCTCGCCCCGCCCGCGTACATCACCCCCATGACGACGGCCAGCAGGCCCGTGCAGCCGATGATGCTCGTGCGCAGGGCCCGGCCGACGACGGCGCCCGCCGCGAAGTTCCCCGCCAGTCCGGCCGCGCCGAAGACCAGCAGCAGCGCGCCGACGAGGGAGGGCCGGACGCCGGTGACCTCCTCCAGGAAGGGGGCCACGTACGTGAACGCGAGGAAGTGGCCGCTCATGATCAGCGCGGTGACGCCGACGGCGACGCGCAGCGGACGGTGGCGCAGTACGTGGCGCAGCGCGGCCAGGCTGCCGCTGCTTTGGGCGGGCAGGGCGGGCATGAACAGCAGGCTCGCGGCCAGGACGAGGAAGCCGAGGAAGCCGACGCACACGAAGGCCGCGTGCCAGCCGGCGGACTGGCCGACGGCGGTGCCGAGCGGGGTGCCGGCGACGGAGGCGAGGGAGATGCCGCCGAGGACCACGGAGGTGGCGCGGACGGCGTGCCGCTCGGGGACCAGCCGTACGGCGATCGAGACGGCGATGGACCAGAACACCCCGTGCGCCAGCGCCACGATGAGGCGGGCGGTCAGCAGCAGCCCGTAGCCGGAGACGGCGGCGGCCATGAAGTTGCCGGCGACGTAGAGGACCATCAGGCCGACCAGCAGCCATTTGCGGTCCACGCGCCCGGTGAGCGCGGTCAGGGGGGCGGCGGTCACGGCGGCGAGCACCGCGAAGCCGGTGACGAGGAAGCCGGCCGAACCGAGCGAGACCTTGGTGCCCTCGGCGATGGAGGGGAGCAGCCCGATGGGCAAGGTCTCCGTGGTGACGAAGGAGAAGACGCCGAGGGCCAGCCCGATCACGGCCAGCCAGGACCGCCAGGGCGAGCCCGGCGGGGCGGCGGTCTCGGGCCCCCGGGGGGCCGTCACCGGGGACGTCGTACCGCTCTGGCTTTTCACGCTGGTGGACATGGCTGCTCCCGGGTCGAGGAATGTGCGCGAAACGAGAAATGGCGTCACGTGATGACGCCCGGATATCAGAAAAGCGGAAGGTTCCGTCGGTGAAATCCTCCCGCTCCCGCACCTGCGGAGGAAGTGCCTGCGACCCCTGGTGGTGGCACCAACCGGATAAGTACGCCCCGGCAATGGGGCCGCGACTCGGGTAGCTTTCCTGGCGTCCTTCCCAGATTCCTCTTTCCCAGATCCCTCTTCTGAAGGAGCAGTATCGTGTCGACGGACAGAATGCGTACTCGGGTGACCCGCCTCGACACGCTGACCGGGTTGCGCTTTCCCGCCGCCTTCGTGGTGTTCCTGTACCACGCGGCACTCCTGGGCTTCCTGGGCGTCCCCTGGCTGAGCAGTTCCTCGGCCGTCACCACGTACTACGACGCCGTGGCCCATGCCGGCGCCCTCGGCGTCACGTTCTTCTTCGTGCTCAGCGGCTTCGTGCTGACCTGGTCGGCCAGGGACACCGATACCGCGCCGCGCTTCTGGCGGCGGCGCTTCCTCAAGATCGTCCCGAACTACGTCATCGTCTGGGCGCTGGCCATGCTGGTGTTCGCGGCGCCCATCACGGACATGACGACCGGACTGCTCAACCTGTTCATGGTCCAGGTCTGGTACCCGGACTTCGCCATCAACTTCGGCGTGAACCCGGCCGGTTGGTCCCTGGGGGTCGAGGCCGTCTTCTACCTCCTCTTCCCCGTCCTGCTGCACTGGATCAGGAAGATCCCGGCCCACCGGCTCAACACGTGGGTCGTCGCCGTCGTCGCCGGCATCATCGCGACCCCGCTGCTGTCGACCCTGCTGGTGCCGGCCGGCGCGATGATGGCCACCGAGCCCGACACCTCGGTCAACCAGTACTTCTTCTCCTACATCCTGCCGCTGCCCCGGGTGCTGGACTTCGCCCTGGGCATCCTGGTGGCCCGTTCGGTGATGGCGGGCCGCTGGCGCAACATCGGCATGGTCTGGTCGGGGGTCCTGCTCGCCGCCGCCTTCGTCCTCGGCTACTTCACCCCGCCCATCTACTCGACGCGCGCGGTCTGCGTCATCCCCGCCGCCCTGCTCATCGCGGCCGGCGCCATCGCGGACGACGAGGGCCGGTTCACGCTCTTCCGCAACCGCGCGATGGTCTGGCTCGGCGACATCTCCTTCGCCTTCTACCTGGTGCACTACACGGTGATGGTCGCGGTGTGGAAGCTGCTCGGCAGCCACGCGTACTCGAATACGGCGGCCGTGGGGCTGATGGCGGTGGCCATGGCCGTCGCGATCCTGGCGTCGTGGGCGCTGTACACCCTCGTCGAGCGGCCGATCACCCGGCGCTGGTCGAACCCGAGGAAGAAGCCCGCGGCGGCCGCTCCCGCCGCCGCTCCCGCTCCCGTCCCCGCCGGCGAGCCGCGGCCCCTCGCGGCCCGGGGCGCGGGCGAGAAGGTGGCCTCTTCCCCTGCCGCCTGACCGCCCGTCCGCCCGCGAAGGACCGCCCGCCCCCTCCGGCCCGCACCGGAGGGGGCGGGCTCTCCCGTTGCCCCGCGTCAGCGGCCGGCGGCGGCGCGCAGGCCGGCGGCAGTGGAGACGTGGCCGAAGAGCGCGCCGCCGGGGTCCAGGGCGGCCGACTCCTTCAGTCCGCCGAGGTGAACCGGTACGAAGCCGGCGTCGTGCACCAGGGTTTCGGTGACCTGCCGGGCCCCGGGATCGTCGGACGCGGTGCCCATGCCCCAGAAGTGCGGCTGGCGCGTACCGCGCGACCAGAGCAGCTCGTCGGGGAAATGGCAGAACGCGCGGGCGACGGCGGACTCCGGGAGCCGCTCGGCGGTCCGGCTCCCCTGGGTGAGGTCCGGTCCCAGCACCGAGACGAAGAGGCCGTCGTCCGAGACCCCGATCGGGCTGGTCGCGTCGATCACCGTCTTTCCGGCCAGCCGGCCCGCCAGCCGGCGCAGCAGTCCGTCGAGGGCCGGGTGCGGGACGGCCAGCAGGACGACCTCGCCCGCCCCGGCCGCCTCCGCGTAGGAGGCGGCCCGCGCCCCTTCGCCCAGCGGTTCCACGAGGGACGCGAGCCGGCCGGGGTCCCGTGAGCCGAACGTCACGCGGTGTCCGGCCGCAGCCCAGTGCCGGCCGAGCGGGCCGCCGATGTTGCCCGCGCCCAGGATGCCGATGTTCATGGGGAACTCCTCGCTTCCGTGTCCGTACGTACGACGTCGGCCGCCGGTCACGGTGACCGGCGGCCGACTGGGGGTTGGTTCGGGATGGGGGTCGGTTGTTCAGTACGCGGTGACGTCGGGCCAGACCAGAGCGGTCGAACCCCAGGTCACGCCGCCTCCGAAGGCGCTCATCAGCACCCGGTCGCCGGGGGCGACCTGCCCGCCGGCCACGGCGTCGGCCAGGGCCAGCGGGATGGAGGCGGCCGAGGTGTTGCCGACGCGGTCGAGGTTGACGACCGTGCGCTCCCGCGCCATGCCGAGCTGGTCGGCGACGGCGTGCAGGATCCGTACGTTCGCCTGGTGGCCCACGAACCAGTCCACCGAGTCGGCCTCCCAGCCCGCGCGGTCGAGCATGGCCTGGGAGGAGGCTGCCATACGGGTCACGGCGTGCCGGAACACCGACTTGCCCTGCATCGTGAAGTACGCGTCGGCCGGGTCCGGTTCGGGGGCGCCGGCCGCGGCCGAGCGCTGCCGGGAGCCGCCGTCGGGGACGATGATCAGGTCCTTCAGCGAGCCGTCGCTGCCCAGGTCGTACCCGAGCAGCGCGCCGGGCTCGGTGGGGTCGCCGGCCCGCAGCACCACGGCTCCGGCGCCGTCGCCGAAGATCACCGAGGTGGTGCGGTCCTGCGGGTTGAGGATCGTCGAGTACGTCTCCGCGCCGATGACGAGGACGCGCTCCGCGATGCCCGCGGCGATGGCCCCGGCCGCGGACGCGAGCCCGTAGACGAAGCCGCTGCACACCGCGGCCACGTCGTACGCCGCCACGCCCCGCAGGCCCAGCCGGGAGGCGACTTCGGGAGCCGTGGCCGGGCACGGGTGGTCGGGGGTGGTCGTGGCGAGCACCACCAGGTCGACCTCCCCGGAGCCGGCCGACTTCAGCGCCCGCTCGCCCGCCGCCACGGCGAGGTCGCCGGTGGCGGTCCCCGGGTCGGCCCAGTGCCTCTGGGTGATGCCCGTGCGGGTGCGGATCCACTCGTCCGAGGTGTCCATGGTCCGGGACAGCTCCTCGTTGGTCACGACGCGGGGCGGGACGAACGTCCCGAGCCCGGTGAGGACCGCCGTCCGGCCGCGGCCCGGCGCACCGGCGGCGCGGGGGGCCTCGGTTGTCTCGGTTGCATCGGAGACATCGGTGGCATCAGTGGCATCGGTGGCATGAGTCAAGGGGGGCCTCCATAGTCGCCGGTGCGGGACGCCGCTGCCGGGCACGGTGGAACGGGCCGCTCTCCACGCGGGGCGGGCCACCCGACGATTCTGCGGCGGCGCCCGGAACCCATCCAGACCGTGCCGCCGGTGGTGGTGGGACCACCACCCTGGCGGCGGCTCCCCCACGGCTACGACCAGGCGGACACCGGCCCGGCCGCGCCCGGCGGCAGGTACACGAGGAGCCGGGTGCGGGCGGCCTCGTCTAGGTCCATGGTGAAGAGCACGAAGGGGACCCGGCCCTCCTCGGGATGGTCCACCTCGACGGTCACCGGCGCGAACTCCTCGACCTCGTGACGCTCCCACAGCTCGGCGAAGCGCGGGTCGCTGCCGGCCAGTTCGCCGGCGATCTCCTCGTACCGGGGATCGTCGGCGCCGTACGAGGACTGCAGGCGGAAGCGGGCGGCCATGCGGCGGGCCAGCTGGGGCCGGTTCAGGTACCGCTCACCGTGCGACCCGCGGAAGAGGCTGGTCAGGAAGTTGTCGTTGCCCTCGCGGCCCAGGCGCAGCAGCTCGGCGGCCCCTTCGTTGACCGCGAGGACGTCCCAGTACCGGTCGATGACGCAGGAGGGTCCCAACAGCTGGGTGTCGACGATCCGTTGGAACAGTCCGTCGTCGGGGAGCTCCTCGGACCCCAGCGGCAGCGGGGGGTTGGCGTCCGCGAGCCGGTACAGGTGCACCCGCTCGCGTTCGTCGAAGCGCAGGGCGCGGCTGATCGCGTCGAGTATCCCGTCCGAGACCTTGATGGGGCGGCCCTGTTCCAGCCAGGCGTACCACGACGCGCTCACTCCGGCGAGGACCGCGACCTCCTCGCGGCGCAGCCCGACCCGGGCGCGCCGGGCGGCGGTGGCCAGTCCGACGTCCTCGGGGGAGAGTGCGGCACGGCGGCTCCGCAGGAAGTGCGCCAGCTCGGTGCGCTTCTTCTTCGTACGGTCGGTCCCTAACGGCATGGCGTCCATACCGCCCGAAGGTAGGTCACACCACCACGCGGTGTCAGCGGCGGGAATCACACGGTGTGCTTTTCGACCGCGCCGAGGATGGCGCCCAACTCCGTGAAGAACAGGTCCTTGTGCTCCCGGTTGAAGAAGTGGCCCCCCGGGAGGGTACGGAACGAGAACCGTGCGCTCGTGTGCAGGCGCCACGCCTCGGCGTCCGCCGCGGGGACCAGCGGGTCGTGGGCGCCGAGCAGGACGTGGACCGGGCAGGGCAGCGGCCGGTGGCCGGCCTCGGGATGCCGGTAGGTACCGCATATCCGCAGGTCCTCGCGCAGGCGCGCCACGACGGTCCGCATCCGTACGGGGTTCTCCCGCAGCAGCCTTCCGGCTCCACCCAGGCCCAGCATCAGCTCTAGGGAGGCTCGATCCGATAGCCCTACGGTCAGGTCGGGCGCAGCCTGGACGTGCGGAGCGCGGTGGGCCCCGGCCACGAAAGCGGCGGGCGGGCGCCGGCCCGCGGCGATGTGCCGCTGGGCCACGCCGTAGGAGACCAGCGCTCCCATGCTGTGCCCGTAGAAGGCGTAGGGCTCGTCGAGGAAGGGGGTCAGCTGACGTGTCACCTCGTGTACGAGGTCGTCCATCGTGCTGACGGCGCCGGGGACGCCGGTCGCGGGCAGCGACCTGGGGGGCATGGACACCGGCACCACCTCCACCCCGCGCCCGAGCCATTGGCCCCATCCCGAGAAGGACCAGGCGCTGCCGCCCGCGTGATGGAAACAGAACAGGCGCAGCCGGGTCGATTCGTTCTTCGCCGGGGCGCTCTCCGCCGTACCCGCCGCCGTGGCAGCCGGGATGTTCGCCGCTGTGTGGAACATGCCGCCAGTGTGGCGGGGAATTCCGGCGGGAGGGAGTGTCTGTCGAACGGGGTGCTGGGACCACCACCGGTGGGCCTGCCCGGCGGGCGCACTTCACCGAGGTTTTCTCCAGTCGGAAAGAGAAAGAGGTCGAGGAATGCAGACGACTGCATCCCCTCCGGGATCGGGGCTTTTACGGCGGACGCGGCTGCGGCAATTCCTGCGGGCGCGCAGGGAGCAGATCACGCCGGAGGAGGTCGGTCTGGTGAACGTGGAGCGCAGACGGACGCCGGGGCTGCGGCGCGAGGAGGTCGCGGCGCTGGCCGGGGTCGGGGTGTCCTGGTACACCTGGCTCGAACAGGGGCGGGACATCAACGTCTCCGAGGCCATCGTGAACGCGGTCAGCAACGCACTGCGGCTCGGGGACACGGAGCGTACGTATTTCTACCGGCTGGCCGGCCACAATCCGCCGCAGCCGACGGCGGGCCGCCGGTGGGACAGCGAGTACGCGCGGATGAACGCGCTCGTCGAGGGGTGGTCGCGCAATCCGGCGTACATCACCGACCGGTACGGGCGCATCGAATTGGCCAGCCGCTCGGCCCGTTCCCTGTTCCGCATCGAGGCCCGCGGCGACAACTGCGTGCTGAAGTTCTTCACCGAGCCGTCGACGCGCGAGAAGTATCCGGAGGCGGACGAGGTGGGGCGCGGTCTGGTCGCCCAGTTCCGGTCGCAGTCGGCCCGGTTCCCGGAGGACCGGGAGTTCGGCCGGATCGCCGAGCGGCTGAGCGAGCGCAGCCCGCGTTTCGCCACGCTGTGGGACTGCCACGAGGTGGTCGGACCGAACCAGAGCCGGCGCAAGATCGCACTGCCGCGGGCCGGGGTGCGGGTTTTCGACCGCGTGGTGATGAGCGTGCCCGAGAGCCCCGAATCATTGCTGACCCTGTATGTCGCCCGGCCCGAGGCCCCATCGGCGGCGCGGCCGCGCGAAGCGGTCGGCTGCCACGCCGAGGCGGCCTGATTCCCCTGCCGGTGGTGTTCGCACCACCATGATCAGGAGACACTTCCTCCGCCCGTTCCCGGCTCCCATGATGAATCCGTGGGACGCGGAGGGCATTCGATCCGCTGAATTCACCAGCTCCGATCCCGCAACGCGAAAGTCGGCGTTCCAAGTGATTCACGGAGGATTCTCATGGATGTTTCGATCGTCAGCCGGATGGTCGTTGTCCTGGGCGAGCTGGACGTGCCGACGGCGGATGTCACGCCGGACACCACGTTCGAGGCCATGGAGATCGACTCGCTGCTGCTGGAAGAACTGGCGCTGCGACTGCAGAAGACGTTCGGCGTCGAGATCGAGATGGGTGAACTCGTCCCCGAGCAGACCGTGGCGGAGGCGGCCGCGGTGATCGCGTCCAAGGGCGTCGCCGTCGCCTGACGCCCTTCCCGACGCACCGACCCGCACCACATTTCCCGAACTCCCGCATTCGCGCATTCGCGCACTCCCCTTCACCCATTCACGTATTCACGTATTCACGAAAGGGCACACCCATGTCTGCCACCCTGCTCGTCCTCAATGAAGTCGCCGTGGCCCCGGGCCGGCTGGACCAGGTCCTCGCCGAGTGGAACCGGCTGCACCTGAAGGAGCCCGTGCCGGGCCGCGCGCTGTACGTCAGCGTGGACGACGGCAACGTCCTGGAGATCACGCCGGTCGGGGACCTCTCCGAGCTGGACGGCCTGAACGCGGGCTGGAAGCAGCTCTGGGAGGCCGTCTCGGACGACCTCGTGACCGACTTCCGGCGCCACCTGCTGGAGTTCGTCGAGGCGCCCAAGGACACCGCCGACCCGCTGCCGCAGACGCCGTACGTGCAGCTGCGCTACATCGAGGTGAAGCCGAGCCAGTACGCCGCGTACCGCGCATGGCGCGAGAACACCATCTTCGACGTCGTCCGGCGCGCGGACGAGGTGCAGACCTTCCTCGCCTACCACTCGCTGATCAGCTCGCAGCCGGGCGTGATGTTCGTGTCCGGCTTCGAGGTCGAACCGGCTGCCTACCAGGCCGTCTTCACCTCGCCGGAGTACCAGGAGATCGTCCGCCAGGCGGGCGACCGCTACATCGTCGGCGGCGAGAGCGGTCTCTACACCCGCGTCTACAAGCGCGCCGATGTCTGAGAAGTACGAGCTCTCCCTCACCACCCAGGGCCCCCTGTACCCGCCGAGCGAGGTCATGGACGGCGACGGAAACTTCGTGGTGGTGGGCATGATCAACCGACCCACCGCCGACGGAGGGGCCGCGCCCGAGTGGGGCGCGGCCGTGGTCTCGCCGGCCGGCCCGGTCCCCGAGTTCGGCCGCCTCGCGCCCTACACGGTGGTGCGCGAGCTGGACACCGAACCCGGCGGGGCGGACCGGGACATCGTCCTCCACACGCTGCCGCTGCCCCTGCCGTGCAACAACTACCCGATGGTGTTCGCGCCGGAGCAGCTGCCGGACGCCGACCGGGTGCGGCGCCCGAGCCACGCCTTCCACGAGGTGCCGATCCCGGACCTGCGGGCCGAGGACGGTCCGAAGGTCACCGAGCCGGTGACCTTCGGACGGTGGATGGAGGCGAGCGGAACCCTGGAGGTGGCCGTCACTCCCGACGGCCGGTCCGGGACCTTCGACTTCGACTTCTCCCGCCTCGTGCCGAACAGCGTCTACACGGTGATGTCGCTGCGCGCCCGCGACCTGGATCCGTCCGGCCCCACCCGGCCGGGCCCGCTCGGGGTGCCGAACGTCTTCACCACGGACGCGGACGGCTCCGGCCGCTACCACGCCACGATGCCGGACCCGTTCCCGGACCCGGAGCTGCCCGGCGCCAACCGGATCATCAACGTCGTCGTGCTGTGGATGAGCTACCAGCGCAGTTACGGCGGCGCCATCGGGGAGTTCGGCCTCGGCGGGGACATCCACGCCCATCTGAAACTGCGCGGCCCCTCCTTCGGGGACCTGCGCACCACACCCTGAGAGGCCCCACTCATGCCCATCATCTCCGTCACCACCTGGGACGGTCAGGACGACGCCCAGAGCCGGGAGCTCATGGAAGAGCTGACCCGGACCGTCAGGAAGGTCACCGGAGCCCCTCTGGACAAGATCACGGTCTACATCCAGGAGGTGCCGCGCAACCGCTGGACCGAGGGCGGGGCCCTGGGCAGCGACCCGGAGTTCCCGGTGCTGAGCCGGCGCCTCACCGAATGACGTGACCCCACCACCACCCGAACAGGAAAGGTCGAAAGCCATGTCCGTGCCCATGCCCCACGAGTCGTCCCAGGCCACCGATGCCAAGCCCGGCACGCTGTTCCTCGTGGGCGACGTGTTCGCCGAGTTCGCCCACCACGAGGGCGTGTTCACCGTCTCGCAGCTGGCCCGCCTGATCCGGAACGGGACGTTCCCCGAGAGCGCGGCCGACGGGGCCCGCGTGAGCGTGGGGCAGGGCGTCTCCCTGTTCGACGTGCAGTACGTACGCGACACCCTGGCCCGGCGCGGGCTGACGGACCTGGTCGTCATCGACGACCAGGCGCTGCACACCCGCGCCGGCCGGGAGATCGCCCACAAGCACCGCCCCGAGAACGTGCTGATATCCGAGCCGCGTCCGGTCGGCGACGACTGGTACGAGGCGGACCTGCTGGTGGACGGCGACAACGAGGTGATGTCCGACCACCTCACCGGACAGCACATGCAGGGGATGCTGGCCACCGAGGCGGGCCGGCAGATGTTCATAGCGGTCGCCGAGCAGTTCTACCTCCCGCCCGAGGCGGTCGGCAGCAGCTACTTCGTCATCGACTCCTTCGCGACCCGGTACCGCAACTTCCTCTTCCCGCTCCCCGCGGTGGTGCGCTGCCGCGTCCTGGCCCACCGCACCCCGCACCGCACCCGGATGACCTTCCACTGCGAACTGTCCGTGAGCCAGGGCGGGTCGGAGACCGCGGGCATGGAGGTCCGCTTCACCGCATTCGACACCCAGGTCTCCCACGCCAAGGAGACGCGGGCGGCCCAGCGTTCCCTCCAGGACGGGGTGGCGCTGGCCGCGGCGGCCGCCGCCGCCGAGGCGGCGGCTCCGGCCCGCGCGGAGGTCCGTACCGAGGTCCGCACGGAGGTCCGTGCGTCATGACCGACCACCTGCCCGGCTACCTGGCCGACTACGTCCGCGCGTCCCTGTCCGGGACGGACCCGTCCCCGTCCGGGACGGACCGGCCCTACATCGTCTTCAGCGACGTCGACGAGACGCTGATCACCGTCAAGAGCATGTTCGACTTCCTCCACTACCAGCTGGTGCGCCGGCACGGCGCGGCCGGCGAGGAGGAGTACGAGCGGATCACGGCGGTGATCGGCCGCCGGGCGGCCGACGGCGCCCCCCGCTCCGACATCAACCGCTTCTACTACGGCCAGTACGCGGGCGAGTCCGTGGAGACGATCACCCGGCTGGCGGACGACTGGTTCACCGAACGCACCACCTCCACCCGGGGCTTCTACATCGACTCCACGCGCCGGGCGCTGCGCGAACACCGGGCGGCCGGGGCGGCCCTGGTCCTGGTCTCCGGCTCCTTCCCGCCGCTCCTGGAACCGCTGGCGCGCGAGATCGGCGCGGAGACGGTGCTGTGCACCCGTCCGCTGACCGAGGACGGCCGCTACACCGGCGAGGTCGCCACCCCCGTCATCGGCGAGGGCAAGCGCGCCGCGGTCCTCGCCCACCTGGCGGCGCGGCCCGCCGTCGACCCGCGCGACTGCTTCGCGTACGGGGACCACCTCTCCGACGTGCCGATGCTCGAACTCGTGGGGCATCCGGTGGCCGTGGGCGAGGACCCCGAGCTGCGGGCGCACCTGGCGGCCCGCCGCCCCGAGACCACCGCCACGCGATGACCGGGCCCCGGTTCCACGTGCTGCTCGGCCCCGACGGGGCCGGCAAGTCCTCGGTCATGGCGCGCCTGGTGTCGAAGCTGCCCGAGTGGCGGATGGTCTCGACGGACAGCGCCTTCGTCGCCCCCGAGCACGCCCTGATCCCCCGGCTGCGCCGGGACGTCCACGAGCACCTGCTGCCCGGGCTCGGCGCCGCCTACTCCGCGGACTTCCTGGCCAGCGTGTTGCAGACCGCCGTGGTCCACCTCAGGGACCAGGTGCGGGAGGCGGATCCGCGCGTGCCGGTGCTGGTGGACTCGTACTACTACAAGATCCTGGCGAAGTGCCGGATGGCCGGGGTCCGGGACCGCGCGATGTACTCCTGGTGGCGGTCCTTCCCGCAGCCGAGCGGGGTGGTCTTCCTCGACGTCTCGCCCGGGTCCGCGTGGCGCCGCAGGGCGGACGGCGCGCGGCTCAACCCCCTGGAGTACGACGGGGAGGACGGCAGCTGGGCGGAGTTCGAGCGCTACCAGCGGAACCTGCGCAAGCTGATGCTGGAGGAGGTGCGGGAGGTTCCGGTCACGGTGCTGGCGGAGCAGCCCGACGCCGGCCGGGCGGCCGAGGCCGTACGGGAGGTGCTGACCTCGTGAACACCCGATCCGTCTGGCACACCCCCGGCCACACCGGCCGCTACCGCGAGCGGGTGTTCGCGGCGCGCGAGCGGCTCGCCGCCGAACACGCCGATCTGCGCGGAGCGCAGCAGCGCGTCCTCACCGACCTGGTGGGCTTCAACGCCTCCACCCGGTTCGGCAGGCGCCACGGCCTCGGCCGCGTGCTGACCGTGGACGACTTCCGCGAGGCCGTCCCCGTACGCGACTACGCCGACCACGCCGACCTCATCGAGCGGACGGCCGCCGGGGAGCGGAACCTGCTGTCGGCCGACGCCCCGGCCGTCTACTTCACCAGCAGCGGCAGCACCGGGGCGCACAAGAAGGTGCCGGTCACCCCGCGCTTCATGCGGACCACCTTCATGCCGTTCTACCTCGCGGCCTGGGCCCCGCTGATCGAGCACTTCCCCGACGTGCTGGAGCGGCCCGACGCCGTCCTCAACCTCAAGCACGACCCGCTGAGCGCCCCGCCCACCACGGGCGACGGCCGCCCCCACGTGGGCGCCAGCCAGGTGGACTTCGGCGCCCGCTTCGGCGAACCCCTCGCGGCCGAACCCGGTACCGGGGCGCCGTGGGCGGCGCTGCCGGTGGCGACCGAGCCCGGCGACCACCTGGAGCGGGCGTACCTGCGGCTGCGGCTGGCGGTGCAGAGCGATCTGCGGGCGCTGATCGGCATCAACCCGGCGATGGTCGCCGCCGTCCCGTACCAGCTCAACCTGTGGTGGCCGCGGATCGTGAAGGAGGTCCGGGACGGCACCCTCGGCGGTCTGCCGCACCGGGCGCCCGATCCCGGGCGGGCCGCCGAGCTCGAACACCTCGCGGAGTACTTCGGCACCGTGCGGCCCGCACAGGTGTGGCCCCGGCTGCGCGCGATCTTCTGCTGGACGACCGGGGTGGCCTCGCTGTACCTGCCCGCGCTGCGCGAGGAGTTCGGCCCCGGCGTCACCGTGCTCCCGGCGCCGGTCGCGGCCTCGGAGGGGCCGGTCGGCGTGGCCCTGGACCGGCACGCCTCGGCCGGCAGCCTCGTCGCCTCGGCGTCGGTGTACGAGTTCGTACCGGCCGATCAGGACCTGTCCCCGGACGCCGCCACGCTGCTGCCGCACGAGCTCGAAGCCGGCCGGGACTACCACGTCGTCTTCAGCCACGTGGGCGGCTTGTACCGGTACGCGGTCGGCGACGTGGTCCGCGTCGTGGACACCTCCGGCGGAGTCCCGCGGCTGGAGTACGCGGGCCGCGGCGGGCGCTCGGACGCGGCCGGCGAGCGGCTGCGGGACGCGGAGGTGGTCCGGGCCCTGCACTCGGCGCTGGCCCGCGGCGGACTGGCCCTGCGCAACGTGGCCTGCCGGGTCGAACCGGCGGCCGCCGCGGCGGAGACCGGCCCCGCGCACTACGTCTTCGCGATCGCCCCGCGCACCCCCTGGCACCAGGCCGAGACCGTGCGGTTCGCCGCCGCCCTGGACAGCGGCCTCGCGGAGCAGTCCGCCGGGTACGCGGGGGCCCGCGCGGCCGGCCGGCTGGCGGCGCCCTCCGTACGCCTGCTGGACGCGGAGGCGTTCGACCGCGACTGGCACGAGGCGGTCGGCGCCGGCGTCCGCCCCACGCAGGTCAAGGACCGTCTCTTCCGGCAGGACGACGCCCTCTGGGAGCGCCTGACCCGGGTTCCGCTCGCCTGACCCTGCCCCCCCCAAGTCCGTCACCCGCCACCCGAGTCGGCCGTCCGGCACCCGCACCCCCGTCCAAGGAGCCACCATGCCCGTGCTCAATCCCGTCGAACGGACCGCCCTGCTCACCGCCGCCCTGCGGGCGGCCGAGACCCGCCGCGCGGACCGGCTGTACGAGGACCCGTACGCCGCCGCGCTCGTCGGCGAGGCCGGCCCGGAGCTGCTCGCCGAGATCCGGGCGGCGACGTTCCCTCCCGACCGGCCGCGGACCCTGCCCAGCACCCCCGACTACAACGCCATCCGCACCCGCTTCTTCGACGACCTGCTCCAGGAGGCGGCCCAGGACCCGGCCACGACCCAGCTCGTGCTGGCCCCGGCCGGCATGGACTCGCGCGCCTACCGGCTCCCGTGGCCCGGCCACATCCGGTACTTCGAGGTCGACCGCCCGGCGGTGCTCGACTTCAAGGCCGGGCGGCTGGGGGAGGTGGAGCCCCGGGTCGACCACCGTACGGTCGCCGTTGACCTCACCGCCGACGACTGGGAGGAACGCCTCCTCGCGTCCGGCTACGACCCCGCCCTCCCCTCGGCGTGGCTGCTGGAGGGGCTGCTCTACTACATCCCCGAGGCCGACGCGCACCGGATGCTGGAGCGGGTCGCCGCCCTCTGCGCGCCCGGCAGCCGGATCGCCGCCGACATCGTCAACGGCGCCGCCCTGACCCTGCCCCACATGCGCGGCCTGCTGGACGTGTTCGCGGGCTGGGGGTGCCCGTGGGTGTTCGGCACCGACGAGCCGGAAGCCCTGTTCGAGCGGTACGGGTTCGACGTGCGGGCCGTCCAGCCGGGCGAGCCCGGGGCCGACTTCGGGCGGTGGCCGGACCCGGTGCCGCCGCGCGCCGTGAAAGACGTGCGACGGGTGTTCTTCGTGCACGGCCGGCGTCGCTGACCATGGCGAGCACCGTGATCGCCGGGGGCGGCACCGCCGGCCTCGCCCTGGCCCTGGCGCTCGGCGCGCGCGGCCACCGGGTGCGGGTCCTGGAGCGGGGCGGACCGCCGCCGCAGGGGCCCCTCGTCAAGAGCGCCGGGCTGTGGGAGCGGCCCGGCGTGCCCCAGGCGGGCCACGACCACATCCTGAACGCGCTCGGCGTCCGCACGCTGCGCACCCACGCACCGGCCGTGCTCGACGCCGCGCTCGCGGAGGGGGCCCGGCTCGCCGACCTCACCGCCGCGGCGCCCCCTGGCCCCGCGGAGCCGGGGGACGAGGACCTCGTCACGCTGCTCGTCCGCCGGTCCGTCCTGGACCTCGTACTGCACCGGGCCGCCTCGGCCCTGCCCCGCGTGACCATCAGCCACCGCACCACGGTCGCGGGCGTGCTGAGCGCGCCGGGCCCGCGCGTGACGGGCGTCGTCACGGACGGGGGCGAGCGGATCCCCGCCGGCCTCGTGGTGGACGCCTGCGGCCGCAGGGCGGCGTCCCGGTCCTGGCTGGCCTCGGCGGGCCTGCCGGTGGCGGCCGACCTGACCGGCCCCAGCCGGCTGCACGCCTTCGGCCGCTTCTACCGGCTGCTCGACCCCTACGGACCGCCTCCGGGCCCGCTCAACCGCGCCAACGCGGCCGGCGGCGTCTGGGACCACTACTCCGCCGTCCTGCACCCGGCGGACAACGAGGTCTTCGCCATCACCTTCGGCGCCCTGCCCGGCGACCGCGCCATGGCCGCCCTGCGCACGCCCGCCGCCTTCACCGCCGCCTGCCGCCTCTCCCCGTACCTGGCCCCCTGGGTCGACGAGGGCGCGGCGCGGCCGCTCGGCCCGGTCCGGGCCATCGCCATGCCGCCGAACGTCCTGCGCGGCGCCGGTCCGGGCCAGCGGCGTCCGGTGGCCGGGCTGCTGCGGGCCGGGGACGCGGCCTGCGTCACCGATCCGATGTTCGGCCGCGGTCTGTCCCTCGCCCTCGCGCACGCCTTCGGGCTGGCGGACCTGATCGGGGAACACCCCGTGGCGGACGAGCGGTTGGGCCTGGCGGCCGCGGACCTCGCCGACCGCCTGCTGCGCCCCTGGTACGAGCAGGGCGTCCACGACTCCCGGTCACGGACGCAGCGGTGGCGGGCGGCTGCCGGAACGCCGCCGCTCGCCGAACCCGCACCGCCCGGCGGGCCCGCGCCCGTACCCGTGCCTCATGGCGGGCCCGTGCCCGCACCGCCCGAACCGCCCGTGCCCGAGCCGGTCGGGACCGCCGCGCTCGCCGCGGCGGCCACCGACCGCGCCGTGTGGCGGGGGATCACCCGGATCGGGGCGAGCCTCGCCACCCCCCGGGAGGTCTTCGCCGACCCCGGGTTCCTGGCCCGCGTACGGGCGGCCGCGCCGGACGCCCCGGCTCCCGCCGGCCCCCGCCCGCCCTCGTACACCGCACTGCGCCGGGCGATCGCCGCCCACGCCCCGGACCGGAAGGAAGGATGAACGTGCCCACCCGCAAGAACGTCCTGCTGGCACCGGTCACGGTCACCCCCACCAAACCGCTGACCCCCAGCCACCTCAAGGGCCTGCTGTGGACGGACGTGATGTTCCGGGCCACCGCCCCGCTCGCCGCGGTGGACTACCGCTACAGCCACACCACCTACCACGTCACCGAACAGACCGTGGGCTTCTGGGAGTACCTCGACCGCACCCAGGGCGAGACGGACTACGCGCAGCTCTCCGAGGAGGAGATCGGGGAACTGTACGTCCGCCACCGCTGCGAGGGGCCGCGCCAGGGCGCCGGCGTCCTGCGGCCCTACCGGGACGCCGTCGAGCACGACGGCTGGGTGCATCCGGCGAGCGAGCGGATGCTGGGGCTGTGGGCCGGGCACTACGAACGGCTCGGCATGCACGACCCCGGCCTGCGGGAGCACCAGCCGCCCGGGCTCGCCCTGGAGGAGATGGTCGAACGGCTCGCCGTCGCGGGCCTGGCCCTGGACCAGCGGCACTGCGGGGGCCCCGTCTACCTGGACCTGACCCGCCACGGAATGCCGCTGCGCCGCATCGTCACGGCCGACGGCCGCCCCAACTACCTGGCCTGCGCCCTGCGCGAGCTGCTGCCGCTGGTGCCCTGGTACGACGAGGTGGTCCTGCTGTACGACCGCGAACTCGACGCGGACTACCGGCTGCTGCACCGGGTGCTGACCAGCCTCGGGCCGCCGGTGAGCCGGGTGCCCATCGGCCGGGTGCCCATCGAGGGCAAGATCGCCCCGGCCCGGCTCGGCGGCTGGCGCGGCCACACGGCCGGCGCGCTGCTGCGGGCCTCGGCCGAGGTCTGCGAGAGCGCGGACGGCCACGGCGACGACGCGCTGCGCCTCGGCATGCGGCTGTACTTCATCGCGACCCTCGGCCCGGGCCAGCAGCAGTCCTTCCGCCACGACCTCCTGCGCCACTGCCTGACCGTGGCCGCCCGGCTGCTGAGGCGCTCCGGGTCAGCGACCGCCGCGGGCGACCTGCCCGAGGTGCTGGAGCGCCACCGGCGCGGCCACGCGTACGTCGACCCCTACCGGCTGGCCTGCTCCCTCCTCGGCAAGGGCCGTCCCGCTCCCGATCCCGAACTCCTGTCGGCGGTGTTCCTGTGAGTCCCTTCCCCCTGTCCTCCGCGGCCCTGCTCAAGTCGGCCGCGGACCGCGTCCGCTCGGCCCGGCCCGAGCTGGCGGACGGGCTCGACCTGTCCAGCGCGCAGGCGCTGCGCGCCGTGCGGGCCGGGCTCAACGGCGCCCGGACCGCCCCGGACGAGGAGGTGCTGGCCGTGGTCGTCATCGGCCGGCTCGACCTGCCCGGGTGGGTGCGCGAGACCTGCGCCTTCGCCCTCGGGCTGGCTCCGACCCAACGGGAGGCGTGGCGGCGCTCGTTCACCCGTACCGTCTACCTGGCCGGCAGCCCGGCCAACCTGCGCGAGCGGTTCGCCTTCGACCACGTCGCGGGCGACGGCTCCGCGGCCTGGGCGGGGCCGGCGCCCGGCGCGCGGACGGCCACGCTGCGCCGGCTGCTCAAGTCCTTCGAGGCCGCGCACGAACTGACCGCGCAGCGGCCGGCCACCGTGACCGTGCCCGGCCGGCCGGGCACCCGCGGGCCGGTGCGCCGCGAGCTGTATCTCGCCACCGCCAGGGTGTCGGTCACCGGGGCGCTCGTCCACCTCAACCACCTGCTCGCCGAGGCCGTCCTGGACGGGCTGATCGGTCCGGGGGACCGCTTGACGCTGCGGTTCGTACCGCGTCTGAGCGGCCTGGGCGCCCGCCTCGCCATGCTGCGCGTCGACACCGATGTCCACCGCCCGGACGAACTCCAGGCCTGTGCCGGACTGACCACGGAGGTCTGAAATGCCCGCCCCCACCGCACCCACCGCCCCTGCCGATGCCACCCGCACCCGTACCCGCACCGTGCGCCTGGGCGTCCACGGCTCCACGCACCTGGCCTCCCGCCTCGTCGCGGCCGCCGGCCACGCCCCGGAGTCCGTGGAGTACGTCCCCTACGAGGTCACCGCGCCCTTCGCCCCGCTGCGGGCCGGGGAGGCGGACATCATGATCGTCAAGTACGACCCGCTGGAACCGGACCTCGCCCTGAGCCGCCCGGTCGGCTTCGACGGGCGGGCCGTCCTCGTCGGGGCCCACCACCCGCTGGCCGGACGCGCCTCGGTGTCGGTCGAGGAGGTCGCGGAGTACGGGGGCTTCCGCTGCCCCGGGGCCTTCCCGGCGCACGTCTGGAACCTGGTGGTACCGCCCCGGACCCCCCTGGGCCGGCCGATCCGCCGCGTCCACGCCATGACCACGCTGACCGCGATGGCGGAGCTGCTGCGCAGCACGTACGCGATCCACCTCTCGTTCCGGTCCCTGGAGGCGGTGGTCCCGCCGGACATCAAGGTCGTCCCGGTGCACGACCTGCCGCCTTCGCCAGTCGCGTTCGCCTGGCTGCGGGGGGCCGAACCACCGGAGCACGTACGGCGGTTCGTCGCGGACGCGCAGCGGGCGGCGCTGCGATGAGCCTCCCCCTCGTGCTGCTGCACGCCCTGCCCCTCGACTCGTCCATGTGGGACGGGACGGCCCGGGCCCTGCGCGCCCGCGGCCATCAGGTCCTCGCCCCCGACCTGTGCGGTTTCGGCTGCGCGCCGCTCCCCGGCGGCTCGCCCTCGCTCGACCTCGTGGCCGACGCCCTGGCCCGCGAGCTCGACCGGCAGGGCGCCGGCGAAATCGCCCTCGCGGGCTGCTCCATGGGCGGCTACGTGGCGATGGCCTTCCTGCGCCGCCACCCGGACCGCGTCCGCGCGCTGGCCCTGCTGGCGGCCCGGAGCACGGCCGACAGCCAGGAGGCGGCCGCGGGGCGCCTGCGCTTCGCCGCGGCGGTCCTCGACGAGGCGGCGCGCCCCGGGCTCATCGCCGCGACCACCCCCGCCCTGCTGGGCGCCACCACGAGGGCCCGGCGGCCGCACCTGCCAGCGCGGGTCACCGAAGAGGCGCTGGCGGCCCGGCCGCGCTCGGTCGCCTGGGCGCAGCGGGCCATCGCCGCCCGCATGGACTCCACGGCCGCCCTGCGGGCGGCGGAGGTCCCCGCGGTGGTGGTCACCGGCGCCGAGGACGGGCTCGTCTCCCTCGACGAGGCGTGCGCGACGACCGGGGCCCTGAAGCACGGCCGGCTCGTCGTCCTTCCCGGAGTCGGCCACCTCGCTCCCCTGGAGGCCCCGGAGGCGACGGCGCAGATCCTCTCGGAGCTGCTCGCGCAGGCGCCGAACACGGCCGCGGGGGCGGCCGTACGGGCAGGGGCGGAGGCGGTGACGTGCTGACGGCCGGCCACGCGGGGTGGGGGTACACGACCTCCACCGGACTGCCGTTCACCCACGAGGAGATCGTCGACCCGCACTTCGAGGCCTGCTCGGCCGACTATCTGGACGCGCTGGACGGGGTCGGCATCCGGCCCGGCTGGCACGTACTGGACGCGGGCTGCGGCAGCGGCGCGTTCCTGCCCCGGATCGCCGAACTCGTCGGCCCCTCGGGCCGGATCTCGGCCGTCGACCTGGCCCCGGAGAACGTGGAGCGCGCCGCCGGGCGGCTGCGGGGGCGGCCGGACGCACCGCCGCTGGTGGTGCGGCGGGCCGGCCTCCTCGACCTGCCGTACGCGGACGGCATGTTCGACGCCGTGTGGTGTGCGAACACGACGCAGTACCTGGACGACGCGGAGCTGGCGGGGGCGCTGGCGGAGCTGCGCCGGGTGACGCGGCCCGGGGGGCTCGTCGCGGTCAAGGACGTGGACGGTTCGCTGAGCACGGTCCGCCCGGCGGACCCGTTCCTCATCACCGACTTCCTGCGGGCGTCCGCCGCCTCCCCCGGTTACGCCCGCCAACTGCTGCGCGGCCGCGACCTGTACCGATGGCTGCGGGCGGCCGGTCTGACCGCCGTACGGCAGCGCACGATCCTCATGGAGCACCACGCTCCGCTCACCCCCGCCGCCCTCCGGTTCTACGCCAACGCGTGCGCGCGCTTCGCCCGGCAGGCGAGGGACGAGGGCATCGCGGGGAACTGGGCCCCCTTCCTCGACCCCGACGATCCGGCCGGCCCGCTGCGCGATCCGGACGGCTACGTCAGCGAGGGCAACGTCATCGCGATCGGCACGGTGCCGTTCGCACCGATGGATGGAGACGAGACACCATGAACGACGCACGGACCACCGCCGCGATGACCCGCCGCGCCACCCTCACCGGGGGCGCCCTCGTCGGCATCGGCCTGGCCGAGGGCCTGCTGGGCCCCGCGCCGGTGGCGGCCGCGGCCACCTCCGGCGCCGGTTCCCGCTACGAGCGCGGGCTGGCCGTCCTGCACGAGACCTCGGGCCGGCGCGGGGCGGCCGTGGTCGAGTCGCTGCGGGACATCGCCCCGGACCTCGGCCGCTTCGTCGTCGAGTTCGCGTACGGGGACGTCTACTCCCGCGCGGGGCTCGATCTGCGCGAGCGGGAGCTGTCCACGGTCGCCGCGCTCGCCGCCCAGGGGGACGCCGCCCCGCAGCTGGACTTCCACATCGACGCGGCGCTGCACGTCGGCGTGCGGCCGCAGGAGGTCGTCGAGGCCCTGATCCACATCGTGCCGTTCATGGGGTTCCCGCGGGCGCTGAACGCGGTGGGCGTCGCCCGGAAGGTCTTCGAGGACCGGGGCGTGACCTTCGAACCACCGGTCATGAAGGATCCGCGCGACCGCTACCTGCGCGGGACGCAGAAGCTGGTGGAGATCGACGGGCAGCACGGCCTGGAGGTGATCGAGTCGCTCAAGGACATCGCCCCGGACCTCGGCCGGTTCGTCGTCGAGTTCACCTTCGGCGACGTCTACCACCGGCCGTGGCTGTCGCCGCGGCGCCGCCAGCTCGTCACCGTCGCGGCCCTGACGGCCTTCGGCGACGTCGCTCCCCAGCTGCGCGTGCACATCGGGGCCGCCCTGAACGTCGGCCTGAGCCCGGCGCAGGTGGTGGAGACGCTGATCCACGTGGTTCCGTACGCCGGGTTCCCGCGGGTGCTGAACGCGATCGGCGTGGCCAGGGAGGTGTTCGAGCAGCGCGGCGTCCACGCGCACTGAGGCGGTCCGGCGGCACAGGACACGACGGCGCGACGGCGCGACGGCGCGACGGCACGACGGCAGGAGGGCAGATCCGTGGGAACGGACATCGCCGCGGACTTCGGGGCGCTCGGCGAGGAATTCACCAGGAACCCGTACCCGGTGTACGCGGCGCTGCGCGCCCGCGGGCCGGTGCACCGCGTCCGCGTGCCGGAGGGCGCGCGGGCCTGGCTCGTGGTCGGCCACGAGGCCTGCCGCGCCGCGCTCACCGAGCCCTCCCTCTCCAAGTCGTGGCGGGACGCCTCGCCCTCGCTCCCGCTCGCGCGCCTCTCCGCCGGCGAGAACCTGCTGAGCTCGAATCCGCCCGACCACACGCGGCTGCGCAAGCTGGTGGCCGGGGAGTTCACCCCGCGCCGCGTCGAGGCGCTGGCCCCGAGGGTGCGGGCCCTCACCGGCGAGCTCCTCGACGCCATGCTCGCCCGGCCGGACGGGACGGCGGACCTCGTCGAGGCCTTCGCGTTCCCGCTGGCCATGGGCGTCATCTGCGAACTGCTCGGCGTGCCCTCCCTGGACCGGGCCGCCTTCCGCGAGTGGGCCGAACAGGCCCTGAGCAGCCCGGACCAGGCCACCAGGACGGCGGCCACGGCGGCCATGACGCGCTACCTCGCCGGCATGGTGGACGAGATGCGCGAGCGGCCCGGGGCCGATCTGATGAGCGCCCTCATCCGCGCCACCGACGAGGACGGCGGCCGGCTCTCCCCCGACGAACTCATCGGCATGGCCTGGCTCCTGCTCGTCACCGGCTTCGAGACCACCGTCCAGCTGATCGCCACGGGCGTCCTCGCGCTGCTGCGCCACCCGGGCCAGCTCGCCGCGCTGCGCGCCGACCCCTCGCTCGTCGACAACGCCGTGGAGGAGATGCTGCGGTACGAGGGGCCGGTCGAGACCACCACGTACCGGTTCACCACCGGGCCCGTGGAGATCGCGGGCACCACGATCCCCGGCGGCGGCGAACTGGTGCTGGTCGCGCTCGCCGACGCCGACCGGGACCCCGCCCGGTTCCCCGACCCCGACCGCTTCGACATCCGCCGCCCCGCGGGCGGGCACATCGCCTTCGGCCACGGCATCCACTACTGTCTGGGCGCACCGCTGGCCCGCCTCCAGGCCCGTACGGCCGTCACCGCGCTCCTCGCCCGCTGCCCGGCCCTCTTCCTGGACGCCGACCCCTCGGACCTCGTGTGGCGCACGGGTCTGCTGATCCGCGGCCCGCGGAAGCTGCCCGTCCGCTGGCGGGCGTGAACGTCCGGGCCCGGCGGGCGCCGGCGCACCATGTGAAAACTTCACCTCTCGCTGGTTATTGGGGCACTGTCCCGCGATCACCGGATCCTCGCAGAATCGTCAGTGAACGGACCGACCCGCGCCACGACGACGCAGAGGGAACTCCACCGCCATGACCAGCCTTTCGGCCAACGCCCGTATCAGCCCCAGCACCGGATCCGCACCGGTACCCGTCCGCTCCACGCATCCGGGCCTGGTGATCGAGAACCTCGACGCCGCGCCGGACACCGCGTACGCCCTGTTCACCGTCTGCAGCCTGACGCAGGTCACGGGCCCGGCGGCGCCGAGCGCCGGACGGCTGGGAGCATGAGCGCTGCCGAGCGCGGCGAGCCGGCCGGGCCGCTTCCGGCCGCCGAGGACGCCGCCGAGGCGCTGGTGGGTTTCAAGTCCCATCTGCGGCCCACCGTCGTCCCCGGCGACGCCGCCTACCTGGTGTCCCGGCGCGGGGTGACCGCCCTGGGCGGGAGCGGGGCGGAGGTCCTCGTCCCGCTGCTCGACGGGACCCGGACCGCGGGGGCGGTCCGGCAGGAGGCCGCGCGGGTCCTGGGGGCCGAGGAGGCCGACGCCGCCCTCCGCTCCCTGGCGGACGCCGGGTTGATCCGCTCCACCACCCCGGCGGCGGAGGGCGAGGCCGAGGCCTACTGGGACCTGGCCGGCCTCGACGGGGGTGTGGCCGCCGCCGGGCTGGCCCGGGCCACCGTGGCCGTCGAGGCACTGCCCGGGCTGGATCCGGGGCCGGTGGCCGAGGCCTGCCGGGAGTCGGGGATCGCGGTCGTCGCGGACCCCGCCGCGGCCGACCTGGTCCTCGTCCTGTGCGAGGACTACCTCTCCCCGGGGCTGGCCGCCGTGGACGCCCGCCAGCGCGGCAGCGGCCGGCCCTGGGTCCCGGTCAAGCTGTGCGGGACGGACCCCTGGGTGGGCCCGTTCTTCCGGCCCGGCTCCGACGGCCCCTGCTGGCACTGCCTGGCCGTGCGGCTGCGCGGCCACCGCCACTCCGAGGTCCCCGTACGGCGCGCCCTCGGCCTGGCCGGCCCCGTGCCGCGGCCGGCCGCCGGGCTGGCGGCCGGGACGGCGCTCGCCGTGAACCTCGCCGCCCTGGAGGCCGCCAAGTGGCTGGCCGGGCTGCGCCACCCCGAACAGGCCCACATCCGCACCTTCGACACGCTGCGCCTGCGCACCGCCGGCCACCCGGTGGACCGGCTCCCGCAGTGCGCGTCCTGCGGGGACCCCGGCCTGGTGGCCCGCCGGGCCGGCGCCCCCTTCGTCCCCGTGTCGCGGCCCAAGGCCGCCGCGACCGGGGGCGGGGACCGCGCCCTGACCCCGGCGCAGATGCTGCGCACGTACGGACACCTGGTGGACCCGGTGACCGGGGTGGTCAAGGAGATCCGGGAGGCCCCCGGCGCCCCGGACTTCGTCCACGCGTACACCTCCGGGCACAACCTGGCGATGGGGTCGGCGTCCTTCGCCGGCCTCAGCTCGGGGCTGCGCGCGCTCAGCGGCGGCAAGGGCCGTACCGCCGAGGAAGCCCGTACGAGCGCGCTGTGCGAGGCGGTCGAGCGCTACAGCGGCACGCGGCACGGCGACGAGCCGGTGGTCCGCGACTCGCTGCGCGCACTGGGCGGTGCGGCCGTGCACCCCAACGACTGCCAGCTGTACAGCGCCCGCCAGTTCGCGGAGCGGGAGGTGTGGAACGCGCGGCACTCCCGCTTCCACCACGTACCGGCGCCATTCGACGAGACCCGGCCGACCGACTGGACCCCGGTGTGGTCGCTGACTGGCGGCGTGCAGCGGCTGCTCCCCACGTCGATGCTGTACTTCGGGCGGGGGACGGACGGCTCCGGGGACCCGGCGGTCGGCGAGCCGTGGGCCGACTCCAACGGCAACGCGGCGGGCAGCAGCCCCGAGGACGCGCTGGTCCAGGGCTTCCTGGAGCTGGTGGAGCGGGACGCGGTCGCCCTGTGGTGGTACAACCGCACCCGTCAGCCCGGGATGGACCTGGGCTCCTTCGAGGACGAGTGGATCGAGCGGACGCGCCACGGGCTGCACCGCGTCAGCCGGGAGGTGTGGGCGCTCGACCTCACCTCCGACCTGGGGATCCCGGTGATCGCGGCGCTGTCGCGGCGTACCGACAAGCCCGCCGAGGACGTGCTCTTCGGCTTCGGCGCGCACTTCGACCCCAGGGTGGCGCTGTGCCGGGCCCTGTCGGAGCTGGGCCAGCTGCTGCCCGCCGTCGGCGGAGCGCGCGGCGACGGCGGCGGATACCGGATCACCGACCCGGAGCCGCTGTCGTGGTGGCACGGGGCCACCATCGCCAACCAGCCATATCTGGCGGCCGATCCGATGGCGCAGACCCGTACGCCGGACCACTGGCCTGTGACCGCGGGCACGGATCTGCTCGACGACGTACACATGATCACCGAGCTGGTCCGGAGCAAAGGACTGGACCTTCTCGTACTCGACCAGAGCCGACCTGACCTCGGACTTCCCGTGACGAAAGTGGTCGTACCGGGACTGCGCCATTTCTGGGCGAGGTACGGCCCGGGCCGCCTCTTCGACGTCCCCGTGCGCCTCGGCCGGCTGGCCGAACCCACACCGTACGACCAGCTCAACCCGGTCCCGCTGTTCGTATGAGCGATCGATTCCCGCCCCCGGTCCACGGCCCTCCCCTATGCTCACACCTGGCGTGTAACAGAGGAACGCTTAAGGGGGATTGACATGCCTGGCCGCCTCAAGTCCTCGGATGGACCGTCGGAGGCGGTCCTGGTCGAGGGCATTCTGCGACGGAGCCGGGACTTACCCGCACCCCGGATGGCCCAGGTCATCCTCATCGCCGCACTCCTCTGCTACGTGGGCATCACCGCCCTGAACATCGTCAGCGCCGGAGTCCGGGGGCTCGCCCTGGCCGCCGCCTTCGGCTGCCTGGGCGCGGTATTCGCCCTCCAGCTCCTGCACTCCCGGACGAGCACGCAGCGCGTGCCGACCGGCCACCGGGCGCTGACCCTCGGCGCGCAGGCCGCCTTCACCTACCTGCCGCTCATCGCCCTGAAATCGCAGTGGGGCGCCATGGCCGGCTTCCTCGCCGGCTCCCTCCTGCTGCTCCTGCCCCCGCGCCCGGGCTGGATCCTGTACGGGTTCGTGGGCATCAGCATGCTGGTGCCGCCGCTGCTGGAAGGGCGGCCCGCCGTCGACAGCGTCTACCTGGCGCAGACCACCCTGCTGACCGGGCTGGTCACCTTCGGCCTGACCCGGCTGTCGGAGCTGGTCCGCGTCCTGCACGAGAGCCGCGGCGAACTCACCCGCGCCGCGGTCACCCGCGAACGGCTGCGCTTCGCGCGGGACTTGCACGACCTGCTCGGCTACAGCCTCTCCGCGATCCAGCTCAAGGGCGAGCTGATCCACCGGCTGATCCCGGCGCATCCTGCCCGGGCCATGGACGAGATCGAGGACGTGCTGGCCATCTCCCGCCAGTCGCTGGCCGACGTACGGCGGGTGGCGAGCGGGTACCGGGACATGTCGCTGGAGGAGGAGATCGCCTCGGCCAAGTCGGTGCTGGGCGCCGCCGAGGTCGACGCGGTGACCGACATCCGCATGGGAGAGGTCAGTTCGCCCGTGGACACGGTGCTCGCGACCGTCCTGCGGGAGGCCGTCACCAACGTGCTGCGCCACAGCAGGGCCGTGCACTGCGAGATCACCGCCATCGAGGAGGACGGCCTCATGACGCTGTCGGTCACCAACGACGGCGTCACCGAGGGCTACCGCGACACCTCGCCGCACAGCGGCAGCGGCCTGGGGAACCTGGGGCTGCGGCTGCGCGCGGTGGGCGGGGAACTGACGGTCGACCGGGGTCCGGGAAGCCTGTTCCGTCTGGTGGCGCGGGTTCCGGCGCACGGGGACGTCGACCCCGATCTCGAGGATCCCGACGAGGCGGCGGAGGGCGAGCGCTCGTGGCTCGTCGCCTGAGGCGGCCCGTCCGCGACCGCCGTGAACCGGCCGCCGGAACAAACTGGTTGCTATGATCACAAGTACACGATCGGCCGCGCGGACGGGGGGCTCGTCACGGTGATCAGAATCCTGCTGGCCGAGGACATGCACATGGTGCGCGGCGCGCTCGTCGCCCTGCTCGACCTGGAGGACGACCTGGAGGTCGTCAGCGAGTTGTCGCGCGGGGACGAGATCCTGGCCGCCGCCCTCGCCGTCCGGCCGGACATCGCGATCATCGACATCGACCTCCCCGGACTCGACGGGCTGAGCGCGGCGATGCAGATCCACGAGCAGCTCCCGGAGTGCCGGACCCTGATGCTCACGAGCCTCGGCCGCCCCGGCACGCTGCGCCGGGCCCTGGCGGCCCAGGTCTCCGGCTACCTCCTCAAGGACGACTCCCCGAAGGAACTGGCCAGCGCCATCCGGCGGGTGGTCGCCGGGCACCGCGTCATCGACTCCAAGCTGGCCGTCGCCGCGTGGAACGGACTGGAGAGCCCGCTGACCGACCGCGAGACCGAGGTGCTGCGCATGGCGGCTCAGGGCTCGGAGGCCGCCGAGATCGCCGGGGAACTCCACCTGTCCACGGGGACGGTGCGCAACTACCTGACCACCGTCGTGATGAAGCTGAAGGCCCGCAACCGCGTGGACGCGATCCGCATCGCCCGCGACGCGGGCTGGCTGGTCTGAGCCCCGGGTTCAGCCCGCCGCCGCGGGCCCCCCGGGGCTCAGGTGGGTGGTGAACCACTCCTCGGCGAGGGCCGATACCCGGTGGAGGGCCCCGGGCTCCTCGAAGAGGTGGGTGGCGCCCTCCACGACCTCCAGGCGGCTCTCGCAGCGCAGCCGGGCCCGGGCCTCGCGGTTGAGGGCGAGGACCTGGCGGTCCTGCGAGCCGACGATCAGGAGCGTGGGCGCGCGGACCTCGGCCAGGCGGGATCCGGCCAGGTCCGGGCGGCCGCCGCGGGAGACCACCGCGTAGACCGGCGAGTCGGGCTCGGCCGCGGCCGCCAGGGCGGCGGCCGCCCCCGTGGAGGCGCCGAAGTAGGCCGGCGGGAGCGGGGTCCGGGTGCCGAGCCAGGCCGTGGCGGCGGCCAGCCGTGCGGCCAGGGCGTCGACGTCGAAGACGTTCGACCGGTCGGCCTCCTCGGCCGGGGTGAGCAGGTCGAACAGGAGCGTGCCCAGACCGGCACGGTTCAGGTCGGCGGCCACCCGGCGGTTGCGGGGGCTGCGCCGGCTGCTGCCCGAGCCGTGCGCGAACACGACCACCGCGCCCGCACCCGGCGGGAGGGTGAGCTCCCCGGGCAGGCGCAGATCCGGCGCCTCGACCGCCACCTCCACCCCTGCCCGCTCGGCCGGGGGTGGCCGCCGCGGCGACTGGGCGAGCAGGGTAACGACCTCCTCGTCCGGGGTCTGGGAGAAGTCCCGGTACCACTGGCCGACCGAGGAGAACCCCGGCGGCGATCCCAGGCAGACCACCTCGTCGGCCACCGCGCCCACCCGGGCCAGCGCGTCCGGCGGGGCCACCGGGGCCGCCATGACGATCCGGGCCGCGCCCTGCGCCCGTACGACCTGGCAGGCGGCGGCCGCCGTGGCCCCGGTCGCGATGCCGTCGTCCACCACGATCACCGTCCGGCCGCGCAGGTCCTCCTGCGGCCGGCCCGCGCGGTAGCGGGCGGCCCGGCGGGTCAGCTCCGCCTGCTCCGCCTCCTCGACGGCGGCGACGTCCCGCGGGGTGAGCCGCCCGCGCCGCACGATGTCCTCGCTGATCACGCGGACCCCGCCCTCACCGATCGCGCCGAACGCCAGCTCGGGCTGGTACGGGACCCCCAGCTTGCGGACGACGATCACGTCGAGCGGGGCGCCGAGGGCGTGGGCCACGTGGAAGGCCACCGGGACCCCGCCGCGCGGCAGCCCCAGCACCACGGGATGCCCCACCGCGTACCTCGCGAGCTCCGTACCGAGTCTTCGACCTGCGTCGTCGCGGTCCGTGAAGAGCATGGCGGGTCATCCCCAAGGGTCTCCCCCGACGTTGTCTGCCGTACTTCGAAACAACGCCTCCCGCCGCCCGCGTGCAACTCGGGTGCTCCCGCCCCTCCGGTGGTCCGTACGAGGAGGGTGGGTCCGGGTCTGTGGGTTTTGGGGGATGGGTAGGGGTGGGGAGCCTGCGTAAGTTGGCCATGAGGCCTCGCCCGCGCCGCTGACCTGGCGCTTCGGGGCGGGCTCCGACGATGAGGAGGGGGCGGCGCGATGCGTGAGCTGGTGGAGACGGCGCGGCGGTGGACGGCCGAGGGGCGGACCGGGTTCCTGGCCCGGCCGGTGGCCGAGCAGGGGTTCGGGCCGCGTGACCCGGCGGGGGCCCTGCTCGTGGACGCGCGCGGGGAGTGCGTCGGGGCCCTGTACCGGGGGGTCTTCGACGCCGAGCTGGTGGCGGAGGCCGCGGACATGGCCGCCGGGGCCACCGCGCGGGTGTGCGAGGTCTCGGTCGGGGCGGACGAGGCCGCGGAGGCGAAGCTGACCTGCGGCGGGCGGGCCGAAATCCTGCTCCAGCCGCTGTCGGCCGTGCCCGCCGCGTGGTGGGAGCTGCTCGGCGAGGGCGTGGGCGTGGCGCTCGTGACCCGGCTCGACGAGCGGGCCGAGCACGCGGTGAGCGAGGTGGTACGGGCCGTCGACGCGCCGGCCGACGACGCCGAGCGCCGGGCCGGCGAGCTGCTGGCCACGCGTCGGCCCGGCCGGGACGCCCTGTACGGGGAGCGCGGTCTGGTATTCGTCGAGGCGTACCCGTCCGCCCCGTACGTGGTCATCGGCGGAGGCGGCGAGCTCGCCGAGATCATCGAGGCGCAGGCCCTGCTGCTGGGGTGGGGGGCCGGGCTCGTCTGCTCCGTCGCCGAGGCCGAGAAGCTGCTGGAGGCCCGCCGGGACGCCGCCTGCCTGGTCATGCTGAGCCACGACCCGGAGTTCGACGTGCCGACCGTGCGCGCAGCGCTCGCGCTGGGCGTCCCGTACGTCGGCGCCCTCGGCTCCCGCAAGACCACCGCCCGGCGCCGCGAGGGGCTGCTGGCCTCGGGGGTGTCCGAGGCGCAGGCGGCCCGGGTGCACGGGCCGATCGGCCTGGACCTGGGCGCCCGGACGCCTGCGGAGACGGCGCTGGCGATCTGCGCGGAGATCCTGGCCGTGCTCGGGGGGTACGAGGTCCGGGCGCTGCGGGATTCGGACGGGCCGCTGCGCTAGGCAGAGCGGGCGCGGGGCCGCCTCGGGGCCGCCTCAGCTCTCGCCGAGGGCACGCTTGAGCTGCGTCTTGTTCATGTCGGAGCGGCCGTGGATGTTGCGGCGCCTGGCCTCCGCGTAGAGCTGTTCGTACGTCGGCCCCTGCGCGCCCGAATGGGAGTGCAGGCCGCCGCGCCGTCCCGAGGACATGTCCTCCAGGGACAGCTTGCTCGCGGTCTCGGACTCGCCGGCCCGGGCCCGTTCCTTGTTGACGGTCCGGGCGGCGATCTCCTTGGCCCGCTCCTCGGGTACGCCGCGCTCTTCGGCGCTTTCCTTGATGTGCTCGTACTGGCGTTCTCGTTTGGGCGAAGATCCGCGCGGCATTTTCGGCTCCTTCCGGGGCGGGTCGCCTGTGCGCCTGCCCTCGATCCGATGCGGTAGTCGTCTGGTCCGCTGATCAGAGGATCTCCCCTCACCCAGGGTGAAACAGGCATCAATGCGGGAAAATGGTTCATATGGACATGACCCTGAGTCTGGACCAGACCCTGAGCGACATCGCCTGGTTCCTGGTCGTCGGCATCGTCGTGGTCGGCTTCCTGCTGGGCGCCTTCAGGCTCGGCCAGCGGGTCCGGGCCAAGGAGCCGCCGCCGCCGACCGCCGAGAGCCAGCCCCACCTGCCGGCCGGCGGCGCGGTCCACGAGCTCCGCGAGGAACGAGAGAGCGTGGAGATCCCCGAGAGCGGCCTGCGCCCGCACGAGATGCAGGGCTACGGGAACTTCGGATCCACGACGAGCAGCCATCAGGAGGAGGTCCGGGCCGAGCGGGAGGCCGGGTACCGCAACCCGCCGCAGTACCCGGGGCCGCAGCAGCCGCCGCACGGGGAGCCGCCGGCCTCCAAGCCGAGCGGGAACGCCTGACGCACCCCGCCCGACCGGCACCCCTTGGACCGGCACCCCTCGACCGGCACCCCGCGACCCGCGCCACGGCGCGGGTCGCGGGACGTCAGGGTTCCGTCCGCAGCCTGAGCACCTCCGGTGGCGGGTGACGGGCCGTCGAGGGGTGGCGGACCTCGGCCGTGAGCGGCGGATCGAGCGGGCGGTACGGCACCTCGCCGAGCCCGATCGCCGTGACCGTGGCCCCCTCCGCCGCACGGGAGGGCCCGGCGCGCTCCGCCACGGCCGCCGCCACCTCCGCCCGCAGCGCCGCCGTCAACGGGCTCGACACCAGCGGGGTCTCGTCCCCGACGGGCAGGACGAGGACCAGCGCGAGCGGGCGGCGGGCGGTGCCCGTGTACCCGACCACCGCCGCGTCCCGGACCTCGGTGTGCCGCAGCTTCTGCCAGCCGCGCCGGCCCGCCGGGTACGTCTGGTCCAGCCGCTTGACCACCAGCCCCTCGATACCGCTGGCGGGCAGGGTCTCGTACCAGGTGGCGGCCAGCTCCGGATCGGTCGTCATCGGGACCGGCTGCAGCGGCGGGCCCAGCGGGAGCAGCAGGTCCACGAGGAGCGCCCGGCGCCGCTCGTACGTGCGCCCGCGCACGTCCAGCCCGGCCAGTTCGAGCACGTCGAAGGCCGCGTACGAGGCGGGCAGGCTCTGGGCGAGCACAGCGGCCCGCGCGGCCGAGGCGGCCGCCGCCCGGCGCTGGACGAGCGCGAAGTCCGTACGGCCGGCGTGCCAGATGACCACCTCGCCGTCGAGGACGGTCTCGGCGGGCAACCTCCGGGCCGCGGCCGCCAGATCGGGAAAGGCCGCGGTCACGATGCGCCCGGACCGGGCCTGGAGCACCACGTCCTCGGCGGTGCGCACGATGACGAGGCGGTGGCCGTCGAACTTCGGCTCGTACGCCAGGCCGTCCCCGCGCGGGAGGGTGCGTACGGTGGCGGCGAGCGCGACGCTGATCACGGCAGGCCCCCGGGGGGTGCGGGCAGCCGGTGGGCGCGGGCGGGGTCGGTCAGCGGGGCGAAGAGGTCCCCGTCGCGTTCCAGCCTCGGCGGGATGTCGTCGGCGAGGAAGACCAGGTCGGCGGGGGTGCGGCAGGCCGCGACCTCCTCCCAGGAGACGGGGGCGGAGACCGTGGGCCGGGCCCGCGCGCGCAGGGTGTAGGGGGCGGCGGTGGTCTTGGCGGCGGCGTTCTGGCTGTGGTCGACGAAGACCTTGCCGGGGCGCAGCGCCTTGGCCATGCGGTGCAGGACGAGGTCGGGAAGGGCGCGTTCGGCCTCCTGGGCGAGGCCCTTGGCGTACGCCGACACCAGCTCGGACGGGGTGGGTTCCAGGGCCACGGCCAGGTGCACGCCCTTGGAACCGGAGGTTTTCGCGTACGCCTCCAGGCCGTCGGCGGCCAGGCGCTCGCGCAGCCACAGCGCGACGGCGCAGCACTCGACGGCGGTGGCGGGGGCGCCGGGGTCGAGGTCGATGATCAGCCGGTCGGCGACCGCCGGACTGCCGGCCGGCCACTGGGGGGTGTGGAACTCGACGACGAGGTTGGCGGCCCACATGAGGGAGGGCAGGTCCGCGATGACCACCTGTTCGGCGGAGAGGTCGTCGGAGCGGGGCACGGGGGTGGTTTTCACCCAGGCGGGCGTACCGGGCGGCGGGTTCTTCGTGAAGAAGAGCTGGCCGTCCGGGCCGTCGGGATAGCGCAGGAACGACACCGGCCGGTCGTGGACGTGGGCCAGCAGCGTGGGCGCGACGGTGGCGTAGTAGTGCAGCACCTCGCCCTTGGTGAAACCGGTCTCGGGGTACAGGACCTTGTCGAGGTTGGAGAGCGGGATGCGACGCCCCTCCACCATGGTGATCGGCGTCATACGATGAGATTGCCATGAATCGGGAGGAACCGTGCGATCCATCTGGAACGGGGCGATCTCTTTCGGCTTGGTCAGCATTCCGATCAAGCTGGTGAACGCCACCGAGAGCCACTCGATCTCCTTTCGCCAGATCCACCTGAGCGACGGCGGACGGATCCGCTACCGCAAGGTGTGCGAGCTGGACGGAGAGGAGGTGGCCGCGGCCGAGATCGGCAAGGGGTACGAGGAGGCGGACGGGTCGATCATCCCGATCACGGACGAGGACCTGGCGCAGCTGCCCATCGCCACGGCGAAGACGATCGAGATCGTGTCGTTCGTGCCGGCGGACGAGATCGATCCGCTGCAGATGGACGCCGCGTACTACCTCGCCGCGAACGGCCCGACGGCGGCGAAGCCGTACACGCTGCTGCGGGAGGCGCTGAAGCGGAGCCGGAAGGTCGCCATCGCCAAGTACGCGCTGCGGGGGCGGGAGCGGCTGGGCATGCTGCGGGTGGTCGACGACGTGATCGCGATGCACGGGCTGCTGTGGCCGGACGAGATCCGGGTGCCGGAAGGGGTGGCTCCGGAGGGGAAGGTGTCGGTGCGGGAGGCCGAGCTGGACCTGGCGGACGCGCTGATGGCGACGTTGGGCGAGGTCGAGATGGACTCGCTGACGGACGAGTACCGGGAGGCCGTGGAGGCGATGATCTCGGCGAAGTCGCAGGGCGCCTTCGAGCCTCCTTCGGAGGCCGAGGTGCAACCGGCCGGCGGGAAGGTCATCGACCTGATGGCGGCGCTGGAGAAGAGCGTGAACGCCGCGAAGGCCTCGCGCGGGGAGGCCACGCAGGCGGAGGTCACTCCGATCCGCCGGAAGACGGCGGCGGCGCCGAAGGCGGTGGGCGGGAAGAAGTCCACGTCCACGGCGAAGAAGACGACGGCCGGTACGAGGAAGACCGCGTCGGCCAAGTCCACCGCGACCAAGGCGGCCGCGGCCGGGTCGGCCAAGTCGACGACGGCGAAGTCCACGGCGACGAAGTCCACCGCCAAGCCCACCGCCAAGTCGACGTCGAAGGCGGCCTCGGCCAAGAAGACGGCCGCCGCGGCGAAGAAGGCGGCCCCGCGCAAGCGGGCTTCGGCCTGAGGCCCGCCGGGGAGGGGAGGCGGTCAGGGCCGCAGGACCACGCAGGTGGTCGTGCCGTGCGCGTACAGCTTGCCGTCCTCGGCGCCGACCACCCGCGCCTCGGCCGTCGCCGTGGTCCTCCCCACGTGCAGGGCGGTGCCCTGGCAGCGCAGCGTGGGCGTACCCGCCAGCACCGGGCGGATCATGTGCACGCCGAGCTGCACGGTCGTGTACGCGGTGCCCGCTGGCAGCCGGGTCATCACGGCCGAGCCGAGCGCCGAGTCGAGGAGCGTGGCGAGGAACCCGCCGTGCACCGTCCCCATCGGGTTGAGGAGGTGGTCGCCCGGGTCCCCCTCGAAGACGACGGAGCCCTCTTCGGCCGCCGTCAGCCGGAAGCCGAGCGTGCTCATGATCGAGGCCTCGGGGAGCTCGCCCGCGAGGCAGGCCCGGAGGATCTCCAGGCCGCTCATGCCCAGGATCGCCGGGGTGGGCTCGGGACGCGAGTGCCAGGTGTGGGTACGGGACCGGTCGGCGGGAGCGGCGGTGCCCGCGCCGCCGCCGGCGTACGGGGCGGTGCGGGGCGCGGCGGTCCGGGGTGCGGTGGTGCGGGGCGTGGTCATGACCCGAGCCTAGGCGCGCCCCGCCTCGTCCCGGGAGCGACGGATCCGGCACCTTCCGCACCGATTCCGACATCCCGGTGCCCCGCCCCTCCCGCTAGGGTGGCCCGGTGAAAACCGCAGTGCTGGTCCTCGACGGGGTGTTCGACTCCGGTGTCTCGGCCGTCCTCGACGTCCTGCACACGGCCAACGCCCTGCGGGCCCGGCTGCCGGGTGCCCCGCCGCCCGCCTTCGACGTCCGTACCGTCGGGGTCCGGCGCACGGTCCGCACCGGCCTGGGCCACCGGATCGACACCGAGCCCGCACGCACCGCCGAGAACGCCGACCTCCTCGTCGTACCCGCCCTGATGGAGCGCCACCCCGAGGCGCTGGTGGAGGCGGTGTCCGGCGCCGGGCACCGCACCGCGCGCCGGCTGCTCGCCGAGGCCCGTGAACGCCGCACCCCCCTCGCCACCTCCTGCACCGGAACGTTCCTCCTCGCCGAGTCCGGGGTGCTGGACGGGCGCCGGGCCACCACCAGTTGGTGGCTGGCCCCGGTCTTCCGGGAGCGCTACCGCGAGGTCGTGGTGGACGAGTCGCGGATGGTCACCACTTCGGACGGGATCACCACCGCCGGGGCCGCGTTCGGCCACCTCGACCTCGCGCTGGCGATCGTGGGGACGCGCAGCCCCGCCCTCGCCGACCTCGTGCGGCGTTACCTCGTGGTCGACGACCGGGCCTCGCAGGCCGCGTACGCCATCCCCAGCGCCCTGGCCCGGCACGATCCGCTGGTGGCCGCCTTCGAGGAGTGGGTGCGGGCCCGCATCGCGCAGCCGCTGTCCATCGCGGAGGCGGCCCGCGACCTCGGGGTCAGCGAACGCACCCTCCAGCGCACGGTCGCCCGCACCCTCGGCTGCCCGCCGATCCGGCTGGTGCAGGACCTGCGGGTGGAGCAGGCGGAGCACCTCCTGCGCACCACCGGCCTGCCGCTGGCGACGGTGGCCCGCCGGGTCGGCTACGAGAGTCCGGGCGCCCTGCGGTCCCTGCTGCGCCGCCGCCTCGGCCAGGGGCCCCGCGCGCTGCGGCCCTAGACGAGTAAGTCCGAAGTGCTCGGGTCAGTGGTCGTAGGCGATCAGCGAGCGGGTGGTGGGTGTTCCCGTGTGCCGGTTGTGCC
>NZ_LFML01000044.1 GCF_001044425.1 Streptomyces roseus
GCAGGCTGGTCTCGGTCCCGCTCGCGATGTTGAACACCTCGTCGGTCAGGTCCGATTCGGCGGCGAGCAGGTTGGCGCGCGCGATGTCGCGCACGTCGGCGAAGTCCATGGTCTGGGTGCCGTCGCCGAGGATCAGGGGCGGCTCCCCCGCGGTGATCCGCTCCATCCAGCGGATCAGCACCTCGGTGTAGAGCCCGTGGATGTCCATCCGGGGCCCGTAGACGTTGAAGTAGCGCAGCGCGACGTAGTCCAGCCCGTACATGGCGTGGAAGCTGCGCAGCATCCCCTCGTTGAAGGCCTTCGCGGCCCCGTAGAAGGTGTCGTTGTTGTACGGGTGGTGGCGCTCGGTGGTCGGGAAGGTCTCGGCGAGGCCGTAGACCGAGGCCGAGGAGGAGGCGACCACCTTGCCCACCCCGGCGGCGACCGCCGCCTCCAGCACGTTGAACGTGCCGTCCACCAGGACCTCGTTGGCCAGGCGCGGCTCCTCCGCGCACTGGGTGATCCGGATGGCGGCGAGGTGGAAGACCAGTTCGGCCCCCTCGGTCGCCTTGCGTACGGTCTCCCGGTCCCGGATGTCGCCCTCGACGACCTCGACCGCGCCGCTCTTCAGGGCCCGGGCCAGGTTCCCGAGCCGCCCCCGGACGAAGTTGTCGAGCACGACGACCTCACGCGCCCCGTGGTCCACCAGCTGGTCGACCACGTGCGAGCCGATCGTGCCCGCCCCGCCGGTGACCAGAATCCTCTTGCCTCGTACGCTGCTCAACGCCCTGCCCCTACTGAGTCGGTCGTGGTGTTTGGTGCCGGTGCGCCCGGCGCGGCGTGCCCGCCGGGCGAGGTGGTGCGGGGGGCGCCTTCCGTCGCGGTCGGCGCCCGGTGTCAGCGGCCGGGGTCAGCGACCGGTGCGCAGTCCGACGACCGCGCCGCGGAACTCCAGGCTGCGGGAGGCGGCTTCGAGGATGTCGAGCACCTGGAGGCCCGCCCGGCCGTCGGTGAGCGCCGGCCGCCGGGTCCGTACCGCGGCGGCGAACTCCTCGACCATGCTGCGCAGGGCCTCCTTCTCGCCGAGCGCGGGCGCCACCATCTCGCCGGTCCGGTAGGAGACGAGCATGTCCCGGCGCTCGTCCGCGCCGATCTCCTGCGGGGCGGTCATGTCCACTCCGCGGTCGAAGACGGCGACGCGCTGCGTGGGGTTGAGGTCGTCCCAGACCAGGGTGCGCTTGGAGCCGCCGACCATCGTCGTGCGGACCTTCACCGGGGAGAGCCAGTTGACGTGGACGTGGGCGATGGCGCCGGTGTTGAGCGTGAGCGTCAGATAGGCCACGCAGGACTGGCCGGCGCCGATCGGGTCGGCGCCGTGGGCGGCGACGGCGACGGGGTGCACGTTGTCCGGGAGGATGAAGTCGAGGACGGAGAGGTCGTGGGGGGCCAGGTCCCACAGGACGTCGATGTCCTTCTGGACGAGGCCGAGGTTGATCCGGACCGAGTCGACGAACTGGATGTCGCCGAGTTCGCCGGAGCGGACCATGTCGCGGATGCGGCCCACCGCGGGGGTGTAGCAGTAGGTGTGGTCGCACATGAGGGTGAGGCCGCGTTCCTCGGCCTCGGTGACCAGGCGCAGCCCGTCCTCGTACGTGGCGGCCAGTGGCTTCTCCACGAGGACGTGCTTGCCGGCGCGCAGGGCGGCCAGGGCCACGTCGAGGTGGGTGCCGGCCGGGGTGGCCACGGCGACGGCGTCCACAGCCGGATCGGCCAGGACGGCCGCGTAGTCCGCGGTCGCCTGGACGGTGGAGTAGCGGCCGAGCACCTGCCGTGCCCGGTCGAGGTTCAGATCACAGAGCCAGCGGAGCCGGAACTCCGGGCTGGACTGGAAGTTGCGGACGAGATTGGGGCCCCAGTAGCCCGCGCCGACGACGGCCACGCCTAACGGCTCCGCCGGTGCCGCGGCCGCGGCCCCCGGGCCCCGCCCCTCGTCCTTGGCGGGGTCCTTCGCGGTGTCCTTCACAGCGTTCACCTTTTCCTTCCGCGCACGCCCGCGGGCGCGATCGACAACCCATGGCCGGGACGCGTGCGAAGGAAGGGGGTGCCGACGGCCGGCGCCGGGGCGCGTGCGCGACCCGTGCGTGACCTGCCAGGCGGTGATGGCCCCCCACGACCGATGCCCTACGTGTTGCGACGTACGTACGCCCCCCGGCCGCCCGGCGCCCCTCGCACCGGTCCGGCCCCGGGCAGGCGGCCTGTTCCCCCAAGCCGCCGGACCCGTATGTTCCCCAACTGCCCTGCTCCCACTGGATTTCAGCGTCGCCGAAGCGCGCCGGATCCGGTCGGCTGCGTTCAATCTAGACCACCGGGACTACCCCCGGGGGGAGTTGGAGGAAACGGTCGGCTCGGGTGTTCGAGCGTGCATACTTCCGGGGTGACCAGCATCGTGATCCCGGCCCACAACGAGGGCCGGGTCATCGGCCGGCTCCTCGACGCGCTCCTGGCCGACGCCCCGGCGTCCGGGCCCGACATCGTCGTGGTGTGCAACGGCTGTACGGACGACACGGCGGCGGTGGCGGGCGCGCGGGGCCCCCGCGTACGGGTGGTGGAGATACCGACTCCCTCCAAACACACGGCACTTCGGGTCGGGGACGAGCACGCGCAGGGCTTTCCGCGCCTGTACGTGGACGCCGACGTGGAGGTCGGGGCGGCCGACGTGCGGGAGCTGACCGGCGCCCTCGCGGCCCGTCCGGACCTGCTCGCCGCGGCCCCCGGCCGGGACATCCCTCTTTCCGGGTGCGCCTGGCCGGTCCGTGCGTACTACCGGGTCTGGCAGCGGCTGCCGGCCGTCCGCGAGGGGCTGTTCGGGCGCGGGGTCATCGCGGTGACCGAGCCGGGACACGCGCGGATCGCCGCTCTGCCGCCGCTGATGGCCGACGATCTGGCCGCGTCGCTGGCGTTCGCTCCGCAGGAGCGGCGCGTGGTCGAGACGGCCCGGGTGGTGGTGCGTCCGCCGCGCACCTGGGGGGACTTGATCAGGAGGCGGGTCAGGGCGGCCACCTCCTCCGCCGAGCTGGAGCGCTTCCAGGCCTCACAGGCGCCCGGAAGCGCGCAGGGGGCGCACGCGCCGTCCGCGCGCACCGGTACGGATGATCTGCGCGCCCTGTTGCGGGCCCAGCCGAGCCTGTTTCCGGGGGTGGTGGTGTTCGTGGCGGCGGCGCTGGCCGCGCGGCGCCGGGCCCGCAAGGCCATCCGTTCCGGGGACTTCTCGACGTGGCTGCGCGACGAGAGCAGCCGGCAGGGCTGAGCGGTGGGGCACCGGGGCGGACCGGACCGCTGCGGTGTTCCGCCAAATCACGCCGTACACGGCCCGGTTGGGCCGTACGCGCATTAGGGTCTCCTGCGTACGTACGAGTGACCTGACCGTCGGCACCGGGAGCTCCAGAGCATGTACCTCGCGGACCGCTCCGCGCCCGCCGGCGCGAAGACCGCACCGGACGGCGCCCCCGTCCGGCCCCCCGCGATCGCCCCGACCGTCCTCGCGCTGGGCGCGGTCAGCCTGATCACGGACGTCTCCTCGGAGATGGTCACCGCGGTGCTGCCGCTGTACCTGGTCGCCGGGCTCGGGCTGAGCCCGCTCGGCTTCGGGGCCCTCGACGGGGTCTACAACGGGGTCGGCGCGCTGGTGCAGCTGACCGGCGGCCACCTCGCCGACCGGGTACGCAACCACAAGTTGATCGCCGGTATCGGCTACGGCCTGTCCGCCCTGTGCAAACCGCTGCTCCTGCTCGCGCACAGCCTGGGCCCGGTCGGTGTGGTCCTGGCGCTGGAGCGCACCGGCAAGGGCCTGCGCACCGCACCGCGCGACGCCCTCATCTCCCTTTCCACACCGCCCGAGTCGCAGGGCCGGGCGTTCGGCGTGCACCGCGCCATGGACACCACCGGGGCGCTGCTCGGCCCGCTCGCCGCCTTCTTCATCCTGAACGCGGCGGTGGGCGGGTACGACGCCGTCTTCGGGGTCAGCGCGTGCGTCGCCGTGCTGGGTGTGGTGGTGCTGATGCTGTTCGTCCCCTCGGGGGCGGCGCCGGGCCCGGCGCCGGAGGCGGCGACGAAACGGGACGGCGCGAAACGGGGCGGCGCTGTCGGCGCCGATCCGGACGGCACTGATCCGGGCGGGGCGCACTCCCCCCGGGTGAGCGTGCGCGAGGCGGCGGCCCTGCTGCGTCTGCCCCGGCTCCGCGCCCTCGCGCTCTGCGCCGCCCTGCTGGGCCTCACCACCGTCAGCGACGCGTTCCTCTACCTCCTGCTCCAGGACCGCACCGGCATCCACGAGCAGTGGTTCCCGCTGCTCCCGCTCGGCACCGCCGCCGTGTTCCTGCTGCTGGCCGTGCCGGCCGGCGCGCTGGCCGACCGGATCGGGCGCCGTACCGTCTTCCTCGCCGGGCACGCCCTCCTGCTGGCCGGTTACGGGCTGCTCTTGTCGGCCCCGCACTGGCCGGCCCTCCCGTACCTGGTCCTCGTCCTGCACGGCCTGTTCTACGCGGCCACCGACGGGGTGCTGCCCGCCGCCGTCGGCGCGAGCGTCCCGGCGAAGCTGCGGGCCACCGGCCTCGCCGTCGTCGGGACCGGCCAGGCACTGGCCCGCTTCGGCTGCTCACTCGCCTTCGGGGCCGCCTGGACGATGTGGGGCGCGGGTCCCGCCCTCGCGGCCGCGGCGGCCGGCCTGTGCTGTTGCGCAGCCGTCGCCGGGTTCGTACTGCGCCCGGCGGCTCCGGACACCGAGCCGGACTCCGCCACCGACCCGGCCCGACTCCCCCGAGGAACCCGATGACCCGCTCCCGCCGACTGCTCGTACTCGCGGCGGCCGTGCTGCTCCTCGGGGGCCTCGCCGCCGCGCTCGTACTGCGCTCCGCCGCCCGCGCCGAGCAGACGCACGCGGGGGACCCGACCGTCGCCCAAGGCCGGGTCGCGCTCGGACAGCAGGACCGGCTGGCCTTCCTCAACGGCGCCGGCGGCCCGCACCGCGGGGCGCTCGTCTCGGTCCCGCTGCAGGCACCGCAGACGGAGCGCACCGCCTCGGGCCTCACCTGTCAGCGCTTCCACGCGGCCGCCGGCACCGGGGTGTGCCTGAACTCCTCGCCGGGCGCGCTCGCCCAGGACAACAAGGCCGTGATCGTCGACTCCGACCTGCGTCCGCTGCACAGCTTCCCGCTGGCGGGCACCCCCTCGCGGGCACGGGTCGCACCGAGCGGCCATTTCGCCGCGTGGACGGTGTTCGTCGCCGGCGAGTCCTACGGCGCCGCGTTCTTCTCCACCCGTACGACGATCGTGGACACCCGCACCTGGGCGGTCGAGCCGGACCTGGAGAAGTTCTCCCTCGTGGTGGACGGCCGCCCCTACGCCTCGGGCGACGTGAACTTCTGGGGCGTCACCTTCTCGAAGGACGACGACACCTTCTACGCCACGCTCGGCACCGCCGGCCGGACGTACCTGGTAAAGGGCTCGGTCTCGGGGCGCAGCGTCACCACCCTCGCCCAGAACGTCGAATGCCCCTCGCTCTCTCCGGACGAGACCCGGGTCGTGTACAAGAAGCGCGTCCTGCGCGGGGCCTCGCTGTGGCGCGAGCACGTACTGGACCTGCGGACGCTGCGGGAGCAGCCGCTCGCGGAGAAGCGCAGCGTAGACGACCAGGCGCTGTGGCTCGACGACCGCACCGTGGCCTACGCGCTGCCCGCGGAGGGCGCGCCGGACACCACCGACCTGTGGACGGTCCCGGCGGACGGCTCGGGCACCGCGCGCCTGCTCGCCCCGGCGGCCTCGTCACCGACCCGCCTGGGCTGAACGGGGGGCCACCCGCCTGACGCTGCGGCCCTGTCGGGTCCCGGCGGCGCGGTGCTCGCGCAGACTCACTGCTCGTGGACCTGCATCTCAAGGACAAGGTGGCGCTGGTCACCGGAGCGAGCAAGGGCATCGGCCTGGCGGTGACCCGCGCCCTGGCCGGCGAGGGCGCGCTGGTGGTGGCAGCCGCCCGCACGACGGGCGGCGACCTGGCGGAACTCGCCGCCGGCGGGCGGGTCCGGCCCGTGGCGGTCGACCTGGCCACCCCCGACGGGCCCGGGCACGCGGTACGGGAGGCGGTCGCCGCCTTCGGCGGCCTCGACGTCCTCGTCAACAACGTCGGCGCCGTCCGGCCGCGGCTGGGCGGATTCCTGTCGCTGACCGACGAGGACTGGGCCTGGGCCCTGGACATCAACTTCCTGACCGCCGTACGCACCACCCGGGCCGCCCTCCCGCACCTCCTCGAACGCGGCGCCGGGTCGATCGTCACCGTCAGCTCGGTCAACGCCTTCCTGCCCGACCCGGGGGTGATCGACTACGGCGCGGCGAAGGCGGCGCTCACCAACTTCTGCAAGGCGCTGTCCAAGGAGGTCGGCCCGCAGGGCGTGCGCGTCAACACCGTCAGCCCCGGGCCGGTCGAGACGGCGCTCTGGCTCGGAGACCAGGGTGTCGCCGCCGCGGTGGCGGGCGGAACGGGGGGTTCACCGGACGACGTCGTCGCGGGCGCCGCCGCCCGGTCCGTCACGGGCCGTTTCACCCGCCCGGAGGAGGTCGCCGATCTCGTCCTCCTCCTGGCCTCCGACCGCGCCGGCAACACCACGGGCTCCGACCACACCATCGACGGCGGACTCGTCACGACGCTTTGACTCCGGCGACGCGCCGCTTGCCTCCGGCAGCGCGCCGCGCACGAGGACAAGTGGGGCCCGGATCGGCCCTGGCCCTGGCCCTGGAGGAACTGACGGTGTCCTAACCGCCGCAGGTGAACACCTCCGGGGACCCGCCTCCGCCCCGCTCCATCGGTTCCCGCGGCGGGCGGCCCAGCAGGCCGCTCTCCTCGGTGAAACGGGGAAGACCTGCACGCAGTGCCGGCGCCCCCACCAGCGCGACGTGCAGCAGCAGGCGCGCCGGCTCCCGCTCCGTGGGCCGGGGGGTTCCCGCCTGCTGCATGCGCAGGTGGACCAGGAGTGCGGCGCCGCGCCCGGTGCGCCGGGGCCACACCCACAGCAGCAGGGCGACGCCCTCCGCGAGCAGCGCCAGCGGTAATGACGCCGCGGGCGGCCCCGCCCCGCCGGCCCAGGCCGTCACCGGCCCCGCGGCGAACACCGGGAGGAGCGCCGCCCTGGCCGCGAGCCGGCGCCGGCGCGTCAGCAGCAGCCCGTCGCGCGCGAGTTGCCGCTCGGCGGCCCGCGTCGCCTCCCGTACCCGGTCCTCGCGCTCCAGCAGGCGGGGGTGCAGCCGACCGTGAAGTACCCGGTACACGGATCTGGCCAGATCGGAGCAGCCCGTCGGAGGTGTGGTGGACCGGCGGACCGTGTGCCGCCAGGCCGGTTCCACCGCGCCGGCGAGGTACAGCTCCACCAGCGCGGTCCGCACCGCGGCCCGCGCGCCCCCGCGCAGCAGGGCCGTCTCCACGGGAGTCAGCGGATGCCCGGCCGGGTCGCGCAGCGGGCCCCGGCCGGGCAGGAGACGTAAGACCGCGGCTCCCAGCAGCAATCCGGCCGCGGCCGCGGACACTTCGGTGATCATGATCGCTGATCCACTCCCCCGGGTCCGCCCCCTGCGGACCCGCCACCGAGGCTACCTCCGGTCGGATCAGGTGAGGAGCTTCGTCTTGGCCTGCTGGAACTCGGCCTCTGAGAGGTCGCCCTTGTCCTTCAGCGCGACGAGTTTGGCCAGCTCGTCGGCGTGCGATGCGCCGGCCGGGGACGATCCGGCCGTCTGGCGGATGTAGTCCTGGAGGGCGGCCTCGTTCTCCTTGGCCTGCTTGACGTCCCGCTGGGTCATGCCCTTGCCGCGGGCGATGACGTAGACCAGCACGCCGAGGAAGGGCAGCAGGATGACGAAGATCAGCCAGCCCGCCTTGGCCCAGCCGTTCATCTCATGGTCCCTGAAGATGTCCGTGACGATCTTGAACAGCAGGAACAGCCACATGATCCACAGGAAGAACCAGAGCATGCTCCAGAAGACATTCAGTGCCGGGTAGTCGTCCACGGACGCCTCCTTCAGACGGGCCGTATGCCCTCGATCCGAAGTATTGGCGCGCACATCGCCTTCCGCATGTCGAGCGGGTTCCCGCCGGCCTCCCCGCCGCCCGCCCCTGCGCGCCACGCCGGGGAACCCGCCCGCCTGCCGCGCCCCGCGGCGTTCACCCGGACGGGTCACCCCGCTCGCCGGACGAGGCCGACCGGGATTGCGTGGGGTTCGACCCCGGGAGGCCGCAATGCCGGACGACGAAAACCAGGCCGAGCTCGCCGCACTGCGGGCCCGGATCGCCTCGTTGGAGGCCGACGCCTCCCGGCGCCCGCCACAGCGGCCACGCCACCGGCTGCGCGCGTTCTTCTCGGCGCTGCTCATCGTCATCGGCTGCGTCCTGGCCCCGCTGGGCATCGTCGCCGCCTGGACGTCCGACATCGTGGGTGACACGGACCGCTACGTCGCCACGGTCGCCCCGCTCGCATCCGATCCCGACGTGCAGGCGGCCGTCGCGAACCGGGTCACGGACGCGCTGATGGAGCACCTCGACCTGCCCAAGCTGCTGGAAGGCGTGGCACCGCAGGACCGGCCGCTGCTGGAGAAGGGGCTCGGGAAGCTGGGCGACGGGCTGGAGGGAGCGGTCCGCAGCTTCGTGCACGACAAGGCGGAGGACGTCGTCGCCTCGGACGCCTTCGAGACCATCTGGACCGGCGCGAACCGTACGATCCACACCTCTCTCGTGCGCGCCCTCACCGGCAGCGACGAGGGGGCCGTACAGATCAAGAACGACTCGGTGACCCTCGATCTGGCCCCGGTGATCGAACAGGTCAAGACACGCCTCGTCGACGCCGGGCTCGGCGTCGCCGGGAAGATCCCCGAGATCCACACCGACTTCACCGTGGTCCGGTCGGACGACATCGGCCGCGTCAAGACCGGCTTCCGGCTGCTCGAACTCGCCGGTCTGTGGCTGCCGGTCGTGGCCGTCGTACTCGCCGCCGTCGGCGTGCTGCTCTCCGCGCACCGCCGCCGCACCCTCATCGCGTCCGCCCTCGGCTTCGCCGCGGCGGCGCTCGTCCTGGGGATCGCCCTGACCGTCTTCCGTACGGTCTACCTCAACGCACTGCCCGACACCGTCTCCCAGCCGGCCGCCGGGGCCATCTACGACGCGCTGGTCCGCCTGCTGCGCGTCACGGTCCGCACGGTCGTGCTCCTCGGCGTGGTGCTCGCCCTCGCGGCCTGGCTCTCGGGGCCGGGCCGGTACGCGACGGTGGTCCGCCAGGTGTGGCACTCCGGCATCGCGGCCACCCGTGCCACGGCCGACCGGGCGGGCCTGCGTACGGGCCCGGTCGGGGCGTTCGTGGGCCGCCACCGCGGCTGGATCACCTGGATCCTGGTCGCGGCCGCCTGCCTCGCCTACGTCCTGTGGCCGCACCCCACCGGCTGGGTCGTCGTCGGCCTCGCCCTCGCCCTGCTCCTCGCCCTCGCCGTGACGGACTTCCTCGCCGAGGACGCCGAGGAGGACCGTGAGCCCACTCGGACGGCCCCCTGACGGCCGCGGCCTCCGAGGGGCGGCCACGGCCGCCGCCGGCGACCGGGCCCATCCGCGCTCACGCGGAGCGCGCCGCCACCCGGCCCGAGGCCACCGCCTCCACCAGCGCCTGGTGGTCGCGCTCGTTCCGGTCGGCGTAGGCCTCCGCGAACCGCACCAGGGCCCGGTCGAAGACCTCGCCCGCGCCCAGGTAGGCGGCGATGGCGACCCGGTCGCCGGAGCGGGCGTGTGCCCGGGCCAGCGTGGCGGCGCAGACGTCGCCGAACACCTTCATGCCGGGCGGCAGCATGCCCGCCGGCTCAAGGCTCCCCTTCCAGTCCCGCAACTGCCGAAGGTAGAAGTCCCGTTCCCGCCCGTCGATCCCCTGCGCCCGGTGCCAGCCGAGGAAGATGTCACTGGCGGCCTGCATCAGGCGTTGCCCGGCCACCACCCGCTCGCCCTGCGTGTCCTGCTCGCAGGGGCCGGCGTACGGGGCGAGGACCGACTCCCCCGCCTCCTTGGCCTGGAGGATCAGCGGGTCCTCGCCGTCCTTCCCCAGGAGCAGGATGATCCAGCACCGGGTGCCCACACTGCCCACACCCACCACCTTGCGCGCCACGTCGACGACGGTGAACTCCCGCAGCAGGTGGCGCCGGTCGGAGGACAGGGTCTGCCCGTACCGGTCGACCAGGTCGCGGATGTTCCCCTCCAGCGCGCTGCGCTCCTGGTCCGGCAGCAGCTCCCAGAGCGGGGTGACCAGCGGCGGAAGCGACGTGAACCGGCGCTCCCCGGAGACCGTCTCGGTCAGTTTTCCGGCGGCTTGGACGCTGTCGCGACCGCGGGCCTTCTCCAGTGCCTCGGCCAGCTGCTTGCGGCCGCGCGGGCGCAGTTCGGTCGATGCCAGCGCGCGCAGCTGCTCCGCGTCGATCCGCGCGTACCAGACGTCGAGGTTGTTCATGGCCGCGTAGCGGCGCATCTGCTCGCGGTAGGACCGGCCCGCGGACCGGACGATCACGGCGCGCTCGCGCTCGTCGAACCCGTTCTCCCTGCCCGCGACGGCCAGGCTCACGACCAGCCGTTTCACGTCCCATTCCCACGGTCCGGGCAGCGTCTCGTCGAAGTCGTTGATGTCGAACAGCAGGTTCCGCTCTGGTGAGCCGAGCAGACCGTAGTTCAACATGTGTGCGTCGCCGCACAGTTGGGCCCGCAGGCCCGAAACGGCCGTGTCGGCCAGGTCCCCGGCCATGACGGCGGCCGCGCCCCGGTAGAAACGGAACGGCGACTCCACCATCCGGCCGTAGCGGATCGGCACCAGGTCCGCCACCCGGCCGGCCGATTGCCTTTCCAGTACGTCCACCGGATCCGACCGCCCCGCGGGCGGCTCGAAATCCCCCTGCCCGGAGCGGGGCGCCCTGCGCCGGGCGGCGCGGCCGCGCGCGGCACGCTCCTCGACGGACAGCCGGCGCATGTCGTTGTCGGCACTCGCGGCATACCTTGCCATCGCCGTGCACCTCCAGGCCGCACCCCGCCCCCTGCTGCCCAGCATGGCACTCCCGGCCGGGCACCGCCGTACGGAGGGCCCCGGGCCCGGACAAGGGGGCTCAGCCCCGGCGCGCCCCGTGCCGGTTCGGGACCGGACTGCCCAGGCGACGGGCCAGGAACGGCTCCTGCGCCAGGACGGCACCCACGGTGACACCGACGGCGACCGCGACGCAGAGCACGATCAGCCACGACAGGATGACGAAGACCGAGCCGGCCGAACCGTACTCGCCCAGCGCCCGGTCGAGGGCGCGCGGCATGTAGAAGCCGGCGGTGACCGACAGGGCGGTCATCGCGCCGCCGGTCAGCAGGGCGCCCGGCAGGAGGGGCCGCCAGGGTACGAGGCGGCCCAGCAGGAGGTGCTGGGTCCACCACCACACCAGCGTCTGGAAGAGGAACGTGAGGGGGACGCCCAGCCACAGGCCGACGCCGAACCCGCTGCGCACCGGTTCCTGCACCACCAGCAGACAGATCCAGCCGGCGATCCACACGAGCCAGCGCCAGATCGCGATGTGGACCCCGCTGCGCGGAATCTCCCAGGCCCGCTTGCACAGTCTCTGCATGGCGCGGCTCACGGCGGTCGCCGACAGCAGCACCATGAGCGAGCCCACCACGCCCACCGCGTTCTGGACTTCCGCGTCGGAGCTGCCGAAGAGCGACTGCAGTTGGTCGCTCGCCGCGCCGCTCAGCCCGAACACGGCACGGATCGACGCGGCCATCTGCTGCCGTACGGGCTCCGGGGCGACCGACGCGACGACGAAGACCAGGGGAACGGCGGTCAGAAAGCACTGGGCGGCGAGCCGCGTCGCCGAGTCGAAGATGTTCACCGACACCATGCGCTCCGCGATGTGGGTGATCACCGGGAACCGGGTCTCCGCCCGGCGCTGGAGCCGCCGGGCGGCGATCGTCGCGTGGCGCGTACGGGTCCGCCACCACGTGGGGTGCGGGGCGCCGCGCGGGCGCTTGCCGGACCGTACGCGCTTGCCGGACCGTACGCGCTCGCCGGCCGGCATCAGCCCACCGGGGAGGGGCTCGGCGCGCAGGAGGGCGGGCGGCCGTGCGCCCACGACTGCGCCGGCGCAGCGGTCGTCGACATGGGCTCTCCTTCGTCTGCGTCCAGGTTGGAGGATGCGGCCGGGGGCGGCATCTCGAACGGCATCCGCGGCCGATGGCGCCGGGCGGCGGCGAGCGAAGGTGTCGGGGACGGGTTCCGTGCGTAGGGTCGTCGTGGAACGTCGTCGCACGCCGTCACAGGATGGGGGCGCCATGGTTCTCGACCTCATGCTGATCGCGCTGGCCATCACCATCTACCCGCTGCCCCTCATGGCGTTCGCCCTCGTGGTCTCGTCCGCCAGGGGCGTGTGGAAGGGGCTCGTGTTCGTTCTGGCCTGGCTGGCCTGCCTCGTCGCGGTGATCGCAGCCGTCCTGGCGCTTACCGACGGCCAGCCCCCGCCGCCGCGCTCCCCGCCGGGCGTGGCCGGGCCGGCGGCCAAGCTGGCCATCGGGATCGGACTCGTGTTCTACGGCCTGCACCGCCGGCGCCTGATGCGGGCCCCGGGCGACGCCAGGTCGGACGCCGCCGAAGCGGCGCATGGCCGCAAGGGCCGCGACGGTCCGTCCGGGGAGGCGGCGGCCGACCGCGGCGAGGGCTCGCTCTGGGCCTCGGCCGGTCTGGCCGTACTCGTCCAGCCGTGGGGCATGGTGGCGGCGGGCGCGACGACCGTGCTCGAAGCGAACGCCGCGCAGCCGGCCACCTTCATGGCCCTGTTCGGCTTCTGCCTGCTCGCGAGCGCGAGCCTGCTGGCCGCCGAGCTGTACATCGTGTTCGCACCCGAGGTCGCCCAGGCCCGGCTGCTGCGTCTGCGCACCTGGCTGACGGACCACGCCGAGCAGGCGATCGTGGTGCTCTGCCTCGCGCTCGGTCTGTGGCTGACGGGCAAGAGCCTCTACCAGCTCACCAGCTGACGATTGACCGGCCGACTCGTCGGACCGGCGCTTTCCGGATGTGCGAAGGTTCCCTCCCGGTGCTGGAATGGGCTTAGTCGACCGGCCCTCCTGCCCCTCGCATGCCGGAGGTCACAGCCCGCGGATCAGCGGCCGACGCGACGTCTTCCCTCCCCGAGCACGACAGGAGCAGCCATGAGCAGCGAGGTCGAGGAATCAGGCGGATTCGGCGACATCGACGACATGGGTCCCGTGGACTACGCCGTGATCGAGTTCCCGGGCAACCGGATGACGGGGCAGGGGCTGCCGATGCTCGTCGATCTCGTCGATCGCGGCATCATCCGCATCTTCGACCTGGTCTTCGTCCGCAAGGACCTGGACGGGTCGGTCACGGCGGTGGAGCTCCAGGACTTCGGCGACGAGGTCGACCTCTCGGTTTTCGAGGGCGCCTCGTCCGGACTGCTGGACCAGGGCGACATCGACGAAGCCGGCACCGCCCTGGAACCCGGCAACTCCGCGGGGATCATCGTGTACGAGAACACGTGGGCGGCGCCGTTCGCCCGTGAACTGCGGCGCGGAGGCGCCCAGCTGGTGGCCGCCGGCCGGATCCCCGTCCAGGCGCTGCTGGCCTCGCTGGAGGCCATGGACGTACCGCCCGGCGACGAGTGAGAACGACCGCACCTGTCCGACCGCACCCCTGGAGATGAGCACCATGCCCGGACTTCTTCGCGGAGTCGCCCGAACGGCCGTCGTCGCCGGGACCGCCACCGCCGTGTCCAACCGGGTGTCCCGGCGGCAGGCCGGACGCTGGGCCCAGCAGGAGGCGCCGCAGGCCGCGGCCGCGCCGCCGCCCCCTGCGCCGGCTCCGGCCGCGGCTCCTGCCGCCGACGACATGAGCACCAGGATCGAACAGCTCAAGCAGCTCAGCACCCTCAAGGAACAGGGTGTCCTGACGGAGGAGGAGTTCGCCGAGCAGAAGCGTCGGCTCCTCGGCTGACGAAGCACCCTGTACCGGACTCTCCGGTGAGGGACGTGGGACGGGAAGGAACGGCCCCATGGCGCAGCCGACGCAGCCGAGTCCGGACCGGGGCACGGGTTCGGGTCCAGGCAAGGGTCCGCAGGAGCCTGCGCGGCCCGCGGAGGCGCAGAAGCTCGGCGAGCTGCTGCGCACTCCCGGATACCGCAAGACGCTGGTGTTCTGCGGACTCATCGGCATCCCCGTCTCGCTGGCCGCGTTCTGGTTCCTCGCCGGGATCCAGAAGCTGGAGGCTCTCGTCTGGGTGGACCTCCCGCACGCCCTCGGCCACGACAGTCCGCCCTGGTGGTGGCCCCTGCCGCTGCTGCTCGTGGCGGGGGTCTGCGTCGGTCAGATCGTCACCCGGTTCCCCGGGGCCGGCGGGCACATCCCCGCCACCGGCCTGCATCCCGGCGGTCCCGGAGCCTCGGCCCTGCCCGGAGTGATCCTCGCGGCCGTGTTCAGCCTGCCGCTCGGCGCCACGCTCGGCCCCGAGGCCCCGCTCATCGCGCTGGGCGGCGGACTCGCGATCGCGCTGCGGCACCTCACCGCGACACCGGAGACGCCGATGAGCACCGCCCTGCTGGGCGCGGCCGGTTCCGCCGCGGCGATCGCCACCATCTTCGGCAATCCGCTGATCGGCGCGGTGCTGCTCATGGAGGTCGTGGGCGTGGGCGGGCCCCGGCTGTTCGCCGTCATGCTGCCCGCGCTGCTGTCGAGCGGCATCGGCTCGCTCGTCTTCACCGGGTTCGGCCGCTGGACCGGACTGAAGACGGGCGACCTGTCGCTGAAGTCCTCGGGCATGCACTTCCCCCGTTTGGACGTCGGTGACGTGGTGTGGTCGATCCTCCTCGCCGCGGCCCTCGCGGTCGGCATCCACCTGATCCAGTTCGGCGGACGGCTGACCGCGGTCCGGGTCGCCAAACGGCCGCTGACCGTCACCGCCGTGTGCGCGCTCGCCGCGGGCGTCTGCGCCGCCGCGTACTCCCTGGGCACCGGCCGCTCCCCCGCGGACGTGGCCTCCTCCGGCCAGGCCACGCTGGCCCAGCTCGCCGGTGACCCGCACGCCTGGGCCGTGGGCACCCTGGTCGCCGTACTCCTCTGCAAGGGCGCCGCCTTCTCCCTGTGCCTGGGCAGCCTGCGCGGTGGCCCGATCTTCCCCTCGCTGTTCCTCGGCGCCGCGGCAGGCGTCCTGTGCTCGCCGCTGCCCGGCTTCGGTGTCGGCGCAGGACTGGCGGCCGGCATGGCCGCCGCCACCGTGAGCGCCCTGCGGTTGCCGGTCAGCAGCGTGGTGCTCGTGGTACTCGTGCTGGGCAGCACCGAGATGATCCCGGTGGCGATCCTCTCCGCCGTCGTGGCGCTGGTGACCATCGAACTCCTGCCGCCCGGCCCCGCGATCCCGCCCGTCGGCCGCATGGCGGCCTCCGCGCCGCCGGCCCCGTGAGCGCGTGACGCTCTCGCCGGTCCCGGTGCCGGGGGGCTGCTCCCGACCGCGGCGCAAGCCCGCGGCGGCGGGCAGACTGCGGGTATGGCTTCCCTGAACGGCTCCCCCGCCCCCGCCGCTGCCCTGCGGGCCCTCGCACTGACCAACTACGGGCATTTCACGACGATGAAGGTGGAGGACGGCGGCGTAAGGGGGCTGGGGCTGCACCTCGCCCGGCTGGTGGCGGACTGCCGTGAGGTGTTCGGGACGGAGCTGGATCCCGAGTGGGTGCGGGAGTGCGTACGCCGGGAGGCCGGGGGCGGACGGGCCGGGGCGTTCATGGTGCGCGTCACGGTCTTCGACCCCGAGCTGGATCTGACGGCCCCCGAACGGGCGGGGCGGCCCGGCGTGCTGGTGACGACCCGGCCCGCGGCCGGCTCCGTCGGCCGGCCGCTGCCTGCGCTGCGCGTACAACGGCTCGCCTTCCACCGCGACGCGCCGGCGGTGAAGCACGTGGCGCTGTTCGGGCAGCTGCGGCTGCGGCGCGCGGCGCGGCTCGCCGGGTTCGACGACGTCCTGTTCACCGGCGCGGACGGGCTGGTATCCGAGGGCTGCACCTGGAACGCCGGCTTCGTCGACGAGGCCGGGACCGTGGTCTGGCCGGAGGCCGAGGTGCTGCCGGGGACGACGATGCGGCTGCTGCGGGCCGCCTGCGGCGGGCAGGTCACGGCCGCGGTGACGGACGTCCGGCTGCGCTCGATGCGGGCGGCGTTCGCGACGAGCACGGGCTTCGGGGTACGGGCGCTGTCGGCGGTCGACGACATCGCGTTCCGCGCCGACGACCCGGTGATCGGCGCGCTGCGGGAGTCCTACGCGGCCGTACCGCTGGACCGCCTGTAGCGGAGCGGGCGGGCCTCGCCCCTGGAGCGGAACAGCGCCTGGCTAGTCCTCGGCGAGCTGGGCCACCCAGCCGTACGGGAGTTCCTCGCCGTCGACCGTCACCGCCTCCACGGTGCGCGTCTCGGGGTCGATGTCGGCCTGTACCCCCTCGCCCGCGTACCGCGGATAGCCGGAGGCCCCGAAGTCACCGGTGGCCTCCACCAGGGCGGTGCGCAGCACGCCCCGCCGGGCGGGATCACCCGGCTCGGCGAGGCCCGGACGCAGGACGACGGTGTACTGGGCGGGGTGGGACGCGGGGGAGGAATCCATGCGCCCCAGGCTAGCCACCGACCGCCCGCCGACCGGGTATCCCGGCCTCGTGGCCCGTCCGCGCCCCCGGCTCGCCGGGCGCCCCGCCACCGCCACCGCCCAGGCCCTCGCCGCCCCCGACCGCGGCCCCGGCCTGGCGGCGCGGGTCCACTTGGCGGAGTTCGGCCAGGAGTTCGCTCTGACCCGCCAGGAGTTCGGTCAGGATGCGGCGGGCCGCGCGCAGGAGCTCGGCCACGTCGCCTCCCGCGAGGGCGTAGGTGACGGTCGCCCCGTCCCGCGTGGAGACGACGATGCCGGAGCGGCGCAGGACCGCCAGTTGCTGGGACAGGTTGGACGGCTCGATGTCGATCTCGGCGAGGAGATCGCGCACGGGCATCGGACCGTCCTGGAGGAGCTCCAGGACGCGGATCCGGACGGGGTGTCCCAGCATGCGGAAGAACTCGGCTTTCGCCTGGTACAGGGGTACCTGCATGCCCACGAACGCTCCCGCCGTCACTCGGACCCGTGCTTTCGGCTCCATCATTCCGCCCGATGGGCCCGCACACGCCCCTGCTTGACCAATTTCGGATGTGCCCGATTGAACACTTCTTCAATTCGTGGGCATGCGTGGGCCCCGGCCGGCGGACGCCCCTAGATCTCCAGCGCGGATTCGATGCGCTTGAGCTGATGCCTGGCCATGGCCAGATTGGAGTTCGCCTTGTTCAGCACCACGTACAGGAACAGCCCGTCGGTTCCCCGCCCCCGCAGCAGCCGAATCAGGTGGTACTGGTTCCCGAGCGTGATCAGCAGATCCTCGATCTCGTCCTTCAGACCCAGCATTTCCATGGTGCGGACCTTGGCCCTGATCACGTCGGTGTTCCCCGCGGCGGCGACCGTGAGGTCGAGGTCCTTGCCGCCGCCGAGCGTTCCCAGCGCCATTCCGCTGCCGTAGTCGACGAGGGCGACCCCCAGGGCCCCCTCGATCGAGGTCATCGTCTCCTTCAACGAGACTTCCACATTCGCCATCGGCGCCCGCTCCCTCATGTACGCGTTCACGGCCGGGCGCCGCTCGCGCGGCGCACCGGACCACTGGTGCAGCCGACGCTACTGAGCGTGCGCGGAAAGATGAGGGGAACGGGAGATTTGGCGGAAAACCTCCCATCCCCCTACTAAGATCCGCCCGGCACGCGCATGATCGCGCCGAGCTCGTCGCGGGGCCGGGGACGGGCCGGGCCGGGACTACCGCCTGCCGTCCACCACGGCCAGCAGCTTGCCGCTGGTGGCCGTACGGTCCAGAGCGGCCCCGTCCACCACCTCGACCGCGAAGTCGAGCAGCTTCTCCGCCACCGCCGACCGCACCTCCGGGTACCCGGCCAGGAAGGCCTCCCGCGCACGCTCGGGATCCGGGGCGTGCGCGCTCTCCAGCCGTACGGTGAGCCCCTCGCGGGCCGCGCCGGCCGTCAGGACTGCCTGGAGCTCGCCGCCGTAGCCGAGCCGCTCCCCCGCGATGGCCACGAAGCGGCGGTAGTTGAGGAAGTAGGTCGCCACCCGCATCACCTCGCCCAGCCGGCCCAGCAGTTCGAAGCGCGGGGCGTGGCTGCCGCAGGGGCAGCGCCCGGGCAGCGCGCGCCCGAGATCGCCGATCACGTACCGGTCGAGGTGCTGGCCGCGCCGGGCGCGGGTGGTGAAGACGAGGCGGCCGGTCTCCCCGAGGGCCACGGGACGGTCCTCGTCGACGTCGACGATCTCCAGCGTGTGCAGGTCGGCGTGGAGGTGGTGGACGCTTCCGCCGCTCTCCCCGCACTGGTAGCCGAGGGGCCCGAGGTCCGTGCTGCCGTAGGTGATCGAGTGGATGACCTCGATGCCGAACGTGTCGGTCAGCGTCCTGCGCTGTTCCTCGGTGAAGTGCTCGCCGCCGTAGTAGATCTTGCGCAGGCCGCCGTACGCACGCAGCAGGTCCGCTTCCTCGTGCAGCAGCTGCCAGAGGTAGGAGGGCATGCCGAACAGCGTGTCCACCTCGTACGCGGCGATCATCTCGGCGGTGGCCCGGTGGTCGGGGCCGGCGGCCATCGGCATCTGGACGCCGCCGAGCCGCTCCAGGATGGAGAAGAAGCTGATGAACCCGCCGTACATGCCGCCGCAGTAGAAGAGGTTGGCCGTACGGTCGCGGGCCGGGTCGTAGCCGGCGGCGAGCAGGCCGCGGGCGGCGGCGTGCATCTGCGTGTCGTAGTCCTCGTACGTGAACAGCGACAGGGCGGGCGTACCGGTACTGCCCCCGCTGCGGAAGTACAGCTCCGCGTCGCCCCGGTCGACCCCGCGGTTGAGGGCTTGGACGGTGGCCTTGTCCAGCAGCGGACCGGCGGGCGGCGGGAACTGCGCCGGGCGGGCGAGGTCGTCGAGGCAGGCGGTGGCCGCGAAGCGCGCGTCGGCTTGGACGGCCACGCGGCGGCTGTAGCGCTGGAGGGCGTAGACGCCGTCGTGCGGCTCACCGGCGTAGCCGGCCGTCATGGCCCCGACGGGGGTGACGCGGGTGGCACCGGCGGCCAGCACCAGGGCGGAGAGCTCGGCGATGTCGGTGCGGCTGCCCGCGATCCCGGCCGTCTGGAGGTAGCGGCGCATCGGGCGCAGGGTCGCGATGAGGTCCTTGCGCGGCAGCGGCTTGACCCAGACGCTGCGGTGCAGCGGCGAAGCGGTGAGCGCCGGGCGGCTGTCGGCCATGACCCGCCAGGTGCCGTCGGGGGCGGCCAGGACGCGGGTGAGGCCCAGGTGCTCCTCCAGGCGGGCAAGGTGCTCGGTGGTGGTCAGCTCCGCGTACTCGGCCGGATCGAGGTCGCGGTCCGACGCGGTGGGGGCGGGCTGCGCGGCCAGGGCGTCGGCGAGGCGCGCGGCGAAGGCGTGGAGCGCCTCGGTGTTGCCGGGATCGGTGTCGAGGTAGACGACCTGGGGGCTGGAGCAGGCCTGCTGCTCGAAGAGGCAGACGTCGGCGGCCAGGGCGCTCAGCGTCGCCCCGTCGGCCCAGGCCTCCTCGGTGACGTACGCGAAGGAGATCTTGTGCCCCCACTCCACCAGGCGGCAGCCGGGCGGGACATGGGCGGCGACGCCCTCGACGGCGCTCTCGCCGCCCCAGACCGCGACCGCGTCGGCGGGCGCGCACATCAGCCGCAGCCACTCCTGCCGGGAGGAGGGGAAGCGGAGCACGATGATGCGCTCGGCGAGGGCGCCGGTCGGGTCCTGCGCGGCGAGTTCGGCGAGGAGGTGCTGGGCGAGGAAGGTGTCGGCGCTGCTGGTCTTGAGGACGTTGACGTTCCCGGCGAGGAGCCCCTCGATCAGGCTGAGCGGGGCGACGGTGGCGGCGTTGCCGGGGGCTATGTGGGCCACCAGCCCGACGGGCGCCCAGGCCTCGTAGACCGTCTCCTTGGCGTCGGGGCGGTTCAGCCGCTGCGGGGCGGCGCTGCCCAGCTCGCGGCGGAGCTTGCGGGTGAGGGTGGGGCGGGCGAGGAACTCGGCCAGCTCGGCGAGGAGTTCCTGCCGCTCGGCGTCCGTGCCCCCGGGCAGGTGGGGGCCGAGCCGCTCCTGTACCCGGTGGCCCGGGTCGCGCAGGGCGCGGGAGAGCTCGTCGCAGGCGGCCAGGACGGTCTCGGTGTCCAGGGGCGCGGCGAGCGCGGACTCGACGGCCGCGGGCAGGGCGGCCAGCCTGCGGGCGGCCTCCTCGTCGCCGATGAAGGTGCCCTGCCAGTAGTGGTGGTTGAGGTTGATGGTGTCGGTCACGACATTCCCTTCATCAGTTCGGCGGCGGCCACGGCGCAGCTGCGGTTGCGGCTGACGCCGGCGCGGCCGTGGATCGTGAACCACGGCGTGGTCAGCTCGCAGCCGCACTCCCCGCCCGGGTGGAGCGAGGCGAGGTCGCCCATGACCACGCTCTGCGCCGGTACGGAGGTGATGTACGGGGACACCAGGTGCAGGTAGCCGCGCTCGCCGTACGGGAGGGGTTCGAGAGTGCGGGTCGAGCGGATGAAGACGCGGGACCAGACGGGTGCGTGGAGGTTGTGGTGGGAGCACTCGATGTACGGGATGCAGTGCTCGACCGAGCCGAAGGTGTCCCGGATCCGCCCCGAAGGGACGCCCAGCTGCTCGGTCACCCGGGCGTACAGCTCGTGCTTGCCGATCTGCCGGTCGGTGTGGCCCTTCCAGCCGCCGCCGAGGATGATCAGGGATCCCTCCGGCAGCTCCAGCGGCGGGAGCCCCATGGCGCGCATCCGCTCCAGCGTGAACCAGAGGAAGGCCGGGAAGCCGAGGATGCGTACGGGTACGTCGTCCTCGGCGAAGCGGCGCAGCGCGGCGACGCAGCCGAAGGGGTCGAACTCGTGGCCGTTGCCGGTGTCCCGCAGGGCGTACTCGACCTGCCGGGCCGGGGCGAAGTCGCACAGGTAGTTGTCGGTGAACGAGGTGCCCAGGTTGAGGTCGCGGGCGGGCTCGTAGCTGTAGAGCAGGTAGTTCACCTGCTGGTCGGGGGTGATCCAGCCGTTGTGGTCGAAGATGCGGGCGACCATGCGCTGGGCGGAGCGGATGGTCCACTCGTCGAAGAACATCTGCGACTTCTGTCCGGTGGTGCCGGAGGAGGTCAGGTGCAGGTGCACCTGGTCCTCGGGTATGGACAGGACCTCGTGGCGCTTGAAGAAGTTCGCGTGCACCAGCGGCGCCCGGTAGGGGGTGTCCGGCCGCGCGCCGTCGTCGTACAGGCTGCGGAAGAACGGGGAGCGGTCGCGGTGCCAGGCGTTGGCCTGCGCCATGGCGGCGGCGAACAGCTCCTCCTCGGCGGGTCCGCAGGTGTAGGGGTCGGTCAGGTCGCAGAGCTGCTGCACCCGGGCGAGGGCGCCGGCGTCGGGGACGTCGACGGGGCCGAGGTGGGGTTTCGGGCCGGTCGTGGAGGGGGTGGTGGAAGGGGCCGTGGAGCCGGCCGTGGCAGGGGTCATGAAGCAACCTCACGTACGGGCAGATGCGTCGACGCCCAGGCCGACACGTAGGAATCGAGGTAGGGCCGCAGCGGCGGGTCGACGACGAGCCCGCGGAAATCGATGTGTTCGGCGGTCCGGGACATCACCACGTAGTCGTGGAAGCCGTCCCCGTCCCGGCGCATGGCCGGATACAGGGCTCCGGCGATGAAGCCCTGAGCGGCGAAGGCGGACAGCGCGGCGTGGTGTTCGAGCGGTACGAGCGCCTCGACGTAGCCCGCTCCGGCGCGGGTCAGGGTGCGGGTGACCGGTTCCAGCCAGCCGGCGGCGGCCGCGGGGTCCGGGTGGGCGGTGACCAGGGCGCAGTAGCCGCCGGTGCGGTTGAGGTAGGCGTACACCTCGAACCCGCCGTCGTCGGGGGTGAGCAGGGTGTTGGGGGTGTGCAGCGGGTAGAACCAGCGGCCGGTGTCGGGGAAGTGCTCCTTGAAGCGGCGGCGGACGAAGGCCGGCGCCTCGATCATCTCCAGCCGGCGCGGGGCGGGCCCGGGGGCCGCCGGCACCGGCGGGGTCGCCCGGGCGTCCGCGTAGCTGATGCCGAGGGCGGCCTCGGCGGTGCGCAGGAGCGGCATCAGGGAGGCGGGGACCTCGGTGACGGGGACCCGGCGGTCCAGCACCCCGGGCGAGTGACGCGCGTAGAGTGCCAGGCTTTCGCGGCTGCTGAGATCCACGGCGTTGGGCAGGATGCCGAGCGGCCGGAAGCCGTTGCGGGCCACGACGCGCTGGGGTCCGGCGCTGACGGTGCGGACGGTGGCGTACACCGAGTCCAGTTCCCCGGCGTCGAGCGTGCCGGCGCAGACGGCCTCGGTCAGCTGGCCGGCGAGGCCGGAGCCGCGCTGGTCGGGGTGGACCGCGAGGCCTTCGAGGCGGCCGATGCGGCTGCCGGATTCGCCGTGCACCGCGGCCGATCCGGCGAGGGCCCCGGTGCGGGGGCAGCGGGCGACGAGCCAGAGGGTGTGCGGGTCCTGGATCAGCCGTGACATCTCGGCCGGGTCGTTGCCGAGGGCGGTGGGGTAGTGCGGTCCGTAGACGGCGTAGTAGAGCTGGCGCAGATCGGCGATGTCGGCGGGGGTGGCCTGCTGGATCGCGGCGGTCATCGCACGCCTCCTGCGGGGGTGGGCTCCGGGGTGCCTGCGGCGGGGCCGGGCGTGCCGGCGTCGCCGGGCGGTACTCCGGCCGGCAGGTCCGCCGGTTCGCCCGCCGGGCGGGGGTGGCCGGGCAGCAGGGCCAGGGCGAGGGCGGCGGGCACGAGTCCGGCCGCCTGGACCAGGCACAGCGTCTGGGCGGAGAAGTGGTCGCCGAGGAAGCCGAAGAGCAGCGAGGCGACCGGGAAGGTCGCGCCGAGGACGGCCTGCATGACGGCGAAGAACGCGGGCTTGTCGGCGGCCGGGACCAGCCGCTGGAACAGGGCCACGAAGCGGACCCCGATCACCCCGACGCACCAGCCGGTCAGCAGCAGGGCCCCGGCGATGACGGGTCGCGCGGCGATCAGGCCGGGTATGGCGAGGGCCGCGGCCATCGCGCCCAGGCACGCGGTGCCGACCACGGCGGGCCGGCCGGGCACCCGGGCGCCGGTGAAGGAGCCGACGAGCGTGCCCGCGCCGAGCGAGGCCTCCAGCAGGGCCACGGTCGCGCCGTCGCCGTGCAGGACGGAGGCGGTGTACAGCGGCATGACCACGAACACGGCCGTGGTGAAGAGGTTGGCCGCGGTGAAGCAGAGCAGGATGCCGCGGACGTACGGCATGGAGCCGAGCAGTCGGCGCAGCGTCCGGCGCGGCGCGTCCTGCCCGCCGGCGGCGTCGCCCTCGGCATCGGCATCGGCCGCGGGGTGAGCGGCGGTGCGGAACCGTACGGTCGCGATGAGCAGAGCGGCCGTGCCGTAGGCGGCGGCGCAGCCCGCGGCCAGGCCGGCCACCCCGGCCGCGTCCACGACCAGGGCTCCGAGCAGGGCTCCGCCGAGGCTCGCCAGCGACTGGGTGGACAACTCGAAACCGGTCGCGGCCTCGATGTCCGCGTCGTCGACGAGTTCGGGCACGGAGGTGGTCAGGCAGGGGTCGAAGAAGGCCTGGCAGCTCGCCAGGGCGAGGGCCGCGGCGTAGGCGGCGGCGACCGGGAGTTCGCTCGCGCCGGCCCACACGGCCAGCGCGGCGGACGCGGCTCCCGCGCCGCCCGCCGCGGTGCGCAGCAGCGAGCGGTGGGCGAAGCGGGCGATGGCGCGGGCCACGAGCGGGGCCAGGACCACGGCGGGCAGCGTGCTGACCGCCATGAACAGCCCGGCCGCGAGGCCGCCGTCGGCGGATGCGGCCTCGCTGATGAGCCACCAGGAGATGCCCACCTGGAACATCCGGACACCGGCCTGGGTGAGGACCTGGCCGAGCCATACGGTGCCGAAGGCGCGGTTGCGCAGGACGAGGGGGCGTGCGCGGCCCGTGGGCCGGGCCGGCGTCCGCGTCGGTGTCGGTGTCGTCGTCACGAGGTCGGCCTCTCGTCGAGGACGCGGACCAGCTTGCCGGTGCGGGGGTTGACCACCAGGTCGCGGTGGCGGGCCCATTCGACCCGGAGCGGGTGCACGAACCCGGCCGCGACGCTGTCCGGGTAGAGCGGCCGGGCGGCGTCGAGCCCGGTGACGACCGCCTTGGCGAGGACCTCCAGGGCGGCCGGGTCCTGTCCGGCGGCGGTGGCCAGGCGCAGGACGAGGCCGTCGCGGCCCTCCCAGCGGCGTACGACGAGCTGCGTGCCGGTGACGAGCCCGTGGGCGTCGGCCACGGCCACGGCGTCCGTGACGTCCTGCGCGTACAGGGAGACGGGTCCGACGCGGACGCCTTCCTGCGCGCGGCCGAGGATGCGGAAGGCCCCGCCCTCGGCCCCGATCCACTCCGCGCGGTCGCCGGCGGGGTAGCGGATGACGGGCATGAGGTGGCGGTAGAGCTGGGTGACGACCACCCGGCCGGGGCGGCCCGGCTCGCGGATCGGCTCGCCGGTCGTCTCGTCGAGGATCTCGACGAGGGTGTGCGGGGCGAACGGCCGGTGCGTACGCGTGTCTTCGTCCGTGCCGGGCACCGGCCCTCCCAGGAGGCCGCCGTCGACGCTGGCGTAGCCCAGCGAACGGGGCGTGGCCCGGGGGAAGGCGGCCGCGAGGAGGCGGCGCTGGTCCTCGAAGAGGGCTTCGCCGCCGAAGAACAGGAACTCCACGCCGGGCAGTTCGCGGCCGGCGGCGACCAGGTGCTCGGCCATGCGGCACAGCGTGGTCGGCGTCCCGGCGAGCACGTCGGCGGCGAAGTCCTCGATGGTGGTGAGCGTCGAGTCGATCGGTGCGGCGCCGCCTATGGGGAGGCGGACGTTGGCGACGGGTGCGTGCGCGAGCGAGTCCAGGATGAACAGGAAGCTGGCGTACAGCTCACCGGCGTAGAAGAGGTCGGCGACCCGGTGTCCGGGCCGCAGGCCCGCGTCGACCATGCCGGAGCCGAAGGCGGTGACGAACTCCCGCCATTCCTCCCGGGTGTAGCAGGAGAACCGGGGCGTTCCCGTCGTACCGCCGGTCTTGAACACGACGGCTTCCCCGAGGGGGGCGGTCAGGACGCGGTTGCCGTCCAGGGTGTTGGCGGCCCAGAACGCGTCCTGGTCCACGACGGGCACGTCGGTGACGCGGCTCACGTGCGGTGGCAGGTCCGCGTAGAGCTCGGCATAGAAAGGGGAACGGTCGCGGGCGAATCGCACGAGGTCTGAAAACTGCTGGACGGGCATACTGCCTTTACCTCGGAAAGATGAAAGATGAAAGTTGAAATGGGTGGGATGCAGGCGGCGCGCGCGTCGGGGAGTGGCGGGAATCACACCACCCTCATCCGTTGAGCGGTCAACAATGCGCATGCCGCGCACAGTTGGCGAGCGCGGGCTCAACCTGATGTCTGTTCACATCATGAGACAAGTGGAACGCACCGCCAAATCGATCGATGGCCACACCACGGACTTCAGGCCCCCGGGGCCGAAACCGAACAGCCCGGGATTCATTCGGGCGATTGTGCGGGCACCGGTTATGCGGAGTCCGATGCGGAATCGGTGACGGGCCGGCAAAGCCTGCCCGTGGTAGTGGCGTTCACCGCCGATTTCCGCCGGCTCCGACCAGCCACTCCGGCGCGTGCGCGCGGCCGTCCGTGTCCCCGCCGCCCGGGGAATCGTTTGCCCAGGCATGACGACGACGCGCTCCACGCTCACCCCCACGGCGCGGCACCGGGCGGCCGCGGACGAGGGCGGGCGGCCCCCGTACGTCCCCGCGCCCCGGCCGCCGGCCCACGCGGCTGCGTCCGCCCCCCTGTTCGAGCAGCTCGCCCGGGAGTGGACGGCTCGCGGGGCCACGGTGCCGGGACGGCCGGACCCGGTCTGGCGGGAGCTCATCTCCTGGGAGCATTTCGAACGGGAGACCGCGGCCACGGTCCGCGATCTGCACCTGCGCGGCCCGGAGCCGGTACCCGTACCGGTGCCCGCAGCCGCCTCCCCGGCCAACCCGCCCCGGTGGACGCGGGCCTGAGGCGCTCACGGGCGCCCGGCGGTCAGTGCCCGAACCGGATCCGGCCGGCGATCAGGCGGATGGCACTGATCGTCAGGTCCGGGTCGTGCAGCTGCACGTAGTGGTCGCTTCCGGTGGCCAGGAGGTGCGGGGTCTGCTCCCCCAGCTCCACCAGGGTCTGCTGGACCGCGGGCCAGGCCCGCTCCAGCGGCGCCAGGAGGTCCTTCGTGCTCCCGGCCGGAGCCGCGAAGGGCTCCGTCTTGCTCAGTACGGCCATCGGTACGTCCGGCAGCGGCTTGGCCGCGCGGACCGCGCCGATCGCGCCGTCGACGTCGACCTTCTCGAACGCCGGGTCGGCGTCGAAGGGCGTGCCGGGGTTGTTGAGCAGCTTCAGGTAGGCGGGCCAGCGGGCGCCGAAGTACGGCTCCACGTCGGTGCCGAACGCGTCGACGAAGACGAGGCCGGCCGTCTTCTCCGGATGCCGCTGCGCGAACAGCCGCGTGATCATCCCGCCGAAGGAGTGGCCGACGAGCAGGTACGGGCCGGGCACGTGCGCCGAGGTCAGCACCCGGTCGAGGTCCGCTTCCAGCGCGCCGAGGGAGCGCGTCCCGGTCCGCGGCGTACTGCGGGTGGTGAGCGCCGGCGGGTTCGTGTAGTGGATGGTGCCGGGCCGGTCGTACGTGCACACCCGCGCGAAGGCCGCGACGCCCGGGAACACCGCCGGGGCCTTCGGGACGGGCGGCCGGGTCTCGGTCAGGTTCCAGGTGTCCGAGGAGTCGTGCAGCCCGGACTCCAGGACCACCGTCGGAGCGCCGCTCCCCTTGCAGCTCAGCCAGAGCTTTCGGCCGCCGCCCACGTCGACCTGGCGGGAGAACTCCCCCGGGTCCCGGCTCGGCCCGGTGGCGGAGGCGGCCGGGGCGCCCCGGAGCGCCGACGGCCCGCCGCACCCCGGAAGCACGGCCAGCGCGCTCGCGGTCAGCACGGCGGTCAGGAGCGGGATCCGCTGTCCCACCGGCACTCCCTTCCTCGTGTCCTCGTACGCCTGCCCGGCCCGATCATCCGGTACGGGCGGCCGGCGGCGCGCGATCGCCGCGCAGGAGCCGCCGAGGCCGGACGCGGACGGGGACCGGTCGGCGGAGGAAGCCCTCCGCTGCCGGTCCCCGGTCCCGCACGCACGTGCCGATGCCGTTGCCGTTGCTGACTCCGATGCCGTGCCGACGCCGGTCAGGCCTTGCGCCTACGGCTGCCGCGCAGGCCGACTCCCACCAGGACCGCGGCCGCGACCACGATCGCCGCGTCGAGCGCCAGGACCGTACGGACCCCGTCGAAGAGCGAGGCCTGCGTGGTGGCGAGGACGCCGAGCAGCGGGATCCCGATCGTCAGGCCGACCTGCTGCGTCGTGGTGACCAGGCCGGTCGCCAGCCCCTGCTCCGAGTCCGGCACGCCGCTGGTCACGGTCAGCCCGTAGGAGATGATCGCGCCGAGGTGGAACACGCTGGCCACCGACACGGCCACCGTCGCCGGCAGGGCGCCCGACTCGGCGCCCAAGGCGAGCAGGGCGGCCGTGAACAGGCCCTGACCGAGCAGCGAGCCGGCCAGCGTGCGCCGGGGACCGAAGCGGCCGATGACCTTGGGTGCGTACGCGCCGGCGAACGCGGAGGCGATGCCCTGGACGCCGAAGACCAGACCGGTCCGGAAGGGGGACAGCTCCAGCGTCTCCTGGAGGTAGAGGGTCAGGACGAAGACGACCGTCGACATCGTCGAGAAGGTCACCAGTCCGGCGACATTGCCCCAGGCGACGGTGCGCCGCTTCAGCATCGGCAGCGAGACCAGCGGGGCCGGGCTCTTCGACTCCACGACGGCGAAGGCGAGGAGCAGGGCCAGTCCGGCGAGCAGCGTGCCCCACACGTCCGCGCCGCCGAAGCCGCGCTGGGCCGCCGAGGACAGGGAGTAGATCACCGCGAGCAGGCCGCCGGTGACGGTGACGGCGCCGGGTACGTCCAGGCGCGGCCGGTCGGGGGTGCGGGACTCGGGCAGCAGTCCCGGGGCCAGGGCCAGCACGGTCACGGCGGTGACCGCGAGCAGCCCCATCGTGGAACGCCAGCCGAGGGTGTCGGTCATGACGCCGCCCAGGACCATGCCGATGGTGAAGCCGAGGGAGAGCAGGGTGCCGGAGATGCCGAGGGCCTTGTCGCGCAGCGGGCCCTCGGGGAACGTCGTGGTCAGCAGGGACATGCCGGTCGGCACGATGACCGCCGCGCCCAGGCCCTGGAGGGCGCGCCCGGCCAGGAAGGACGCCGGGTCCCAGGCCAGGGTGGCGAGCAGTGAGGCGGCGCCGAAGAGGGCGAGGCCGGCCAGGAACAGCCTCTTCCTGCCGTACAGGTCGGCGATCCGGCCGAAGAGGAGGAGAAAGCCGCCGGAGGGCAGAGCGAAGGCGGTGACGGCCCATTGGAGGGCCGACCGGCTCAGGCCCAGGTCCTTGCCGAGCACCGGGAGGGCCACGTTCAGTACGGAGAAGTCGAGCGCCACCATGAACTGGGCGGCGCAGAGCACGAAGAGGACCAGCTTGGCGCGGCCGGTGAGCCGCTCGCCCACGGGGGCCGCCGTCGCGGTCACGGTCGCCGCTGTCGTGGTCGCCGCTGTCCTGGTCGCCGTAGTCGTCGTTGTCGTCGTTGTCTGGGAATCGATCGCCATGGCCACACCCTCGCGGCCCGGGAAGGCCCGTGGAGAGTGGGAACTTATCCTGTTGGTGGCACCACCAGGCAGCCGACAGGGGGAGTGAGTGGCCACACCGATCGACAGGCACCGCCGTTCCGAGTTGCGCGAGTTCCTGATGAGCAGACGGGCCCGGGTCACCCCCACGGAGGCGGGATTGCCCGATGGCGGGGCCCGCCGCCGTACCCCGGGCCTGCGCCGGGAGGAGGTCGCCGTGCTCGCGGGGGTCGGTGTGTCCTGGTACCAGTGGCTGGAACAGGGCCGCGACATCACGGTCTCCCCGCAAGTGCTCGACTCGGTGGGCCGGGTGCTCAAGTTGTCCAGTGCCGAGCGCCGGCACCTGTACGTACTGGCGGGGCTCAATCCGCCCGCACTCGAAGTGGCCCCGGCCGACCGGGACATGTGCGAGGGCCTGAAGCGGCTGATCGACGCCTGGATGCCGTTCCCCGCGCACATCATGGACGCGTACTGGAACACGGTCCTCTACAACGACTCGGCCGCGCTCGTGCTCGGCATGCGCCCCGAGATCGTGCAGAACTGCCTGATCGCCTTCTTCACCGACCCCGTCTACAAGGCCCGTTCGCCCCACTGGGAGGAGATCGCGTGCCTCGTGGTCGCCCAGTACCGGGCGGCGAGCTCGGAGTGGCCCGACGACGAGGGCTTCCAGGCGGTCATCGCGGAGGCGCGGGAACTCAGCCCCGAGTTCGCCGCCCTGTGGGACCGGCGGGACGTCCGGCCGGGCGGCCAGATCCGCAAGGAGATCGAGCACCCGGTCGTCGGCACGCTGTACGTGGAGTCGACGCAGCTGCGCGTACCGGCCCGGCCCGACCTGTCGATCGTGCTGCACACCCCGCTGCCCGCCACCGAGACGGCGGAGAAACTGGAGTGGCTGACCTCCGCGGAGGGGCGCCGGGGCACCCTCTACCCGATCGCTGGCTGACCCTCCCGGGCCGTACGCGGGGTGCCCGGACCGGCCCCGAGCCCGGACCGGCCCCAAGGCCCGGTCCGGGCACCCAGGTCGCCGGCTACCGCTCGTCGGCGGCGGCCCGGGTGATCTCTTCTTCCACCGCGCGCAGCTCCTCCTGCCGGTCCAGGAGGATCAGCAGCTCCCGGTGGTTGGCCAGTGCGGTGAGGAGGAGATCGCTCCGGCCGGGCTCCAGCGCGCACATGCGCCGCGCCGCGGCCACGGACTCGGCGCGCAGGGCCAGCGCGATCTCCGGCTGGTGGGCGAACTCGTAACGGCTGTACTTCCACAGTGCGGCGGACAGCAGGGGCAGGTAGGCCAGGGGACTCACCTGAGCCAGGACGCGGTAGGCGGCGACCCGCTCGCGGACCGAGGGCTTACCCGATCCGAGGAGGGCGACCCGGGCTCGGAGGACTGCGTGGTGATCGATGTTCGCCGAGTGATTCATGACGGTGATTCTCAAAGCCGCACAGGGGCTCGGACAAGGGTGATCGGCTGTGCTCTCGGTCCTACGCAAACCCCCTCTGACCTGTCATGATGGTGACGTCATCACCCCTGCGCCCCTCCGGACGGCCCGTCGGCCTCCGCGACGGGATGTCGCCCCCTCGCCCTCCTCCTCGCTCCTCCCCCGCCTCGCCGCGCGCTCTTGCGCGAGTCCACGGACCCCCGCGCGAGCCATTGAGAGGATCACCCAAGAGTAAATCCGGCATATCGCCACAGAACCTCGCCTTGCCGGTCCCCCTTGAGTGATCAAAGTGGCGTGGGGTTAGCATGTGAGCGCCGCCTAGCTCGAAAGATAAACCTGTGACTGTCAATGACGACTCGTTCACCAACTGGAAAAACCGCGAGGAGATCGCGGAGTCGATGATCCCGATCATCGGGAAGCTGCACCGCGAGCAGGACGTGACGATCCTGCTGCACAGCCGCTCCTTGGTGAACAAGTCGGTGGTCAGCATCCTGAAGACCCACCGCTTCGCCCGTCAGATAGCCGGCGAGGAGCTCTCCGTCACGGAGACCCTGCCGTTCCTGCAGGCGCTCACCACGCTGGACCTGGGCCCCTCCCAGATCGACATCGGCATGCTCGCCGCCACCTACAAGGCCGACGACCGCGGCCTGTCCGTGGAGGACTTCACCGCCGAGGCCGTCGCCGGCGCCACCGGTGCCAACAAGATCGAGCGCGGCGAGGGCCGCGACGTCGTCCTGTACGGCTTCGGCCGCATCGGCCGCCTCGTCGCCCGCCTCCTCATCGAGAAGGCCGGCTCCGGCAACGGGCTGCGCCTGCGCGCCGTCGTCGTCCGCGGGGGCGGCGAGGCCGACCTCGTCAAGCGCGCCTCGCTGCTGCGCCGGGACTCGATCCACGGCCAGTTCCAGGGCACGATCACGGTCGACGAGGCGAGCAGCACCATCATCGCCAACGGCAACGCGATCAAGGTGATCTACGCCAACGACCCGAGCGAGGTCGACTACACGGCGTACGGCATCAAGGACGCCATCCTCATCGACAACACCGGCAAGTGGCGCGACCGCGAGGGCCTCTCCAAGCACCTGCGCCCCGGTATCGACAAGGTCGTCCTGACCGCTCCGGGCAAGGGCGACGTCCCGAACATCGTCCACGGCGTCAACCACGACACGATCAAGCCGGACGAGCAGATCCTGTCCTGCGCCTCCTGCACCACCAACGCGATCGTCCCGCCGCTCAAGGCCATGGACGACGAGTACGGCGTGCTGCGCGGCCACGTGGAGACCGTCCACTCGTTCACCAACGACCAGAACCTGCTGGACAACTACCACAAGGCCGACCGCCGCGGCCGCTCCGCGCCGCTGAACATGGTGATCACCGAGACCGGTGCCGCCTCGGCCGTGGCCAAGGCGCTGCCGGACCTCAAGGCGCCGATCACCGGCAGCTCGATCCGCGTCCCCGTCCCGGACGTCTCGATCGCGATCCTGAGCCTGCGCCTGGGCCGCGAGACCACCCGCGAAGAGGTCCTCGACTACCTCCGCGACGTCTCGCTGAACTCCCCGCTGAAGCGCCAGATCGACTTCACCACCGCGCCCGACGCCGTGTCGATGGACTTCGTGGGCTCGCGCCACTCGTCGATCGTCGACGCAGGAGCCACCAAGGTCGACGGCGACAACGCGATCCTGTACCTCTGGTACGACAACGAGTTCGGCTACTCGTGCCAGGTCATCCGGGTCGTCCAGCACGTCTCCGGCGTCGAGTACCCGACGTACCCGTCCCCGGCGGTCTGACCCCGTGACGGCGGTCTGATCCCGCGGCACCGGCGTTCCGCGCGCGGCCCGTTCCACCGCCCACCCGGCGGCGGAGCGGGCCGCGCGCGTTCGCGGGGTCAGGCGTAAGGGTCGAAGGGGATCGGGGGCTTCGAGGCGTTCAGGGCGTCGTTGAAGCGGCCGTCGGAGATCTTGATCGTGGCCGAGCCGAAGTCGGCGTTCACGAGCTTGTCGCGCAGGCCCGCCGGGTAGCCGTTCCAGCCGACGAGGCGCGGGTAGAACCAGTTGCCGGTGTGGTTCTCGGCGGGCTCGTCGTTGCCGTTCGCGAGGCGGTAGAAGTGCGTCGAGACGCCGTCCTTGTGGTAGACGACCTTGGCGTGGGTCCCGTCGAAGCGGACCTGCGAGCGCGGGTACCACTTCCACCCGCTGTGCTGCGAAGTCGACACGTACTGGACCGCGTCGTCCTTGATCCAGACCACCACGTGCTCGAAGTCGTGCCGGTGCCCGATGGCCGCGGGACCGAGCGTGGCCTGGTCCTTCTCGAAGTAGCCCGCGTACATCACGGCGCACCAGCCGTTGTTGCACTTGGCGCGGGAGTAGGTGTTGGAGTTCTGCAGCTGCGCGAGGTCCCGGCAGTGTCCGTTCACCGCTCCGCCGGGCTTCAGGCCGGGGTTGAGCACGCCGCCGCTGCTGATCGCGGCCGTGGCGTAGCAGCCGTCCCCGTCGTAGTCGAAGGCGGGCGAGAAGGTCTGTTCGAGCCCGTCCGCGTTCTGCGGCAGGGCCGGTATCACGTCGGCGACGGCCACGGCCGGAAGGGCCATGACCAGCGCCGCGGCCCCGAGTCCGGCGGTGGTGACGGTCCGGCGGAACCCGGCCCACCGCCGCACGGGGCGAGAGCCCTGGGCTCCGGCCGCGGCTTGGTCGTTCATCGTCCTCGTCGGTGACAGCAGTCTGCGCACATCATCTCCTGACCTGTACGTGTTCAACCGGGCGCAGAGGCGAACGCTAGCCGGGCAACGTTCAAGTCCGGGTCGAGTCAGGCGAATTGCAGATGTACGCACGCCCCGTCAGCCGGCGAGGCGGTCCAGCACCGCGCGCCGCCAGCGCTCCGTCTCGGCGATCTGGTTGAAAGTGAACAGGTGCAGGCCGGCCACCCCGGACTCGGGTGCGCCCAGCGCGGGGGCACTGCGGCGCAGCAGCCGCTCCGGCGAGTAGCCGCCGGGGGCGGCGAAGCGAAGGAACCAGGAGGGGTGGCGGGTCAGGAACTTGGCCGACTCCCCCACGCCGATCTTCGTGGCCATCGACAGCAGCTTCGCGCGTTCGACGGGACCGGCGACCCCGACGTGCACGGGCAGCAGGACCTGCCGGCGCCGCACCCGCCCGAGCCACTGCCGCAGGGTCGCCGGGTCGAAGCACAGGTTGCTGACGATGTAGGTGGCGTGCGGCTGCTTGTCCGACATCGCCCGTACGGCGACCTCGTCGGCGATCAAGGGGTGGCTCTCCGGGTAGCCGGTGATGCCGACGTGCGCGAACGGGCTGCCCAGCTCGCCGAGCCGGCGCAGCACGGGCAGGGCCGCGTCGTAGGCCCCCGCCGGCGGGTCGGCGTCGCCGGCCGGTACGAAGACGTCCTCGATGCCGGCGGCGACCAGCCGGTCCACGATGTCCGAGAGGTGGCCGGCGTCGGTGATCTGCCGGGCCGGGAGGTGCGGGACGACGCGGTAGCCGTGCCCGGCCAGGCGCACGGCGAGGTCCAGGGTGGGACCGATGCCCTTGGCCGGGGAGGCGGTGACGGTGACGGGTACGCCGGCCGGGACGTGCGCCAGCACCTTGTCCTCGGTGGCCTTCGCCGGCAGGACCTCGTAGCGGACCCTGCGCAGGAGCTCCGCGAGGCCGCCCCCGATGACCGGGGCCTGCGCGGGGCGTTCGGGATACGGCGTGGGCCGGGCGGACATGCCGCTCCTCCTCGGGGTGGGGGTGGCGCCGCCTCGGCGGCATCTCGGCCCCCATCATGCCGGGTGCGCCCGTGCCGTCGTCGGCCGCGTACCGCAGGCCGCAGGATGGGACCATGGAACCCCTGGCCGAAATCACCGCGCAGCTCCTGGAGACGGACCGGACGGCGGGGGCGCGCCGGGCAGCCCCGGCGGCGCTGCGCGCCGTCGCCTCGGTCGGCCGACCGGCACTGCGCGGCACCTCGGCGGCCGAACGCGCCGCGCTGACGGAGCTCTTACAGGTCTGCGCCTGGATCCTCTTCGACGCCGAGCGACACCGGGTCTCGCGGCAGCTCAGCCACCGGGCCCTCGCCCTGGCCCGGACCCTCCCCGAGGGCGCCCCCTCCGTCGAGCTGCTCGTCCTGTCCGTGCTGTGCCTCCAGGAGGAGCACCTGGGGCGCCCCGCCGCTTCGCTGCGCATCTCCTCGTCCGTCCTGGCCGGCCGGGACCTCCCGGCGCGGGTGGCCGCCGTCTTCCACGTACGGGAGGCACGCGCGCGGGCCCGGCTCGGGCAGGGCCGGCGGGCGCTGCGCTCCCTCGCCACCGCCCGGGAACTCCTGGCGGACGGGCCGTCCCCGCGCGATCCGTCGTGGACCTGGTGGTTCGACCGGTCTGAGCTCGACGGCCACCACGGCCTCGCCCTCGCCGACCTGGGGGACCCGGACACGGCCGCGGCCCTGCTCCACGAGGCCACGGCGGCGGGCGACGCACCCGCCTACCGGTCGCTCTTCTCCGCCGAGCTCGCCTGCCTGCTCGCGCGGGCCGGAGCCTGGCGCGAGACGGACGCGTGGCTGTCCGGCCTGGTCGAATCCGTCCCGGAGATCGGCTCCGTCCGCGCCCTGGGCGCCCTCGCGCGCACGGCCCGCACCATCGAGCGGGGCCCGCGCGTCCCCCGGGCCATGCGGGACACCGCCGGGTACCTCACCGCAGTCCTCCGGGCGCAGGCCGGTGCCGCGCACCCCGCCTTCCGGAGGATCCGGCGGCCGTGAGAGGGTCGGCCCGGCCCCCGCGGCGGGGCCGCGCACGAGGAGCCGCGTGCGGAGGCGCGTGCGCAGGCGCGGGCGGGGAGGAGGCACTGTGACCGGCACCGGCCGTACACCCGGCGGCACGTCCACCGGGCGGGTACTGGTGGCGGACGACGACGCCGCCATCCGCCGCTCCCTGGAGCGCGGGCTGCGGCTGAGCGGCTTCACGGTCCTGCTCGCCGAGGACGGGCCCGGCGCCCTCGCCCTGCTCGCCGACCAGGACCCGGACGTCCTCGTCCTGGACGTCTCGATGCCCGGCCTGACCGGCACCGAGGTCTGCCGCGCGCTGCGGGCCCGTGGCGACGAGACCCCCGTGCTGATGCTGTCGGCCCTCGACGAGGTGACGGACCGGATAGCGGGGCTCCAGGCCGGGGCCGACGACTACCTGGTCAAACCCTTCGCCCTGGAGGAGCTGGTCCTGCGCCTGCACGCCCTCCTGCGGCGCCGCCCGGCCCCCGAGCCCGCACCCGACGTAGTGCGCGCGGGCCCTCTCGTGATCGACGAGGCCCGCCGCCGGGTCCATCACGAGGAGGACGAACTCCACCTCACGCGGCGCGAGTTCGAGCTCCTGCTCCAGCTGGCGCGCAACGCCGGCATCGTCCTCACCCGCGACCAGCTGCTGGACCGGGTCTGGGGCTACGACTTCGAGGTCCGCAGCGACGCCGTCGACACCTTCGTCAGCTATCTGCGCCGCAAGCTGGAGGAGGGCGGGCGCCCGCGCCTGATCCACACCGTGCGCGGCGTCGGCTTCGTCCTGCGCGTCCCCGCGGCCCGGGAGGGCGGCCAGTGAAGCTCGCCACCCGCATCGCCCTCTCGGTGACCGTCGTGGTGCCCCTGCTGGTGCTCTCCGCGGGGCTGCTGGTCCTCGGACTGGTGAGCCGCGATCTCCACCAGCAGCAGGACACCCGCCTCCAGGACCGGGCCTCCGCCGTCCTCCCCGACGTCAGGACGCTGCTCACGGCCGACCGCAACGGGAAGCCGAAGGTGGAGCAGAACCAGCACCGCAAGGTGCTGGGCGACGTCCTCGACGCCGGGATCCGCGTCCGGACGGCGGACGGAGCCGTCGTCCTGGAAGGCGGCCCACAGCCCGCCGACCCGGTGCGGCTGCCCGAGCAGACGGCGGACGGCCCCGTCACCGTCCGGACCAAGGGGCGCGCCTGGCGGGTGCTGACCGTCCCGGTGGCCGGTCCCGCACCCGGCACGCTCTGGCTGTTCACCCCGGCTTCGGCCGCCGACCCGCAGGTCGTGGCCGTACGCCGCCGGGTCCTGCTGGTGGCCCTGCTGGCGGCGCCGGTCTCGGGGCTGCTCGCGTACGGACTCGCCGGCCGCGCCACCGCCTCCGTACGAAGGCTGAGCCGCCGGGCCGCCGAACTCGACCCCGGCGCGGGACCGGCGGCCTTCGCCGGCACACCGGTGAACATCGCCGAGGTGGACGAACTGTCCAATGCCATCGGCCAGTTGCTGGCCCGCTACGAGGAGCAGGCCGCCCGCACGGCCCAGGCACTGGACACGGCCCGATCGTTCTCCTCCGCCGCCTCGCACGAGCTGCGCACCCCGCTCATGAGCATGCGGACCGACCTGGACGTCCTGGCCGCCCACCCCGACCTCTCCCCGGGGGAACGGGCGGAGATCGTACGGGACTTGCAGCGGGACCACGCCCGGCTGCTGGACCTGCTCACGGCCCTGCGGATGCTGGCGCGGGGCGATCTGGTGGAGGTGTCCGCCTTCACCTCGCTCGATCTGTCCGAGCTGGTGGACACCGCGGCCGGGGAGAGCGCCCGCCGCCACCCGCAGGCGCGGCTCGACGTGGAACTCCCCTCCGAACTGCGGGTGTTCGGGTGGGAGGCCGGGCTGACCATCCTGCTCGCCAACCTGCTGGGCAACGCGGTGGCCCACGGTCACCTGCCGGGCGAACCGGCCAGGATCGCGGTACGGGCGCGGGCGGAGGCCGGGTACGCCGTGCTCACCGTGGACGACGCGGGGCCCGGCATCGCGCCCGGCGAGCGGGAAGCCGTGTTCCGGCGGTTCCACCACCGCCCCGGCAGTCCCGGCTCGGGGCTCGGCCTGACCCTCGTCGCCCAGCAGGTCGCGCTGCACCGGGGCTCCGTCGTGATCGGCACGCCGCCCGGCGGCACCGGTGCCCGCTTCGAGGTCCGCCTGCCCCTGTCGGCGGCGGACGCCCCGGCCCCGAGGCTGCCGCGGCGGCGCGACTGGATCTCCTCGCGGGGCGAGTGAGGGCGGGGGCCCTGGGCCCCGGGCTCCCGCGGACTCACAAAGTTTCCACAAAGACACCCCCTACCGTCCTGACCGGTCGGCCGCCTGTGAGCCGGCCCGTTCGCACCGAAGGGGATTGAGCCATGCTCCCGAACCGTAAGACCGCCGCCACCGCGATCGGCGCCCTCGCGCTGTCCGGCGCCCTGATCTGGGCCGCCCCCGCGCAGGCGGAGTCCGCGAGCCCCGCTCCGGCCGCGTCCAAGACGGCCGAGTCCGCACCGAAGGGCGACGGCGCGAAGGCGATCTGCAAGCGCCTGCCCAAGGCGCAGACCCGCGTCAACACGGCGATCGACCGGCTCAAGGGCGGTCCCACCGTGCTGGGTTCCGTCGCGCGGCTGGAGCAGCGCGTCGCCAACGCCCAGACCGCCGGCCACACCCAGGTACACGACTACCTGAACGACCGCCTGACCTTCCGCAAGAACCTGCTGCCCACCCTCCAGAAGCGGCAGGACGACCTGAAGGCCGTCAGCGCCTGGTGCTCCGCGCAGGGTGCCAAGTGACCCGAGCGACCCGACTGACCCGGGTGACCCGCCCGGGCCGGGCGGCCCGGGTGACCGGGCCCCGCCGCGCCGGCGCGGCGCTCGCCACCCTGGCCGCGGTGACGGCCCTGCTGATCACCGGCTGCGCGCCGGGCGCGACCGCCAAACCGGCCGGCACGGCCGACGGCGCCACGGTCAAGGACATGCAGCAGAAGGTGGACGACGCCGAGAGCGCGGCGGCCCAGGCGGACTCCGACGCCACGCAGAACAACTGACCGACCGCCCCGCACCCATATCCACACCCGCCCAGGCCCGCCCCCGAACCCGGTGGCGGGCCGAGGCGTTCAGGCCCGCTTGGCCTCCAGGAAGCGGTGCAGGCGGCTCCACGGCCAGGTGTTGATCACGTCGTCCTTCGTGAGCCAGCCGCGCTGCGCCGTACCCACCCCGTAGCGCAGGTACGGCAGGTGCGTGGTGGCGTGCGCGTCCGAGTTCACCGCGAACTTCACCCCGTACCGCTTCGCCCGGAGAATGTCCTCGTCGCCTAGGTCGAGCCGCTCCGGGTGCGCGTTGATCTCCAGGGCGGTGCCCGTGCGCGCACATGCCTCGAAGACGGCGTCGAAGTCGGCGTCCACGCCGGGGCGGCGGCCGATCCGCCGGGTGGTGGGGTGGCCGATGACGGCGACGTTCGGGTTCTCGCAGGCCCGGATGAAGCGCCGGGTCATCGCCGCCCGGCTCTGGCCGAAGTGGGAGTGCACGGAGGCCACGCACAGGTCGAACCCGGCGAGGAACCCGTCGGGCCAGTCCAGCCCGCCCTCCGGGCCGATGTTGAGTTCCGTGCCGTGCAGCAGCCGCATCCCGCGCACCGTGCGGTCCAGTGCCCGCAGTTGCTCGCGCTGCGCCAGGATCTTCTCCCGGGTCATCCGCTGCATGGCGAGGTCCGGCGCGTGGTCGGTGACCGCGTAGTACGCGTACCCGCGCGCGGCGGCCGCCGCCACCATGTCCTCCAACGGGGCGAGCCCGTCGGTGAGATCGGTGTGGGTGTGCAGGTCGCCCCGGATGTCACCCTCCTCCACGAGCGCGGGGAGTTCGCCCTTCAGCCCGGCCGCGACCTCTCCGCGGTCCTCGCGCAGGGTCGGCGCGATCCAGGGCAGGCCGAGCCGGCCGTAGACCTCCTCCTCCGTCTCCGAGGCGAGGCTCTCGCCGCTCTCCGCGTCGAAGAGGCCGTACTCGGAGAGCTTGAGCCCCTGGCGCACCGCGAGGGCGCGGGTGCGGATGTTGTGCGCCTTGGACCCGGTGAAGTACTGGAGCCCGGCTCCCCAGGAGGCGGGCGGCAGGACGCGCAGGTCGACCTGGAGGCCGGCCGTCGTGCGAACGGAGGTCTTCTTCGCACCGTGCGCGATGACGTCGGCCACCAGCGGGAGCTCGGTGAGGGCCGCCATGAAGGGTGCGGATCTCCCGGCCGCGACCAGGATGTCCACGTCGCCGATCGTCTCGCGCATGCGGCGCAGTGAGCCCGCGTACGTGCAGCGAACGCACCCCGGGATCCGCTCCATCTCGGCGACGATCTGCTCGGCGATGTCCATGGCGGCGCCGAGCAGGATCCGCCCGTCGGCGTTCCGCAGTACGGATATGCCGTGGAGGATGTTCTGCTCGGTCTGCTCGCCGAAGCCCTTCAGGTCGCGCAGCCGCTCCTCGCGGATGGCGTCCTCCAGCTGCTCGACGGAGGAGACGCCCAGCTCGTCGTAGAGGACGAAGGCCTTGCGCGGCCCGAGACCGGGAATCGCGGTCAGCGCCCGTACCCCGGCCGGGACGGCGGCCCTGCGCGCCTCGATGTCCGGGACGCGGCCGGTGCTCAGGTACTCGACGACCTTCTCCGCGATCGACTTGCCCACGTTCGGGATCTCCCGCAGGCCCTTGACGTCGAGCCCGGCGACATCGGCCGGGTGGCCGCCGATGGCGCGGGCGGCCTTCTCGTACGCGCGCGCCTTGAAGGCGTCGCCGCCGCCGATCGCGATGAGGTCGGCGTACTCCCGGAGCAGCGCCTCGACCTTTTCGTTGGCCCTGGCCATGCCTCCAGGGTGCCTCACCTCGTGCGCCGGGGCCCGGCCGACGACCCCCGACGAGAAGTTGAGGATTGTTCACTTTCCATTGACAGGGCGGGCGCCGCGGGCCAACAGTGTGCCGTCAGCGCCCTCGCACGCCTCGACCGAAGTGAGCCCGTATGACTGCGTCCGTACCCCCGTTCCCCGCCGGCTTCCTGTGGGGCGTCTCCGCCTCGGCGTTCCAGATCGAGGGATCGACCACCGCCGACGGGCGGGGCCCCTCCTCCTGGGACGCGTTCGCCAAGGAGCCCGGGCGCATCAAGGACGGCTCGCACGCCGACGTGGCCACCGACCACTACCGCCGCTACCGCGAGGACGTGGCCCTGATGGCCGGGCTCGGCGTCGGCGCCTACCGGTTCTCGGTCTCCTGGTCCCGCGTCCTGCCGGACGGCCACGGGCAGGTCAACCGCGCGGGGCTGGACTTCTACGACCGTCTGGTCGACGCACTGTGCACGGCCGGCATCGCCCCGGTGCCGACCCTGTTCCACTGGGACACCCCGCTCGCCCTGGAGGAGAAGGGCGGCTGGCTCAGCCGCGACACCGCCGAGCGGTTCGCCTCGTACGCCGCGGTCGTCGCGGAGCGGCTCGCCGACCGGGTCCCGATGTGGATCACCATCAACGAACCCGCCGAGGTCACCCTCCTCGGGTACGGCATCGGCGAGCACGCCCCCGGCAAGGGCCTCGTCTTCGACGCCCTGCCCGCCGCGCACCACCAGCTCCTGGCCCACGGCCTGGGCGTACAGGCGCTGCGCGCCGCGGGCGCCCGGCAGATCGGCATCGCCGCCTCGCACAGCCCGGTCCGGGCGGCGAGCGACAGCGCGGAGGACCGCGGCGCGGCCGAGTTGTACGACCTCCTCACGAACCGGCTCTTCGCCGACCCCGTCCTGACCGGCGCCTATCCGGACCCGGGGCTCGCCTCGATGCTGCCCGGGCCGGTGGCCGAGGACCTGAAGGCCATCTCCGCCCCCCTGGACTGGTACGGGATCAACTACTACAACCCGATGGTGGTGGGAGCCCCGCAATCGAGCGCCACCGCCAGCGGGTTCGGCGGCATCGAGCTGCCGGCCGGCCTCCCCTTCGCCTTCCGGCCCGTCGAGGGGTGCGAACAGACCGACTTCGGCTGGCCGGTGGTGCCGGACGGGCTGCGCGAACTGCTCGTCTCCCTGCGCGGGCGCTACGGCGACCGGCTGCCGCCGCTGTACATCACCGAGAACGGCTGCTCGTACGGGGACGGGCCCGATCCCGTGACGGGACGGATCGCCGACGCGCGCCGGATCGCGTACCACGCGGGCCATCTGGAGGCCCTGCACCGGGCGATGGCGCAGGGGGTCGACGTCCGCGGCTACTTCATCTGGTCGATCCTCGACAACTTCGAGTGGGCCGAGGGGTATCGGCAGCGGTTCGGCCTGGTCCACGTCGATTACGACACGCTGGAGCGGACCCCGAAGGACTCGTACGCGTGGTACCACGACGTGATCAAGGGCGGCAGATGACCGTCGGGGGGACGGCCGCGAAGGCGGCCGGTCCCGCCGATCCGCCGGGCCCGGTCGGCGGGCGGTGGGTGGGCGCGCTGTCCCTCGCCAACCTCGGGGTGTGGGTCGGCTGGTTCGGACCGCTCCAGCTGCTGCTGGCCCGCCAGGCGGAGCAGCTCGCCCCGGACCACAAGGCGGCCACGCTCGCGCTGGTGACGGGGGTGGGGGCGGCCGTCTCGATGGTCGCCAACCCGGTCTTCGGGGCCCTGTCGGACCGTACGACGGCCCGGGTCGGCCGGCGGATCCCCTGGGTGGTGGCGGGGGTGCTCGGCGGGGCGGCCGGGCTGCTCGTCCTCGCCCTGGCTTCGAGCGTGGCCGTGGTGGTCGCGGGCTGGTGCCTGGTCCAACTGGCCCTCAACGCGGCCTTCGCCGCCCTCACCGCCGCAGTGCCCGACCAGGTCCCGCCGCGCCGGCGCGGGCTGGTCGGCGGCTGGCTGGGGGTCTCCCAGATCGGCGGGATCCTGGCCGGGACGGCGCTGGCCACGGCCGCGGGCGGCATCGCGGCCGGTTACCTCGCGTGCGCTGCCTTCTCGGTGCTCGCGGCCGTCCCGTACGCGGTGATGCGGCGCGACTCGCGCTTGCGGCCCGCCGACCGGCCCGCGTTCCGGTGGCGGATCTTCCTCACCGGCTTCTGGATCGACCCGCGCCGCCATCCCGACTTCGGCTGGGCCTGGTTGACGCGTTTCCTGATGAACCTGTCGTACTCGGTCAGCACGATGTACCTGCTGTACTACCTGACCGACGCGGTGCGCTACGAGGGCGACGCGGACACCGGGGTCCTGGTCCTGACGGCGCTCAACGCGCTCACCCTGCTCGCCACGGTGGTGGTCGGCGGGGTCCGTTCGGACCGTACGGGCCGCCGGAAGGTCTACGTGATCGGGGCGGGGCTGGTCATCACGGTGGCCACCCTGCTGCTCGCCGTCTGGCAGACCTGGACCGGGGCGGTCGTCGCCTCACTGGTCCTCGGGGTGGGCTTCGGCGTGTACACGTCGGTGGACTTCGCCCTGCTGACGGACGTGCTGCCGACGGCACAGGACCGCGGCCGCGACCTCGGCGTCATCAACGTCGCCAACGCGCTGCCGCAGGTGCTGGCGCCGGTGATCGCCGCACCGGTGGTCACGCACTTCGGCGGGTACACCGCGCTCTACGCGCTCGCGGGCGCCCTGGCGCTGGCGGGATCGGTGCTGGTCCGTCGGATCCGCGGGGTGCCGTAGGCGGGCACCTGACGCGTCCGCGGCGCCACCGGACGGACCGGCGGCACCGCGGACGCGGCGGATCAGGAGTTGACGCAGACGTTGCCGGCGGCCGGGTTCAGCAGGCCGATGAGGTTGATGCTGTTGCCGCAGGCGTTGAGCTGGAGGTGGATCGGGATCTGGACCACGTTGCCCGAGAGGATGCCCGGCGAGCCGATGGCGTAGCCCTCGGCCCCGGCGTCGGCGGACGCGCTGCCGATGCCGCCGAGCGTCGCGCCGATGACCAGTGCGGCCCCGACGGCCAGAGTGCGGATCTTCATGTGGGTCTCCCATCGCATGAGGGTGTTGCGGGGGCCATCCCATACCAGTGGCGACCGAACCCACCCGATTCACCCGGTCGTGGGCCCCGTCCGCGGGGCGGTGCGGCCGTTCGGAAGACGTCCCCGGCCCTGTGCGGGAGCTTCCGGAAAGTGAATTTTTCCGGAAAGGGCAATCTCCCGGGCGCCCTGGCGCGTATGCCCCTCTGGAAGCCTCTTCAGTGAGACAGCTCATGGAGGAAAACTCATGGCCATCTTCACTCACCTGATTCCCGCGAAGCACCGCCGTCGCGGCAAGAGGGACATGACCTCGGGACGTGACGAGAGCACCGGCAGGCGCCGTCACCGCCGCCGCCACTGCAACAACGACAATGACAACGGCCACCGGGGCAACCACGGCAACAACTGGTAAGCACCATGGGACGGGTAGCGCGGCATGCACTGCGGCGGCTGCTGTCGGTGGCAGAAGACCCCGACGCGGTCGTCGCCGCCGCGCCGCCCGTCACTCCCCGCGAGGCGTTCCGCCGGTTCTGGCCCTACACCCGGGGCGGCCGGCGCTGGCTCGTCCCGATCCTGCTCTTCAGCATGATCGGCCCGTTGATCGACGCGGCCGAGATCTGGCTCTTCAAGGTGGTGGTGGACGAGGTCCTCGTCCCGCGCGACCTCGGCCCGTTCCTGTGGATCGCGTTGGCCTACCTGGGCCTCGTCCTCGCCTCCGGCATTCTCGAGTTCGCCGACGACGTGCTCTCCACATGGGTCGGCGAACGCTTTCTGCTGGCGCTGCGCTCGGACGTCTACCGGCACGTCCAGGGGCTCTCCCTGGGCTTCTTCGAGCGGCGGCGGCTGGGTGACGTACTGTCACGCATCACCGGCGACGTCGACGCGATCGAGACCTTCCTCCTCTCCGGCGTTTCCAACGCCCTGTACTACGTCATCCAGTTGGGTGTCTTCCTCGGACTCCTCTTCTACCTGAGCTGGGACCTGACCCTCCTCGCGCTGGTCATCGTGCCCCTCTTCTGGGGCGCGGCACGGCGCTTCTCCCGCCTCATCAAGGCCGCCTCGCGCGAGCGGCGCCGCCGCAGCGGCTCGATCAGCGCGATAGCCGAGGAGTCGCTCGGCAACATCGCGCTGGTGCAGGCGTACAACCGGCAGGACACGGAGGAGAGCCGGTTCACCCGCGAGAGCGTGGGCCGCTTCCGCGCGGCGATGGTCTCGGCGCGGATCCGCTCCGTGTACGGCCCGCTCGTCGAGGTGATCGAACTGACGGGCGCGCTGGCCGTGATGGGCCTGGGCACGTGGAAGCTGGCGCAGGGCCAGCTCACCCTGGGCGGGCTGCTGGTCTTCGTCGCCCTGCTGGGCCGGCTCTACAGTCCCATCCGCGACCTGTCGCAGCTCACGAACACCTTCTACGCGGCGTCCGCGTCGGCCGAGCGCATCATCGAACTGCTCGACCAGCACCCGCAGGTCGCCGAGGTCGAAGCCGCCCGTGCCCGGAGGATCGGGCGCGCCCGGGGCGATGTCGAGTTCCGCGGCGTCTCGTTCCGCTATCCGGGCACGGCGCGATGGGCCTTGCGGGGGGTGTCCTTCCGCGTACGGCCCGGTACGACGCTGGCGCTGGTCGGGACGAGCGGCGCCGGCAAGTCGACGGTCGGCAAGCTCCAACTGCGCTTCTACGACCCGGACGAAGGGGCCGTCCTCCTCGACGGCACCGATCTGCGGGAGCTGCGGCTGTCCGAACTGCGCGAGAACGTGGCGGTGGTGCTCCAGGAGACGCTCGTCTTCCACGGCACCGTACGGGAGAACATCGCCTACGGGCGACCCGGCGCGAGCGAGGCCGAGATCGTGGCGGCGGCGCGTGCGGCCGACGCCGACGGGTTCATCCGGCTCCTCCCCGAGGGCTACGACACCGTCGTGGGCCAGCGGGGCCGGACGCTGTCCGGCGGGCAGGCCCAGCGCCTGGCGATCGCGCGCGCCATGGTCCGGGACGCGCCCGTCCTGCTGCTGGACGAGCCGACCACCGGTCTGGACGCCGAGTCGGCCCGCCGGATCATGGAACCGCTGCGCCGGCTGATGGCCGGGCGCACCACCGTCGTGATCTCCCACAACCTGCTGACGGTCCGCGACGCCACGTCCACGGTGGTCCTGGACCGGGGCCGGGTCGCCGAGTGCGGTACCCACGAGGAACTGCTCGTGCGGGGCGGCGCCTACGCCCGCCTCCACCGGGTGAACGGCGGCGCCCCCGGCCCCGGACCCTCCTCCCCGCTGAAGGTGCCGTCATGAGCCTCGCGACCACCACCCGCCGCGC
>NZ_LFML01000045.1 GCF_001044425.1 Streptomyces roseus
CCCCGGGTCAGACCATCCCGAACCTGGTGGTGGTCCCGGTGGTGGACGGGAAGGTCAGTTTCTTCAACAACCAGGGCACCGTGGACCTCCTCGCGGACATCACGGGCTACTTCAGCAAGTAGCGGCAACGTTTTCAGCGGGCCCCCGGGACGCGTCCCGGGGGCCCGTGGACTTTTCAGGGGCGGGACATGGCGAACGACGACAACAACAACCACGACGGACCGGCGGTCTCCGACGAGGAGTGGGCCCGGTTCATGGAGCAGGCCCGGACGGGCGCGGGCGAGGCCCCGCAGGAACCCTCCGCCCGGGCGCGCATGGTCACCGCGCGGCTGCGCGCCGAGTCGGCCGAACCGGCCGGCTGGCGCACCGGCCCGGCCTGGCAGGAGATGCAGGGGCGGGGGAGGCGCAAGCGGCGGCTCAAGGCCGCGGCGGCGGTCGTCTTCATCGCCGCCCTCGCGCTGATCGCCGTACGGCCGGAGCTGGTCATCGACCGCGTCACGGGCAAGGCCGCGCGCGAGGAGAAGGCCCGTGAGCCGCTGCCCGCCGAGACGGCGCGGCCCAGCGCCCCGCCCTCGGCCGTCGACCCGGACCGGCCCACCCTCACGGAGCCCTTCAAGGGCTCCCCGGCCCTCCAGTGGGCCGACGGGGCGGCCGGGATCGAGCTCCCGCAGGCGCAGGCCGTCGGCGGCATGAGCCAGGAGCAGGTCGCGGACGCGCTGGAGAAGGCCAAGCAGTTCCTGGTCTCCGCCAACCTGGACCCGGCGACCCTGCGCGGGGAGCGGCCCGCGGCGGCGCTGGAACTGCTCGACCCGAAGCTCAAGGACGAGCTGGACCGCCTGGAGGGCACGCTGACGGCTCCGACGAAGGAGAACGACCCGCTGCACCTGTTCACCCGGGTCAAGCCCGCAGAGCTGAAGCCGGCGGGCGACGTGGTCAAGGTTCGCGGCCGGATGTGGGTGGAGCCCGGCAAGGAGGCCGGGCAGGTCAGCGTGCTGGCCGACTACACCTTCGTCTACCCGTTCGTGAAGGCGAAGCCGGGCGCCGACGAGGTGGCGCGCTCCATCGTGCGGCGCGAGGTCACCTTCTCGACAGCCGACCCGCGCAAGTGGCAGGCCACCGCCGGAAAGCTCTGGCTGGAGCGGTACAACGTCAACCTCGCCAACAGCGCGTGCGACGTGTACGACGGATACCTGCACCCCACGTTCGCCGACGACGCCCGGACCGGCCCCGCGCCCTCCGGCACGCCCGTCGACCCGTACGACCGCAGCAAGGGCATCGACTCCGGTGAGCCGGAGGGGTGCGGGACCCTGTCGCGCACCTGAGCCCGTGGGACGGCCCGGGCGGACCCCAAGCGGGGCCCGGGCCGTTCCGCCGCGTGGCGCGGTTTGACCACTCACCGGGGAGGGGTATTCTCTTCGGCCCGATTGGCGCAGTACGTGTCTTGTATGGCAGACTACTCAAGTTGCTCGGCTGAGTGCCGATGCTGCGCGCCTCCCGCCGGGAGGACCGGAAGCGAGTCCCACAGTACTCGTCGCCTTTATCTGCCTTTCGGGGCAGCAATGGGGCGGACGTACGGGAATCTTCTGGGAAGCGTCAGCACGGTGCCTGCCAGGCGCTCGGTGGGTGTTTCTCCCCCGAACCGCGGTCCTGGGACCGCACCCCCTTGGACGAGGGAATTTCCGTATGGGAATTTTCTGTAGAGGGAGTGCGACACGCCCGACCGCGTGGGTCGGAGAGAAGCGGTGGAGGGATCCACAGCCGACCGAGGGCCAGAGCGTTTCCACAACAGACAGGACTACGGAGTAGCCATGGCGGGACAGAAGATCCGCATCCGGCTCAAGGCCTACGACCACGAGGTCATCGACTCCTCGGCGAAGAAGATCGTCGAGACGGTGACCCGCACTGGTGCGTCGGTCGCAGGCCCGGTGCCGCTGCCCACTGAGAAGAACGTGTACTGCGTCATCAAGTCGCCGCACAAGTACAAGGACTCGCGCGAGCACTTCGAGATGCGCACGCACAAGCGCCTGATCGACATCCTCGACCCGACGCCCAAGACCGTTGACTCGCTGATGCGCCTGGACCTTCCGGCCGGCGTTGACATCGAGATCAAGCTCTGAGAGGCGTCGAGAAGATGGCAAAGCAGATCAAGGGCGTCCTGGGCGAGAAGCTCGGCATGACCCAGGTCTGGGACGAGAACAACCGTGTCGTCCCGGTGACCGTCGTCAAGGCCGGGCCCTGCGTCGTTACCCAGGTCCGTACGAACGACATCGACGGCTACGAGTCGGTCCAGATCGCCTTCGGCGAGATCGACCCGCGCAAGGTGAACAAGCCCCTCAAGGGCCACTTCGCCAAGGCCGACGTGACCCCCCGCCGCCACCTGGTGGAGCTCCGCACCTCCGACGCCAGCGAGTACACGCTCGGCCAGGAGATCACTGCTGAGGTGTTCGAGTCCGGCGTCAAGGTCGACGTCACGGGCAACAGCAAGGGCAAGGGCTTCGCCGGTGTCATGAAGCGGCACAACTTCCGGGGCCTCGGCGCCGGTCACGGTGTGCAGCGCAAGCACCGCTCCCCCGGTTCGATCGGTGGCTGCGCCACCCCTGGGCGTGTCTTCAAGGGCATGCGCATGGCTGGTCGTATGGGCAACGAGCGCGTCACCACCCAGAACCTGACCATCCACGCGGTAGACGCGGAGAAGGGTCTGCTCCTCATCAAGGGCGCAGTCCCCGGTCCGAACGGCGGCCTCGTCCTGGTCCGTACCGCGGCCAAGGGGGCTTGAGGTTAATGAGCACCATTGACATCCTTTCGCCGGCAGGCGACAAGGCCGGTACCGTCGAGCTCCCCGCGGAGATCTTCGACGCGAAGACCAGCGTTCCGCTGATCCACCAGGTCGTCGTCGCTCAGCTGGCTGCTGCCCGTCAGGGCACGCACAAGACGAAGACCCGTGGCGAAGTCCGTGGTGGTGGCAAGAAGCCTTACCGCCAGAAGGGCACCGGCCGCGCCCGTCAGGGTTCGACCCGCGCTCCGCAGTTCGCCGGCGGTGGCGTCGTCCACGGCCCGCAGCCGCGTGACTACTCGCAGCGGACCCCCAAGAAGATGAAGGTCGCCGCCCTCCGCGGTGCCCTGTCGGACCGTGCGCGTCACTCCCGCATCCACGTCGTCACCGGCGTGGTCGAGGGTGCTGCCTCCACGAAGGCCGCCAAGACGCTGTTCGGCAAGATCTCGGAGCGCAAGAACCTGCTCCTGGTCGTCGAGCGTGCCGACGAGGCCGCGTGGCTGTCCGCCCGCAACCTGCCCCAGGTTCACATCCTGGAGCCGGGCCAGCTGAACACGTACGACGTGATCGTCTCTGACGACGTGGTCTTCACCCAGGCCGCGCTTGAGTCCTTCGTGTCTGGCCCCAAGGCCGACGAGACCGAAGGGAGCGACGCCTGATGTCCGAGGCGACCGTTACCAGCAAGACCTTCACCGACCCGCGCGACCTGCTGATCAAGCCGGTTGTCTCGGAGAAGAGCTACGCGCTGCTGGACGAGAACAAGTACACGTTCATCGTCGCGCCCGGCTCCAACAAGACCCAGATCAAGCAGGCCGTCGAGGCGGTCTTCGGGGTCAAGGTCACCGGGGTCAACACGATCAACCGTCAGGGTAAGCGCAAGCGCACCAAGACCGGTTTCGGCAAGCGCGCTGACACCAAGCGCGCCATCGTGACCCTCGCTGAGGGCGACCGAATCGACATCTTCGGCGGCCAGGCCTCCTAACGGAGGTCTAGTCGTCCGGAATCGGACGAGGACTGAGAAATGGGTATCCGCAAGTACAAGCCGACGACCCCGGGCCGTCGTGGCTCCAGCGTCGCCGACTTTGTCGAGATCACGCGGTCCACGCCGGAGAAGTCGCTGGTTCGCCCGCTGCACAGCAAGGGCGGCCGTAACAACACCGGTCGGATCACCGTTCGCCACCAGGGTGGTGGACACAAGCGCGCCTACCGCGTGATCGACTTCCGTCGTCACGACAAGGACGGCGTGCCGGCCAAGGTCGCGCACATCGAGTACGACCCCAACCGCACGGCGCGCATCGCGCTCCTGCACTACGCGGACGGCGAGAAGCGCTACATCATCGCTCCCCGCGGTCTGAACCAGGGCGACCGGATTGAGAACGGCCCCACGGCCGACATCAAGCCCGGCAACAACCTGGCCCTGCGCAACATCCCGGTCGGTACCACGATCCACGCGATCGAGCTCCGTCCCGGTGGTGGCGCCAAGTTCGCCCGTTCCGCGGGTGCCTCCGTGCAGCTGCTGGCGAAGGAGGGCACGATGGCCCACCTTCGTATGCCGTCCGGTGAGATCCGCCTGGTCGACGCGCGCTGCCGCGCGACGGTCGGCGAGGTCGGCAACGCCGAGCAGTCGAACATCAACTGGGGCAAGGCCGGCCGCATGCGCTGGAAGGGCGTTCGCCCGTCCGTCCGCGGTGTCGCGATGAACCCGGTTGACCACCCGCACGGTGGTGGTGAGGGCAAGACCAGCGGTGGTCGCCACCCGGTCTCCCCGTGGGGTCAGAAGGAGGGTCGTACTCGCTCGCCGAAGAAGGCTTCGAGCAAGTACATCGTCCGCCGCCGCAAGACGAACAAGAAGCGCTAGGAGCGGGTTTAGATGCCGCGCAGTCTCAAGAAGGGACCCTTCGTCGACGGACACCTCGTGAAGAAGGTGGACGCTCAGAACGAAGCTGGTACCAAGAACGTCATCAAGACCTGGTCCCGTCGCTCGATGATCATCCCGGCCATGCTGGGTCACACCATCGCGGTGCACAACGGCAAGACCCACGTCCCGGTGTTCGTCACCGAGTCGATGGTCGGCCACAAGCTCGGCGAGTTCTCGCCGACTCGCACCTTCCGCGGCCACGTCAAGGACGACCGGAAGTCGAAGCGCCGCTAAAGGCGGGGTGGTAACGACTATGACTTACACCGAAGGGACAACCATGGAAGCCAGGGCCCAGGCGCGGTACATCCGCGTCACGCCCATGAAGGCCCGCCGCGTGGTGGACCTTATCCGTGGCATGGATGCCACGGAGGCTCAGGCGGTCCTGCGTTTCGCCCCGCAGGCCGCGAGCGTGCCGGTCGGCAAGGTGCTGGACAGCGCCATTGCCAACGCCGCACACAACTACAACCACCCGGACGCCTCCACGCTGGTCATCAGCGAGGCGTACGTGGACGAGGGCCCGACCCTGAAGCGGTTCCGTCCGCGTGCCCAGGGCCGTGCCTACCGGATCCGCAAGCGGACCAGCCACATCACCGTGGTCGTCAGCAGCAAGGAAGGTTCCCGGTAATGGGCCAGAAGGTAAACCCGCACGGGTTCCGGCTCGGCATCACCACCGACTTCAAGTCGCGTTGGTACGCCGACAAGCTGTACAAGGACTACGTCAAGGAAGACGTCGCCATCCGTCGGATGATGACGTCCGGCATGGAGCGCGCCGGCATCTCGAAGGTTGAGATCGAGCGCACCCGTGACCGCGTGCGTGTGGACATCCACACCGCTCGTCCGGGCATCGTCATCGGCCGCCGTGGCGCCGAGGCCGACCGCATCCGCGGTGACCTCGAGAAGCTCACGGGCAAGCAGGTCCAGCTGAACATCCTCGAGGTCAAGAACCCCGAGCTCGACGCTCAGCTGGTTGCCCAGGCCGTTGCCGAGCAGCTCTCCTCCCGCGTCTCCTTCCGTCGTGCCATGCGCAAGAGCATGCAGGGCACGATGAAGGCCGGCGCCAAGGGCATCAAGATCCAGTGTGGCGGTCGCCTCGGCGGCGCCGAGATGTCCCGCTCCGAGTTCTACCGCGAGGGTCGTGTGCCGCTGCACACGCTGCGCGCGAACGTGGACTACGGCTTCTTCGAGGCCAAGACCACCTTCGGCCGTATCGGTGTGAAGGTCTGGATCTACAAGGGCGACGTCAAGAACATCGCCGAGGTTCGCGCCGAGAACGCCGCGGCCCGTGCGGGTAACCGCCCGGCCCGTGGTGCCGGCGCTGGCGACCGTCCCGCCGGCCGTGGTGGCCGTGGTGGCGAGCGCGGCGGCCGTGGTGGCCGCAAGCCGCAGCAGGCTGCTGGTGCCGAGGCCCCCAAGGCCGACGCTCCCGCCGCCGCTCCGGCTGAGAGCACCGGAACGGAGGCCTGACCGACATGCTGATCCCTCGTAGGGTCAAGCACCGCAAGCAGCACCACCCGAAGCGCCGCGGTATGGCCAAGGGCGGTACTGAGGTCTCGTTCGGCGAGTACGGCATCCAGGCGCTCACCCCCGCCTACGTGACGAACCGCCAGATCGAGGCGGCTCGTATCGCGATGACCCGCCACATCAAGCGTGGCGGCAAGGTCTGGATCAACATCTACCCGGACCGTCCGCTGACGAAGAAGCCTGCCGAGACCCGCATGGGTTCCGGTAAGGGTTCTCCCGAGTGGTGGATCGCGAACGTGCACCCGGGCCGGGTCATGTTCGAGCTGTCCTACCCGAACGAGAAGATTGCTCGTGAGGCGCTCACCCGCGCTGCTCACAAGCTTCCGATGAAGTGCCGGATTGTTCGGCGCGAGGCAGGTGAGTCGTGATGGCGACGGGAACCAAGGCGTCCGAGCTGCGTGAGCTCGGCAACGAGGAGCTCGTTGGCAAGCTGCGCGAGGCCAAGGAGGAGCTGTTCAAGCTCCGCTTCCAGGCGGCCACGGGTCAGCTGGAGAACAACGGCCGGCTCAAGTCCGTCCGTAAGGACATCGCTCGCATCTACACCCTGATGCACGAGCGTGAGCTCGGTATCGAGACGGTGGAGAGCGCCTGATGAGCGAGAAGAACGTGACTGAGACGAACGAGCGCGGCTTCCGCAAGACCCGTGAGGGTCTCGTCGTCAGCGACAAGATGGACAAGACCGTCGTCGTCGCCGTCGAGGACCGCGTCAAGCACGCCCTGTACGGCAAGGTCATCCGCCGTACGAACAAGCTCAAGGCTCACGACGAGCAGAACGCTGCCGGCGTCGGCGACCGCGTCCTCATCATGGAGACGCGTCCGCTGTCGGCGAGCAAGCGCTGGCGCATCGTCGAGATCCTCGAGAAGGCCAAGTAATCACCTGAGGGGTTTCCCTCAGGTCAGTTCCGCCAGGCTCGGTGGGGGCCTCGCTCCTCGGAGTGAAGCCCCCGCCGGGAACCGGCAGACAAACAGGAGATAGACGTGATCCAGCAGGAGTCGCGACTGCGTGTCGCCGACAACACTGGTGCCAAGGAGATCCTTTGCATCCGTGTTCTCGGTGGCTCCGGTCGCCGCTACGCGGGCATCGGTGACGTCATCGTCGCCACCGTCAAGGACGCGATCCCCGGTGGCAACGTGAAGAAGGGTGACGTCGTCAAGGCGGTCATCGTTCGCACCGTGAAGGAGCGCCGCCGCCAGGACGGCTCGTACATCCGCTTCGACGAGAACGCCGCTGTCATTCTCAAGAACGACGGCGACCCTCGTGGCACCCGTATCTTCGGCCCCGTGGGCCGTGAGCTGCGCGAGAAGAAGTTCATGAAGATCATCTCGCTCGCGCCGGAGGTGCTGTAAGCATGAAGATCAAGAAGGGCGACCTGGTCCAGGTCATCACCGGTAAGGACAAGGGCAAGCAGGGCAAGGTCATCGCGGCCATGCCCAGCGAGAACCGCGTCCTCGTCGAGGGTGTCAACCGGGTCAAGAAGCACACCAAGGCCGGTCAGACCGCTGGTGGTTCGCAGGCCGGTGGCATCGTGATCACCGAAGCCCCGATCCACGTCAGCAACGTTCAGCTGGTTGTGGAGAAGGACGGCCAGAAGGTCGTCACCCGCGTCGGTTTCCGCTTCGACGACGAGGGCAACAAGATCCGCGTTGCCAAGCGGACGGGTGAGGACATCTGATGGCTACCACTCCGCGTCTCAAGACGAAGTACCGCGAGGACATCGCGGGCAAGCTGCGTGAGGAGTTCTCGTACGAGAACGTCATGCAGATCCCCGGCCTCGTGAAGATCGTGGTCAACATGGGTGTGGGCGACGCCGCCCGCGACTCCAAGCTGATCGACGGCGCCATCCGCGACCTGACGACGATCACCGGTCAGAAGCCGGCCGTCACGAAGGCCCGCAAGTCCATCGCGCAGTTCAAGCTGCGTGAGGGTCAGCCGATCGGCTGCCACGTCACCCTCCGTGGTGACCGCATGTGGGAGTTCCTGGACCGTACGCTGTCGCTCGCGCTGCCGCGTATCCGTGACTTCCGCGGTCTGTCGCCGAAGCAGTTCGACGGCCGTGGCAACTACACCTTCGGTCTCACGGAGCAGGTCATGTTCCACGAGATCGACCAGGACAAGATCGACCGTACCCGGGGTATGGACATCACCGTGGTCACCACGGCGACCAACGACGCTGAGGGCCGCGCGCTCCTTCGTCACCTCGGCTTCCCCTTCAAGGAGGCGTAAGCGAGATGGCGAAGAAGGCTCTCATCGCGAAGGCTGCCCGCAAGCCCAAGTTCGGTGTGCGTGCGTACACCCGCTGCCAGCGCTGCGGTCGTCCCCACTCCGTGTACCGCAAGTTCGGCCTGTGCCGCGTCTGCCTTCGTGAGATGGCTCACCGTGGCGAGCTGCCGGGCGTGACCAAGAGCTCCTGGTAATTCGCCCTCGTCCGCAAGGACTTGGGGAGTACCAGGCACTCTCGGTAAGCATCTGGTCGGTGGGTGCCCTGCTCCGCATGCCGTAGGCTTGTGGGGTTGGGCGTCCGCCGTCCATAACGACTTACTACGCCGTAGGTCCCCGCACCGCACCCGTCCCGCCACTGAGTGGGGAGAGGGATGGCGCATACAGGAAACCCCGGCGAGAGAGGCCGAAGGCCACTTCATGACCATGACTGACCCGATCGCAGACATGCTGACCCGTCTGCGTAACGCTAACTCGGCGTACCACGACACCGTCGTGATGCCGCACAGCAAGATCAAGTCGCACATCGCGGAGATCCTCAAGCAGGAGGGTTTCATCACCGGCTGGAAGGTCGAGGACGCCGAGGTCGGCAAGAACCTCGTCCTCGAGCTGAAGTTCGGGCCGAACCGTGAGCGCTCCATCGCGGGCATCAAGCGGATCTCGAAGCCCGGTCTGCGCGTGTACGCAAAGTCCACCAACCTGCCGAAGGTGCTCGGCGGCCTGGGCGTGGCGATCATCTCCACGTCCCACGGTCTCCTCACCGGCCAGCAGGCAGGCAAGAAGGGCGTAGGTGGGGAAGTCCTCGCCTACGTCTGGTAGTCGGGAACGGAGGAAAAGCAATGTCGCGAATCGGCAAGCTCCCCATCCAGGTTCCCGCCGGTGTGGACGTCACCATCGATGGCCGCACGGTCGCGGTGAAGGGCCCCAAGGGTCTCCTCTCGCACACCGTCGCCGCGCCGATCGAGATCGTCAAGGGTGAGGACGGCGTTCTGAACGTCACCCGCCCCAACGACGAGCGTCAGAACAAGGCCCTGCACGGCCTGTCCCGCACGCTGGTGGCGAACATGATCACCGGTGTGACCACGGGGTACGTCAAGGCTCTCGAGATCAGCGGTGTCGGTTACCGCGTCGCCGCGAAGGGCTCCGCCCTGGAGTTCCAGCTTGGTTACAGCCACCCGATCCTGATCGAGGCGCCCGAGGGCATCTCCTTCAAGGTCGAGTCGCCCACCAAGTTCTCGGTCGAGGGCATCGACAAGCAGAAGGTCGGCGAGGTCGCCGCCAACATCCGCAAGCTGCGGAAGCCCGACCCGTACAAGGCCAAGGGTGTCAAGTACGCCGGCGAGGTCATCCGCCGCAAGGTCGGAAAGGCTGGTAAGTAGCCATGGCATACGGTGTGAAGATCGCCAAGGGCGACGCGTACAAGCGCGCTGCCAAGGCTCGCCGCCACATCCGCATCCGCAAGAACGTCTCGGGTACGGCGGAGCGTCCGCGCCTCGTCGTGACGCGTTCCAACCGCAACATCGTTGCTCAGGTCATCGACGACCTCCAGGGTCACACCCTGGCGTCCGCGTCGACCCTGGACGCTTCGATCCGCGGTGGCGAAGGCGACAAGAGCTCGCAGGCCCAGGCTGTCGGCGCGCTCGTCGCCGAGCGTGCCAAGGCCGCGGGTGTCGAGACCGTCGTGTTCGACCGCGGTGGCAACCGATACGCCGGGCGCATTGCCGCTCTGGCTGACGCCGCCCGCGAAGCCGGGCTGAAGTTCTAAGCCCCGGTTCCGGGACTCACGGACGTAACAGAGAGAGGTAATCCAATGGCTGGACCCCAGCGCCGCGGAAGCGGTGCCGGTGGCGGCGAGCGGCGGGACCGGAAGGGTCGCGACGGTGGCCCTGCCGCCGAGAAGACCGCTTACGTTGAGCGCGTTGTCGCGATCAACCGCGTCGCCAAGGTTGTCAAGGGTGGTCGCCGCTTCAGCTTCACCGCGCTGGTCGTGGTGGGCGACGGTGACGGCACTGTAGGTGTCGGTTACGGCAAGGCCAAGGAAGTTCCCGCGGCCATCGCCAAGGGTGTCGAGGAAGCCAAGAAGAACTTCTTCAAGGTTCCGCGCATCCAGGGCACCATCCCGCACCCGATCCAGGGCGAGAAGGCTGCGGGCGTCGTCCTGCTGAAGCCTGCTTCCCCCGGTACCGGTGTTATCGCCGGTGGCCCGGTGCGCGCCGTTCTGGAGTGCGCCGGCGTTCACGACATCCTGTCGAAGTCGCTCGGCTCCGACAACGCGATCAACATCGTGCACGCGACCGTGGAGGCCCTCAAGGGCCTGCAGCGTCCCGAGGAGATCGCGGCTCGCCGTGGTCTGCCCCTCGAGGACGTCGCCCCCGCGGCTCTCCTTCGTGCACGTGCCGGGGCGGGTGTCTGATGGCCCGCCTCAAGATCACGCAGACGAAGTCGTACATCGGCAGCAAGCAGAACCACCGCGACACTCTGCGTTCGCTCGGGCTCAAGCGCCTGAACGACGTGGTCGTCAAGGAGGACCGCCCCGAGTTCCGCGGAATGGTTCACACCGTCCGCCACCTCGTGACGGTTGAGGAGGTTGACTAATCATGGCTGAGAACAGCCCGCTGAAGGCCCACAACCTCCGTCCCGCCCCCGGCGCCAAGACCGCGAAGACCCGTGTCGGTCGTGGTGAGGCGTCGAAGGGTAAGACGGCCGGTCGTGGTACGAAGGGCCAGAAGGCCCGTTACCAGATCCCGCAGCGCTTCGAGGGTGGGCAGATGCCCCTCCACATGCGCCTGCCGAAGCTCAAGGGCTTCAAGAACCCGTTCCGCACCGAGTTCCAGGTCGTCAACCTGGACAAGCTCGGCGCTCTCTACCCCGAGGGTGGAGAGGTCACGGTGGCCGACCTGGTCGCCAAGGGCGCGGTGCGCAAGAACAGCCTCGTCAAGGTCCTGGGCCAGGGCGAGATCTCCGTGGCGCTGACGGTTTCGGTTGACGCCGTCTCCGCCTCCGCCAAGGAGAAGATCGCCGCTGCCGGCGGCACCGTCACCGAGCTCGTCTAAGACGAACTTTGTGACAAATAGCGAGTAAAACCCGACCGGGGATGCCTCACATATGGGGCATCCCCGGTTGGTCGTTCCACGGGGGGCGCAGTCGCCGGTAAGGTGGCCTGCACCTTTGCTTGTACGTATTCGTCGATCCCTCAGACCGTCACCTCTGACGCAGTAGCGCGGGGGTCGCAGGAGGCACCGTGCTCACCGCGTTCGCCCGGGCGTTCAAGACGCCCGACCTGCGCAAGAAGCTGCTCTTCACGCTCGGCATCATCGTGCTGTTCCGGCTCGGGTCCCACATCCCGGTACCCGGCGTGAGCTACAAGAACGTTCAGATCTGTGTCGACCAGGCCGGGAGCAGCAACAGCCTCTTCGGTCTCGTCAACATGTTCAGCGGCGGTGCGCTGCTGCAGATCACGATCTTCGCGCTCGGCATCATGCCGTACATCACGGCGAGCATCATCCTGCAGCTGCTGACCGTGGTCATCCCGAAGCTGGAGAACCTCAAAAAAGAGGGTCAGGCCGGCACGGCGAAGATCACTCAGTACACGCGCTATCTGACGGTCGCACTCGCGATCCTGCAGGGCACCGGCCTCGTGGCCACCGCCCGCACTGGTGCCCTGTTCCAGGGTTGCCAGGTCGCCAGCCAGATCGTCCCGAACCGGTCGATCTTCACCACCATCGTCATGGTCATCACCATGACCGCGGGTACCTGTGTCGTCATGTGGCTCGGTGAGCTCGTGACCGACCGCGGCATCGGCAACGGCATGTCGATCCTGATGTTCATCTCGATCGCCGCCGGCTTCATGGGCGCCCTGTGGCAGATCAAGCTCCAGGGCAAGATCGCCGACGGCTGGGTCGAGTTCGGCGTGGTCATCCTCGTCGGCCTGGCCATGGTCGCGCTCGTGGTCTTCGTCGAGCAGGCGCAGCGCCGGATTCCGGTCCAGTACGCGAAGCGCATGATCGGCCGCCGCGCGTACGGGGGCACCTCGACCTACATCCCGCTCAAGGTGAACCAGGCCGGTGTCATCCCGGTCATCTTCGCCTCGTCGCTGCTGTACATCCCGGCGCTGATCGTGCAGTTCAGCGGTTCGACCGCCGGCTGGGCCACCTGGATCCAGAAGCACTTCGTCAAGGGCGACCACCCGTACTACATCGCGGCCTACTTCCTCCTGATCGTCTTCTTCGCGTTCTTCTACGTGGCGATTTCTTTCAACCCCGAGGAAGTTGCAGACAACATGAAGAAGTATGGTGGGTTCATCCCGGGTATCCGTGCCGGTCGACCCACCGCCGAGTACCTGAGCTACGTGCTCAACCGGATCACCTGGCCGGGGTCGCTGTACCTGGGTCTCATCGCTCTTGTGCCGACGATGGCGTTGGCCGGCTTCGGAGCGAACCAGAACTTCCCGTTCGGCGGGACGAGCATCCTCATCATCGTGGGTGTGGGTCTGGAAACCGTGAAGCAGATCGAGAGCCAGCTCCAGCAGCGTAATTACGAAGGGTTCCTCCGCTGATGCGAATCGTCCTCGTCGGACCGCCCGGTGCGGGCAAGGGAACGCAGGCCGCGTTCCTCGCGAAGAACCTGTCCATCCCGCACATCTCCACGGGCGACCTGTTCCGCGCGAACATCAGCCAGAACACCGAGCTGGGCCGGCGCGCGAAGGCGTTCATGGACGCCGGTGACCTCGTTCCCGACGAGATCACCATCGGCATGGCCAAGGACCGGATGGAGCAGCCGGACGCCGTGAACGGCTTCCTGCTGGACGGCTTCCCCCGCAACGTCTCCCAGGCCGAGGCGCTGGACGGGATGCTGGAAGAGGCGGGCATGAAGCTGGACGCCGTCCTCGACCTGGAGGTCGAGGAGGACGAGGTCGTCAAGCGCATCGCCGGCCGCCGGATCTGCCGCAACGACTCCGCGCACGTCTTCCACGTCGTGTACGCGGCCCCGAAGACCCCGGGCGTCTGCGACACCTGCGGTGGCGAGCTCTACCAGCGCGAGGACGACTCCGAGGCGACCGTCCGCAACCGGCTGGAGGTCTACCACACGCAGACCGAGCCGATCATCGACTACTACAAGGCCCAGGGCCTGCTGGTGACCATCCCGGCCCTCGGTGAGGTCGCGGACGTCACGCAGCGCGCGATGGACGCCCTCAAGAAGTAGTTTCCCTTGCTGTGCAGGTACGGCCGCGATGTCCCCAGGGCATCGCGGCCGTACTGTTGAGAAGACCCGAACCGAAGGTGGAAGGCCCCGTCCATGGTGCAGATCAAGACCCCCGAGCAGATCGCGAAGATGCGCGAGGCAGGGCTGGTCGTCGCCGCGATCCACGCGGCGACCCGTGAGGCGGCCGTGCCCGGCGCCACGACGCGGGATCTGGACATGGTCGCCCGCAAGGTCATCGCGGACGCCGGGGCCAAGTCGAACTTCCTCGGCTACGGCGGTTTCCCCGCGACGATCTGCACCTCCGTGAACGAGGTCGTCGTCCACGGCATCCCGGACGACAAGACGGTCCTCAAGGACGGCGACATCATCTCGATCGACGCCGGCGCGATCGTCGACGGCTGGCACGGCGACGCCGCGTACACGGCCTTCGTGGGCACCGGCCACGCCCCCGAGCTGGTGGAGCTCTCCCGGGTGACCGAGGAGTCGATGTGGGCCGGCATCGCCGCGATGAAGCTCGGCAACCGCCTCGTGGACATCTCCAAGGCGATCGAGGGCTACATCAAGCGCCAGCCGCGGCCCGCGACCGGCGACCACAGCCTCGGCCGGTACGGGATCATCGAGGACTACGGCGGCCACGGCATCGGGTCCGAGATGCACATGGACCCCCACCTGCTGAACTACGTCTCCCGCAAGCGGGGCAAGGGCATCAAGCTGGTCCCGGGCGTCTGCCTGGCGATCGAGCCCATGGTCTCCCTGGGCACGCCCCAGACGGAGGTCCTGGCGGACGACTGGACGGTCATCACCACGGACGGCACCTGGTCCTCGCACTGGGAGCACTCCATCGCCCTGACCGAGGACGGCCCCATCGTTCTGACCAGCCCGGACTGCGGCAAGGCCAAGCTGGCGGAGTACGGCGTCACCACGGCGCCCGACCCGCTTGGTTAATGATCTACGGTGTAGGGCAAACTCTCCGGATTCGTCTTTCTGGGGGCCCTGACGTAGACTGACTCGTCGGCTCCTTTGCACCCGCATGTCCTCATGCGACGCAGGGAGCTGATCAAGGTAGCCGATTCGAAGGGCGAAGCGTGGCCAAGAAGCAAGGTGCCATCGAGATCGAGGGCACCGTGATCGAGTCCCTCCCGAACGCGATGTTCAAGGTGGAACTGCAGAACGGTCACAAGGTCCTCGCGCACATCAGCGGCAAGATGCGTATGCACTACATCCGCATCCTCCCGGATGACCGGGTCGTTGTGGAGCTGTCTCCGTACGACCTCACGCGTGGCCGGATCGTCTACCGATACAAGTAGATCTTGTCCTCACTCCTGCCTGGGCGCACGTCCCGGTGCGGGTGGTGGCACTGACCCGGAGAACCTCACCAACATGAAGGTCAAGCCGAGCGTCAAGAAGATCTGCGACAAGTGCAAGGTGATCCGCCGTCACGGTCGGGTCATGGTCATCTGCGACAACCTGCGCCACAAGCAGCGCCAGGGCTGACGCACGCCGACCGACCTGCCTTCCGCAGTTCTTCGCGCGACGTAAGAAAACGTACATACGCAGAGCCCGCCCAGCCCTGAGAGGGGCCGGCGGCACCTCCGGCGGGGGCCGGGGACCCGGACGTACCACCACCCATCAGGTGTGGTCGGCGGTCGGGAGTGGTTCTGCGGAAGACCCCCGAACACACAGGAGCCATTGAATGGCACGCGTTTCCGGTGTTGACATCCCGCGCGAAAAGCGTGTGGAGATCGCACTCACCTACGTCTTCGGTATCGGGCGCACCCGGTCCAAGGAGATCCTCGCCTCCACCGGCGTGAACCCGAACACCCGCGTTCGTGACCTGGCCGAAGAGGACCTCGTCAAGATCCGCGAGTACGTGGACGCCAACCTCCGTACCGAGGGTGACCTCCGCCGCGAGATCCAGGGCGACATCCGCCGCAAGATCGAGATCCAGTGCTACCAGGGTATCCGCCACCGTCGCGGCCTCCCGGTGCACGGCCAGCGCACCAGCACGAACGCGCGTACCCGCAAGGGCCCGCGTCGCGCGATCGCCGGTAAGAAGAAGCCGGGCAAGAAGTAGTCCTGTTCAGCGGTCTTGCGCTGTAGGACCGACCACCTCCCGTAGGAGATTTAGATGCCCCCCAAGGGTCGTCAGGGCGCTGCCAAGAAGGTGCGCCGCAAGGAAAAGAAGAACGTCGCTCACGGGCACGCCCACATCAAGAGCACGTTCAACAACACGATCGTCTCGATCACGGACCCCTCGGGCAACGTGATCTCCTGGGCCTCCGCCGGCCACGTCGGCTTCAAGGGCTCGCGCAAGTCCACCCCCTTCGCCGCGCAGATGGCCGCCGAGTCGGCCGCCCGCCGCGCGCAGGAGCACGGCATGCGCAAGGTCGACGTCTTCGTCAAGGGTCCGGGCTCCGGCCGCGAGACCGCGATCCGCTCCCTCCAGGCCACCGGCCTCGAGGTCGGCTCGATCCAGGACGTCACCCCCACCCCGCACAACGGCTGCCGTCCGCCGAAGCGCCGCCGCGTCTGACGCAGCGGGCGCACCTGTGCGTCTTCGAGTGTCCGGGCGGTACGCATCCCTTCGGGGGGACGTACCGCCCGTACCCTTGCTGTACCTGGCTTTACCCGTCGGGCGTCAAATAGTGGGCGTCCACGACTGAAGGAACACAGACATGCTTATCGCTCAGCGTCCTTCGCTGACCGAAGAGGTCGTCGACGAGTACCGCTCGCGGTTCGTGATCGAGCCGCTGGAGCCGGGCTTCGGCTACACCCTCGGCAACTCGCTGCGCCGCACGCTCCTGTCCTCGATCCCGGGTGCCGCTGTCACCAGCATCCGCGTGGACGGCGTCCTGCACGAGTTCACCACCGTGCCCGGTGTCAAGGAAGACGTCACCGACATCATCCTCAACATCAAGCAGCTGGTCGTCTCCTCGGAGCACGACGAGCCGGTCGTGATGTACCTGCGCAAGCAGGGTCCCGGCCTGGTCACCGCTGCCGACATCGCGCCCCCGGCCGGTGTCGAGGTGCACAACCCGGACCTGGTCCTCGCCACGCTCAACGGCAAGGGCAAGCTGGAGATGGAGCTGACCGTCGAGCGCGGTCGCGGCTACGTCTCCGCCGTCCAGAACAAGCAGCTGGGCCAGGAGATCGGCCGCATCCCGGTCGACTCCATCTACAGCCCGGTCCTCAAGGTCACCTACAAGGTCGAGGCGACCCGAGTCGAGCAGCGCACCGACTTCGACAAGCTCATCGTCGACGTCGAGACCAAGCAGGCCATGCGCCCGCGCGACGCCATGGCGTCCGCCGGCAAGACCCTGGTCGAGCTGTTCGGTCTGGCGCGCGAGCTCAACATCGACGCCGAGGGCATCGACATGGGCCCGTCCCCGACGGATGCCGCCCTGGCCGCCGACCTGGCGCTGCCGATCGAGGAGCTGGAGCTCACCGTTCGGTCGTACAACTGCCTCAAGCGCGAGGGCATCCACTCCGTGGGTGAGCTCGTCGCCCGCTCCGAGGCCGACCTGCTCGACATCCGCAACTTCGGTGCGAAGTCGATCGACGAGGTCAAGGCGAAGCTGGCCGGCATGGGCCTGGCCCTCAAGGACAGCCCGCCCGGATTCGACCCGACCGCCGCCGCCGACGCCTTCGGCGCCGACGACGACGCGGACGCCGGTTTCGTCGAGACCGAGCAGTACTAAGAGAAGACTTTCCCGGGGCAGCCGCCCCGGGGGAACTGACACCGGTACCTGACACGGCCGGTGCAGATATGAAGGAGTAACACCATGCCGCGTCCCGCAAAGGGTGCCCGTCTGGGCGGCTCCGCCGCGCACGAGAAGCACCTTCTCGCGAACCTCGCGAAGGCGCTCTTCGAGCACGGCCGCATCACCACCACCGAGGCCAAGGCCCGCCGCCTGCGTCCCTACGCCGAGCGTCTGGTCACCAAGGCCAAGAAGGGCGACATCCACAACCGTCGCCTGGTGCTGCAGACGATCACGGACAAGAGCATCGTGCACACGCTGTTCACCGAGATCGCCCCGCGCTACGAGAACCGCCCCGGTGGTTACACGCGCATCACCAAGATCGGCAACCGTCGTGGCGACAACGCCCCGATGGCCGTGATCGAGCTGGTCGAGGCCCTCACGGTCGCCCAGCAGGCCACTGGTGAGGCCGAGGCCGCCACCAAGCGCGCCGCGAAGGACGCCGAGGCCGTGGCCGAGGCTCCCGCCGCCGAGGAGACCAAGGAGGCCTGATCCCGCTCCGGGATCGAGCTTGCTTGATCGGCTCTGAACGGGCCCGCCCCTTCCCGGGGCGGGCCCGTTCTGCGTTTCCTGCCGTTCTTGAGCTTCTGAGAGGATCGGTCACGTGAGTGACGAGGTGGAGCCCGGGCACGTCCGGGTACGGCTGGACCTGTCGTACGACGGCAAGGACTTCTCCGGCTGGGCGAAGCAGCGCGTGCTGCGGACCGTCCAGGGTGAGCTGGAGTCGGCCCTGCAGACCGTGATGCGGCTGCCGGACCCGGTCGAGCTGACCGTGGCCGGGCGGACCGACGCCGGCGTGCACGCGCGCGGCCAGGTCGCGCAGTTCGACGTACGCGACGAGGTGTGGGCCGAGCACCACGACAAGCTGCTGCGCCGCCTCGCGGGCAGGCTGCCGCACGACGTACGGGTGTGGAAGGCGGCCGAGGCCCCCGAGGGCTTCAACGCGCGGTTCTCCGCCGTCTGGCGCCGCTACGCCTACCGCGTCGGCGACCACCAGGGCGGGGTCGACCCGCTGCGCCGCGGGCACGTGCTGTGGCACCAGTGGCCGCTCGACGTGGACGCCATGAACGAGGCCGCCGCCGCGCTGCTCGGCGAGCACGATTTCGCCGCGTACTGCAAGAAGCGCGAGGGCGCCACGACCATCCGCACCCTCCAGCAGCTCAGCTGGGAGCGCGGCGAGGACGGGATCGTCACCGCGACCGTGCGCGCCGACGCCTTCTGCCACAACATGGTCCGCTCGCTGGTCGGCGCCCTGCTGCACGTCGGGGACGGCCACCGGCCCACCGACTGGCCGGGGAAGGTCCTGCGGGCCGCCGTACGGGACTCCTCGGTGCACGTCGTGAAGCCGCACGGGCTCACGCTGGAGGAGGTCGGCTACCCGGCGGACGAGCTGCTGGCCGCCCGCAGCAAGGAGGCCCGCAACCTGCGCACCCTCCCCGGCGCCGGCTGCTGCTGAGCCGCCGCGGGGCCGGGGGCCGGGGGCCGTTTGGGCGGATCGGCGCCGGGCCTGGACAATGCCCCGCATGGGACATCTCGAAGCCGGACACCTGGAGTACTACCTTCCCGACGGGCGGGTCCTGCTCCCCGACGTCTCCTTCCGCGTGGGGGAGGGGTCGGTCGTCGCCCTCGTCGGGGCGAACGGCGCCGGCAAGTCCACCCTGCTGAAGCTGATCTCCGGCGAGCTCCAGCCGCACGGCGGCGCGGTCACCGTCAGCGGCGGCCTCGGCGTGATGTCGCAGTTCGTGGGCTCCGTACGGGACGAGACGACCGTACGGGACCTGCTGGTCTCGGTGGCCCAGCCCCGGCTCCGCGAGACCGCGAAGGCCGTGGACCACGCCGAGCACCTGATCATGACGGTGGACGACGAGTCCGCGCAGATGGCGTACGCGCAGGCGCTGAGCGACTGGGCCGACGTCCAGGGCTACGAGGCCGAGACCCTGTGGGACGTCTGCACGATGGCCGCGCTGGGCGTCCCGTACGACCAGGCGCAGTTCCGCGAGGTGCGCACGCTGTCCGGCGGTGAGCAGAAGCGGCTCGTCCTGGAGGCGCTGCTGCGCGGGCCGGACGAGGTGCTGCTGCTCGACGAGCCCGACAACTACCTGGACGTCCCCGGCAAGCGGTGGCTGGAGGAGCAGCTCGGGGCCACCCGCAAGACCGTGCTCTTCGTCTCCCACGACCGGGAGCTGCTGTCCCGGGCCGCCGAGAAGATCATCAGCCTGGAGCCGAGCCCCACGGGCACGGACGTGTGGGTGCACGGCGCGGGCTTCGACACCTACCACGACGCCCGCAAGGAGCGCTTCGCGCGCTTCGAGGAGCTCAAGCGGCGCTGGGACGAGGAGCACGCCCGGCTGAGGGCGCTGGTCCTGCGGCTGCGCAACCAGGCGGCGAGCAGCCCCGACATGGCCTCGCGCTACCGGGCGATGCAGACGCGCTTCCAGAAGTTCGAGGAGGCCGGGCCGCCGCCGGAGCCGCCGCGCGAGCAGGACATCAAGATGCGCCTGAAGGGCGGCCGCACCGGCGTGCGCGCGCTGACCGTGGAGAACCTCGAACTCACCGGCCTGATGAAGCCGTTCTCGCTGGAGGTCTTCTACGGGGAGCGCGTCGCGGTGCTCGGCTCGAACGGCTCCGGGAAGTCGCACTTCCTGCGGCTGCTGGCCGGCGAGGACGTCAAGCACACGGGTGAGTTCAAGCTGGGGGCCCGGGTGGTCGCCGGCCACTTCGCGCAGACGCACGCCCACCCCGAGCTGTTCGGCCGCACGCTCGTCGACATCCTGTGGACGGAGGCGGCCAAACCGCTCGGCCCCGCCATGGCCGTCCTGCGCCGGTACGAGCTGGAGCGCCAGGGGGAGCAGCCGTTCGAGCGGCTGTCGGGCGGCCAGCAGGCCCGTTTCCAGATCCTGCTGCTGGAGCTGGCGGGCACCACGGCGCTGCTGCTGGACGAGCCGACGGACAACCTGGACCTGGAGTCCGCGGAGGCCCTCCAGGACGGCCTGGAGTCGTACGAGGGCACTGTGCTCTGCGTCACGCACGACCGGTGGTTCGCGCGGACATTCGACCGTTTCCTGGTCTTCGGTTCCGACGGTGTTGTGCGAGAGACTCAGGAACCCGTTTGGGACGAACGTAGGGTCGAGCGCAAGCGCTAGGGGGAGACCGCCCCCTCGGTCGCAGTGAGGGGGAGGCGTTGTGGGCCTGTGGCCTGGCATCTGGCTCATGAAGCGGGAGAAGCAGGGCTTCGGCGACCGGTTGCTCGACTGGCTGCTGCGACCCGCGTCCCGGCCCTGGCAGCTGCTCTCCCTCGCGGTGGTCCTGGGGGTCTGCGTCTCCACGAGCCTGCGCGAGAACTGGGGATCCGACAACGCCTTCGTGGTGAAGGCGGCGCAGACGCTGCTGGCCGGCGGGTCGCCGTACGAGGACAAGCGCTTCCTGTACCTGCCCAGCGCGGTCCTGATGGCCGTCCCCGAGGCGATGCTGCCGACGGCGGTGCTGCGCTGGAGCCTGCCGGTGGCGATGTCGGGGCTGCTGGGCGCCGGGTGGCTGGCCGCGCTGCGGCTGTTCTCGGTACCGCTGCGCTCGCGCTTCGCGGTCGTCGGGTTCCCGGTGCTGGCCCTGGCCTACAAGCCGTACGTGAACCTCGTGCTGATCGGCAACTGGACGGCGATCTCGGCCGCCGCGCTGCCGGCGGCCCTGCTCCTCGCGCACCGGCGGTCCTGGGCGGCCGCCGGGCTGGTGGTGGGGCTGGCCATCGCCTGCAAGCCCATGCTGGTGCCGGTCGGGCTGGTCTTCGTACTGGCCCGGCAGTGGCGGGGGCTGGTGGCGGCCGTGCTGGTGCCGCTCGGGATGTCGTTGCTCGGGGCGCTGATGATGCCCAGCCCGACGCTGTTCTTCACCAAGACCCTGCCGTTCCTGCTCCAGGGGCAGGACGCCTACGCGCTCCCCTGGGACGCCTCTCCCATAGCGGTGCTGCCCCGGCTGGGGGTGCCGGGGCCGGTGGCGGTGGTGGTGGCCTTCGCGGGGGCCGGGGCGGGGCTGTGGGCCGCCTGGACGCGGTGGCGGCGCACGGAGCAGGAGACGGACGGGGGAGAGCTGCGGCTCGCGGAGACGGCCTGCATGGTGATGCTCGCCGCATTCCTGGTGTCGCGGCCGTCCTTCGACCACTACCTGCTGGTGGTGCTCCCGCTGCTGCTGGCCTCGGCGGTGCGACCGGGCTCGATGCCCCGCTCGCCCTGGTTCTGGCTGGCCCTGACGCCCCAGGTCGCACTGGTCCCGTGGCCCTCCGAGCTGGCCCACAAGCGGCGCGCCTTCAAGGACTGCGCCACGCTGTGCGGGCTCGCGATCCTGTTGGTGCGTCGTGCGCTGGGCTCCGGTCGGGTTACCCTTGGGCAAGTAACAACTGCGGGGTCCCCACCCAGGACCGAACCGGAGTGCGCCGCGACGCCGTCCCCATCGGCATCGCGGACCGCGTTTTGACCCGTACGGGTCTGCTTGGGTATCCTGCTGGTTTGTTATGCGTATTGGCTTTCTTCATTCTCACGTGAAAGGGCCTTACGCCGGTCCACCGGACCGATGACCAGCGGTTCACACGGGTTGCGTCCCCGTTGTGGACGAGGGCTGTCGTGATCGTCCGTGGTGACCCTGTCAGGACCTTCCCGCAGGGGCTTGCGCCCTTGGGATACCACCACTGAAGAAGCGAAGGCATACGCGTGCGTACGTTCAGCCCCAAGCCCGGCGACATCTCGCGCCAGTGGCTCGTCATCGACGCCCAGGACGTTGTCCTCGGCCGTCTGGCGACCCAGGCCGCCGCCCTCCTGCGCGGCAAGCACAAGCCGACCTATGCGCCTCACATGGACATGGGCGACTTCGTCGTCATCATCAACGCCGACAAGGTCCACCTGTCGGGCAACAAGGCGTCCCAGAAGATGGCGTACCGCCACTCCGGCTTCCCGGGCGGTCTCCGCTCCGTGCGTTACGACGACCTCCTGGCGAACAACCCGGAGAAGGCCGTCGAGAAGGCCGTCAAGGGCATGCTCCCCAAGAACACCCTGGGCCGTCAGATGCTCTCGAAGCTGAAGGTCTACTCGGGCGACCAGCACCCGCACGCTGCCCAGCAGCCGGTGCCGTTCGAGATCACCCAGGTCGCGCAGTAGTTCCGGCCACCCCCTAAGACGTAGAAAATTCTGAGGAGCATCGTGGCCGAGACCACCGCCGAGACCCCCGTCGAAGAGTTCGAGGGCGTCGAGGAGTACACCACCGAGTCTGAGGTCGTCGTCGAGGGCGACTACACCTCCGAGTCCCTTGCCGGCCGCTTCGGCGACCCCCAGCCGGCCGCCGGCCTGGGCCGTCGCAAGAACGCCATCGCCCGCGTCCGGATCGTTCCGGGCACCGGCAAGTGGAAGATCAACGGTCGCACCCTTGAGGACTACTTCCCCAACAAGGTGCACCAGCAGGAAGTCAACGAGCCGTTCAAGCTCCTCGAGCTCGACGGTCGCTACGACATCATCGCCCGCATCGCGGGTGGCGGCGTCTCCGGTCAGGCCGGCGCCCTGCGCCTCGGCGTGGCCCGTGCCCTGAACGAGGCCGACGTCGACAACAACCGCCCGGCGCTGAAGAAGGCCGGCTTCCTTTCCCGCGACGACCGTGCGGTCGAGCGCAAGAAGGCCGGTCTCAAGAAGGCCCGTAAGGCTCCGCAGTACAGCAAGCGTTAATCTGCGCCTGCTGTTCAGCAACAAACCGCCCCGGCAGCACTCTCCGTGCTGCCGGGGCGGTTCGTTTACCGCCACAAGCGGCAAATACATGTCACAAGCGGTCACAAACGAAGCGTGAACTCGGGAGGACAACAGTGGGACAACTCTTCGGGACGGATGGTGTACGCGGCGTCGCCAACGCGGATCTGACGGCTGAGCTCGCGCTCGGTCTCTCCGTGGCAGCTGCCCACGTACTCGCCGAGGCGGGCACCTTCGCGGGCCACCGCGCGACCGCGGTCGTCGGCCGCGACCCGCGCGCGTCGGGCGAATTCCTGGAGGCGGCGGTCGTCGCCGGCCTCGCGAGCGCGGGCGTGGACGTCCTGCGCGTCGGTGTGCTGCCCACCCCGGCGGTGGCGTATCTCACCGGTGCGCTGGGTGCCGACCTCGGCGTGATGCTCTCCGCCAGCCACAACGCGATGCCCGACAACGGCATCAAGTTCTTCGCCCGCGGCGGCCACAAGCTGGCCGACGAGCTGGAGGACCGCATCGAGGCCGTCTACGAGGAGCACCGCACCGGCGCCCCGTGGGACCGGCCGACCGGCTCCGGCGTCGGCCGCGTCTCCGACTACGACGAGGGCTTCGACAAGTACGTCGCCCACCTCATCGGCGTCCTCCCGAACCGCATCGAAGGCCTGAAGATCGTCCTGGACGAGGCCCACGGCGCGGCCGCCCGCGTCTCGCCCGAGGCCTTCGCCCGGGCGGGTGCCGAGATCATCACCATCGGTGCCGAGCCCGACGGCCTCAACATCAACGACGGCTGCGGCTCCACCCACCTGGAACTCCTCAAGCAGGCCGTGGTCGAGCACGGCGCCGACTTCGGCATCGCCCACGACGGCGACGCGGACCGCTGCCTCGCGGTCGACGCCACCGGCGCGGAGATCGACGGCGACCAGATCCTCGCGGTGCTGGCCCTGGCCATGCGCGAGGCCGGCCAGCTGCGCGGCAACACCGTCGTCGGCACCGTGATGTCCAACCTCGGCTTCAAGCTGGCCATGGAGGGCGAGGGGATCGACGTCGTGCAGACCGGCGTCGGCGACCGGTACGTGCTGGAGTCGATGAAGGAGCACGGCTACGCGCTCGGCGGCGAGCAGTCGGGCCACGTGATCATCCTCGACCACGCCACCACCGGCGACGGCACGCTGACCGGCCTGATGCTGGCGGCGCGCGTCGCGGCCACGGGCCGCTCGCTCGCCGAGCTCGCGGGCGTCATGCGGCGGCTGCCGCAGGTGCTGATCAACGTCCCGGACGTGGACAAGTCCCGGGTGACGACCTCCGGCGAGCTCGCCGCGGCCGTCCTCGACGCCGAGCGGGAGCTGGGCACCACCGGGCGGGTGCTGCTGCGTCCGTCCGGTACCGAGCCGCTCGTCCGGGTGATGGTCGAGGCCGCCGACATCGAGCAGGCCCGCGCGGTCGCCGGCCGGCTGGCGGACGCCGTGAAGTCGGCCCTCGGCTAGTTCGGCCCCGCGGTAGCCGTACGTCGGCCCCGCCCACCCGGTGATCCCGGAGGGCGGGGCCGACGGCGTTCGCGCGGGCCGCTCAGGTCTTCGCGGGGCGACGGGCCCACCGGCCGCGCTGGGTGGCCCACAGCGCCTTCTGCCCGTACAGGGTCAGGACGCCGGCCAGCATGATCCCGCCAAGGTTCAGGAGCAGCTGCTCCGCCGACCCCCACATCTGGGCGAGCTCGCCGTAGCTCAGTGCCACGGCTGCGTTCGCGCCCGCCGGGACCGTGGTCACCGAGATCGCGACGCCCACCAGAGCTCCGGACTTCGCCGAGGTCAGGGAGAGCACCCCCGCCACCCCCGCGAGCAGCGACACCACGAAGGAGAACGGGTCCGGCTTCCAGATGAAGCCGGTGTTCGGGCGCGGACTGTCGAGCATCCCCTCGTGGAACTGGCCGATCGCGTCCATCCCCAGGCTGAAGAGGGTGGTGGCGGCGATGGCCAGCGCGAAGCCGATCAGCAGGGCGGCCAGGGAGCGCAGCGCGAGCCGCGGCCGGCGCTGCACCAGGCCGGTGCAGACCCCGGCGAGCGGACCGAACTCGGGGCCGACCGCCATCGCGCCCACGATCAGGATCGCGTTGTCCAGGACCACGCCGCAGGCCGCGATCATCGTCGCGAGAATCATGAAGGCGACGTAGGTGATGGAGAGGGTGGACTCCTCGTGGGTGGCCTCGGTCAGCTGCTCCCACAGCACCGCGTCGGCCGCCTCGCCCGGGGCCTCCTCCTCGGCCGCGTCGGCGCGCCGGGACAGCGACAGGTCGATGTTCTCGACCGCGATCGAGCCGTCCTCCCCGATGCGCAGCCGCCGGAGCTCCTGGAGCAGCTCGTCCCCCGCCTCGCGGGCGACGTCGCACATCACCACGTCGCCGCGCGGTTCGCGGGCGGCGCCGGGCAGCACGACCAGATGGGTGGTGCCGACCGTCGTCTCGATGGCCTTGACCACCGCTTCGGTCCGGTCCGCCGGAGTGATCATCCGTAGGTGCAGCATGGCCGCACCCTACGTGCCGCGGCGGTCAGAGCTTGCGGAGACTGAGCTTTTGGACCTTGTGGTCCGGGCCCTTGCGGACGACGAGCGTGGCGCGGCCGCGGGTCGGGGCGACGTTCTCCAGGAGGTTCGGCTTGTTGATCGTGCGCCACATGGTCTGCGCGTACTCCATGGCCTCCTCCTCGGAGACCTGGGTGTACTTGCGGAAGTAGGAGAACGGGTTCTGGAACGCGGTCTCGCGCAGCTTGCGGAAACGGTTGAGGTACCAGCGCTCGATGTCCTCGGGCCGGGCGTCCACGTACACGCTGAAGTCGAAGTAGTCGGCGAGCGCGACGCGCGTACGGCCGTCCTTGCCGGGCAGGGCCGGCTGGAGGACGTTGAGCCCCTCGACGATCAGGATGTCGGGGCGGCGTACGACGAGCTGCTCGCCGGGGACGATGTCGTAGATCAGGTGCGAGTAGACCGGGGCGCTGACCTCGTCCTTGCCCGCCTTGATGTCCGCGACGAAACGGGTGAGCGCGCGGCGGTCGTACGACTCCGGGAAGCCCTTGCGGGCGGTCAGCCCGCGCCGCTGGAGCTCCTTCATGGGGTAGAGGAAGCCGTCGGTGGTGACCAGCTCGACGCGGGGGTGCTCGGGCCAGCGGGCGAGCAGGGCCTGGAGCAGACGGGCCACGGTGGACTTGCCGACGGCCACGGAACCGGCGACCCCTATGACGAAGGGGGTGCCCTGCTGGGCGCCGTGGCCGTTGCCGGCGTCGCCGAGGAAGGTGTTGAGGGTGCCGCGGAGGTTGCTGGTGGCGCCGACGTAGAGGTTGAGGAGGCGGGAGAGCGGGAGGTACACGTCCCGGACCTCGTCGAGGTCGATGACGTCGCCGAGGCCGCGCAGCCGCTCGACCTCCTCGGCCGTGAGGGGGAGCGGGGTCCGCTCGCGCAGCGCGCTCCACTCGGCGCGGGTGAGGTCGACGTACGGGGAGACCTCGGCCCGGCGGTGGGGTCGCTCGGGTCGGTCGGGGCGCTCCATCGCGCCCTCCGGCGGCGTGCTTCGTGGCGGCGAAGTGATCACACGGCCATTGTCGTGGCTCGGGGGCGGTTGTGGGTGGTGGGGTCGGTCACGTGGCGGGAGCGGAGCGTATCGCCCTGGTCACGATTGGCGGCGCGCGGCGCGAAATGGTCCGGCATTGATCGTCGGGGCCCGTAGATTTGCTGTCGTTGCGGCTCGGCTGGGGGCTGATGCCGCCGTTTCTTCGTTGTGCTTTTCCTGGGGGAGATCTTTCGTGCGTAGCACCCTTGTCCGTCGTACCGTCCTGACCGCTTCCGCGGTGTCCCTGGCGCTGCTGGCCACCGCCTGCGGTTCCGACAAGGCGGACGACAAGAAGACGGACGCCAAGCCGTCCGCCGCCGCGTCGGCCCCGGCGGCCGCCGCCGCCAAGGCGAAGACGAATGCCGAACTGGCCGGGGTGATCGTGACCCAGGCCGACCTGCCGAACCACCTCGTCAAGGAGGCCACCCCGGCCGAGGCGGCAGCGGCGGCAGGCGCCAAGAGCGACAAGCCGCAGTGCCAGCCGCTGGTCTCGGTGCAGTCCATGAACCCGGTCGGCACCGCCGCGGGCACGGCCCGGACCAAGGCCGTCGCCAAGCCCAAGGAGCCGGCGGCGGACGCCGGCCCCGAGGAGAAGGCGAAGGCCGCCATGGGCGCCCTGGCCGGCACCGTCACCTCGGTCACCCTCGCCTCGTACGAGGGCCAGGGTGCCCAGGAGGCCTTCGCGGCCGTGAAGACCGCGGGCACGGCCTGCGCCGGCGGTTACACCGGCAGCCAGGGCGGCGACGGCCTCAAGATCACGAAGGTGGCCCCGGGCGCGTCCGTCACCGCGGGCGACGAGGCCCTCGCGTACACCGTGACGGGTGACGCGGACGGCGAGACGATGACCATGGAGCTCGTGGCCGTCCGCAAGGGCAACACCGTCGCGACGTTCTCGGCCCTGAGCCTGGCCGGCACCGCCGAGCAGCCGAAGGCCGTCGTCGACGCGCAGGTCAAGAAGCTGGGCTGAACCCCGGTCGGCTGACTGGACGTCAACCCCGCTCCGGCGCGTTCGCCGGGGCGGGGTTTCGTCTTGTTCCGGTACGGGGCGCAGCGCCGAACACGGCGTACGCTGCGCCGTATGTGCGGAATTGTGGGTTACGTGGGAGCGCAGTCGGCGCTCGATGTGGTCATCGCCGGACTCAAGCGGCTGGAGTACCGCGGCTACGACTCGGCGGGCGTCGCCGTGCTGGCCGACGGGGGGCTCGTCGCCGCCCAGAAGGCCGGAAAACTGGTCAATCTGGAGAAGGAGCTGGTCGGGCATCCCCTTCCGGCCGGCTCCACGGGTCTCGGGCACACCCGTTGGGCGACCCATGGCGGGCCCACCGACGTCAACGCCCACCCGCACCTCGACAACGCGGGCCGGGTCGCCGTCGTCCACAACGGCATCATCGAGAACTTCGCCGCCCTGCGCGCCGAACTGGCCGAGCGCGGGCACCGCCTGGAGTCCGAGACGGACACCGAGGTCGTCGCCCACCTGCTGGCCGAGCGGTTCGGGGCCTGCGGGGACCTCGCGGAGGCCATGCGGCAGGTGTGCAGGCGGCTGGAGGGCGCGTTCACGCTGGTCGCGGTGCACGCCGACGCGCCGGACGTGGTGGTCGGCGCCCGCCGGAACTCCCCGCTGGTGGTGGGCGTGGGGGAGGGGGAGAACTTCCTCGCCTCGGACGTGGCCGCGTTCATCGCCCACACCCGGTCCGCGATCGAACTGGGGCAGGACCAGGTCGTGGAGCTGCGCCGCGACGGGGTCACGGTGACCGACTTCGCCGGCGCGCCCGCGTCCGTGCGGGCGTACCACGTGGACTGGGACGCCTCCGCGGCCGAGAAGGGGGGCTACGACTACTTCATGCTCAAGGAGATCGCCGAGCAGCCGAAGGCCGTCGCCGACACCCTCCTCGGCCGGATCGACGGGAGCGGTTCGCTGAGCCTGGACGAGGTGCGCATCCCCGTCTCGGTGCTCAGGGAGGTGGACAAGGTCGTGATCGTGGCGTGCGGTACGGCGTACCACGCGGGCATGATCGCGAAGCTGGCCATCGAGCACTGGACCCGCATCCCGTGCGAGACGGAGCTGGCCAGCGAGTTCCGTTACCGCGACCCGATCCTGGACCAGCGGACGCTGGTGGTCGCGATCTCGCAGAGCGGCGAGACCATGGACACCCTGATGGCGCTGCGCCACGCGCGCGAACAGGGCGCCAAGGTCCTGGCCATCTGCAACACGAACGGGTCGACGATCCCGCGGGAATCGGACGCGGTGCTGTACACGCACGCCGGTCCGGAGGTGGCCGTCGCCTCGACCAAGGCGTTCCTGACCCAGCTGGTGGCCTGCTACCTGGTCGCGCTGTACCTCGGGCAGGTGCGGGGGACCAAGTGGGGCGACGAGATCGAGGCGGTGATCCGCGAGCTGTCCGACATCGCCGGGGCCGTGGACACCGTACTGGAGACGATGGAGCCGGTCCGGGAGCTGGCGCGCTCGCTCGCGCACAAGGACACCGTGCTCTTCCTCGGCCGGCACGTGGGCTACCCGGTGGCGCTGGAGGGCGCGCTCAAGCTCAAGGAGCTGGCGTACATGCACGCCGAGGGCTTCGCGGCGGGCGAGCTCAAGCACGGCCCCATCGCGCTGATCGAGCAGGACCTGCCGGTGGTGGTGGTCGTGCCGTCGCCGCGCGGGCGCTCCGTGCTGCACGACAAGATCGTGTCGAACATCCAGGAGATCCGGGCGCGCGGGGCGCGGACGATCGTGATCGCGGAGGAGGGCGACCACGCGGTCGTCCCCTACGCCGACCACCTGATCCGGATCCCGGCGACGCCCACGCTCCTCCAGCCCCTGGTGGCGACGGTGCCGCTGCAGGTCTTCGCGTGCGAGCTGGCCACGGCGCGGGGGAACGAGGTGGACCAGCCGCGTAACCTCGCAAAGTCCGTGACCGTGGAGTGAGCGAAGCGAGTTGGCCTGGTGATTATCGGAGTGGGAATCGACGTTGCCGAGATCGAGCGGTTCGGTGAGTCGCTGCGCCGGACACCGCAACTGGCACAGCGGCTGTTCGTCGACTCCGAGTTGACGCTGCCGAGCGGCGAGCGGCGCGGGACCGCCTCCCTCGCCGCCCGGTTCGCGGCCAAGGAGGCCCTCGCCAAGGCGCTCGGCGCGCCCGGCGGGATGCTGTGGACGGACGCCGAGGTGTACGTCGAGGAGACCGGGCAGCCGCGGGTGCGGGTCTCGGGGACGGTCGAGGCCAGGGCGGTGGCGCTGGGCGTGAAGTCCTGGCACATCTCCCTGAGCCACGACGCGGGCATCGCCTCGGCCGTGGTGATCGCCGAGGGCTGAGCCCCTTTTCGGGCAGGCTGGTCCCATGCGTACTGCTTACAGCGTGGAGACCGTACGGGCCGCCGAGCGCGAGCTGATGGCCCGGCTGCCCGAAGGTGCCCTGATGCAGCGGGCGGCGGCCGCACTGGCCGCCGTCTGCGCCGGACTGCTCGGCCGGGTGTACGGGGCGCGCGTCGTGCTGCTCGTCGGGTCCGGGGACAACGGCGGCGACGCCCTGTACGCGGGCGCCCGCCTCGCCCGGCGCGGCGCCGGGGTGACGGC
>NZ_LFML01000005.1 GCF_001044425.1 Streptomyces roseus
CGCCGGCCTCGGGGAGTCGGCCGGATCCGCCGGTGCGGCGGAGGCCGCTGATACCGCGGAGGCTGCGGAGGCTGCGGAGGCCACTGAGGCCGACGGGGCTCGGGTCGCGGCCAGGCGGGTGCGCTCGCGGTCCAGGGCCCCGCGGCGCAGGCGCAGGATCTGAGTCAGGCCCAGGAGTTCCACCGCGAAGACCGACGAGAAGGCGATCCGGTAGTCGTCGCCGGTGGCGTCCAGGAGGAGGCCGATCGCCAGCAGGGTCGTCATCGAGGCCAGGAAGCCGCCCATGTTGGTGATGCCCGAGGCGGTGCCCTGGCGGTCCGGCGGGTTCGCGGGGCGGGCGAAGTCGAAGCCGATCATCGAGGCCGGGCCGCAGGTGCCCAGGACGACGCACAGGGTGACGAGCAGCCACATCGGGGCCTGCGGGCCCGGGTAGGCCAGCGTCGCGGCCCACAGCAGCGCCGTGAGGCCGATCGTGCCCAGCGCCAGCGGGAGCCGCGCCGACTGGCGGCGGCCGATCAGCTGGCCGTAGAGGAGGCCGAAGCCCATGTTCGAGGCCACCACCAGGGTCAGCAGCCCCGCCGCGGTGGTCCGGGCCAGCCCCTGGTCCTCGACCAGGAACGGCATGCCCCACAGCAGCAGGAACACCATCGCCGGGAACTGCGTCGTGAAGTGCACCCACAGGCCCAGGCGGGTGCCGGGCTCCCGCCAGGAGTCCCTGATCTGGCGGCGCACGAAGCCCCCGCCCCCCGCACGCACCGCCGGTTCGTGGCCCTCCGGGTGGTCCTTCAGGAAGAGGACGAGCGGGACCAGCACCACCACGCCCGCCACCGCGCTGCCCGCGAACGCCTGCACCCAGCCGACCCCGTGCAGCACCGGGGCCAGCACCAGCGTGGAGACCAGGTTGCCGGCCATGCCGACCAGCCCCGCCAGCTGCGCCGTCAGCGGACCGCGCCGGGCCGGGAACCACCGGGTGCCCAGCCGCAGCACGGATATGAAGGTCATCGCGTCCCCGCAGCCCAGCAGGGCGCGGGCCGCGAGGGCCATCCCGTACGAGGGCGCGAGCGCGAAGCCGATCTGGCCGGCCGTGAAGAGGACCGCGCCCAGCGTCAGCACCTTCTTGGTGCCGAGCCGGTCCACCATCAGCCCCACCGGCACCTGCATGCCCGCGTACACCAGGAGTTGGAGGATGGAGAAGGTCGAGAGCGCGGAGGCGTTGACGTGGAAGCGGTCCGCCGCCTCCAGTCCGGCCACGCCCAGACTCGTCCGGAAGATCACCGCGACGAAGTACACGGCGACGCCGATGGACCAGACGGCCACCGCCTTCCGCCCGCCCGGGGGATCCCGGAAGACGCCGTTCCCGCTCACCTGCCCGGCCCCCGCACCAGCGCCTCGACCCGGCCCACGTGGCCCCGTACGGCGGCCGCCGCCGTCTCGGCGTCCCCGGCCCGCAGGGCGTCCAGGATCTCCGCGTGCTCGGCGATCGAGCGCTCCACCCTCTCGGGGTGCGCGTGCAGCAGGGCCACGCCCATCCGCAGCTGCCGGTCGCGGAGCTGGTCGTAGAGGCGGCACAGGATCGCGTTCCCGGCGCTGCGCACGATCTCGGCGTGGAAGCCCCGGTCGGCGGCCATCATCGCCGCGAGGTCGCCGCCGGCGGCGTGCCGGCGCTGCTCCTCCAGCAGTTGCGCGAGCCGCTCCAGCAGCCCGGGCGAGGCCGGTACGGCCCTGCGCACCGTGAACTCCTCGACCAGCAGCCGGGTTTCTATGACGTCGGCGATCTCCTGCGCGGAGACCGGCAGCACCAGCGCGCCCTTCTTCGGGTACAGCTTCAGCAGCCCCTCGGTCTCCAGCCGCAGCAGCGCCTCGCGGACCGGCGTACGGGAGACCCCTACGGCGTCGGCGAGTTCGCCCTCGGTGAGGAGGGTGCCGCCCTCGTAGCGGCGGTCCACCAGCACGGCCTGCTTGACGTGCCGGTACACGCGCTCGGCGGCGGGGACGGCGACGGCGGGCGGAGCGGCGGCGGAACCCATCGTGGAGGGAGTCGTGGAGGGGCTCGTGGAGGTGGTCGCGGAAGCGGCGGCTGGCGGCATGCGCACAGGATAGATACATGAGGGGTGCACCGGTCACCCCGTCCGGGATGTGGACATCCGCCCGACGCCCCTGCACCGAAGGATGTACCGGGGCTTCGTCCGGCCGCAGGACGCAACGGCCCACCCGCACCGGGACGCTGAGGTCATGGCCCACACCGCCCTCGTCGCCCCCGGGGTGACCTCGACCCGGCTGCCGCTCCTCGACGTCCTGCGCGGCGCCGCCATCCTCGGCACGCTCATGACCAACGTCTGGATCTTCGCCTCGCCCGGCTCCGAGCGGGCCGTGCTGAACGGCGGTCTGCACGCGCCCGACCCGCTCGCCGATCCCTCGGCGGCGAACATCGCCGAGAGCGTCTTCCGCTTCCTCGCCGACGGGAAGTTCCTCTCCCTGCTGACGATCCTGTTCGGCGTGGGACTGGCCATCCAGTACGACTCCGCCGCACGCCGCGGCGAGCCCTGGCCCGGGCGCTACCCGCGGCGGGCCGCGTTCCTCTTCCTGGAGGGAACGGTGCACTTCGTCCTGGTCTTCGCCTGGGACGTGCTGATGGGGTACGCCGTCACCGCCCTGCTGGTGGCCCGGCTGACCGCCCGCTCCGAGAAGGTCCGCCGGGCCGCGATGTGGACGGCGGGCGGCCTCCACCTGGCCCTGGTCGGCCTCGTGACGCTCGGGGACCTGGCCGCGGCGGATGCCGGGCCCGGGGCCCCGGATCCCGCAGCGGTCCGGCTGTACGCCCACGGCGGCTACCTCGACCAGATCTCCTTCCGGCTCGACAACGCCCCCGCCCTGCGCGTCGAGCCCGTCTTCACCTTCGGGCTGCTGGTCTTCCTCTTCCTCCTGGGCGGCCGCCTGTACCGCGCGGGGGCCTTCGGCGCGAGCGCGCGGGGGCGCCGGATCCGGGTCCGGATGACCGCGTGGGGGCTCGGCCTCGGGCTGCCGCTCGGAGCCGCCGCCGCGCTCGGCGGCCCCGACTTCTTCGTCCTGGGGCGGTACGGGATCGCCCCGCTGGTCGCGGTCGGCTACATCGGGCTCGTCGGCTGCGCCCTGGACCGCTTCCGGGTCCCCGGGGCCGGGGCCCTCGGCTCCGTCGGGCGCACCGCCCTGTCCTGCTACGTCGGCCAGAACCTGCTCTGCATGCTGCTCTGCTACGGGATCGGCCTCGGCCTCACCGGCCGACTGGCCGGGAGCGGGCCCTGGTGGGTGATGGGCCTGTGGGCGGGTGTCGGCCTCGTCCTGGTCACCGCCTCGCGGCTGTGGCTGCGCCGCTTCGAGCGGGGCCCGCTGGAAGCCGTACAGCACTGGGCGCTCAGCCCCCGTCCCGCCCGTGGGCCGCGCCCGTGACCTCCACCTCCAGGACGAACTCGTCGTACGGGGCCTCCTGCGGGTACGGGGGCCGGATCTGCGCGAAGCGGATCACGGCCCGCCCGCCCGGGCAGCGCCCCCGGACGAGGTACGTCCGCTCCAGCGCGGCCCCGGGCAGCGGCTGCGCGGACGGCGGCGCCTGTGCGGACGGTGGCGCCGCCCCGCTCACGTCGCTGACCGAGACGGCGTCCGCGTCTCCGGTGACCTGCCAGGTCCACACGTACCCGCGCGCCCCGCGCCCGGTGAGCCGCAGTTCGTACGACTCACCCGCGCCGAGGGCGATGCTGCGCACCTCCACCCGCGAACACCTCCCGGCTCAGGCGGGGCCGATCACCGGCCCCTCGTGCCAGCCTGCCGAGTCCCGCCAGTAGTGCTGGAGCTGCCGGTCGGTGCGCAGGACGATGACTTCCAGGTTGAACCCGAAACTCCCCTGGAGCATCCCGGTGACGGCGAGGGCGTCGTGGCCGAAGACGGCGCTGCGGCTCCAGGCGGAGCCGGCGGCGTTGCCGCGCCACCAGTGCTCGACGCGGCCGCCGGCGCCCGCCACGCAGAGCTCGTAGTTGCCCGCGGTGTCCTCGTCGGCCGCCCCGTACTGTCCCTCGATCAGACAGGGGGCGGAGGTGATCGCGCTGCCGAAGACCTCGCCGGGGCGCCAGGCGAAGCCGTTCGGGTCGTCCCGCCACCACAGCTGCATCCGCCCGTCCGTACGGGTGGCGACGAGGTCGAGGTGGCGGCTGCGGGTCTGGACGAGGGCGGGCCCGTAGTGGGCGATGCCGGAGCCGAAGCGGCCGCCGTCGTTCCAGGTCCACGGGGCGCCATTGATCCGCCACCAGTGGTTCAGGTGGCCGTCGGCGGTGCGGACGACCGCCTCGAAGTTGCCCGGCTTGCCGTAGTCGCTCTGGATGAACGCCGGGGTCGAGCCGATCGCCGCGTCGCCCGGCCCGAAGGCGCCGCCGTCGCGCCAGACGCCGGCGGACTGCTCGTAGTACCAGTGGCGCAGCCGCCCGCCGGTGGTCACGTGCAGGGACTCCATGTTCCGGTTGTACGTGGTGCCGGTGAAGGCGGGCAGGCCGGAGGCGTCGTTCGCGTACGCCTGGGCGCGGGCCCACGCGAAGGGGGCGTCGCCCTCGCGCCACCAGTGCTGCAGACTGCCCCCGCCGGCGGGCGCGCACAGCTCGAAATTGCGGTGGGCGCGGCCGTTGCCGCTCTCGTAGACGTTGCCGGCGTGCAGGCGGCGCTTGCTCCACGGGTCGATGTTCGTGCCGCGCAGACCGCACTTGGCCCAGTGGTCGATGTCGACCTCGCCGTAGGCGATCCGGCCGTGGCCGCCGACGTGGTAGCCCGTCCCCCAGGAGTTCTTGAACAGCCAGCAGCCCGCGGCGTCGTCGTAGCCGGTGATCAGGACGCAGTGGCCGCCCGCGAGGTGGTCGGCCGTGCGGTGGTAGACGCCGGAGCCGAGGGCGAAGAAGTCGTCGTACACGTCGAAGCAGGCGGTGAGCGGGCCGACGGTGTCCAGCCAGACCTTCTGCTGCTCGACGTCGCCCAGGCGTACGTAGTCGGTGATCCGGACGGTCCGGCCGGACCGGTCCCAGCTGGGCGTGTACTCGGCGCGCCAGGCGTCGCGCCGGTTGGCCGGGACGGTGGGCGGGGGCGGCGAGTAGGGCCAGCAGTCGGGATCGGCGAGACCGCCGTTGGCCTTGACCCAGTCGAGGGCGGTCTCGGGGTTGGAACCCTGGCCGCAGGTGTACTTCAGACCGTCGTGGACGTCCCCCTCGGAGCGCTCCGCCCAGACGCCGTGCTCGATGCGGGCCATGGACTCGACGAGGCCCGCGGCCCCGAAGGCCCAGCAGGAGCCGCACGGGTTCTGGTCCTTGACCTTGGTGATCCAGGGCCAGCCCCAGCGGACCCGCCAGTCGACGGCGGCGGGGCGGGCGCCGGGCCCCCCGGCCGGGGCGCCGGGCAGCAGGCCGTGGGCGGCGCGGCGGCGGGTGAGGTGCGGATTGCCGCTCTCGTGGCCGATGAGCGCCCGCAGGTCGATGGCGCCGATCTCCGCGGCGGGCGTGAGGTTCGCGCCCGGTTCCAGGCCGAGGGAGGGCCGGGGTACGGGCTCCTCGTCGGCGAGGTGTTCGATGACGGACCAGCGCGCTCGCCGCGCCGCGAGCCGCGCGCGCAGCTCCCCCGCCGTCTGGACAGACTGCTCCGGCATGACCGGCCCCCCAGCGTCAACCGTTGTGTGCAGACCCGGGAGCGTCCATCGGGCGACGGGGCGCGTCAAGGGAGTCCGCACGGTCGCGCGGTCGCACGGGGGGTCGTACGGGACGGCCGTCCGCCCCCGGCGTCGGAGGGACGCCGGGGGCGGGGGCCGGGCCGAGTGGCCCGAGGGGGCCTATTCCGCCGGGGCGGGGGCGGGCGCGGCGGCCGGCATGCCGGGCATGCCGAGGCCGGTGAAGAGGGCGACCATGGTGGCGCCGAGGTCGTTCACGACGTCGGTGGCCTCGGCCTTGGCGTCAACCTTGGTGCCGGTGGCCCCGGTGGTGACGGTGGGGCCGGCCGCCTTGAAGACCTCGTCGACGGAGGCCTTGAGGTGGTCGACGGCGGCGGTGACGCGGTCCACGCGGGCGCGGTCCGCGGCCCGGGGCTTCGCCGCCACGGCCGGGGCGACGGCCGGGAGCGTGACGGGCTGCGCGGCGGCGGCCGGCGGCTTGGCCGCGGGGGCGGCCGGCTTCAGCGCGTCAACGGGCGGCTTCGCGGCCTCCACCGGCGGCTTGGCGGCCTCCATGGGCGGCTTGGCGGCCTCGACCGGCGGCTTGGCGGCCTCGACCGGCGGCTTGGCAGCCTCGACCGGCTTGGCGGCCTCGACGGGCGGCTTGGCAGCCTCGACCGGCTTGGCGGCCTCGACGGGCGGCTTCGCGGCCTCGACCGGCGGCTTGGCAGCCTCGACCGGCGGCTTGGCGGCCTCGACGGGCGGCTTCGCAGCCTCGACCGGCGGCTTCGCAGCCTCGACCGGGGGCTTCGCAGCCTCCACCGGCGGCTTCGCAGCCTCCGCCGGGGGCTTCGCCACCCCTGCCGGCGGCTCGTCCGCCGGCTTGTTCGGCAGGACCACCGGAGACACCGGCGCGTTGGCCGGGGGCTTGACCGCCGCCGCCGGAGCAGCAGCGGCTGCGAAGGTCTTCTTCATGGAGGCCAGTGCCGCGTCGATCTTCTGCTTGTGCGCGGCCAGGTCGGCCTCCGGCAGCTTCCCGTCCGGCGACTTCAGCACCTCGCCGAGGAAGTTCGTGACGGGGGTGATCATGCTGCCGGCCGCCCCGAGGGAAGCAACCTGCGCGCTCAGCGCCTCGGCACCGGGGATGGCCTTCTTCGACACCGGCGCCGACGCCTTCGTCGGGGCGTCGGCCGCACCGGCCAGACCGGGGGTCACGGAGATCAGCGTCACGCACAGGGCGGCGGGGAGGGTGTAGCGGGTGATGCGGTGCAAGATTCTCTCCTGTTCAGAGTCGCGGGGCAGGGGGTGTGCCCCCTTCCACTCACCGCCACCCGGTCACATTCGGCAACCGGAAGCTGGCCCCCGCACCCCTCCAACCACGCACCTCCAAGCCTGCTACCTGCATGGATGGCTTCCACGCCCAGCTACACCGTCGGTGGTGCACCCTCGTGAATCCGTGACCTTGAGTGACCGGTCTGCCCAGTGATCACAGCGTCCGTGCGAAGGCCGCCCAAGCGGTGTCGGTGACCTCGATCGCGGGCCCGTCGCCCCGCTTGCTGTCCCGGACCGCGACGGTCCCGGCCACGTTCGTGGCCACCTCGACGCAGTCGGAGTTGACCTGGCCCTCGCTGTAGCTGGACTTCACGAATTCGAAGCTCGTCATGTGCCTACATACCTTTGCTGATTGCGTCGATCAGGCTCACAGAGGCCTGTGGCGCCAGGCTCATCCGCGATACGCGTTCGAACGCCCGGGCATATGCCGCACTGGCTTCCGCCCCCTCCGCCCACACAGTAGAGGCGACGCCTTCGGCGTAGCCGACGTCCAGTGCGCCGGGCTCCGCGAACGACACGAGGTTGAACGACCCCGCGACAGCGTGGTGCGCTCCGACCCGGAACGGCAGCACCTGTACATGGATGTGCGGCAGTGCGGCCATCTCCACGAGATGGTTCAGCTGCGCGCGCATCACCTCGACCCCACCGATCTGTTGGCGCAGAGCGGCCTCCCAGAGCACCGCATGGAAGTTCACCGGATCGTCGCCCCACAGCCGCGCCTGGCGCTTGAGCCGGGACGACACCAGGACCTCGATCTCGTCGGGATGCGTCCAGTCGGATGTGACGCCCAAGGCGCGCACGTAGTCCGCCGTCTGCAACAGCCCGGGCACGAGCGCGAGCTGCCACGTACGGATGTGGGTCGCCACTTCCTCCATGGCGACGTACTCGGCCAGGCCGCCCACCCGGGGCACTTGCTGCCACCAGCCCTTCGCCTTGCGACGCTCCCGGTCCAGCCGCGCAAGATCGAGCAACCCCTTCACGAAGTGCTTGTCGGACACACCGTAGAGCTCGCACAGAGCCACGATGTCCGGGTCCCGGAACGGGACCCATCCCCGCTCCATCTTCGCGACCTTCGCCGCCGTGGCACTGAGCACTTGGGCCGCCTGGGGCTGGGTGAGACCGGCCGCATCGCGCAGGCGCAGCAGCTCACCGCCCAGCCTGCGCGCAAGAACCGTAGAGATCCGGTTCCCCAAGGCTGCCTGGTTTTCAGCCACTTCAACCACCCCTCCGTGCCGCGAGCAGTCTTCCGTGCCTCGCCCGGAAGACACAACTACTCCCTGGGGATAGATATCCCCAGAACATCTTGCGCGCCTAGTTCGGCCACCCCTACCGCCAGTGACGAACTGCTCACTGCTCAGCCACAGTTGGCGGAAGTGCACCGTGCTGCCCGCACGGCGGAGCCACCGCCCCATCGGAGGTGCACGTACAGATGAACGAGCCGACGCGAAGCGACGTACGGAACTACCCACCCCGGCAGGACTCGGTGCCCGCGGCCCGGCGGCGGGCCGCGTGGCTCGCCGTGGCGTGGGGACTGCCCCAGCTGGCTTCGGACGCCGCCCTGCTGACCAGCGAGCTCACCACCAACGCGCTGCTGCACGGCTCGCTGCGGGACCGCTACCTCCGGGTCGAGGTGCAGCTCACGGGAGCAGTGCTCCGCATCGCGGTCACCGATCCGAAAGGCGAGCGGCATCCCGAACCGCGAGCGGCGGCAGACGATGAGCAGTACGGCCGGGGACTGCACATCGTGGGCGCCGTCGCACAGCGGTGGGGGGCCGCCCAGAGGACCGTCGGCAAGACCGTATGGGCCGAGCTCGGCGTCGGAGGGCCCCGTTAGGGTTTCCCGCATGGGGACCTGGATCGCGCCGAGCGCCATCGAACGAGAGCTGTACGAAGCCAAGCTCGGCAACGACTGGCCCGCCTACTTCGACACCCTGGCGACCGCCTGGCTGTTCATACCCATGGCCCGCGGCTACGCCGACGCCCACCCCACCTCGGTACTCCTCGAACCCGCGTACTTCCCGCAGGCCCGCGCCCGCTGCTACGTCGCGTACACGGCCGGCATGCTGCCCGCCCCCACCGCCGACGTGGTCTTCAAGCGCCAGAGCCTCGCCTGGTTCGCCGCCCGTCTGGAGCCCGGGGACCCCCCGTTCCTGGCCGTCAACCCCGGCAGCCCCTGCGAGGCCTTCCTGCCCACCTCCCCCGCCGACCGCGCCGTGTGGAACGCCCACTGGGACCGGGCGCCCCGCTACGGCCTGGAGCAGAACAAGGTGCACGCCCTCCACGTCGGCGGCCCGCTGCGCGGCCCGGCCGCCTTCGGGCTCGCCTGCGGCGCGCACCTCTCGGTGCGCAACGGGCTCTTCTGGAACGCCCTCGGCTACCACGGCGAGGGCTACACGAAGGAGCGCGAGAAGCTCAAGGAGTACTGGGGCGTCACCACCCGCGAGGAGTGGCTGGTCACCGTCGAGCAGCTGCTGACGGCGGACCTGGTCAGCGCGGTGTGGGAGTTCACGCTGCGGATCCGTACCGCCCTCGCCAAGGAGTTCGCCGGTCCGGTGGACATCGAGCACTGGCGCCACGCCACCGAGGCGACCCTGCGGGCGAATGCGGAACGGGCTGCCGAGCCCCGGATCACCCCCGAAGGCGTCACCGTCGCCCGGCCCCGCTCCACGGCGGAGATCGAGGGGGAGGTCGCCGGCGTACAGCGGGTCATCGGCCGCATCGCCCGCTACGAGCAGCGCTTCCGGGCCGACGGGATCCTCGGCGAGGGCAGGTTCGTCCGCTCCGTCGAGGCGTGGGACTACGGGCGGGCCTCCCAGATGGCCCGCTGGGGCCTCGGCGCCCGCCTGTGCACGCTCCAGGAGGCCGAGGACGCCGTGGTGCGGGCCGGGAGGGTCAGCCGGCTCGCCTACCGCTCCTGGGAGGACCTCTCCGCCGGCTTCATCCTCGGGCGCTGCCTCCAGTTCGACGAGGAGGAGTACGGACCCTGGTACACCGACATGGCCGCCACCCACCAGGCGTTGACGACCGACCCGGGCAGCCCCTGGCTCAACATCCCCTGGGACTAGGCGAAGGGGGGCGGGCGCCGCCGTTCGCCGACCTTTCCCAGTCGCGGAGAAATCTTGGACGGCCCCGGAATCCGCCAACTAGCCTCGCGCGCATGACCATTGTTCTGAACGACACGGTACGCAAGCTGCTCGACTCCCCGCACCCGGCCGTCCTCACCACCCTCAACCCCGACGGCGGCCCGCAGAGTTCGGTGGTCTGGGTGGCGCGGGACGGGGACGAACTGCTGATCTCCACGGAGCGGGGGCGCCGCAAGGAGCGCAACATCGCCCGTGACCCGCGGGTCGGCCTGACCGTTTTCGACACCGCCAACCCCTTCTCGTACGTGGAGGTCCGCGGTACGGCCACCCTCGCCGAGGACACCGGCCGCGAGGTGGCCGTGCTCATCGCGGAGCAGTACATGGGGCCGGGCGGCGGCAAGGAGTACGCCGAGGCCCCGGCCGAGAACGTCCGCCTCGTCGTGCGCATCACCCCGACCAAGGTGCTGGGCAACGCGGCCAAGGCCGGCTGACGGGGCTCCCGCCCCGCGTCACGGCAGCTGCGGCCGGACCTCCGACCAGGCGTCGACCTCCGCCGCCAGCGGGTCCCCGTCGGCGAGGTGGGGCCGTGCGAGGGCCGTCCACGGCAGCAGGAGCTTGATGCGCCGCAGGTGCTGGATGCGCGGTCGCGGCAGGTCGCGCCAGGTGCGGGCCTCCGCGGCCGCCTCCGCCGGGGTCAGGTCGATCAGCGCCAGCGCGTCACGGCACAGCTCCGCGGGGTCGCCGCCGCGGCCCGGGCCGAACTGCCCGAGCAGGTAGCCCCGTACGGCGGCCACCTCGACCGCGCGGTCCAGCGGGTGCGAGCCCTCCCACTCGGCCCTGCGGTGCGTCGCGGCCAGCGCCACCGCGCCCCAGCGCAACCGGGTCTCCTCGGGCAGCCAGTCCCCCTGCATCCGGCCCACGGCCAGCGTCCGCAACGTCAGCGGACGCGGCTCGTCCAGCAGCGGCGGGTCGGTGGCCAGCCAGGCCTCGATGTCCTCCAGCGCGTGCCCGCCGGGCGGGACGGCGGTCAGCACCTGGCCCCGTGTGAGCAGCGCGACCAGGGCTCCCGTGAGGTGGACCTTGGCCACCTGGCCCGCGTCGAAGAAGGCCGCGGTGCGCCCGTACCGCTCGATCCGGCGCAGCCCGAGCCGCAGCTCCCCGACGGCGTAGACCTGCCCGGCGCGCGCGACCCCGCCGAGGCACCGCACCACGCACACCCCGCCCGTGACGTCGGCCTCCTCGACGGAATAGACCTGCAACTCGGCTATGGCCACTCCCGAACCCCCTTCCCCGGCGGGGAGGCTACCGCCTGAGGGCGGCGGAGCGCCCCCGGGACCCCGATCCGGACCCGGCCGGAGCGGGCGCCTCGTCGTGGTACGGCGCGAAGACCGCGAAGACGCAGCCGTCGGCGGGGGAACCGGTTCCTCCCGCGCGGCTACGCCTCCGGCTCCAGGACCAGGCGGATCTCGGTGACCTCGTAGCCGGCGCGGTCGAAGGCCGCGGCCATGGGGGTGTTGACGGTGTCCGTCGTCGCGGTGATGCGTTCCGCTCCCGCGGCCGCGTGGAAGCGGGTGATCTCCGCCAGGATCTCGTCGATCAGGCCGCGGCCGCGCTGCTCCGGTACGACGCCCAGGTACCCGACGTTGCGGTGGTACGGGGTCGCGGACGGGATGGCCAGGCCCGCCAGGGTGCCGTCCGGGAGTTCGGCCAGGCGCCACCAGGAGCGCTCGCCGGGGCAGTCGAGGTAGAACGCGAAGTCCTCCCGGGCGAGCCGCCCGGCGCCCATCGAGCGCAGCTCGTTCCGCGTGTGCAGGTCCAGGCTGCCCGCCGAGAGGCGGGCGAAGGCGTCGAGGAACTCCTCGTCCGTGCCCTCGCGGAAGACCAGCCGCCCGCCGGGCTCGGCGGTGCCCGCCGCGGGGGCTCCGTCCGGCACCGGCCGGGGGCGGGTCCACTCGTAGCGCAGCCGCTCGATCTCCCGGGTCAGCCCCGCCCCGTACGCGGCCTTGCGCCGCCAGGCGACGGCCTCGACGAGGTCGGGGCGGGTCCGCCAGTCGCCGGGCAGGGAGAGGTCGTAGAGAGGGAGCGTCCCGAAGGCCGCGTGTCCGGCGGCGAGCAGGTCGGCGGCGAGCGCCGCGGGGTCGGCGACGGATTCCCGTACCTGGAGGCAGTCGAGCGTGATGGGCCGCTCGCTGTCCGCGCGGCCCCACCACAGCGCGCGGCCGAGGACCTCGCCGTCCTCGTCCTCGGCGCACCAGATCCACGCGGGCCGGAACCGGTTCTCGGCGAGTTCCTCGCGGATCTTCTCGGCGGACAGGGCGTCGACGGGCCCGTCGGCGGGGTAGGAGAGGGCCCGGCCGATGCCGGCGGGGTCCGCGGTGGCGGGGCGGAATCTCATACGTTGATCATCATCGGAGCGCCGTCCGGCCGGCCAGGGCTTTTCCGTCATGCCGGAGCCCCCCTCGCGGTGCGGTGGCGAGGGGGGCTCCGGATGCCGGTCGGGGTCGGGCTACGCCCAGGTGACCAGGCGGCGCGGGTGTTCCAGGACGGCCGCGATGTCCGCCAGGAACTTCGAGCCGAGCTCACCGTCGATGAGGCGGTGGTCGAACGACAGCGCCAGGGTGGTGACGTGACGCGGCTTCACCTTGCCCTTGTGGACCCACGGCTGGAGCTTGATCGCGCCGACCGCGAGGATCGCGGACTCGCCGGGGTTCAGGATGGGCGTACCGGTGTCGACGCCGAAGACGCCGACGTTGGTGATGGTGATGGTGCCGTTCTGCATGTCGGCCGGGGAGGTCTTGCCGTCGCGTGCCGTGCCGACCAGCTCGGACAGGGCCGCCGACAGCTCGCCCAGCGTCTTGGCGTGCGCGTCCTTGATGTTCGGGACGATCAGGCCGCGGGGGGTGGCCGCCGCGATGCCCAGGTTGACGTAGTGCTTGAGCACGATCTCCTGGGCCGCCTCGTCCCAGGACGCGTTGACGTCCGGGTTGCGGCGGATGGCCACCAGCACCGCCTTGGCGATGAGCAGCAGCGGGTTGATCCGCAGCCCCGCGAGGTCCGGGTCTTCCTTGAGCTCCTGGACCAGCTTCATCGTGCGGGTCACGTCGAAGGTGATGAACTCGGTGACGTGGGGCGCGGTGAACGCCGAGTTGACCATCGCCTGGGCGGTGACCTTGCGGACGCCCTTGACCGGGATGCGGGTCTCGCGGGCCTGCCCGGCCGCCGGCACCGACGCCTCGGCCGGTACCTGCGCCGGCGCCGCCGGGGCCGGTGCGGACACCGCGGTCTGCGGGGTGATCGCGGACGCCGCGGCGGCGTGCACGTCCTCCCGGGTCACGACCCCGCCCTCGCCGGTGGGCACCACGGAGGCGAGGTCGATGCCGAGGTCCTTGGCCAGCTTGCGCACCGGCGGCTTCGCCAGCGGGCGCTCCCCGGCGGGGGCGCCGCCGTTGCCGTTCAGGGCGGCGGGAGCGGCCGGCGCGGCCGCGACGGCCTCCGGCTGGGCCGGTACGGCCGGCAGGGCCACCGCGGCGCTGCCGTTCTGCGCGCCCGGCGCGGCCTTGCGCGGGCGGCGCTTCGTCGAGGCCTGGGAGACCCCGTAGCCGACCAGGACGGGCTGGCGGGCGGCGGCGGCCGGCTCCTCGGCGGCCTCGGCCGCTACGGGCGCGGCGGCTGCGGTCGGGGCCGAAGCCGCGGCGGCAGCGGCGGCCGCGGGGGCCTCCGCCTCACCCGTCTGCACCGAGATGATCACCTGGCCGACGTCGACCGTGGTGCCCTCCTCGAAGAGGAGCGCGTGCACGGTCCCGTCGAACGGGATCGGCAGCTCCACGGCCGCCTTCGCCGTCTCGACCTCGCAGACGACCTGCCCGTCGGTGACGGTGTCACCCGGCTGGACGTACCACTTGAGGATCTCGGCCTCGGTCAGGCCCTCGCCCACATCGGGCATCTTGAATTCGCGGATCGTCACGGGAACGCTCTCCTCAGTACGCAAGCGAGCGGTCGACGGCGTCGAGCACCCTGTCCAGGCCCGGCAGGTACTCGTCCTCCAGGCGGGCCGGCGGGTAGGGGGCGTGGAAGCCGCCCACACGCAGCACCGGCGCCTCCAGGTGGTAGAAGCACCGCTCCGTGATGCGGGCGGCGATCTCCGCGCCCGTGCCCAGGAACACCGGGGCCTCGTGGACGACCACGAGCCGGCGGGTCTTCTCCACCGAGACCTGCAGCCCGTCGAAGTCGATCGGGGACATCGAGCGCAGGTCCACGACCTCCACCGACTTGCCCTCCTCGGCCGCCGCGGCCGCGGCCTCCATGCAGACCTTCACCATCGGGCCGTAGGCCGCCAGGGTGATGTCGGAGCCCTCGCGCGTGACGCGCGCCTTGTGCAGCTCGCCGGGGATGGCCTCGGTGTCGACCTCGCCCTTGTCCCAGTAGCGCCGCTTCGGCTCGAAGAAGATCACCGGGTCGTCGCTGAGGATCGCCTGCTGGAGCATCCAGTACGCGTCGCTCGCGTTCGAGGGCGAGACCACCTTCAAGCCCGGGACGTGCGCGAACAGCGTCTCGGGGGACTCCGAGTGGTGCTCCACCGCGCCGATGCCGCCGGCGTACGGGATGCGCACGACGACCGGCATCTTGACCTTGCCCAGCGCCCGCGCGTGCATCTTCGCGAGCTGCGTGACGATCTGGTCGTACGCGGGGAAGACGAACCCGTCGAACTGGATCTCCACCACGGGCCGGTAGCCGCGCAGCGCCAGGCCGATGGCCGTGCCGACGATGCCGGACTCGGCGAGCGGGGTGTCGATGACCCGCTCCTCGCCGAAGTCCTTCTGCAGGCCGTCGGTGATCCGGAAGACACCGCCCAGCTTGCCGACGTCCTCGCCCATGATCAGGACCTTCGGGTCCTGCTCCAGGGCCTTGCGCAGGGACTCGTTGAGCGCCTTCGCGATCGACATCTTCTCGACGGCCATCAGTGGCCCTCCTCGGCCTCGAAGGAAGCGAGGTAGGCGGCGAACTGGGCGCGCTCCTCGTCGACGAGCGCGTGCCCGTCCGCGTAGACGTTCTCGAAGATCGCCATGGTGTCCGGGTCGGGCATGGCGCGCACGACCTCGCGCACCCGCTTGCCCAGCGCCTCGCTCTCGGCCTCCAGAGACTCGAAGAAGGCCTCGTCGGCCCCGCCGCTGGCCAGCAGGTACGTCTTCAGGCGCAGGATCGGGTCCTTCGCCTCCCACGCCTGCGTCTCCTCGTCCCGGCGGTACTTCGTCGGGTCGTCGGAGGTGGTGTGCGCGCCCATGCGGTACGTGAACGCCTCGACCAGGGTCGGGCCCTCGCCCGCGCGGGCCCGCGCCAGCGCCCAGCGGGTGACCGCGAGGCAGGCCAGGACGTCGTTGCCGTCGACGCGGACGCCCGGGAAGCCGAAGCCCTGGGCGCGCTGGTACAGCGGCACGCGCATCTGGCGCTCGGTCGGCTCGGAGATCGCCCACTGGTTGTTCTGGCAGAAGAACACCACGGGGGAGTTGTAGACGGCCGAGAAGGTGAACGCCTCGGCCACGTCGCCCTGGCTGGACGCGCCGTCGCCGAAGTATGCGATGACCGCGGAGTCCGCGCCGTCCTTGGCCACGCCCATCGCGTAACCGGTCGCGTGGAGCGTCTGCGAGCCGATGACGATCGTGTACAGGTGGAAGTTGTTCGTGTTCGGGTCCCACCCGCCGTGGTTCACGCCGCGGAACATGCCGAGCAGGTTCGTCGGGTCCACGCCGCGGCACCAGGCCACGCCGTGCTCGCGGTAGGTCGGGAACACGTAGTCGTCGTCGCGCAGCGCGCGGCCGGAGCCGATCTGGGCGGCCTCCTGGCCGAGCAGCGAGGCCCACAGGCCCAGCTCGCCCTGGCGCTGGAGGGCGGTCGCCTCGCCGTCGAAGCGGCGGGTGAGGACCATGTCGCGGTAGAGCCCGCGCAGGTCCTCGGTGGTGATGTCCTCGACGAAGGAGAGGAACTCCGCGGCGTCGGGATTGTCCGCTGCGCTGACCCGTTCACCCTCGGGCGTCAGCAGCTGTACGAGCTGGGGCTCGGCGTTCTGCGCGGTGGCGGCAGCCTTGGCAGCGGGGGCCTTGGCGGCGCTCGCCGCGCCTGCCGCCCGCTTGGTGCCGCTGCTGCGTCGCGGCTTGCGCGCGGCAGTGCTCTCCACGGTCACGTGTTGCTCCTCCGTCGGTCCGGCTCCCGGGTTCTCCGGGGTCCAGTGCGGCTCACCCGGATCCGTACCAGCGCACAAGGGTGGGTGCGCGTCATGTACGGATTCAGGCGTGACAGGTGCCCCGGCAAGTGCCCTGCGCAATGCACGTTACCCAGTGCGCCGCATAACTGCGAAACCCCACTTGACCTGCGTTTTTGCTTGGATTTCCAAGTAAATCCGCCGGGTGGGGAACAACCACTGGTCACAGCCTTGCAGGGGGCCGGAACAACGGCACGTTATCCCGGGTAACGACGGCAGGGAAGGGGTGAGTGTGTGAAACTGAGTTCGTGCGCGAAGACGGAAAAATCAAGGTATTCCTCCTGGACGACCACGAAGTGGTACGTCGGGGTGTCCATGAGCTGCTTTCGGTCGAAGAGGACATCGAGATCGTCGGCGAGGCGGGTACCGCCGCGGACGCCCTGGTGCGCATTCCCGCCACCCGCCCCGACGTCGCCGTGCTCGACGTGCGCCTGCCGGACGGCAGCGGGGTGGAGGTCTGCCGCGAGGTCCGCTCGCAGGACGAGGACATCAAGTGCCTGATGCTGACCTCGTTCGCCGACGACGAGGCACTGTTCGACGCGATCATGGCCGGCGCCTCCGGTTACGTGCTGAAGGCGATCCGCGGCAATGAGCTGCTCAGCGCCGTGCGGGACGTGGCGGCCGGCAAGTCGCTGCTGGATCCCGTCGCCACGGCGCGGGTGCTGGAGCGGCTGCGCGACGGCAAGAACGGCAAGGGCGACGACCGCCTGGCCAACCTGACCGACCAAGAGCGCAAGATCCTCGACCTGATCGGCGAGGGCCTGACCAACCGGGTCATCGGCGAGCGGCTGCACCTGGCCGAGAAGACCATCAAGAACTACGTCTCCAGCCTGCTGTCCAAGCTGGGCATGGAGCGCCGCTCGCAGGCCGCCGCGTACGTGGCCCGCCTCCAGGCCGAGAAGCGCGCCTGAGCCGCCGCAGGGAGCCGGCCGCGTGCCGGTCCGCGGTCCGGCCCAGGCTCTGAGCTGGCCGTTCCGTCGGCGGGTCCGTTCATTCGGGACCAACGTCCCCGATCCTCGGGGCCGCCTCCTCTGTTCGTACGCGCGTCCGTACCCGGACAGTGGACGCATGTCTGCGGAGGAGCTCCACGCCATCGAACTGCTGCGCCGGGTGCCGTACGGCAGGGTGGCCACCAGCATGCGCGCGCTGCCCTTCCTCGCCCTCGCCCGCCACATCGTGGTGGACGGCGACGTCGTGCTGAGAATGCACGCGGGCTTCGGCTACCACCAGGCGTGCAACGGCAGCGTGGTGGCGTACGGCGCCGACAACTTCAATTCGGCGGACCGGCGCCTGTGGTCCGTGCAGTTCACCGGAACGGCCGAGATCATCGAGCCGTCCACCCGCGAACTGGAACTCTTCGGACCGGTTCCGCTTTATGTGGACGGCGCGGTCTTCGACCCCGTCCACATGCGTATCGAGCCCCAGTTCGTCACCGTGCACTCCCTGGCCGCACATCCGGACAGGGAGTATCAGCACGCACTCTGAGCTGCGAATTCGCTTACAGATCGTCCAGCGGATTCGGCGATTCGACCGGCGGGCTCTTCGTCGGCGGCGCCTTGGTGGGCGGCGTCTTGGACGGGCTGCTCGAAGCCGAGGGCGACGAACTGAACGACGGTGACGTCGACGCCGACGGGCTGGTGCTCGGCGTGTACTTGCTGCGGCTCGGCTGCGGCGTGAAGTCGTCCGACGGGCGCGTCGACGGCGTCTCGTGCGAGGAAGGGACCTGCTGGTCGGACGGGCTGCTCGACTGGCCGCTCGACGAACTCTGGACGGCCGGCGGAGTGCTGTCGTCCTTGCTCTTGCCCGACGAGACCGAGTTGACGGCGTACGCCACGCCGCCCGCGATCGCGATGATCGCCAGCACCGCGAACAGCCACAGCTTCCAGCGGCTGCCGCCGCGGTCGTCGTAGCCCTCGTACCCGTCGCGCCCGCCCTGACCGCCGCCGTGTCCGTGGCCGTGGTTGTCGTAACCGCCCCCGCCGGGGAAGGCCGAGCCGTCCTCCGGGTTCAGCGGCGGCACCATCGGCTGCTGGAACTGCGAGGTCGAGGCGTGCGCCGCGTACGGCTGCTGGCCGCCGCCCTGGCCCATCGGCATCGCCGTGGTCTGCGCCGCCCCGCCGCGCCCGTGCGGCAGGGCCATGGTGACCGGCCCGGTGTTCCAGGTGCCGGTGTTCGCACCCTGGTCGTGCAGCATCTGGAGCGCGTACTGGACCAGCCCGCGCATCTCCTCGGCGCTCTGGAACCGGTCGTCCGGGTCCTTGGCGAGGGAGCGCATGACGAGCCCGTCGAGCTCCTGCGGGATGTGGTGGCCCTCCGGCAGCTGCGAGGGCGGAACCGGCGCGTCCTGTACGTGCTGGTAGACCACCGACAGCGGGGTCTCACCGGTGAACGGGGGCCGCAGCGCGAGCAGTTCGTACAGCAGGCAGCCGGTGGCGTACAGGTCGGAGCGGTGGTCCACCGCCTTGCCGAGCGCCTGCTCGGGCGAGAGGTACTGCGGGGTGCCCATGACCATGCCGGTCTGGGTCATCGTCGACTGGGCGCCGTGCAGGGCCCGGGCGATGCCGAAGTCCATCACCTTGACCGCGCCGGTCTCGGTGATGATGACGTTGGCCGGCTTGATGTCGCGGTGCACGATGCCGTGCTGGTGGGAGTAGGCGAGGGCTTCGAGCACGCCCGAGGTGATGATGAGCGCCTGCTCCGGGCCCGGGGCCTCGGCGCTGATGAGCAGATCGCGGATGGTGCGGCCCTCGACCAGCTCCATCACGATGTACGGGACGGTGTTGGGGCCGACCCTGTCCTCGCCGGAGTCGTACACGGCGACGACGGCGTGGTGGTTGAGCCCGGCGACCGACTGCGCCTCGCGCGTGAAGCGGGCCTTGGAGACCGGATCCTCCGCGAGGTCGGCGCGCAGCAGCTTCACGGCGACGGTCCGGCCCAGCCGTACGTCCTCGGCGGCGAAGACCTCCGCCATGCCGCCGCGGCCCAGGCGGTGGGTGAGCCGGTAGCGGCCGTCGCCGACCAGGCCGCCGGCGCCCCAATGCTCAGGACCGTCGGCCATCCCGGCGCCGTTTCCCTCGGGTTCGGGTGCCATCAGTCCTCGCCGTCGTCTCTCTCGGCCGCCGCTCAGCGGTAGGTCCTCTTCGGGTGCTCCGATGAACGCTACAGCCTCGGAACAGGTCGCCGTTCGGACTATGGCGCGCCGTGGCCCCGCGGTCACGGAACGGGCACCTGGCTTGACGTGTGCTTGCCCTCCGGCAGACTGGGCGCCACATGCGCTCAGCCAGAGGCGTTGGGACACATCCCGAGGGGAAGCAACAGTCATGAGCCAGGACGGCACTCAGGGCCAGTACGCGGGCGGCTCTTTGGCCGGTGGCCGTTACCAGCTAAGGGACTTGCTGGGCGCGGGCGGCATGGCGTCCGTCTACCTGGCGTACGACTCGGCGCTCGACCGGCAGGTCGCCATCAAGACCCTGCACAGCGATCTCGGGCGGGAGCAGTCGTTCCGCGAGCGCTTCCGCCGTGAGGCGCAGGCTGTTGCGAAACTGTCGCACACGAACATCGTCTCGGTATTCGACACGGGCGAGGGCGAAGTCACGTTCAGCGGCCCCGGCGCCGGCGACGCGGCGGTGATGCCGTACATCGTGATGGAGTACGTGGAGGGCCAGCCGCTGGGCTCGGTGTTGGAGGCGGACGTCCGCCAGTACGGGGCCATGCCGGCCGACAAGGCGCTGAGGGTGACGGCCGACGTGCTGGCCGCCCTGGAGGTCAGCCACGAGATGGGGCTGGTCCACCGCGACATCAAGCCCGGCAACGTGATGATGACCAAGCGCGGCCTGGTCAAGGTGATGGACTTCGGCATCGCCCGGGCCATGCAGTCGGGGGTCACCTCGATGACGCAGACCGGCATGGTCGTCGGCACCCCCCAGTACCTCTCGCCCGAGCAGGCGCTGGGGCGCGGGGTCGACGCCCGGTCCGACCTGTACTCGGTCGGCATCATGCTGTTCCAGCTGCTGACGGGCCGGATCCCGTTCGACGCGGACTCCCCGCTGGCCATCGCGTACGCGCACGTGCAGGAGGAGCCGGTCGCCCCGTCCTCCATCAACCGCTCGGTCACCCCGGCGATGGACGCGCTGGTGGCGCGGGCCCTGAAGAAGAACCCGAACGAGCGCTTCCCCACGGCCGCCGCCATGCGCGACGAGGTCGCGCGGGTGATGTCGGCCGGTCAGACCGGGGCGCCGGCCATCGTGCCCGGCTCGCACGCGGGCGGCAGCGGGGCGGGCGTGGCCTCGGCCGTGTTCCCGCCGGTGGACTCCGGGTTCCAGGCGCCGCCGGCCCGGTCCGTGCAGCAGCCGTACGCGCCGACGCCGTCCCCGTACGCGCCGACCCCGGCGCCGATGGCGCAGCAGCACGGGCAGGGCGGGTACGCGTACCCGCCGCAGCAGCAGCTCGCCCACCAGCAGCAGTACGGACCGCAGACCCCGCCGCCGTTCACCGTCTCCCCGGTCTCGACGACCACGTCGGGCGGGGGCGGCGGCGACAAGCGGAACATGCCGGTGGTCATCGGGGCCATCGCGGTGGCGCTGCTGGCCATGGGCGGTCTGATCGCGGTGATCTCGATGAACGGCGACGGCGACACGGGCAAGTCCGGCGACACGGCCGCGTCGTCCAAGGCCTCCACGGCCGCGTCGGGCTCGCCCAAGGCCAATTTCAAGGGCCCGGACACCTCGCGCACGATCGACGCAGAGAAGTGCAAGGAGCCGAGCAAGCACTTCAGCGACGCCACCAAGTACACGGCGCCGGACCTGCGCTACAAGAACCTGCTGTCGGTCAAGGCGTGCATCCAGGCCTCCGGCGGCAAGTACAAGATCGTCGAGAAGGACGAGGCCGTGTACGGCAAGGACACCGTGCTCGACCAGAACCCGCGCCCCGGGGACAAGATCGAGAAGGAAGGCACGGAGTACACGCTGACCGTGTCCACCGGCAACGCCGAGTAGGCCCGCCGGGCATCGGACGGCCCTCCCGCGACACACCCGGCATCCCGGACGGCTCTGATGAACCGTCCGGGATGCCGCTTTTGCCCCACTATGTAAACCTGAGCCCAACGTCGGCTGCTCGGGACGGGAGGGGCTCCCCGTGACTCAACGCCTCCGCGCGCGGCGCTGGCTGGCCGGGGCCGTGGTGGCCGCCGCCGCGCTCTCTCCCGCCGCGTCCGCCGCCTCCGCCGCCTCCGCCGCCGCCGACCGGGCCGCCGGCCCGCCCCCGTCCGGCCGGGCCGCGGCCGTCCGCCTCCCCGCACCGGCCCTGCCCGGCAAGGCCCCGGCCCGCAGGGTGCCGGCCGCCCCGCCGAAGGCCGACGAGACCGATCCCGGAACCGACCCCGACCCGGTGGCCGACGTACCGCACGAGGCGTACGAGGAGCTCGCCGGCAGCGTCGCCGGAGTCGGCCGGGAGCGGCCCGGGCGGCCGGCCGCCGAGCCCGCGAACCCGGAGACCGTGCTCGCCGCCCGCCCCCTCCTCCC
>NZ_LFML01000046.1:0-63513 GCF_001044425.1 Streptomyces roseus
CAGCCGCCGTCGCTCGCGCAGTCGACCGTGTCGAACGAGCCTTCGGCCAGGGGCTTCCACGTCCTGCCGGCGTCCGTCGTCACGTCCGTGCCCGTCGGGCCGACCGCCAGGGCCGCGGTGCGCAGGTGCGGGAGCCAGGCCGCGCCCGAGCGGTACGCCGGGGGCGGGGTGGACGCGGGACGCCAGGTGCGGCCCGCGTCCGCCGATACGGCGGCGGCCCGCGGGGAGGCCTCGCCGGTGCGGTAGTCGCCGCCGACCGCCAGCCCCGTCGTACGGTCGCGGAAGGCCAGGGCGAAGACCCCCTTGGCCGGGTCGCCCGCCGGGATGCCCGACTCGGCGACCCGCCAGGTGCGGCCGCGGTCCGGCGAGTGCAGGATCCGGCCGGCCGCGCCGCCGCCCGTGGCCAGCCAGACGTCGCGCGGCCCCGCACTGACCAGGCACTGGCCGCTGGCCGCGAACCCCGCCTCGCCCGCCAGGGCGTCCGGCATCCCCGTGCGCGGCAGCACCGCCCAGTTCCGGCCGCCGTCGTCCGTCGACAGGATCCGGAACTTGCCGTCCACCGGGTCGCTCACCGCCAGGCCGTGCCGGGGGTCGAAGAAGGTGAGGCAGTCGTAGAACGCCCGCGGGTCGGGGTTGCGGAAGGTCTCGGCCCAGGTGGCGCCGCCGTCCTCGGTGCGCAGCACCCGCGAGGCCGCGCCCTCCCCGATGGACAGGGCCACCGCGTGCCGTGCGTCGAAGGCCTCGATGTCGCGCAGTTCCAGGCCCTCCGCGACGGCGCCCGGCGGTGAGACGTCGCGCCAGCTGCGGCCGCCGTCCACCGTGCGCAGCACGGTGCCCTTGGTGCCTGCCACCCAGGCCGTGGACCGGCTGACCGCCGCGAGCCCGCGGAACCGGGCGTCCTTCCCGGTGTCCTTCAGGGCCCAGCCCGCGCCCCGTAACGCCTGCGCGTCCGAATTGTCCTGCGCGTGCGCGGGGGCGGCGAGCAGGCCCACCGCCAGAGCCGCCGCGCACGTGCCAACTCCCAGAAGTCTCATGGCGCCGGAAGCTAATGCACGCCGGATTCGGCGTCCAGGGTGCGTCCGTGCCGCCGCGTTCCTACGCTGTGGCCATGCCATCCAGGGAACCCAAGGCCTACGAAGGCAAGCGCATCACCGTCACTTACGACACCGGGCGGTGTCTGCACGCCGCCGAATGCGTGGGCGGGCTCCCCGAGGTGTTCGACTCGGGGAAGCGCCCGTGGGTACAGCCGGACGGCGCCGAGCCGGAGCGCGTCGCCGAGGTGATCCGCCGGTGCCCCTCGGGTGCGCTGCAGTACCGGCCCGCCGGGGACGGGCCGGCCGAGGAGCCGGACCGGCCGACGACGGTCGTGCGCTCGTCCGCCGGGCAGCTCGTGATGCGCGGCGATCTGCGGGTGGCGACCCCCGACGGGACCTTCCGGAGGGAGACCAGGGCGATGCTTTGCGCTTGTGGAGTGAGCGGGAACCAGCCGTTTTGCGACCACTCCGGGGCATGCGGCCGCGACTGACAGCCCTTCGCTCACCCGACTCCCGCCGTCACTCTGTGCGATCAAACGGACGCGTTCCAGCCAATCGGTGACACAGCTCACGTCAGTTCGCATGCACGGATTTGCCGATTCCGGCGTCTATCCGGTTGTCGGGCTTCACCCCATGCCCGGCAGCAGATCCGCCGCAAGGGAGCGAGCCTTGATCACCGTTATCGAGCAGGCCGTGCAGGCCCGTCTGGTCGCCACCGCCCCGAAGGTCGAGACCGTGCCCGTCACGCTCTGCTACGACCGTGCGGATCCCTTCGCCGTGCGCATGGCCTTCCCCGCTCCCGCCACCCTGGAGGGCGTGGAGGTTTCGTGGACCTTCGCCCGCGAGCTCCTGGAATCGGGGCTGGACCGCCCGACGGGGTGGGGTGACGTGCGGGTGCGCCCGTACGACGTCGACCGGACCACGATCGAGTTCCACGCGCCCGAGGGAGTGGCGATCGTGCTGATGCTGACGGTCGAGCTGCACCGGTTCCTGGAGCGGGCCGCGACGATCGTGCCGCCGGGCCTGGAGCACCTGTACCTCGACATGGACCACAGCCTGGCCGAGCTGATGCGCGACCCGCGCTGAGACCGGTCCGCCACCCGTCCCGGCGCCCGCCCCCCGGGGCCGCTCCGTACCCGCACCCGCGGCCGCATTTAAATCGTTTGCGGGCGGCTCCCGGCCGCCCGTAGCTTCGTAGACGCCCCATTGCCGTCGAAACGGAGCAGGACGTTGCTCTTCTGAGGTCCGAGACACCGACCGATCCCGCCGTACCGACCCGTTCCGCGTCGGATCCGACCGTCGGCTGTCTCCCCGCGTTGCACGCACACTCACGCAACCTGGAGGCCTCCATGAGCCACGCCCCTGCATTCATCACCTGTTCCGCCCTGTCCTTCGACTGGCCCGACGGGACCCCCGTCTTCGACGACTTCCACTGGGCCGTCGGCCCCGGCCGTACCGGCCTCATCGGCCTCAACGGCTGCGGGAAGTCCACCCTGCTCAAGCTGATCGCCGGTGAACTGACCCCGACCGACGGGCAGTTGTCCGTAGCCGGCACCGTCGGGTACCTCCCGCAGAGCGTCACCCTCGACACCGCCCTGCGCGTGGACGAGGCGCTCGGCATCCACACCGCCCGCGCCGCCCTGCACGCCATCGAGGCGGGCGAGGCGAGCGAGGCGAACTTCGCCGCGGTCGGCGACGACTGGGACGTCGAGGAGCGGGCCCTGGCCACCCTCGACGAGCTCGGCCTCGCCCGGATCGGCCTGGACCGCACGGTCGGCGAACTGTCGGGCGGCGAGTGCGTGTTGCTGCGCCTGGCCGCGCTGCTGCTCGCCCGCCCCGACGTCCTGCTGCTCGACGAGCCGACGAACAACCTGGACCTGCGGGCCCGACGCCGCCTGTACGCGGCGGTCGAGTCCTGGTCCGGGGTCCTCCTCCTGGTCAGCCACGACCGGGAGCTGCTGGAGCGGGTCGACCAGATCGCCGACCTGCACGACGGCGAAGTCCGCTGGTACGGGGGCAACTTCTCGGCGTACGAGGAACAGCTGGCCGCCGAGCAGGACGCGGCCGAGCGGATGGTCCGGGTCGCGGAGGCCGACGTGCAGCGGCAGAAGCGGGAACTGTCCGACGCCCACATGAAGTTGGCGCGGCGCAAGCGGTACGGCCAGAAGATGAACGACTCGAAGCGCGAGCCGAAGATCGTCATGGGCGCCCGCAAGCGCGCGGCCCAGGAGTCGGCCGGCAAGCACCGGATCCTGCACACCGAGAAGCTGGCCCAGGCGAAGGAGCGGCTGGACCAGGCGGCGGAGGCGGTGCGTGACGACGACGAGATCCGGATCAAGCTGCCGGCCACGCAGGTCCCGCCGGGCCGCCGGGTCCTGACCTTGAGCGACGTCCACCTGGCGTACGGGGCCCGGGTCGCGGGCGAGTGGGAGCTGCGCGGTCCGGAGCGGATCGCACTGGTGGGCCGCAACGGCTCGGGCAAGACGACCCTGCTGCGCACGATCGCGGGGGCGCTCCCGCCGGTGTCCGGTGAGGCGATCACGCACGTGCCGACGCGGTTCCTGCCGCAGCGGCTGGACGTGCTCGACGAGAGCCGGTCGGTGGTGGAGAACGTGGCCCGGTTCGCCCCGCAGGCCTCGAACAACCTGGTCCGGGCGCGGCTCGCGCACTTCCTGTTCCGGGGCGCCCGGGCGGACCGGCCGGCCGGCACCCTGTCGGGCGGCGAGCGGTTCCGGGCGGCCCTGGCGGCGCTGCTGCTGGCGGAGCCGGCTCCGCAGCTGCTGATGCTGGACGAGCCGACGAACAACCTGGACCTGGCGAGCGTCCGGCAGCTCACGCAGGCGCTGGAGTCGTACGAGGGCGCCCTGCTGGTGGCCAGCCACGACGTGCCGTTCCTGGAGTCGGTGGGGATCACCCGCTGGCTGCTGCTGGACGGCGAGCTGAAGGCGACGACGGCCGAGGAGGTGCGCGAGGCCCTCTGGCACGAGTGAGCCCGGGCGGGTCCGCCGCGCGGTCGTCGGCCGGCCGGCGCCGAAGGGGCGGCCGACTCCGCAGCCGTAATGCCCGTCTTGGCGGTGACCGACGTCAAGGCGGGTGTCACGGGCCACCTGCCGGGGCGACTTTTGCTCCGCCGGGCGCTTCACGCGCGCCCTCAAACTGCGCAGATAACCGGACGTAACCGGTCATATGAACGCCTGGGGCTTGGCTGGCTCTCACGCTCCGCTTAACCTACGGGTTCGTAGGCTACGGAACCGTAGGTATTTCGCTTTGTCCTCAGGAGCACCCGTGACACTCACCTCTCCCCACCTCGGCAGCTCGGAGGCGTGGACCGACGCCAAGCTGCTGTACGCGCTGGAAGAGGTGGTCGAGAAGGAACTCAACCGCCATCTGAAGGTCACCAAGGACTGGATGCCCCACGAGTACGTCCCGTGGAGCGACGGCCGGAACTTCCCTGGCTTCTTCGAGGACGGCGAGGCCTGGGACCCGCAGCAGTCCAAGGTCACCGACATCGGCAAGATCGCGCTGGTCGTGAACCTGCTGACCGAGGACAACCTCCCCAGCTACCACCACGAGATCGCCACGCTCTTCGGCCGCAACGGCGCCTGGGGCACGTGGGTGCACCGCTGGACGGCCGAGGAGGGCCGCCACGGCATCGTGATGCGCGACTACCTGCTGGCCTCGCGCGCCGTGGACCCGGACAAGCTGGAAGCGTTCCGCATGCAGCACATGTCGGAGGGGTTCGAGTCCGACAACCGGCACTCGATGCTGCACTCCGTGGCGTACGTGGCCTTCCAGGAACTGGCGACCCGCATCTCGCACCGCAACACCGGCCACCAGTCCGGTGACCCGGTCTGCGACCGGATGCTGGCCCGCATCGCGCAGGACGAGAACCTGCACATGATCTTCTACCGCAACCTGCTGGGTGCGGCCTTCGAGATCGCCCCGGACCTGACGATGCAGGCCGTGCGGGACGTCGTGGTCAACTTCCGGATGCCCGGACACGGCATGCCCGGCTTCGAGCGGATGGCCGCGCAGATGGCGATCGGCGGGGTCTACAACCTGCGGATCCACCACGACGACGTGCTGAGCCCGGTGATCCGCTTCCTGAAGATCATGGACATCGACGGTCTAGGCCCCGAGGGACAGCAGGCCCAGGAGGAGCTCGGGCTCTTCATGGGCGGCCTGGACTCCGAGGCCCGCAAGTTCGACGAGCGGCTGGCCGCCCGCGCGGCGCGCATCGCGGCCCGCAAGGCCTGACCGGCACGACGGGCCTGACCGGCCCTACCGGCACGCAACGCCTCGAACCCTGGCATGGCCCCCGCCCTGCCAGGGTTTCGCGTTGTCGTACGTGGGTGGCCCGGCGGCGCCGGGCCCGGTCAGCCGCGCGGGCGCAGCGCGAGGCGCTCGGACTCCGAGAGGCCGCCCCAGACACCGAAGCGCTCGTCGTTGGCCAGGGCGTACTCCAGGCATGCCGCGCGGCCCTCGCACGCCCCGCACAGCCGCTTGGCGTCCCGCAGGGAGGAGCCGGGCTCCGGGAAGAAGAAGCCGGGGCCCGTCTGGGCGCAGAGGGCGAGGTCGTACCAGGCGGGCGCGGCGGTGGTGGAGGTGTTCATCGACATGCCGCAGATCCTCACCGCCGCCGATGGACGTCCGATCAACGCCTGATCAACACCGGGCTCCTCAGGACCGGTACGGGCTCCTCAGACCCCCGGTGCCGCGGCGCTGGCGATGACGGCGAACCGGGCGCCGTAGGGGTCGGCCAGCTTCGCGAAACGGCCCACGCCCTCCATGAAGACCGGCGACAAGCGGACCTTGCCGCCCGACTCCTCCGCAGCGGCCGCCGTCACATCGCAGTCGGCGACCTCGAAGTACGGTGTCCAGTAGGGGCGTTCGGCGTCCTCCACCGGATCGCTCCCGATCGGGACGATGCCGCCGAAGGCCGCCTCGTCCGGCGTGCCCGCGGCCTTGACCGCGGTGTACGAGCCGCCCTCGAAGGGCATCTCGACGATCTCCCAGCCGAAGACCGCCCCGTAGAAGGACGCGGCCGCCCGCACATCGCCCGTGTAGAGCTCGGTCCAGCACAGGGTGCCGACCTCGGTCACGGCGCCCAGCCCCTCGATCCTGCCCGGCTGCCAGATCGAGAACGTGACTCCCGCGGGGTCGGCGAAGATCGCCATCCGGCCGAGGCCCATGACGTCCCGGGGCGCGACGGCGACCGTGCCGCCCGCCGCGACCACGGCGGCCGCGGTGGCGTCCGCGTCGGAGCTGCGGAAGTACAGCGTCCACGCCGACCGGACTTCGCCCGGTGCGACGGCCATGGCGCCCGCCACCGTCCTGCCGCCGAGCTGGAACATCGCGTATCCGCCGACTTCCTCGCCGCCCGGCCGGTAGTCCCAGCCGAACAGTGCGGTGTAGAACCCGGCGGCGCCGTCGAGGTGGGGCGTGCCGAGGTCGACCCAGTTCGGGGAGCCGTCCTTGTAGTCCGTGGTGAGCATGACCCGTACTCCTTCCGTCCTCCCTGCGGGCACGGCACCCGCCGCCGGCCGCGCGCTCAGCCCTCGCCCTTCGCGTCCTCGCCCTTCGCGTCCTCGCCCGTGCCCTTGCCGTCCTCGTGCTTCGCCCGGCTCGGCTGGACGCGCTTGGGCTCGCCGGGCATCTTCGGATAGTCCGGCGGGTACGGCATGTCGCCGAGGCCGTGGTCGTGTTCGTGGCGCTCGGCCAGTTCGAGGGCGGCGTCCAGGGTGAAGGCGTGCTCGTCCATGTCCGCGTGCAGGTCTCCGAGCTCCGCGTACCGCGCCGGCATCGTGGTGATGTCGAAGTCCCGGGGCTCGGCGGAGTCGATCTCGTCCCAGCGCAGCGGGGCCGAGACCGGGGCGTGCGGGCGCGGGCGGACGGAGTACGCGGAGGCGATCGTGCGGTCGCGGGCCGTTTGGTTGTAGTCGACGAAGATCCGCTCGCCGCGCTCCTCCTTCCACCACGCCGTGGTCACCTTGCCGGGCATCCGCTGTTCCAGTTCGCGGCCGATCGCGATCGCGCAGCGCCGGACCTCGGTGAACGTCCAGCGCGGCTCGATCGGGACGAAGACGTGCAGACCCCGGCCGCCCGAGGTCTTGGGCCAGCCGCGCAGCCCGAGGTCCTCCAGTACGTCGCGCAGCTCGTGGGCGCAGATCACCGCGTGGTGGTAGTCGGTGCCCGGCTGCGGGTCCAGGTCGATGCGCAGTTCGTCGGGGCGGTCGGTGTCCTCGCGCCGCACCGGCCAGGGGTGGAAGGTCAGGCAGCCCAGGTTGGCGGCCCACAGCACCGCGGCCGGTTCGGTCGGGCAGATCTCGTCGGCCGTGCGCCCGCTGGGGAACTCGATGTGGGCGGTCGGGATCCAGTCGGGCAGGTTCTTCGGGGCGCGCTTTTGGAAGAAGGACTCGCCCTCCACCCCTTCGGGGTAGCGCTCCAGGGTGGTGGGCCGGTTGCGCAGGGCCCGCGTGATCCCGTCGGCCACGGACAGGTAGTACCGCGCCACGTCCAGCTTGGTCAGGCCCCGCTCGGGGAAGTAGACCTTGTCCGGGCTGGACAGCCGCACGGTCCTCCCGCCCGCTTCCAGCTCGATGGCATTCCCGGATGCACCCATGTGCGCCACGGTAGGCGGCCCCCGCCAGGTGCGCATACCGGGCGACCGGGGACGTACCGCCGCAGAATCTAAGACATGGATCTGCCCGTGATGCCGCCCGTGAAGCCGATGCTCGCCAAATCGGTGTCCAAGATCCCTCCGGGTATGCAGTACGAGGCCAAATGGGACGGCTTCCGCGCGATCGTGCACCGCGACGGCGACGAGGTGGAGATCGGCAGCCGCACCGGGAAGAGCCTGAGCCGCTACTTCCCCGAGCTGGTGACCGCCCTGAAGGAGAACCTGCCGGCCCGCTGCGTCGTGGACGGCGAGATCATCATCGTTCACGGCGGGCGACTGGACTTCGACCGCCTGACCGAGCGCATCCATCCCGCGCGGTCCCGTGTCGACATGCTGGCCCAGAAGACCCCCGCCAGCTTCGTCGCCTTCGATCTGCTCGCGCTCGGGGGCGAAGCCTTCCTCGACACCCCGCTCGCCGACCGCCGCACCGCCCTCACCGACGCCCTGTCCACTGCCCGGCCCCCCGTTCATCTCGCGCCCGCGACCACCGACCCCGCGCTCGCGCAGGACTGGTTCGAGCGGTTCGAAGGCGCCGGGCTCGACGGGGTGATCGCCAAACCGCTCGATCTGCCCTACCGGCCCGATGCCCGCCTCATGTTCAAGATCAAGCACGAGCGTACGGCGGACGTCGTCATCGCGGGTTTCCGTTTCCACAAGAGCGGTCCGATTGTCGGATCGCTGCTCCTGGGCCTGCACGACGCCCACGGCGCCCTCCAGCACGTCGGGGTCTGCGCCGCCTTCCCGATGAAGCGCCGGGCCGAGCTGGTGGAGGAACTCGCGCCCCTGCGGATGGACGACCCGACCGGGCATCCGTGGGCCGCCTGGGCCGAGGAGTCCGCGCACGAGAGCGCCCGGCTGCCCGGCGCCCAGAGCCGCTGGACCGGCAAGAAGGACCTCTCCTGGGTCCCGCTGCGCCCCGAGCGCGTCTGCGAGGTGGCGTACGACCACATGGAGGGCGACCGCTTCCGGCACACCGCCCAGTTCCGCCGCTGGCGGCCCGACCGCGATCCGCAGAGCTGTACGTACGCCCAACTGGAGGAGGTCGTCGGCTACGACCTCGCCGAGGTGCTCGGCGAGGTCGCGGGGTCGGGGTCGTAGACCAGCCGCTCCCACTCCTGCCGGTCCGGCCCCACCGCGTGCGGCGCGTACCCGGGCCGGGCCGCCAGCCAGCGCTCCACCCGCGCCCGCACCCGCGGGTCCGCGTACGCCCGCTCCGGCGGTTCCACCAGGTGCCGCACGCGGGCCCGGGCCCGCATCACCTCGGGGTCCTCCAGCGCGCACTCGAACAGCGCGGCCACCGCGCGCGCCGAATCCCCGCGCCCCGCCCGCGTCGCGAACCGCTCCCCGATGGCCGCGTCGGCCACCACCTGGAAGTCGAACCAGGGCTTCAGGGTCCGTACGGCCCACGCGTGGTACGCGGCGGCGAACCGCACCGCCCCCGGATCCTGGTGCGCCGTACGGGCCACCCTGCACGCGGCCCACAGCGCCAGCGAGATGCCCTGCCCCAGCGTCGGGTTGGTGTGCGTGAGCGCGTCCCCGATCGGCACCAGACCCGTGGCCACCGGCCCCCGCTCGTCGACCAGCGCGCTCCACCGGTTGTCCAGGCCGCCCGCGGCCAGCACCCCGGACAGCGGTTCGGCGCCCAGCTCCAGCCAGGCCGCACCGGGCGGAAAGGCCCGCGCGGCGGCCTCGAACACGGCGGGGTCGCGCAGCGCGGCGCGGGTGGTGTCCCGGGTGTGGACGAACAGGGTCACCGCGAACACCCGGTTGTCGGCCGGGAAGACGGCGCACCCCGCGAAGGCGTTGCCGGTCACCGCCCACGGCCGGCGGGGCCCCTCCTCCCTCCCCTCCGGCAGCCGGTACCAGCGGCAGAAGTACGCCAGCCCCGTCCGGTGCCGTTCCACCACCGCCGGCCGGCAGCCCGCAGCGGGCAGCAGGCGCTCGACGCCCCCGCGCCGCCCGCCCGCGTCCACGACCAGGTCCCCCGCGTACGCACCGGCCGGCGTGGTCACGCCCCTCACCCGTACGGCGGAGCCCCGCGGTTCGGCCACCAGCCCGGTCACCGGCTCGCCGTGGCGCATGACGGCCCCCGGCTCGGCGCGCAGCGCCGTGGTCAGGGCGCTCTCCAGGACGATGCGCCGGGCCTGGAGCATGACCAGGTCCTCGTCGCCGGGCTGCGCGGGCGGGCGTACGTCGAACCAGTCCAGCTCGTGCCGCTCGCGGGCTCCGAGCCGCAGCATCTCCGCGTGGACGTCGGGCAGTTCCCGCCGCAGGACGGTGCGGGCCGCGCCCAGCAGGGCGTGCGGTTGCGCGGCCTGCGGGACGCCCGGCCGGTGCCAGCCGAAGAAGTCCCGGTCGAGCGCGGCTCCGGGGGCGCGCCCATCGCGTTCGAAGAGCTCGGCGGTGTGCCCGTACCGCGCCGCGAGCAGCGCGGTCGCCAGCCCCGCGACACCTCCGCCGATGACCAGCACGTGTGCCATTGCGAGCCCCCCGGGCCTCTGAGCCGACGAACGGTACGAAGATCAGACTTGTCCAGAGCCTGCACGATCCCGTCCCGGCCGAAACCCGCACATCCGTCCGACGGACCAGGCCATCCGCGCCGGCGCGGGATCCGGGCAGTGATCCCGCGGCCTGCCGACCGGGCCGCGCACCGCAGACGGTTCGGCCGTCCCGACGGCAGGCGAGCGACCTGATGCGACGTCAGCGCGCTGTGGTTCGGCGGTGGATCGGCCTGTGCGGGTTCAGGGGAGTTTGGCGGCCAGGACGTCGATCTTCTGGATGTCGGGGGCGTCGGCGAGCAGGGTGGGGGCGATGTCCATGAGCGCGGCGGCGATCTTGCCGTTCAGGTGGGCCTCGCGCCCGGCTTCGTCCTTGAAGGTGTCGAAGACCCCGAAGCTCGTCGGGCCGAGCCGGAACGAGTACCAGGTCACGGTCTGGGATTCCTGCCGGGCCAGTTCCAGAGCGCTCTCCAGGAGTTCCTGGACCTGGGCGGCGTGCTCGGGCTTGGCCTCGATACGGGCCAGAAGACCGGTGTTGATCATGGATTCTCCAGAGGTCGGGCCGACCGGGGTTCATCGGTCGGGCTGTGAGAGGAGGAGGCCGTTTGCCGTGAAAGGCCGTGGAGCGTCTGCTGCGTTACCCGCCCAGCCAAGGGGTGGTTTCCACCCGGGCCTCGGCTTCCACGCTGGTCGGGACGGGCCTTTCCGGGAAATGCCACTCCGACGGCGGCATGGCCCGCGATTCCGGTCGGCGCCACCGTCGCCCTCACAGCCCGACCGGCTCTGCTCCGTCCGGGTGAATCGACTGCTCTTCCCGGCGTCGTGGCAGGTGACCGCCTCGCGGCGGTCGACTGCGCCGGCAGCGGCAACGACAGCGGCAGCGGGCCTTCGGAGGGATGTCCGCCCGAGATGCACAGGTGCGGGCAGGTGACTAGCCTGGGCAGGAGAGAACCGCAACTGCGGTGATTCAGCGCCTGCGGTATGCGCTACCGCGCAGCTCTCGTATCAAGTGCGAACCAGCCCATGAGGTCCGCGGCCGAAGGCCGCGTCGACGGCGGAGTTGCACTTGGCGCACCCATGCGGGCGTGCGCTTGCCCCGCAGACATCCCTGTGCGAGGCGGCATCGACTGTGTGCCGCTGTGCGGCACGACGTCAAGAAGGGATTTTCCATGAAGGCAATGAGAGCGAAGAGGCTCTTCGCGGTGTCCGCCATCGGTGTTCTGATGGCCGGCGGCGCCGCCGTCGGTGCGGCCGGTACGGCATCGGCCGCGACTCCCACCCAGTCGGTCGCCTACGTCAGCCACGGCGGCTGGGACCACGACGACGACAACGGCTACAACCACGGCTGGTACGACGACGACGATGACTCCGGATGGAACGGAGGCTATGACGACGGCTGCTGACGCAGCCCGGACCAGGGGCGGGCTGCGCATCGCCGCACCGCGATGACAGCCCGGTTCCTCTCAGCCTCGTCTGAACGCCCCCTGAGTTCCGCCCGAGCCGGCGGCGCGGTGGGCTTCGAGGGCCCGCAAGCCCTCCTCCTCGATCAGGTCGCCGTTGATCGCCACGGCCGCCCGCACCCCGGCCGCGGCCGCCCCGGCCAACTGCTCCATGGGCGCGGCCACGTTCCCGGCCGCCCAGACCCCCCGCAGCGCGGTGGCCCCGGTCACCGGGTCCGCCTCCAGGCAGGTGCCGATCTCCGCTCCGGACCGCTCCACCGTGGCCACGGGCAGCCCCAGGCTCGTCGCCACCCCGGCGCGGGCGGTGAAGCGCGGGCCGACCACGAGGGCCGTGCACGCCACGCGCGCGCCACCGGCCAGGGTCACCCCGGCCAGCCGGTCGCCGGTGACCTCCAGGCCGGTCACCTCACCCTCCGCCACCGCGACGCCGAGCGCGGACAGCAGCTCCCGCTCCTCCCCGGCGAGCGGCCGGGTGTGGGTCAGCAGGGTCACGCGGTCGGTCCAGTTGCGCCACATCTGCGCCTGGTGCACGGCGAACGGACCGGTGGCCAGCACCGCGACCGGCTCGTCGCGCACCTCCCAGCCGTGGCAGTACGGGCAGTGCAGCACGTCCCGCCCCCAGCGCTCCCGCAGCCCCGGCAGCTCCGGCAGCTCGTCGACCAGCCCGGTGGCGATCAGCAGCCGTCCGGCCCGTACGACGGAGCCGTCGGCGCACCGGACGGCGAAGCCGCCGCCGGGCAGCCGGTCGGCGGCGAGCGCGGTGCCGGCCGGCCCGGAACGGATCCGGCCCCCGTACCCGGTGACCTCGGCCCGCCCCAGGGCCAGCAGTTCCGCCGGGCTCGCCCCGTCCCGGCCCAGGTAGCCGTGCAGATGGGCGGCGGGGGCGTTGCGGGGGCTGCCGGAGTCGAGCACCAGAACGGAACGACGGGCCCGGGCCAGGGTCAGCGCCCCGGCGAGTCCTGCGGTCCCGCCGCCCACGACCACCACGTCGTAGGAGGCCGACGGCGTGTTGTCCTTCGCGGTGTCCATACCGCCGAGGGTGTGGTCGGCCCGACCGGCTTGACAAACTCCGTTGCCGAACCGGCAAATGGAACGATGATCACACCCCATGACCGGCCCGGACGCCCGGCCCGGGCCGTCCCCCAGCCCAACGCCGTCGTCGGCGTCGGCCTCGTCGTCACCGACGCCGACGGGCGGGTGCTCCTCGGCGAGGCCCACGACGGCCGCTGGGAGCTGCCCGGCGGCAAGGTCGACCCCGGGGAGAGCTTCGAGCAGGCCGCCGCCCGCGAACTGGCCGAGGAGACGGATCTGCGGGCCGCTCCCGAGGACATCCGGATCCTGACCGTCCAGCTCTCACCGGAGGCGGGGATGACCCGCCTGACCGCGGGGGCCGTGACCGGCGCCGCCGAAGGCACCCCGAAGGTCACCGAGCCGCACAAGATCCTGCGCTGGCAGTGGTTCGCCCCGGAGGCGATCCCGCACTCCCTCTACGCACCCTCCGTGACGGTCCTGCGCGCCTGGCGCCCCGAGCTCGGGCCGACCCTGCCGCCCGTCCCCTCGTACGACTACCCGGCGCCGTGATGCCGTCGCCGGGCGCCGCCGGCCTGCTGTGACATCTCCCACCCCCTCTTGCCACATCAAGGAAGGCATACCTAAGTTCGTAGGTATGGACCCCTTCCGCCCCACACCCCCCACCGGTCCCGGAACCCCCGAGCTCGTCGACTTCACCGTCGACCTCACCGCTCAGGAGGTCCTGCGGAGGGCCCAGGTCATGGCCGCCCTCGGCCCGGACTGGGACCCGATCGAGGTTCTGCGCGGTGAGGAGGCGGCGTACGACCTGCTGTACTCCGGCCTCGACGCCGAGCAGCAGCGCATCCACGACGCCCTCGTCGAGGCCGGCGTACTCGCCCCGCGCGGGGACGGCCATGCTGCCGCTTGATCCGCAGGCGGACCCCGGCCGACGCGCCTGGGTGGCCTGCCCGAGCTGCGACGACGCCCGCGGCTGCGCGCCGTGCGAGGAGCGGCGCAGCTGCTCGGCGCACTGGCGCTACCTGCTCACCAACACCGGCAGCCTGCTGCACCTGCAGTGCCCGTCCTGCACCCACGTCTGGGTGCACGAGAGCGGCTTCGGCGCCACGCGCTCGCTGTGGAGCCGCGTCACCAGCGGCCGCGCGGCCGGACGCTGAGCGGCCCGGCGGCGGTCACACCCCCGCCGGGGTCTTCTGCCCGAAGTAGCCCTCGCCCAGGTCCTCCGCCAGCAGCCGCTTGGCGATCGCGTCGGCCGCCGCCCGCAGTTCCTCGCTCCGCGGCCGGCCGCGGTCCTTCTCCAGCTGGTCGCCGAGCCAGTCCCCCCACGCCCTGGACAGGGTCGCCGCCTCCCGCCGCCCCGCCGGGGTGAGAGTGAAGAAGGCGCCCTCGCGGGTCACGTACCCCTCCTGCTCCATCCGGTCGAAGACCGGCACCAGGACCTCGGGCGGCAGGGCGCGGCGCGAGGCGATGAGCCCGAGGCCGGCGTGGCCGACCGTCCGGGTCATGATCTCCACCTGCATCACCGCCCACGCACCCGCGATGTCCAGCCGGGTGTCGGAGTCGTTCACGATCGCCCGCGCCGTCTGCGGGCCCATGTTCCGTACGAGCTTGCCGACCGCCAGCTCCAGCAGTTTGGCCGAGTCCCCGGAGGCCGAGGCCGGTGAGGCGAAGCCGTCGCCCATGTCCGTCGAGGCCGCGCGGGCGGAGTCCCGCAGGGGGACCTGCTTGAGGAAGAGCGCGACGACGAAGCCGATCGCGGCCACCGGCACGGTCCACAGGAAGACGGTGTGCAGGGCCTGCGTGTACGCCTCGACGACGGGCGCGGCCGCCGCCGGGTCGAGGCCGTGCACCCCCTGCGGGCTCTGGGCGGTCTTCGCCAGCTGCGCCGGATCGGTCCCGGTCGCCCGGGCTGCCTCCGCCACCGCCTTCTCCAGTTCGGGGGCGAGGGTGTTGGCGTAGATCGTCCCGAACACGGCGGTGCCGAACGAGCTGCCGAGCGTACGGAAGAACGTGACACCCGATGTGGCCGTGCCGAGGTCGGCGTAGTCCACGGTGTTCTGCACGGCGATCGTCAGGACCTGCATGCACAGGCCGATCCCGGCACCGAGCACGAACATGTACAGCGATTCCAGCCAGGCACCGGTCTGGGAGCCCATCCGCGACAGCAGGTACAGCCCGATGCCCATCACCAGGGATCCGACGATGGGGAAGATCCGGTAGCGCCCGGTCTTGCTGGTCACGTTCCCGCTGAAGACGGACGCGATCAGCAGGCCGATCACCAGCGGCAGGGTCCGTACGCCCGAGACCGTGGCCGAATCCCCGTCCACGAACTGCAGGTACGTCGGCAGGAAGGTCATCGCGCCGAGCATGGCGAAGCCGACCACGAAGCTGAGCACCGAGCAGACGGTGAAGACCGGGTTGCGGAACAGCCGCATCGGCAGCATCGGTTCCGCCGCCCGCGTCTCGACCAGGCAGAACAGGGCGAGGGCGACGACGCCGAGCACGAAGAGCCCGATGATCGTCGCCGAACCCCAGGCGTACTCGTTCCCGCCCCAGCTGGTCGCGAGGATCAGGGCGCTGGAGCCCACCGCGACCAGGGCGATGCCGAGGTAGTCGATCCGGGTGCCGCCGGCCGCCCGTACCGAGGGGATCGTCCGGGCCGCCGCGACCACCACCAGGATCGCGATCGGGACGTTCACGTAGAACGCCCAGCGCCAGCTGAGGTGGTCGGTGAACAGGCCGCCGAGCAGCGGTCCGATGACCGTCGCCACCCCGAAGACGGCGCCGATCGCGCCCTGGTACTTGCCGCGTTCGCGCAGCGGGACCACGTCGGCGATCAGGGCCATGGAGGTGACCATGAGCCCGCCGGCGCCGATGCCCTGGACGCCCCGCCACAGGATCAGCAGGGACATGTTGCTCGCCAGGCCGCACAGGAACGAGCCGGTGATGAAGATGATCGCCGAGATCTGGAAGATGAGTTTCCGGCCGAACAGGTCGCCGAACTTGCCCACCAGCACCGTCGCGACCGTCTCCGCGAGCAGGTACGAGGTCACCACCCAGGACATGTGCTCCCCGCCGCCCAGATCCGCCACGATCGTGGGCAGCGCGGTGCCGACGATCGTCTGGTCCAGGGCCGCGAGCAGCACCCCGAGCATGATCGTCCCGAAGACGACGTTGCGCCGCCGCCGGTCGAGCACGGGAGGCGCCGGGGTGGGGGCTGCGGCCTCGGCGGGGGCAGTGGTCACATCTCGCACTCTCACAGCGCCCCCGCCCCGCCGCATGCGCACTGGGCCGTACGGGCGACCCACGGGCGACCGCGTGACCCGGCCGGGCCGGGATCAGCGCAGGTGGGCGAGGCCGGGATGCGCGGCCGCGTACCCCTCCACCAGCCGCCGGGCCACCGCGACCGAGTCCACCAGCGGGTGCAGCGCGAAGGCCTTGACGGCGTCCGCGCGGGAGCCGCTCGCGGCGGCCGCGAGGACCTCCCGCTCGACCGCCTTGACGGAGGTCACCAGGCCCACCGCGTGCAGCGGCAGCGGGTCCACGGCAACCGGGTGCGCGCCGTTCGCGTCGACCAGGCAGGGCACTTCGATGACCGCCCGCGCGTCCAGCACGGACAGCACGCCGCGGTTTCGGACGTTGAGGATCAGCGTGGCCCGCTCGTCGCGCGCGATGGCCCGCATCAGCGCGAGCGCCACCTTCTCGTAGCCGCCGGACTCCAGATCGCTCGCGTCGCGCTCGCCCGTGCCGGCCGCCTCGCGGTTCTCGGCCATGTACGTGGCCTCCCGCTCGGCCCGGGTGCGGTCCCAGGCGGCCAGCGCCGCTCCGGGCGGCTGCTCCGCGCGGCCCGCCTCGGCGTAGAACCCGCGCTGCTGGTCGCGCAGGAAGGCGCCGCGGGTCTGCTCGGCCTGCGTGTACGCCCGCACGGTGTCGCGGTTGAAGTAGTAGTAGTGCAGGTACTCGTTGGGGATCGCGCCGAGCGAGCGCAGCCACTCGGCCCCGAAGAGCCGGCCCTCCTCGAAGGACTCCAGCGCCGCGGTGTCGGCCAGCAGCCGGGGCAGTTCGTCACGGCCCGCGATGCGCAGCCCGCGGACCCAGCCCAGGTGGTTGAGGCCGACGTAGTCGATCCAGGCCTCCTCGGGCCGGGCGCCCAGCAGTCGGGCGAGGCGCCGGCCGAGCCCCACGGGGGAATCGCAGATGCCGATCACCCGGTCGCCGAGCTCCTCGGCCATGGCCTCGGTGACCAGTCCGGCCGGGTTGGTGAAGTTGATGACCCAGGCCTCGGGGGCGGTACGGGCCACCCTGCGGGCGATCTCCCGGGCGACCGGCACGGTCCGCAGGCCGTACGCGATCCCGCCCGCGCCGACCGTCTCCTGGCCCAGCACGCCCTCGGCCAGCGCGACCCGCTCGTCGGCGGCCCGACCTTCGAGCCCGCCGACGCGGATGGCGGAGAAGACGAAGTCGGCCCCGCGCAGGGCCTCGTCGAGGTCGGCGGTGGCGGTGACAGCCGGGGCGTCGGGCACCCCGGAGGCGGCCGCCTGGTCGGCGAGCACCCGGGCCATGGCACCGAGCCGGGCGGGATCCTCGTCGTACAGGGTCACGTGGGAGACCCGGCCCTCGGCATGGTCGCCGAGGAGTGCGCCGTAGACGAGCGGTACCCGGAATCCGCCCCCGCCGAGGATGGTCAGCCGCACGCCCTACCGCCCTTCGCCCGCGCCACGACCGGTGCCACGATCCGTGACGTCCGGTTCCGCGACACGGGATCGACCCGTGATGGAGGCTCCAGTGTCCCCCGCCGGGCTACTGGTCCAGCGACGGCACGGCGCGCAGCCGGGGTCCCTGGTGGAGGGGTGCGGCCTCGCCGCCGGGGACCGGACCCGTCGCCGCGCCCTGCGGCATGGACAGGATCATCGTGATCCGGGTGAGGCCCATCCCGTCGAGCATCCGGCTGGATTCGGCCACGAGCCGGCAGCGTACGTGCCCCCAGCGCGGGTCCCAGTGGCGGACGGTCCGCACGGCCCCGTCGCGTTCGGCGGCGTCCGCCCCGTGGGTGCTCAGCCAGTGCGGCACCCCGTAGCGGTAGGCCGCCTCCATGAAGGGGTCGCGGGCCACCTCCTGGCGGATGCTGACGAGGCCCTCGTCCTCCGGCGCCGCGGCGAGCGCGGCGGTGAACTGGGCCAACAGGGGTACGCACCAGGACGGTTCGTGGTCCTCCAGCACGGCGGCGGCGTCCGGGTGGAACAGCACGAAGCGCAGGAAGTTGTCGTCCGGCAGCGCGGTCGGGTGGGGGCGCACCGACTGGAAGAGCTTGTCGAAGGCCGAGTTGGTGAGCGCCACGTCCCAGCGGTGGTCCACGAGGAAGCTCGGGTAGGGCACGGCCTCCATGAGCGCCGCGTAGTCGCACAGGTAGTCGCGCTGGGCGGGGTCCTGGGGCAGCCGGCTCTCCTCGGCCGCCCGCCAGGTGGGCGGCGGGTCGCGGTCGACCATGACGCGGAAGAGCCAGAAGCACTGCCGCTCGCCCATCTCCAAGGCCTCGGCCAGGGCGAGCAGTTTGCGGTCCGTCCACTCCTTGACCAGACCGCGTTCCCAGTTGCCGTAGGCGCGGACGCTGATGCGCAGCCGGGCGGCGAGGTCCTCCTGGCTCAGGCCCAGTTCCTCGCGCCGCTGGCGCAAAATCTCCTTGCGTCGCTCCGACCGCACTGCGCCACGTGCGGACTCTTCGCCCGCAAGGCGCTCCTCAACGACTCGGGCGAGTCCGTCGGACGGGCCCACCGCTGCGAGATGTGGCACCGAGAGCTCCCCCTCTTCACGGTCTGGATCTTCAATTACCTCTGGCGATCCTGCTACCGACTTCATTCGAGTGTCAACTATCGTGGCAATTCCAGCCTCCTGACAGCTCATTCCCGCCACAGCTGTGGCAAGTTCTGGCCCTGCGGCAGCTCCTCGGCTAGATTCCAAAAGCCGACCATGTGCCCGAACCGACCCCGCCGCGATCTAGGAGAACCACTGGTGACAGACGGCTTCCCGGCTCCCGTCGCGGTGGCCAACGCGCCCCTGGCAGCCACCGTCACGCGCGTCGCCGAACTCGCGGGCAAGATGGGCCGCGACCTGAACAAGGTCTTCGACCTGCGCCGCCTGTCCGAGGCCTCCGGCGTCCCCACCGACGTGATCCGGGCCCTGCTCGACGGCCGGACCGCCGTCGAACCCTGCCTGCAGACGCGCTTCCTCCAGCGCCTCGACCTGCTCCGGCGCACCCGGCTGAAACCCAACGGGCGCCGCTACACGCAGCAGGAGATCGCGGACGGCGCCGGCATGTCGCGCCAGCAGGCGGGCGCCCTGATCAACGGCGACCGCCGGCCCACCATGGAGCACTGCGACGCCATCCAGCGCTTCTTCGGCGTCCACGCCGGCTTCCTCACCGCGCACGACGCCGAAGCCCTCACCGACGCCCTCCAGCGGACCGAACAGCAGCTGCTCCAGGACTACGCGGTCCGCGCGCGCGAAACCGTACCCGCCCCGGCCGCTTCGACCGGCGATCCGCTGGCAAGACTCCTGCAGAACCACGGTGTCCGCGGCATCGCCTGGCGCGCGGCCCAACTGCCCAGCGACAAACACCGGGACAAGGTGACCGAGTGGCTGGACATGCTTCTCGAAAGCGTCAAACCGAATGAATGATGACCCGGTCGAGAGTCTGGGTCTGATCCTTGAGTCCTGATCCGGATCCGCGCCGACGGGGAGAACGGTGAGCATAGGCAGAGAGCAGCGCCGGTTGTGCGGCGAACTGGTGGCCGGGCTCCGGCTGACCGCGCCCGTGGAACCCGTGGACCTCTACGCCGCCCTCTGCGAGGGCATGAGCAAGCACCGCGGCCGCCGGGTGGACTTCCGGATGGCCTCGTTCCCGCCGGGGACGGCCAGCGGCCTGTGGCTCGACATGGCGGACCGCGATCTGGTGGTCATCGAGGAACGCACGGCACCCGACCACCAGCTGGTCATCCTGGGCCACGAGCTGTGGCACATGAAGGCCGGCCACTGCAGCCACCACGTCGACGGCGCCGCCGTCGCCGCCCGGCTGCTGTCCGACGGGGCCGACCTCGGCGAGACCGTCCGCAGCGTCGCCGCGCGCACGCGCGCCGACGTCTCGGAGGAGACCGAGGCGGAGACGTTCGGTTTACTGCTGGGCAGCAGGTGTCGGACCTGGCTCGCCGGGTCCGGGAGTCATCGGGCGCCCGCACAGCGTGATCAGTTGGCGGGCCGCATCGAGGCCTCGCTCGGATACCGGGGGCACAGGAACGACCGTTGAACGGCCAGGACTACTACATACCGGCAGCCGCCCTGGCGGTCTCACTCGCCTTCAAGCTGCCGGCGCTACGGCACAACTGGCGCGATCCGCTCCTGCGGTCGGTCTGCGCCCTGCTGGTCCTGGCCGGGTCGGTGTTCACCTTCGCCGCCCCGCCCACCATCGAAGCGGTCAACGGGTGGACCGGCGTCACCAACTTCTCCGCCCCGCTCGTCTACTGCCTGATCACCCTCTTCAGCGCCGCCTGCCTGGTCCTGATCGTGAACTGGCGCGGCGGCCCTCCCGAGGAGACCCGGCGCATCTCGCGCCGCTGGATGACCGGCTACGCCGCCGTCGTCGTGGTGCTGGTGGTCCTCTTCGCCCTCGGCGACACCCCCGTCGAACGGCTGCGGGACTTCGACACGTTCTACGCCAACACCCCGTACATCCAGCAGATGATCGCCCTCTACCTGACGGCGCACCTCGTGGCGGCCGTCGTGATGGTGGCCATGTGCTGGCGCTGGTCCCTCCAGGTGCACGGCTGGCTGCGGATCGGCCTGATGATCATCGTCTCGGGCTACGTCTTCAACCTCAGCTACGACGCCACCAAGATCTCCGCGGTCGTCGCCCGCTGGGCCGGCCACGACCTCGACGACCTGAGCACGTACGTCGCCCCGCCGCTCGCCTCCGTCGGCGCGCTGATCAGCGCGATCGGCTTCGTCCTGCCCCTGCTGTGCCAGCGGCTGTCCGACAGCTGGCAGACCTGGACGACGTACCGCCGCCTGGGCGCGCTCTGGCACGAGGTGCAGATCGGCGCCCCCGGCGGTACGCACGTCGTGCGGATGTCCTGGTGGGCCCCGGCGGAACTGCGGGTGATCCAGCGCGAGTCCGACATCCACGACGGATTCCTGCACCTCGGCCCGTACTTCGACCCGGCCCGCCGCGAGGACGCGTACGAGCGGGCCCGCGCGGCGGGGGCGGAGGAGGAGACGGCCCGGGCGGTCGCCGACGCGGCCATGGTCGCGGCCGCCGTCCAGGCCCGCTCGGCGGACCCCGAGGGCGCGGTCATCGGGGCGAGCGAGGAGAGCGTGCTCGACACCCTCGGGGGGCCGCGCGACCTCGTACGCATCTCGCACGCGCTGCGGCATTCGCCCGTGGTGGCGGCCGTCCGCCGGCATGTGGCCCTGTCGGGGAGCGGGCCGGCCTGAGCCGGCCCGCCCGGCCGGTCTGAGCCGGCCCGCCCGCGCTCCGGCGGGTCAGTGCTGGGCCGCGGCCAGCGCCACCTTCGGGAACAGGTCCTGGAACGGGCCGGCGGAGTCGATCCCCTCCCGGCCGTAAGGCGCGTCGAAGCTCCACACCATGAACAGCAGGAACACGATCAGTGCGCTGAACAGCCCCGCCAGCAGCAGCTCCCGCCCGGAACGGCGGATCTGCAGGGTGAAGATCAGCCCCACCGTGACCACCCCGCCGACCAGCAGCCCGAACCACACCACGCCCGGCAGGGTCGACTCGTCGGCCTGCATGCGCGAGTGCCGGGCGTCGTCGGCGGCCGCGATGTGGTCCAGCAGCGGCTGGTAGGCCTGCGCCTGGAGTTCGTTCGCGGGGCTCTGGTGGGTGACGTCGGTGCGCAGCTTGCCGAGCAGGTCGGCACCCTCGGCCGAGGCGCCCCGGCCCGAGGTGAGCAGCGGCCAGTCCACGGCGACGGTGTGGGAGACGTACGCGTCCACCTCGCCGCGGATGCGGTCGCGGACGGGGGCCGGGTAGACGTCGGCGCGCTGGGTGACCTCGTACAGCGACTGGGCCTCGCGGCGCACGCTGTCCTCGGCGGCGCCGCGCGCCTCCCAGACGCCGGCGATGGCCAGGCCGAGCACGATCGCGTAGACCACGCCCACCATCATCGTCATGTACTCGATGACGTCGGGGGTTTCGCTGGTGTCCTCGTCCTCCGCGACCCGGCGGTGCCGGAGCGCGGTGAAGGCGAGGACGAGGGCGCAGACGAGCGCCATGGCGACGGCCAGGACCAGCCATTCGGACACGAGGGTTCTCCCGTTGACGGTTCGGTGGATCAGGTGGATCAGGTCGACCGGTTGGATCAGGTGGACCGGGCGGAACAGGTGGCCCGGGGTGCATCAGGTGGACCGGGTGGGGCGCCGGGGATCAGCCGCGGCCGCTCTTGGAGCGCGGCCGCAGCGCGGCGGCGGCGAGGACGGCCGGGGTGGTGACGACGACCATGAGCATCACGGTGGACATCCCGCCCGGGGTGCGCCGCTCCAGGGCGATCGAGTGGTACGGGCGCACGTGGAAGGAGCCCCCGGGCGCGGCCACGGCTGCGGCCCGGGGCGGGGCGGGCGTCGTGGCCGGCGCGGGCTCCGCGACGACCGCGGGCTCCGGCGCGGGCGGCGCGGGCTCCGCCTCCCCGGCCTCGGCCTTCGCCGTCGGGGCGGGAGCCGCGGGGGCCGCGGCGCCCGGCGCCGGCCCCCGCCCCGGGTGGTGGACGGTCGGCCGCTCGGCGCCCGGCACGGGGATCCGCACCGGGGGCCGCACGGCGGGCGCCGCCGCGGCCGGGGGCACCGCGGCGGCCGGGCGCGGCTGCCCGCCGCGGACACAGACGTCGAGCCGGGCCCCGTGGCCGCGCAGGGGCTCGGGGCCCGTGCCGTCGTCCGCGACCGCCACGTGGCCGTACAGCGGGCAGAGTGCCGCCACCATGCCCGCTCCGGCGAGGTACTGCCAAGCCGTCACCGCGCGTCCTCCCGTTGTGAGGGTTTCGGCTGAAGAAACGATCACAACGGCGCTTCGATACGCCGCAGACGCGTCAAGATCCTCGACGCAGGGGCTACTTCAAGCCACCGGCGCCGAAACCGCGCAGCGCCCGCTCGTGCCATGGATGCCGCACCGGCCGCGCCCCACGGGACCGTTCACCCACCCGGCCCATGCCGCCACCGCACCCGCCGCTCCCCCGCCCCATGATCGGAGCAGTGCAGCCGCGGCTCGGCCGTGCCCGTAAGGGGACCCGGCAGGGGACCGCCCCGGACGAGAGGGAGGTTCTCGGTGACGACGCCGCCCATCGCGCCCCCGGTCCCCGAGAAGGACGACGAGGAGCCACCGCCGGCGAAGAAGTTCGCCTTCCCGAGCGCGCTGACGGTCCTGGCCCTGGTCACCGTCGCGATCTGGGCGCTGGCCTTCCTCATCCCGGCCGGGCGGTACGACCGCGACGCCGACGGCGCGCCCCTCTCCGGCACCTACCACCGGGTCGAGGGGACGCAGAGCTTCACCGACCGCCTGAACGACCTGTTCCTCTCCCCCGTCAACGGCCTGTACGGGATCCAGGACCTCAGGACCCACGAGGTCGGTCCGAGCCTGACCGGGTCCCTCTACGGCAGCGCGGGCGTGTTCCTCTTCGTCCTCGCCATGGGCGCGTTCATCACGGTCGTCTTCGCCACCGGCGCGCTCGACCGCGGCATCGCCCTCCTCGCCCACCGGCTGCGCGACCGGGGCGCGCTGCTGATCGCCGCCGTGATGCTGGCCTTCTCGGTCCTCGGCACCGTGGAGGGCTTCGCGGAGGAGACCCTCGGCTTCTACGGGCTGCTGGTGCCGATGATGCTGGCCCTGGGCTACGACCGGCTGGTCGCCGCCGGCTGCGCGATCCTGGGCGCGGGTATCGGGGTGCTGTGCTCGACGGTGAACCCCTTCGCCACCGGTGTGGCCTCCTCGGCCGCCGGCATCTCGCTGGGCGACGGCATCGCGCTGCGCTTCGCGATGTGGATGGTGCTGACCCCCGTCACGATCCTCTACGTCGTGCGGTACGCGCGGCGCGTGCAGAGGGATCCGGCGAAGTCCCTGTGCGGTTTCCTGCCGGGCGACCGGGAGCGGAAGGCGACCGGGGCGGACGTGGTGGAGCCGGAACTGACCCGCCTGCACAAGACGGTGCTGGTCCTGGTCGCCCTCGTCTTCGCCTTCATGATCTTCTCGGTGGTGCCCTGGTCCAGTGCGCTGACGGGCGAGGCGGACGCCACCCCCTACCCCTGGGAACCGGACTGGTCGTTCCCGCAGCTGGCCGCCCTGTTCATGTGCGCGGCGGTGCTGGTGGGCCTGGTGGCGCGGTTGGGGGAGGCGAAGCTCAGCTCCACGATCATCCAGGGCGCCGCCGACTTCATCTCTCCCGCGCTGGTCATCATGCTGGCGCGCGGGGTCACCGTCATCATGAACAACGCGCAGATCACGGACACGGTCCTGCACTCCATCGAGGGGGCGGTCAAGGGCACCTCCTCCGGGCTGTTCGCGGTGATCGTGTTCCTGGTGAACCTCCCGCTCGCCTTCCTGATCCCCTCCACCTCCGGCCACGCCACGCTGGCCATGCCCATCCTGGCCCCGCTCGCGGACTTCGCGGGGGTCTCACGGGCGGTGGTGGTCACGGCCTGGCAGGCGGCGAGCGGCTGGATGAACCTCTGGGTCCCGACCACGGCCGTGACGATCGGCGGCGTGGCGCTGGCCAAGGTCGGCTACGACACGTACCTGCGCTTCGTCTGGCCGCTGCTGGCCGTCCTGCTGGTCCTGATCTGCGGGTTCCTGGTTCTGGGCGCCACGATCTGACGAAGGGGCGCGACCTGTGGAGGTCGCGCCCCTTCGTACGGCCCGGGTGGGCGGGGATCAGGCGGTCTCGGTGCCGCCGAAGCGCTCGCGGTAGGACTGGAGGTCCTCCTCGGCGATGCGCGCGAAGAGCACCGGCGGCACGGTGAACGCCGTGCCGGCCGGGACCGTGTCCAGGGACCTGGCCTGCTCCGGGCTGATCCACGTCGCGGTGTCGTCGGCCAGCGCGAACGAGGAGCGCATGGTGCGCGCCGAGGCCGGGATGAAGGGTTCCGAGACCACCGAGTAGAGGTGGATCAGGTTCATGGCGGTGCGCAGGGTGAGCGCCGCGCCGTCCAGGTCGGTCTTGACCTCCAGCCAGGGCGCCTTCTCGTCGAGGTAGGCGTTGCCGGCCGACCACAGGGCGCGCAGCGCGGCCGCGGCCTTGCGGTACTGGAGGGAGTCCATGTGGCCCTCGTACTCGGCCAGCAGTCCGGCGATCTGCTCGCCCAGCTTGGCCTCGGCCTCGCCGGCCGGGCTGCCCGCCGGGACCTCGTCGCCGAACTTCTTGCGGGAGAAGGTCAGCACGCGGTTGACGAAGTTGCCGAGGGTGCCGCCGAGGTCCTTGTTGACCGTGGTGGTGAAGTGCTCCCAGGTGAAGGAGGAGTCGTCGGACTCGGGGGCGTTGGCGATGAGGAAGTAGCGCCAGAAGTCGGCGGGGAGGATCTCCAGCGCCTGGTCGGTGAAGACGCCGCGCTTCTGCGAGGTGGAGAACTTGCCGCCGTAGTACGTCAGCCAGTTGAAGGCCTTGACGTAGTCGACCTTCTTCCACGGCTCGCGGGTGCCGATCTCGGTGGCCGGGAACATCACCGTGTGGAACGGGACGTTGTCCTTGGCCATGAACTGCGTGTAGCGCACGTCCTCGGCCTCGTACCACCACGCCTTGTAGTCGCGGTCGGCCGGGGCGGCGTCCGCCCACTCCTTGGTGGAGGCGATGTACTCGATCGGCGCGTCGAACCAGACGTAGAAGACCTTGCCCTCGGCGGCCAGTTCGGGCCAGGTGTCGGCCGGTACCGGCACGCCCCAGTCCAGGTCGCGGGTGATGGCGCGGTCGTGCAGGCCCTCGGTCAGCCACTTGCGGGCGATGGAGGAGGCCAGCTGCGGCCACTCCTCCTCGTGCTCGGCCACCCAGGCCTCCACCTCGACCTGGAGCTTGGACTGGAGGAGGAAGAGGTGCTTGGTCTCGCGGACCTCCAGCTCGGTGGAGCCGGAGATCGCCGAGCGGGGCTCGATCAGGTCCGTGGGGTCCAGGACGCGGGTGCAGTTCTCGCACTGGTCGCCGCGGGCCTTGTCGTAGCCGCAGTGCGGGCAGGTGCCCTCGACGTAGCGGTCCGGCAGGAAGCGGCCGTCGACCGGCGAGTACACCTGCCGGATGGCGCGCTCCTCGATGAACCCGTTGGCCTGGAGCTGACGCGCGAAGTGCTGGGTGATCTCCCGGTTCTGCGCCGAGGAGCTGCGGCCGAAGTGGTCGAACGAGAGCTCGAAGCCGTCGTAGATCGCCTTCTGGGCGTCGTGGGCCTGCGCGCAGAACTCGGCGACCGAGAGGCCGGCCTCCTTCGCGGCGAGCTCGGCGGGGGTGCCGTGCTCGTCGGTGGCGCAGATGTACAGGACGTCGTGGCCGCGCTGGCGGAGGTACCGGGAGTACACATCCGCCGGAAGCATCGACCCGACCATGTTGCCCAGGTGCTTGATCCCGTTGATGTAGGGAAGCGCGCTGGTGATCAGGTGTCGAGCCATCCTCGGATGCTCCATTTCATCTGTGCGGTGACAACGTGCGTGACGGATTGTGATGCGGTTCATCGTATCGAACCGCCGAAAGGCCACGTGCCGCATTTTCGGGGGGTGGACGTCGGTGGGCGTAACGCAAAAGCGAGGGTGGTGACCTCTGCGTCACGGCCCTCGCCAGGGGCCCATGCTACAGCCGGAGCGGATCACCGCGGACACCGGTCCGCCGGGCGTGCGCCGGTGCACGGCGGCCCGGCTTGGCACCGGCATATGCGTACGCAAGGACCGGGCGCGCGCGTGATCGAAGTCGGTCATCCGCCGATCATCACCGAACGTAATCCCTCGACGTCTCCCTTTTGCGCTCCCCCGGTGCGCCCGCGCTGTCAGGCTGTCCGCGCACAGGGGACGAGGTGAGGTGGAACGGTGAGCGATGGCGGACCGGAGGAGCCCGGCAGGGCGGTGGGAATGCCCCTGCCCAGCCGACGGCGGCGGCCGACGCCCATGAGCCAGTGGAACCCGACGGCACGCCTGTCGTACTGGGCCTTCCACGCGGACCGGCGCCCGTCGTACATGCGCTTCGCGTACCTGCAGCTGGGGTCCGACGCGGCGGCCGAGGACGCGGTGGACGCCACCTTCGACTCGATCATGAACGAGTGGTTGCGCATGCTCCACATGGACCGGCTCGACGCCTACGCCTGGACCATCCTCAAGCAGCGCCTGGTCGACCGGCAGCAGCGGCGCGGCGCGGACGACGCCTGGCCGCCCGGTCCCTCCTCACCCCGGCCCGCCGCCCCCGAACCCATGGACATCAGCGCCTTCGAGGCCGCCCTGAGGGAGGCCCGCGCCGATCAGCAGTGCGAGGTGCTGACGGACACGATCCGCTTCTACTCCGCCGTCTCCCGGCTCGCCGAGCGCCAGCGCGACGCCGTGCTGCTGCGCTACGGGCTCCAGTGCACCCCCGGGGAGGCCGCGTCCGTGATGGGCGTGGACGAGGCCACCGTCCGCTCGCAGCTCGGCCAGGCCCACCGGCGGCTCGCGCGCCTGCTCGACGCCTCCGCCGAACCGGCCGACCCGGCGGCCCGCGCCCACCCGGCCGGCCCGGCCCACCCGGCCGCATCACCCGAGTCCGAACCCGAGTCCGAATCACCCGAGTCATGAGGCGCCGCGAGGGCAAGGAGGAACGCGGCGGCGAGGCCGGCCGCCGTTCCCTCGCCGAGTTCCTGACCCGGGCCGGCGTCCGCGACCGCTATCCGCACTACGACCTCGGCGCGGCCGAGGCCCGCCTGCTGCGCGGCTCCCGGGGACGGTCCGCCGCCTCCCCCTCCCGGCGCCGGGCCTCGTACGGGTGGAGCGATCCGGCGCGGGACATCCCGCTCGACTCCGAACGCGCCCGGCGCGACCTCAAGGCCCTCTGCCTGGCCGCCGTCTGCGCCCCGAAGGCGCAGGCACAGCTCACCGCCTTCACCGATCCGGAGGGCGGCCACTCGGACCTGGCCGGGGCCGTGGTCTTCGGCTGCCTGCTGCACCTGGCCGGGCTGCGCGAGGGCGCGCGCTTCTGGTGGCAGTTCGCCGCCGGTTCGGGACGGGCGCGCACCGCTTCGGCCGCGTACTGCCTCTTCCTCGACCACTCCCGGCGCGGCGAACACCACGACGCCCGGTTCTGGGCGCGCGAGCTGGGCCGCCGGGGCTTCCGGCCGGGCGGCCGGCGGGACCTGCGCGAGGTGCGGCTGTGCGCGCAGGCGACCGTGCTGCGGTACGTCGACCAGCTGGACGACGCCGATCTGGGCCCGGTGCCGCTGCCGAGGCCGGGGCTGCCCTCGGTGCTCGCCGCGTTCCGTCCGAAGCCGCCGGCCGCGGCGGAGCCTGAGCCGGCGGCGATCGCGGCGCGGCGGCGCAAGACCCCGGCGGCCGGTGTCGTCCGTCCGCCGGGCACGAGCGAGGCGCTGGCGCAGGCGCGGCGCGCGCTGGCCGTCGTACGGGTACTGGAACGGCATCCGCTGGGGGTGCGGGCCGCCCAGCTGCGGCGGGAGTCCGGCCTGGCCGAAGCGGAGCTGCGGCCGCTGCTGGCGATGCTGTGCGAGGAGGAGTACGCGTACCGGCCCGGCGCGGGCGTCTACGCGCGCGGGCCCGCCCTCGACCGGCTCGGCGCCCCCGGCGGAGGGGGGCTGGCGGGCCAGCTCCAGCGCACCCTGGCCCTGGCCCGCGACAGCGCGGGCGCGGCGGTGTACCTGAGCCGGTACGCCGAGGGGGAGGTCAGGATCACCCAGATGGCGGACGGGCCGGGGGCCCCGCCGGTGCGGGAGTGGGTGGACTTCAAGGCGGCCGCGCACGCCAGCGCGGTCGGCAAGTGCCTGCTGACGCAGCTCGACGCGGACCGGCGCCGCGACCACGTCGCCCGGCACCGGCCGGCCCGGCTCACCCCCCGGACGATCACCGACAGCCGGGCGCTGTTCGACGCCTTGGACGCGGTGGCTCCGGGGGCTCCGGTCTTCGACCTGCGCGAGTACTCCCCCGGCGTGGTCTGCTCGGCGGTGCCGATCGCGGCCGGGGACGCCGCGGGCAGCCTCGCGCTGTCGCTGCCCGCGCGCCACGCCCACCGGCTGCGCGAGGCGACCGGAGCCCTGCGGCGCAAGGCGGTCCCGGTGCTCCTGGCTCTGCTGCTGTCGGGGGCGATCCCGCCGGACGCACCGCCATCCCCGGACGCCGCGGATGCCCCGGACGCTGCGGATATGGCGTCCTCGCCGCGGCCCTCGCGGCTCACCCCGGAGACTTTGCGCCACCTGCGCATGCTGTTCCGCACCCCGCTGGCCCGCTCGACCGCCTCACCGGCCGACCCCCACCTGGTCAGCGACGCCGCGTCGGAGGCGGCGTACTTCTTCGACCCCCTCCCCGAGTCCGAGGAGCCCCGCCTGTCCCTCCCGGTCACCTTCGCCCCGCTGACCCCGGGCACCCTCCCCACGGCGGAGGGTCTGGTGGTTCTGGGCAGGTGAGCGCTTGAGCGCGTGAGCGCCGCCATGCCTGACCCGCCGCACCCGCCCCACTCGCCTCGGCCGGCGGTCAGGCGGGGCGGGTCAGGCGGTCCGCGCCGGAGAGGATCGCCGAGGCCAGGGCTTCCGCGGCCGGAGAGCCGCGTCCGCCGCGCAGCAGCGCGAACTCCACCGGCCCGAGCTCCGGCAACCCTGCCACCCGGACCAGCCCGGGCGGGATGAGCCCCCGGGTGTGGGCCATCACGCCGAGCCCGGCCCGGGCCGCCGCGACCAGCCCGCTCAGGCTGCCGCTCGTACAGGCGATCCGCCAGCCGCGTCCGTCCCGCTCCAGCACCTCCAGCGCCCGGGCCCGGGTGATCCCCGGCGGCGGGAAGACGATCAGCGGCACGGGCCGGTCCGGATCCACCCGCAGCCCCTCCGCCCCGATCCACACCATCCGGTCGCGCCACACCAGCCGGCCCCGCTCGTCCCCCGGCCCGCGCCGCTTGGCCAGCACGAGGTCGAGCCGCCCGGCGTCGAGCCGCTCGTGCAGCGTCCCGGACAGCTCGACCGACAGCTCCAGGTCCACCTCGGGGTGCTCGTGGCGGAAGCCCTCCAGGATCTCCGGCAGCCGGGTCAGCACGAAGTCCTCCGAGGCCCCGAACCGCAGCCGCCCGCGGAGCCGCGTCCCGGTGAAGTAGGCCGCCGCCCTCTCGTGGGCCTCCAGGATGGTCCGGGCGAAGCCCAGCAGCGCCTCGCCGTCCTCCGTCAGCTCCACGCTGTGCGTGTCCCGCAGGAAGAGCGGCCGGCCCGTCGCCTCCTCCAGCCTCCGCACGTGCTGGCTGACCGTGGACTGCCGCACGCCCAGCCGGCCCGCGGCCTGCGTGAAGCTCAGCGTCTGCGCCACGGTGAGGAACGTGCGCAGCTGCACCGGGTCGTACATGGCTCCCATGCCTCCCATGGTGGCACCGTCATCACGCAACGAGATGACAGTCAGTGCGGTGTGCGGGTTTCCCGATGACCGGCCCACCCGTGACGATGAGGGGGCCCCAGCCGCGCCACCCACCACCCACCGACCCACCGACCCACCGACCGGAGAGCTCCGTACATGCGCCGCCCGCAGACACCCGCCCGGCTGCCCCTGGACCCGTGGGTCCTGGCCCTGCTCGCCACCGTGGGCCTCGCCGCCCTGCTCCCGGCGCGCGGTCCGGCCGCCTCCGTCGCCGAGGCGGCGTCCACCGGGGCCGTCGTCCTGCTCTTCTTCCTCTACGGCGCCCGGCTCTCCACCCGGGAGGCGCTGGACGGCCTGCGCCACTGGCGGCTCCACCTCACCGTGCTGGCCTGCACCTTCGTGCTCTTCCCGCTGCTCGGCCTGGCCGCCCGCGGCCTCGTCCCCACGCTGCTTTCGCCCTCGCTCGCGAGCGGACTGCTCTTCATGTGCCTGGTCCCCTCGACCATCCAGTCCTCGATCGCCTTCACCTCGATCGCCCGCGGCAACGTGCCCGCCGCGATCTGCGCGGGCTCCTTCTCCAGCCTCGCCGGGATCGTCCTCACCCCCCTCCTCGCCGCCGTCCTGCTGGGCGCGAGCGCGGGCGGCTTCTCCCCCGACTCGCTCCTGAGGATCGCCCTCCAGCTCCTGCTGCCGTTCCTGCTGGGGCAGGCGCTGCGCCGCTGGGTCGGCGGCTTCCTGGTCCGCAACAAGAGGGTCCTCGGGTACGTCGACCGCGGCTCGATCCTGCTCGTCGTCTACACCGCCTTCGGCGCGGGCATGGTCGCCGGGGTCTGGCACCAGGTCAGCGCCGCGCGGCTGGGCGCGCTGATGGCGGTGGAGGCCGTACTGCTGGCCGTCATGCTGCTGGTCAGCTGGTACGGGGCGAAGCGGCTCGGGTTCGGCCGGGCGGACCGGATCGCGATCCAGTTCGCGGGGTCGAAGAAGAGCCTCGCGGCCGGACTGCCCATGGCCGGCGTGCTGTTCGGGGCCCAGGCGAGCCTCGCGGTGCTGCCGCTGATGCTGTTCCACCAGATGCAGCTGATGGTGTGCGCGGTGCTGGCGCGCCGCCGGGCCGGGGACTCCGAGCCGCGGGCGGGCGCCGAACTGCCCGCCGGGCATGTGGTGGAGGTCTCGTCGGCGCTCCAACACCCGGCGCCGCAGGGCCGGTAACGTGCGTCGGTGACCTGGATACGCCCGCTCGCCGCCCACGCCGAACGCCCCTGCACCCTGGTGGTCTGCCGCGGCTGCTGCTGCGGTGACCCGCGCAAGAACCCCGGCTCGGACCACGCCGGCCAGCTGGCCCGGCTGCGGGAGGCCGCGGCGGCGTCGGAGGGCCGGCTGGCCGTCCGTACGAGCGACTGCCTCGGACCGTGCGCGCAGGCCAACGTGATCGTGGTGCAGCCCACCACCGAGGCCCGCCGCCGGGGCGCCCGGGCGGCCTGGTTCGGCTGGGCATTGGACGACACCGCGACCGACGAGGTCATCGCGTGGGCCCAGTCGGGCGGTCCGGGCGTCACGCCGGTCCCGGCGACCTTGGACCTCCACCGCATCGACCCGCCCAAGCCCGAGGCCGGGACCAAGTCCGCGGCGAAGGCCAAGGGCCGCGGGCGGCGGAGCCGCTGACCCGCTGACCTGCGGCTCGGGCGCCGGTGCCGCAGACCGCGCCGGGCGGACCGCTACAGCGTGATCCGGTCCTCTCCCGCGTAGATGTTCATGTTCGGCCCGCGCAGGAAGCCGACCAGTGTCAGCTCCGACTCCACGGCCAGGTCCACGGCCAGCGAGGACGGGGCCGAGACGGCGGCCAGGACCGGTACGCCCGCCATCACCGCCTTCTGCGCCAGCTCGAACGAGGCCCGGCCCGACACCAGCAGGACCGAGCCCTCCAGCGGCAGGCGCCCCGCCTGGAGCGCCCGGCCCACGATCTTGTCCACGGCATTGTGCCGGCCGACGTCCTCCCGTACGTCCAGCAGGTCCCCCTCCGGCGAGAACAGCCCCGCCGCGTGCAGCCCGCCGGTGCTGTCGAACACCTTCTGCGCCGCCCGGAGCCGATCGGGCAGCTCGCCGAGGAGCCGCGCGGGGATCCGCAGGGTGTCCTCGGCCGCGCTCCGCCGGTTCGGGAAGCGGGTCGCCGTGCGCACCGCGTCCAGGCTGGCCTTTCCGCAGAGGCCGCAGGAGGAGGTGGTGTAGACGTTGCGTTCGAGCGTGATGTCGGGCACGGGGACCCCGGGGGCGAGCTGCACGTTGACCACGTTGTAGGTGTTGGAGCCGTCCTCCGCGGCCCCCTCGCAGTAGGTCACGGCCCGTACGTCCGAGGCGGCGCCGATCACGCCCTCGCTCACGAGGAAGCCCACCGCCAGCGCGAAATCGTCGCCGGGGGTGCGCATCGTGATGGCCAGCGGCTTGCCGTTCAGCCGAATCTCCAGCGGCTCCTCGGCGACCAGCGTGTCGGGGCGGACCCCGGCCGCCCCGTTGCGCACCCGAATGACGCGACGGCGCTCGGTGACCCGTCCCATGGTGATCAGCCCGCCCGCTCTCTCTGTTCTCGTCGCGCACTCCTTCGTGCGGTTGACGAGCCCATTCTCGCGGATCGCCGCCGCACGGCGCTCCCGGCAGGAAGATCCTCCGGAATCTCCAAATTAAGGGGCGGTAATCCTGTTGGGTCACGTGCACCTGTACCCACCGGTAGCAGGTCAAGCTGGGTGATCCTGACTTCCGCAGCAAGGGGGAACCCCGCCCATGACCGGTTCACGCGTGGTGGCGCTAGGGCACTACCAGCCCGCGAAAGTGATCACCAACGAGGACCTCGCGGCGATGGTCGACACCAACGACGAGTGGATCCGCTCCCGGGTCGGCATCAAGACCCGGCACATGGCGGGCCCCGACGAACCGGTGGACGAGCTGGCCTTCCACGCCGCGGGCAAGGCCCTGGCCGGCGCCGGCCTGACCCCCGACGACATCGACCTCGTCCTGGTGGCCACCTCCACCGCGATCGACCGCTCGCCCAACATGGCCGCGCGTGTCGCGGCCAAGCTCGGCATGGGCGGCAGCCCTGCCGTCATGGACCTCAACGTCGTCTGTTCGGGCTTCACCCACGCCCTGGCCACCGCCGACCACGCGATCCGGGCCGGTTCGGCCACCCGCGCCCTGGTCATCGGCGCCGACAAGATGACCGAGATCACCGACTGGACCGACCGCACCACCTGCGTGCTGACCGGCGACGGCGCGGGCGCGGCCGTGGTCGAGGCCTGTGAGGATCCGGGCATCGGCCCGGTCCTGTGGGGTTCGGTCCCGGAGATGGGCCACGCGGTCCGCATCGAGGGCTCCCCGCCGGTCTTCGCGCAGGAGGGCCAGTCCGTCTACCGCTGGACCACCAGCCGGCTCCCGGCGCTCGCGCGCAAGGTGTGCGAGAAGGCCGGGATCACTCCCGAGGAGCTGGCCGCCGTCGTCCTGCACCAGGCGAACCTGCGGATCATCGAGCCGCTCGCCGCCAAGATCGGCGCCGTGAACGCGGTCGTCGCCCGCGATGTCGTGGACTCCGGCAACACCTCGGCCGCCAGCATCCCGATGGCGCTGTCCAAGCTGGTCCAGCGCGGAGAGGTCCCCACCGGCGCCCCGGTCCTCCTCTTCGGCTTCGGCGGCAACCTCTCGTACGCGGGCCAGGTCATCCGCTGCCCGTGACCGCGGCCCGGCACCCCGGGGTCCAGCGGACCTCGGCGCCGAGCGCCCCGAGGAGGACGACGACCAGCGCCACCAGCTGCCAGAGCCCGGCGACACCCGTGCCCACCGGGACGGTCGCCAGGACGAGCACCAGCGCCGCGAGCCGGAACCGGGCCGGCCCGATCCCGAGCACGGCCCGGAAGGCCAGATCGCCGGCGAGGTAGACGGCCACCCCGCCGGCGAGGGCGAACGCGGGCCCGGTGTGGAGGTGCTCGCCCAGGTGGCCGATGGTCTTCTTGACGCCTGCCGCGAAGGCGGCGATCCCGAGCAGCATGGGCAGGAAGGCGTAGTAGTACGCGAGCATCGCCAGTTTGAACCGCTTCTCCGGGGCGGTCTCGGCGAAGACCTCCTCGGCCCGGCCCTCGTCGCGCACGAAGTACATCCACCACAGCGCCGACGCGACGGCCAGCGCGAGGAAGGCGCCGCCGGCGATGCCCGCGGACAGCGGCAGCGAGCCGGTGCCGATGCCGATCGCGATGACGGACTCGCCGAAGACGATGATCAGCAGCAGCCCGTGCCGCTCGACGAGGTGCTCGGCGCTCATGCCGCCGAGCTGGTCGCTGACGGTCGTCACCCCCTCGTCGGGCTCCGCCCGGCTCGCCGCGGCCCGCTGCACCAGCTGGGGCACGACGAACTGGATCAGGAGGGCGAGCGCCCACAGCGCCCACGCGGGCGGCCCGTCGAAGAAACCGGCGGCCAGCACGGCCAGCGCGCACAGCACGTTGGGCAGGGCGAACCACAGCACGCCGGACCCGTGCGCCTGTGTGTAGAGCGCGCTGTGCACGAGGACGACGAACAGGTACCCGAGCCCGAACGCCACCCCGCCGGCACCGAAGGCCGTCGGCACCGCCAGCGCGCAGACCAGGAACGCTCCCATGGCCAGGATCAGCAGCACCCTGCGCACGGTCCGGTCGGGAGGCACCTGGTTGGTCAGGTGCGCGTAGCCGCCGTACATCCAGAAGAGCACGGTGAAGATCACCAGTACCTGGCCGGCGCCCCGGAAGCTGATGTCGTCCGCGAGCAGCACCGTCAGCTGGGTGATGGTGAAGACGAAGACGAGGTCGAAGAAGAGCTCCAACGTGCTGACGCGGTGCGGTGTTTCCATGCGCGACTCCCCCTGGATGCGAACGTGCGGCGCTCATCCGACCGCCTCGCGGCCCCCGGTGTCCAGCGGGTATCGGCATCCGGGTGCCCTCGGGGACGTACGACCTGAGGCGTACGCGGATCCCGCCCGGCGGAAGGACGCGCGGCCGCCGGTCGGGGGCGCAGGATGAGGGCACGCCGTCAGCCGCCGAGGGAAGCGAAAGCCCCATGATCCGCAGGTCCGTCATCCTGATCATCGCCGCAGTCGTCTCGGCCGTGGGGCTCGCGGTCGTCGTCGCCCTCCCGGCGGCGGCGGACCGGTACGGCAACCGCCACCAGGAGTCGGACGCGTACGCGACGGGAGCCGAGGCGAAGTCGGCCCGGGCCTCGGTGCCGCGCTGGCTGGCGGACGAGGCGGACTCGGTGCGGTACTCGATGCGGACGACCGGTGGTGACCGCCTGCTGAAGGCGACCCTGCCGGACGAGCGGCTCCCGGTCGGGTGCACGGCCGAACCGCGGCCGCAGGCGCCGGAGGTCGCGCTCAAGGAGGACTGGTTCCCGGCGGACGCCCGGGGGAAGGCCACCGCCCGCTGCGGGCTCTACTACGCCTACATGGACGGCGCCACCCTCTACGCCTGGCAGGACAACGACGACTGGCTGCGGGCCGAGCGCGGCGAACCGGCCCCCTGACGCGCGAGACGCGGGGTCTCGCCGACGCCCCGGGGACATGCGTGCAGGTCAGCGCGCGGCCCGGCTCGAAATACCTGGTCGGAGGCGCGCCGATCCTTTGCTATTGTTGTCCTTGTCGCCGCGGGAAACCGGGGCCGACCACCTGGTCCGGGTGGCGGAATGGCAGACGCGCTAGCTTGAGGTGCTAGTGCCCTTTATCGGGCGTGGGGGTTCAAGTCCCCCCTCGGACACCAGCAGGAACCCCACTTCGGTGGGGTTCTTTTGCGTTTCCGGCTCCTGTCCGCGGGGGCGGATCCGGCGGTACGGCATCATGGGCGCACGGGGTCGGAGGGGAAACAACGTGTCGCACGACGGGCCGGGCAGCAGCATCGTGATCGCCGGGCGGTACCGACTGGAGAAGCGGTTGGGCCGAGGCGGCATGGGGACCGTCTGGCGGGCCGGCGACGAACTCCTCGGCCGTCCCGTCGCCGTCAAGGAACTCCACGTCGACGGGGGCGCGGAGACCAAGGGCGCCCTGCGGGAGGCGCGGACCGTCGCGCAGGTCCGGCATCCGCACGTGGTGGTGGTGCACGACGTTGTGGAGCACGACGGGCGCCCCCACATCGTCATGGAACTCGTCGAGGGCGGCTCGCTGGCCGACCGGCTCGGCGCCGAGGGCCCGCTGGGGCCCGCCGAGACCGCGCGGACGGGACTGGCCCTGCTCGGCGCCCTGCGCGCGGCGCACGCCCGCGGGGTACTGCACCGGGACGTGAAGCCGGCCAACGTGCTCCTGGAAGCGGACACCGGGCGGGTGGTCCTCACGGACTTCGGCATCGCGAGCGTCGCCGGCGCCACCACCGTCAGCGAGACCGGCGCGTTCGTCGGCTCGCCCGAGTACACCTCGCCGGAGCGCATGCAGGGCGCCGCCGCCGGACCCGAATCCGATCTGTGGTCGCTCGGCGTCCTGATGTGCGCGGCGCTCAGCGGGAAGTCGCCGTTCCACCGCGATTCGCTCGGCGGGGTGCTGCACGCCGTCGTGTTCGCCGAGTTCCGGCCGCCGGCGCAGGCCGGGCCGCTGGCCCCGGTCATCCGCGGCCTGCTGGAGCGCGTCCCGGAGCGGCGGATGGACGCGGCGGAGGCCGAGCGGCTGCTGTCGGCGTACCTGAGCACCGGTAGGGTCCCCGCCCTGGCCGACCGCGGGCCCGGGCCGGATCCGCGGCCCGCGCCAGGGGCCGGGACCGGGACCGGAACCGCGGGTCCCGGCGCGGACGGGGGCGCGGGCGCGAGCGGCCCCGGCTACTCCCCGACCGAGCACGTCGCCCGACCGTCCGGCGCGCCGGCGCGCCGGACCCGGCCGGCCTTGCGGGCCGGGCTGATCGCGGCGCTGTTCGCCGCCGTGGTCGCCGGGGCCGTGGCCGTCACCACGCAGCTCGGCGAGCGGTCGCCGGACGCGGCACGGCGGCCGCCGCAGACCACCGCGTCCGCTGCGGGCCGGGCCACCACTCCTTCCCTCTCCCCCTCCCCCGCCGACGCCAAGCCCGCCCGTACCACGTCGGCGCCCGCGGCCGCGGCCGCCAAGCCCGCGCCCCCCGGGTACCGCTCGGTGTCCGACGCCGAGGGCTTCAGCCTCGCCGTACCGAACGGCTTCCAGCGCAGCACCGACGACCAGCGCGTCTTCTACGTGTCCCCGGACGGGGCCTTCCGCATCGGCGTCAAGGCGAAGCCCGCGGGAGCCGAGGGGCCGGTCACCGTGATGCGGCTCTCGCACGCGAACGGCCCGGCCACCAACCCGGGCTACCGCGACGGCACGGTCGTACCGACCACGCACAACGGACTGCCCGCCGCCCTGTGGGAGTTCACCTGGGACGGCTTCACCGCCGCCGAGGGCGCCCGGCACACCTTCGACGTCTGCTGGCAGGAGGACGGGCACATGTACGACCTCTGGGTGTCCGCGCCCACCGGCCGACTCGCGGAGGCGCGCAGCCACTTCGACGCGGCACTGGACTCCTTCGCTCCGCAGGGCCCGGTGGGGACCTTCGCCCCGGACGCGCCCTGATCCGAGAGGCACGGCCCTGCCGGACGCGCGCCGCCCCCTCCCGCCCCCGCGCGGGATCGGGGCGGCGTTCGGCGTTTCCGGGGCCGCGGACCGGGGAGTTTCCCTTCCGCCGGGCCTCCGCGACCGCCTGGGGAGGTCTTGTGCAGGTCTTCGCTCGGTGATCAACCCCCGTGAGGTGTGGGGTAGCGTCGCCGCGCTGCGCGGAGAGGAGCGGGGCATGCGCGAGATCACCGTCCCACCGGTCGTGGTTGCGGCGCCCGTCGGCGGGCTCGCCGACGCCGTGTTCCACCATGCCCAGGAGGATCCCGGCCGGGTGGTGCTGGGCCGCAAGAGCGACGGGGTGTGGGCGGACGTGACCTCCGCGGAGTTCGCCGCCGAGGTGCTCGCGCTGGCGAAGGGACTGCTGGCCCAGGGGGTCCGGTTCGGGGAACGGGTGGCCGTCATGTCCCGGACCCGCTACGAGTGGACCCTGTTCGACTTCGCCCTGTGGGCGATCGGCGCCCAGCCCGTGCCGGTCTACCCGACCTCCTCCGTGGAGCAGGTGCACTGGATCCTGCAGGACTCCGACTGCACCGCCTGCGTCGTCGAGGACGAGGACCAGGCCATGACCGTCGGGTCCGTCATCGAGCGGCTGCCGCACCTGCGGCGGCTGTGGCAGCTGGACGCCGGAGCCGTCGACGCGCTCGTCGCGGACGGCCGCGGGGTCGCGGAGGACCTGGTGCACCGGCACCGGGCGGCGGTCACGCCCGACGCCGTCGCCACCGTCATCTACACCTCGGGGACCACCGGGCGTCCCAAGGGGTGCGTGCTGACGCACGGCAATTTCATGTACGAGGCCGACACGATGGTGGCCCGCTGGGAGTCGGTCTTCCAGGCCGGGCCCGGGGAGCAGCCCTCCACCCTGCTGTTCCTGCCCCTCGCGCACGTCTTCGGGCGGATGGTGGAGGTGGCGGCCGTACGGGCGCGGGTGAAGCTCGGCCACCAGCCGGTGCTGGCGGCGGCCGAGTTGCTGCCGGACCTCGCCGCCTTCCGGCCGACGTTCGTGCTGGGGGTTCCGTACGTCTTCGAGAAGGTCTTCGCGGCGGCCCGCCGCAAGGCCGAGGCGGAGGGCCGTACGGGCCCCTTCGACCGTGCGGTCGAGACGGCCGTGCGGTACGCGGAAGCGCGCGAGCAGAAGGCGTTCGGGACCGGGCCGGGCCCGTCGGCCGGGCTGCGCATGGAGCACCAACTGTTCGAGAGGCTGGTGTACGGGAAGGTCCGCGAGGCGATGGGCGGCCGGGTGCGGCACGCCATGTCGGGCGGGTCGGCGATGTCGCGCCGCCTCGGGCTGTTCTTCGACGGGGCCGGCATCACGGTGTTCGAGGGCTACGGCCTGACCGAGTCCTGCGCGGCGGCCACCGCGAACCCGCCGGGCGCGACGAAGTACGGCACGGTGGGCCGGCCGATCCCGGGCAGTACGGTGCACATCGCCGAGGACGGGGAGGTGTGGCTGCACGGGGACCACGTGTTCTCCGGGTACCTGAACGACCCGCGCTCCACGGAGGCGGTGCTGCGCGACGGCTGGCTCGCGACGGGGGACCTGGGGCGCCTCGACGAGGACGGGTACCTCACGATCACCGGGCGCAAGAAGGAGATCCTGGTGACCTCCAACGGCAAGAGCGTGTCCCCGACCGCGCTGGAGGAGCGGGTGCGCTCGCATCCGCTGGTCGCGCAGTGCGTGCTGGTCGGCAACGACCGGCCGTACGTGGCCGCCCTGCTCACGCTGGACATGGAGGGGATCGCGCACTGGCTGTCGATGCGCGGGCGCCCGCAGCTGCCGGCGGCGCACCTGGTCCACGACCCGGATCTGACGGCGGAGGTGCGGCGGGCGGTGGTGGCCGCGAACACGCTGGTGTCACAGGCCGAGGCGATCCGCACCTTCCGGGTCCTGGCGGAGCAGTTCACCGAGGAACGGGGGCTGCTGACGCCCTCGCTGAAGCTGAAGCGGCGGGCGATCGAGAAGGCGTACGCGCAGGAGGTGGCGGCCCTCTACCAGCCCTGACGAGCCGCTCCACCAGCCCGGACGGGCCCGTCCGGGGGTATCTGACGCACCGTCATTGCAGCCTGCCCAATAAATTGACGAGTCGTCAGGTCGCCCAGAGAATGCGGGGATTCCGACCGGAGGGGATCCCACACATGCTGCGACCGATCCGCGCCCTGGCCGCCGCGGCGGCGGCGCTCGCGCTCGTCTCCGAACACCGGCCGCGGGACCCCGACCGGGGGCGGATGCTGCTCGACGGGGTGGACATCACCCGCCGCTCCCCGGTCTGGCGGGCCCGCCACGGGATGCGCCGGACGTTCCAGCGGCAGCAGTTGTTCGGGCAGCTCAGCGTGGCCGAGAACCTGCTGGTCGCGCAGGAGTGGCGCGGCGGCGGGGGCGGGTTCGCCGCCGACCTCGCCGGGTCCCCCGCGCGCCGCCGCCGGGAGCGGGAGCGGCGCGAGCGGGGCGAGCGCGTGCTCGCCGACTGCGGGGTCGGCGCGCTGGGCGCCTCGTACGCGGGCGGCCTGCCGGTCGGCCAGGCCCGCATGGCCGAGCCGGCCCGGGCGGTGGCCGATCCGCCGCGCGTACTGCTGCTGGACGAGCCCGCGTCGGGTCTGTCGGCGGCCGAGCGGGAGCGGCTCGCGGCGGTCGTGCGCCGGCTGGCCGGGGAGGAGGGGTGCGCGGTACTGCTGGTGGAGCACGACGTGGCCTTCGTGATGGACCTCTGTACGCGGGTGGTGGTCCTGGACCTCGGCGCGGTCCTCGCCTCGGGCGCGCCCGCCGTCATCAGGGCCGATCCGCGGGTCCGCGAGGCCCATCCGGGCGCGTCCTGACGGTGTGTCCGGTCCGGGCGGGCCGCCTCGGCGGGAATACCCTCGCCAAGGCGGCCGGTTTCCGCCGCCGTCACCCCGTATCCAGGCCCCCGACGAAGGAACCGCACCCGACGTGAACGAAGTCCCCGCCATCCGGCTCAACAACGGCACGCTCATGCCCCAGCTCGGGTACGGCGTCTTCCAGGTCCCGGACTCCGAGGCCGCGCACGCCGTGGGGGCGGCGCTGGAGGCGGGGTACCGGAGCATCGACACGGCGGCCGCCTACCGCAACGAGAGGGGTACCGGCCGGGCGATCGCCGCATCCGGGGTGCCGCGCGAGGAGCTCTTCGTCACCACCAAACTGTGGAACGACCGCTCACGGACCTGGCGGCGCGAGGACGTGCTGGGCGCGCTCGACGACTCCCTAGGCAAGCTGGGCCTGGACCACCTGGACCTGTACCTGATCCACTGGCCGCGCCCGATGCGCGACGACTTCCTCACCATCTGGAAGACCTTCGAGGAGATCGCGGAGAGCGGCCGCGCCCGCGCCGTCGGCGTCTCGAACTTCCGCCCCGCCGATCTGGAACGGCTCGGCGCCGAGAGCCCCCTGGTCCCGGCCGTGAACCAGATCGAACTGCACCCGCTCTTCCCGCAGCCCGAGCTGCGCGCCGTGCACGCGACGCTGGGGATCGCCACGGAGGCCTGGTCCCCGCTCGGCCAGGGCAAGGAGCTCCTGACGCTCCCGGCCGTCACCGAGGTCGCGGACCGGCACGGGCGCTCCCCCGCACAGGTGGTGCTGCGCTGGCACCTGCAGAGGGGCAACGTCGTGATCCCGAAGTCGGTGACCCCGTCGCGGATCCGCGAGAACCTGGACGTGTTCGGTTTCGAGCTGGACGCCGCCGACCTCGCCGCGCTGGACGCGCTGGGACGGGGCCCGTCGGCCGGGCGGATCGGGCCGGACCCGGCCGTCTTCGACGCCTGAGCCACGAATGAGCCCGCCCGACGGGGTCCACCGGGTGGGCCCGGGGCGCCGTCGCCCGCCGCCCGCCCCCACCGCCGGCCGCCCGGCGCAGTGGGGGCGCCTCGAACCCCGCTGCGGGTGACCGCCGTCAGCGCGCCCCGTGGGAGGGGGCGAGGGCCTCGACGCGTTCGGCGAGCGCGAAGTCGGCGCCTGTGACGGCGTCGCCCGCGCTGTGCGTGTTCACGGACACCCGGACCGTGTCGTAGCCGAGGGTCACGTCGGAGTGGTGGTTCAACTCGTCCTGGACACCGGCGATGTGGACGACGAGCGCACTCGCCGCGAAGTGCGTGCCCAGCCGGTAGGTGCGCACGATCCGGTCGTCCTCGAAGGCCCAGCCGGGGAGTTCCCGCAGCCGGTCCTCGATCTCCTTCTGCGAAAGCGGCTCGTTCGCCATCGGCATGCTCCTTCACCGTCCGGTCCGGAATCGTTTCCGACGTGGGGTCAAGGTTCCCACAGCGCACGCCGCGGGGAGCGTGTCGCGCCGTGGTGCGTGCGGGTTCTTCCACGCCTTCCGGGGGAACACCCCGCCGGACGAACGGATGGACACCCCCTATCCTCGCGGGCATGACCTCCACCCCGTCCGTCGGAGCCCTGCTGCGCACCTGGCGGGAGCGGCGCGGCATCAGCCAGCTGGAGCTGGCGGGCCGCGCCGACTCCTCGTCCCGGCACATCAGCTTCATCGAAACCGGCCGGTCCCGGCCGAGCAAGGAGATGGTCCTGCGGCTCGCGGACCACCTCGACGTGCCGGTCCGCGAGCGCAACACGCTGCTGCTGGCGGCGGGTTACGCCCCGCACTACGCGCAGACCCCGCTGGACGATCCCTCGATGGGGACGCTGCGCGAGGGCCTGGAGCGGTTGCTGACCGGCTACGAGCCGTATCCGGCCCTGGTCGTGGACGCCGTGTACGACGTCGTCGCCGCCAACCGCGGCATCGCGATGCTGCTCGACGGGCTGCCCGAGCACCTGCTGCTCCCGCCGCTGAACGCCATGCGCATCACCTTGCACCCGCAGGGCCTGGCCCCGCGGATCCGCAACCTCGGGGAGTGGCGCGGGCATCTGCTGGCCCAGATGGAGCGGCAGATCGCGCTGTCCCGCTCGGAGCCGCTGCGCGCGCTGTACGAGGAGGTGTCCGGGTATCCGGTGGACACCGGGCCGCAGCTCGCCGAGCCCGGGGCCGGGGCCGCGGAGGGCGTCGCGTACATCGCGCTGCCGCTGCTGATCGAACACGAGGGGCACCTGCTGTCGTTCGTGTCCTCGATCGCGACGTTCAACACCCCGATGGACGTGACCGTCGCCGAGCTGGCCGTCGAGACGCTGCTGCCGGCCGACGCGGCGACGGCGAAGTTCCTGCACTCAGCGGGCCTGTGAGGCGGACTGCCGCATCGCCAGCCACTGGACGTACGCGAAGCCGGCGACGACGAGGGCCTGGACCGGGATCCACACGAGGCCGGCGGTGGTGGGGGCGTCCCAGAGGAGGAGCGAGACGATGCTGAGCGCCGCCCAGGCCCCGTTGGCCGCGACCACGAACGTCACGGCGGGGACCGGCGGCCGGCGGCGCGAGGCGAGCCCGCCGACACCGGCGCCGTAGAGGGTCAGGAACAGGCCGAGTTCGAGCAGGGTGGCCTGCCCGACGCCGAGCAGCCGGCCGAGCGGGGCGCTGAGGGCGGCGTACGCGAGGCCGTTCCCGGCCGTGACCACGCAGTCCAGGGCGAGGAAGCGGCGTAGCGCGGTCTGCGGGACGGGGGTACGAGCGATGCTGCCGAGCAGGGTCGCGGACATGACGGATCGGCCTCCATGACGGGTCGGTCGGTGGCGAACGGTCGCGGTCCGGGACACGGACGCGGTGGCGCACGCCGTGCGAGCTCGCGGTCGAACGCGCTGGTGGGACGGGCCCCGAGGCCGAGTGCGCGGACTCGGGACCCGATGCCCCCACTCTCCCCGCCGCCCCCGCCGGGGTCGATTACCCGCGAGGTCATGCCCGTGGAGCGGGGCGAGGGGCGGGGCGAGGGGTGCCAACTTTCTTTGAGCCACATCGCAAGAAACGTTGGGGTTCTCCTGTCTCGGTGCCGGGCGGAGGGCTACGCTGCTGACAGCCGAAGCTCTCGAACGTCCTCTCGACATACGGAGAACCACACGGTGCCAGCCGCCGACCGAGCCGACCTGGGCCGTGCCTGGGCCCGCGTGGCGGCGTTGGCCGAGCGGAGCGGCCGGGATCCGGCCGCGGTCCTGTGCCCGGAGCGGCTGAGCCGCCTGTGCGGGGTCGAACCGGCGCTCGTCCCGCAGGTCGTGGCGGGGACCGCGCCCGAACTTCCGCTGTGCCTGCGGGTCCACCGGCGCTTCCTGCGGCTGCGGGCCACCCGCCGTGACAAGCACGGCCGGGAGTGGCCGCTGGCCGCCATCGCGGAGGACTTCCAGGCGCCGGGCGCCTCCCTGGGCCCGCTCAACGCGGGCACCGGGCTGCCCCGGCTGGGCCATGCGGCGGGCGTGCAGCGGTTCTTCGGGGTCTACGCCGGCTTCCTCCTGGCCGACAGCCAGAGCGCGGTGGAGCACGCCCTCGCCGCCACCGGCGCCGGCGCCCCGGCGGACCTCGGGCACCTCTCGTACCTGACGGGCATGGAGCCGTGCGACATCCGGCTCACCCTCGACGGGGCTCCGCCCCGGCTGCCGCTCAAGGAGCAGGTCCGCCGGCGCTTCGAGCACCTGCGGCGCACCCGGCTGCGCGCGGACGGCCAGGTCCACTCCCTGGCCGCCATCGCCCGGTCCTTCTGCGCCTCGGGCCAGTCCCTGACCCGCCTCGCGCACGGCGAGGGGCTGCCCAACCTCGCGGCGGCAGCCGGGATCCAGCGCTTCTACGGGGTCGATGGCGGCTTCCTGCTGGCCGACGACACCGAGGCGCTCACCACCGCCCTCGCCGGCATCGAACAGGAGCTGGAAACCGCCGGCCCCCGCACGGAAAACCCGATGCTGGCCGTCCTGCGGGCGCACGATGTACGCAGCATCGTCGCGCGGGCCGGGCGGCTCTCCCCGGCGGGCTGGAAGTCCCTGGCCGGCCACCTGGACGACCTGCTGGCCCGCGAGGGCCAGCTGACGCGCGAGGGCACGGGCCGCGTGGCGGTGCCGGACGACCGGAAGGCTGCCGAGGGGGGAGCGCCATGAGGACCACACGCACCATGCGGAAACTCGGCGGGGATCTGCTGGCGGAGGCGCGCCTGGCGCGGCCGGCCGATGCCGCCGGGATCATCGGGGGCCTGTGCGCCGCGTACGGCCGCCGGCGCGGCGGGCGGCCGGTGGAGTTCCGCTTCGCCAAGTTCCCGCCCGACACGGCCAGCGGACTCTGGCTGGAGATGGAGCAGCGCGACCTGCTCGTCATCGAGGAGCGCACCCGCCCCGAGCACCAGCTCGTCATCGCCTGCCACGAGTTATGGCACCTGGAGGAAGGCACCTGTGACAGCCACGGCCCGGGCATGGCCGTGGCGGCCCGGCTCACGGGAGCCCGGGGCGGCCTCGCGGAGCTGCTGCACTCGGAGACCGGACTGGGCAGCGTGGTCCGGCAGGCGGCCGCTCGCGCCGACCGGGAGGATCCGGCGGAGATCCGGGCCGAGACCTTCGGCCTGTACCTCGGCCAAGTCCTCAAGGCGTACCTTCCGGGGCCCCGCGAGGAGCGGTCCCCCGAGGCGATCGAGCGCATCAAGTCCTCGCTCGGCTGGGGCCGTTGAGTGCACGCCCCCGCGGCGTACCGATGACGCCCCGGTGACCGGCCCCCCTCCCGACGCACCTCACGCGCGCCGCTGCCCCCGCACGGCCCCGACAGAGAGCTCCACGATGACCCAGTCCTCCCCGCCCCGCCACGCCGTCGTCATCGGCGGCAGCATGGCCGGCCTGCTCGCGGCGGCCGTGCTCGCCGAGCACGCGACGGTCACGATCATCGACGCCGACACGCTGCCCGACAGCCCGGCGCCGCGGCGCGGGCTCCCGCAGGCCCGGCACGTCCACGTCATGTGGTCGGGCGGGGCGCGCGCCATCGAGGAGATACTCCCGGGCGTCACCGACGCGTGGACGGCGGCGGGCGCGATCCGCCGCAGCCTGCCCACCGACCTGGTCACCATGACCGCCCAGGGCTGGATCCCGCGCTGCGGGGAGAAGCAGTTCAACATCTCGTGCAGCCGCGACCTCCTCGACGCGGTGGTCCGCGCCCGGGTGACCGGCCTGCCGGGCGTCAGCACCCTCCAGCAGAGCCGCGTACGGGCCCTGGAGGGCACGGCGGCCCGCATCACCGGCGTCCGCGTCGACACCCCGCAGGAACAGAACCGGCTGGTGGGCGCCGACCTGGTGGTCGACGCGAGCGGACGCGGTTCGCGGGCCCGGTCCTGGCTCCAGCAGCTGGGGGTCGGCGGGATCAGACAGGCCCAGGTCGACTCCGGCCTGGTGTACGCGACACGGATCTTCGAAGCCCCGGCCGGGGCGCACGAGATGGGCTTCCCGATCGTCAACGTGCAGTCCGATCCCCGGGTGTACGTACCCGGCCAGACCGCGACGATCGTCCCCATCGAGAACGGCCAGTGGCAGGCCACCCTGTCCGGCACCCGCGGCGGCCAGCCCACCGGCGACCCCGAGCTGTTCATCCCGTTCGCCAAGGGGCTGCGCGACCCGATCGTCGGCGAGCTCCTCGTCGGCCGCAAGCCCCTCACCGACATAGCCGTCACCCAGGGCACCGCCAACCGCCGGGTCTACTTCGAGAAGGCGGACCTGCCCGACGGGTTCTTCGCCGTCGGCGACTCCGTCGCCACCTTCAACCCGCTGTACGGGCAGGGGATGACGGTCGCCGCGCAGGGGCTGCTGGCCGTACGGGCCCTGCTGCGCACCCAGGGCCTCGCCCACCCCTCCTTCGGCCGCGAGGCACAGCGCGCGCTCGTCCCCCAGGTGGCCACCGCCTGGGAGCTCGCCACCTCGCAGGACATCCTGTACCCGGGGGCCACCGGCATGAAGCCGCGGGCCGGTACCGGGCTGCTCAACTCGTACGTCAGCCGGCTGATGACCGGGGCCACCACGCGGGAGGCGCTGACCGCCGCGTTCCTCCAGGTCGTCACCATGAGCAGCACGCCCGCGTACTGGCTGCGCCCCTCGGTGGTCTGGCACGTGCTGCGCGCCTCCGACCAGGGTGCGCTGAAAGCGCCGCCGCTGACCGCGGCGGAGCGCCGCGTCGCGGGGCTCGACCAGGGCTCTGGGCCGGTCGATCCCGTGGGCCCCGTCGGCCAGGCGCGATGAGCGACGGTCTCATCCTCTACGTGCCCGGGTCGGTCATGATCCTGGCGCTGCTGATCAAGGCGCCGACCCTGCGCCGGGGCTGGGACCAGCCGCTCATGCGGGCGGTGTGCACCCTGCTCGTCGTCGGCTGCATGGTCATGTTCCTGGCGGCGCCGCCGACGATCTCCGCGGTCAACCGGCTCACCGGGATCGTCAACTTCTCCGCGCCGCTGGTGTACAGCGTGCTGACCGCGTTCTCCGGCTCGTGCATCGTCCTGGTCCTGCAGTGGGGCGGGGGCCCGCCGGCGGTCGTACGGCGGGCGACCCGGCTGACGGTGGCCGTGTTCGGCGCCGTCACCCTGCTCATCGTCGTCCTGTTCGCGATCGGTGACGCGCCCGTGGAGCGGCTGCGCGACCTGGACACGTACTACGCCAACACGCCCTGGCTGCGCGAGATGATCGTCTGCTACCTGCTCGCGCACACCGTGGGCAGTTCGACGCTCACCCTGCTGTGCTGGAAGTGGCTGCTGCGCGTACGCCCCTCGCTGCGCCCGCTGCGCACCGGGCTGGCCCTGATCGTGCTCGGCGGGGTGCTGGACCTGGGCTACCTCGTGGCGAAGTGGACGGCGGTGGGCGCCCGCTGGGCGGGCCGCGACTGGGACGGGCTGTCCACGTACGCGGCCCCGCCGTTCGCCTCCGCCGCGGCCCTGATGGTGGGCTCGGGGTTCATCGTGCCGCTGGTCGGCGGCTCGGCTGCCTGGCGGGACTTCAGCCGGTACCGGCTGCTGCATCCGCTGTGGAAGGCGCTGCGCGGCTTCGCCGCGTCGAGCGTGACGACGGTGCCGCTGACCTGGTGGTCGCCGATCGGGATCCGGCTGATCCACCGCGAATCGGTGATCGACGACGGGATCCTGGCGCTGGCCTGCTGGTTCGATCCGGCCGTACGGGAAGCGGCGTACGAGGCCGCCCTCGGTCAGGGCCTGTGCGCGTCGCGGGCCTCGCTCGTGGCGGACGCGGCCATGCTCGCCTCGGCTTGCCGGCGCCGGGAGGCGGCGGCCGCCGCCGAGGCCGCCGACCGCGCGGCCGCGGCCGACCAGGGGCTGCCCGAGCCGTACCGGCTGGATTCCCGGCCGCTGGCCGCCCTGGCCCGGGAGTTCCGCACCTCGCCGATCGTGGCGGCCGCGCGGAGGGATCCGGCCCCGATCTGAGCACCCCGGCAGGGCGCCCGGCGGGGCCGGTGGTCCGGCCTCAGCCCACGAGGGCGTCCTCGGGCTCGGGATTGCGGGCGAGCCAGGCCCCGTACGCCCGCACCCGCCGCCAGTGCTGGAGCTGGTCGAGGGCGAAGGCGGCCCGCGGGGAGGCCGCCGGGCGCGGCTCCAGGCCGCGGGCCATCCGGTGCAGCTGGAACCGTACGAAGGCCAGCAGCCCCGCCCCGGCCAGGTCCCGGTCCTTCCACCCGAGCGGCTCCACGGTCACGCGGACGTCCTCCCCGGCGCGCCAGCGGGCCGGCAGGTCGGGGCGGAACGCGAGCGCGGAGGCGAGCCCGACGACGGAGACCCCGCGCGCCAGGACCTTGCGCGCGGTCTCCTGGCGGGCTATCCCGCCGGTCAGCATCAGCGGCATCGTGGCCGCGTCCAGGAACTCCTCGGCGAAGGAGAGGAAGTACGCCTCCCGTTCGAGGGTCCGCAGATCGGCGGTGCGGCCCAGGGTGGCGGGGCTCTCGACGCTGCCGCCGGACAGTTCGACCAGGTCGACGCCGAGGCCGCCCAGGGCCGCGATGACCTGCGCGGCGTCCCCCGTGTCGAACCCGCCGCGCTGGAAGTCGGCGGTGTTGAGCTTGACGCCGACCGCGAAGCCGGGGGCGACCTGCGCGCGGACCGCCCGGACGACCTCCGTCAGCAGCCGCACCCGGTTCTCCGGGCTGCCGCCCCAGCGGTCGGTGCGCCGGTTGACCAGCGGGGAGAGGAACTGGCTGATCAGATAGCCGTGGGCGGCGTGGATCTGCACCCCGTCGAAGCCGGCCGCCTCCGCCCGCCGGGCGGTGACCGCGAACCGGGCGACGGTGGCCTCGATGTCGGCCTCGGTCATCGCGGTGGGGCGGGCGAAGCGCTTGGTGTGCTTGCCGAGGCTGACCCCGATGTCGGAGGGCGCCCAGGCCGTTCCGGGCATCTCGGAGCCGACCTGCCGGCCCGGGTGGTTGATCTGCATCCAGACCCGGCCGCCGCCCTCGGACGCGGCCTCGGCCCAGCGGCGGAAGGGATCGAGCGGGGAGCGGGCGTCGAGGACGATGGTGCCCGGGGCGGTCAGCGCCCGGCGGTCGACCATCACGTTCCCGGTGATCAGGAGACCGGCGCCGCCGCGCGCCCAGCGGCGGTAGAGGTGCTCGATGCGCTCGTCGGGCAGCTGGCCGGCTCCGGCGAGGCTCTCCTCCATGGCCGCCTTCGCCAGGCGGTTCGGCAAGGTGGCGCCGCCCGGCAGCTCCAGTGGCGTGAAAAGGTCCATCGGCAGTTCCCCCCAGGAAACATGTTGCACGTGTCATCCCGCGCCCCGGCGCAAAGATACCGCCCGCTCCCCGGCGCCCGTCAGGCTCCGTACGCAAGTATCCGGACACCCACCGGAACGCGGAACGCCCCGGGCCGAGGGCCCGGGGCGCGTGCGTACGGGGAGTCCCCGCGGGGCGATCAGAGGTCCGCGAGCTCCAGACCGGCCTGGGCGGCGGCGGCCCGCACGGTCTGCTCCAGCAGGACGGCGATGGTCATCGGGCCGACGCCGCCGGGGACCGGGGTGATCAGCGAGGCGCGGGCGGCGGCCGACTCGAAGTGGACGTCGCCGACGTTGCCCTCGTTGTAGCCCGCGTCCAGGACGACGGCGCCGGGCTTGATGTCCTCGCCGCGGATGAATTCGGCCTTGCCCACGGCGGCGACCAGCACGTCGGCCTGGCGCACGATCGAGGGGAGGTCCACGGTGCGGGAGTGGCAGTAGGTGACGGTGGCGTTCTGCTCCAGCAGCAGCATGCCGGCCGGCTTGCCCAGGATGGCGCTGCGGCCGACGACCACCGCGTGCTTGCCGGTCAGGTCCACGTCGTACTCGGCGAGGAGGCGCATGATGCCGCCGGGGGTGCAGGAGACGAAGCCCGGCAGTCCGAAGCCCATGGCGGCGAAGGAGTGCATGGTGACGCCGTCGACGTCCTTGCCCGGGGCGATGGCCTCGAAGGCGGCGCGCTCGTCGATGTGGTGCGGGACCGGGTGCTGGAGCAGGATGCCGCTGATCTGCGGGTCCTCGGACAGGGCGGTCAGGGCGGCGACGAGCTCCTGCGTCGTCGTGGATGCCGGCAGCTCGACGTGGCGGGAGGTGATCCCGGCCTTGGCGCAGCGGTTCTGCTTCATCTTCACGTACGTCACGGACGCCGGGTCCTCGCCGACCAGGACGGTCGCGAGGCAGGGGGCGGTACCAGTGCGCTCGGTGATCTTCGCCGCGAGGGCGGCGGTCTGCTCGGAGATGCGGCGGGCGAGGGCGGTGCCGTCCATCAGCCGGGCGGTTCCCGCGGCGGTGGTGGCGTTGGCGGTCTGGGCAGTCGTCACGGGGGCTCCTGGGCGTCGCTGCGGATCGCGGTGCGCGGATGCGCGTGTCGCGGGGTTCGCGGTTCGCCCAGGCGCGCGGCAGGAGGCGTACGTGCGGACATACGCCGGGCCGCTCCCCGGTGGTGATCCACCCGAACGCCAGTCACGGCCCGCCTCCACTCTAATGGACCCCGCCCGGGTGTGCGGTGGTGCGCGGCGGCTCCCGCTCCACGGGATCCGGTCAAACCGGTGGATCACCGGCGCCGCTCCTGGGACGATCGAGACATGACGCGTACTTTCGACCACCTCGTCGCCGAGGCCGAGTCCGTTTCGGTGGATGGATGGGACTTCTCCTGGCTCGACGGGCGGGCCACCGAGCAGCGCCCCTCCTGGGGCTACCAGCGCCTGCTCGGCGAGCGCCTCGCCCGGGTCCGCTCCGCCCTCGACATCCAGACGGGCGGTGGGGAGGTGCTCGCCGGTGCCGGGCCGCTGCCCCCGCTGACGGCGGCGACCGAGTCCTGGCCGCCCAACATCGAGAAGGCGACGCGGCTCCTGCACCCGCTGGGCGCGGTGGTCGTCGCGGACGCCGACGAGCCGCCGCTGCCGTTCGGCGACGCGGCCTTCGAGCTGGTCGCGAGCCGCCACCCGGTGACCATCTGGTGGGAGGAGATCGCCCGGGTCCTGCGCCCGGGCGGAACGTACCTGTCGCAGCAGGTCGGGCCGGCTAGCGTCTTCGAGCTGGTCGAGTACTTCCTCGGACCCCAGCCGGAGGAGGTCCGGCGCGGCCGCCACCCCGACGACGCCGTCTCGGACGCCGCCAAGGCCGGACTCGAAGTGGTGGATCTGCGCTCCGAAAGACTGCGTACGGAGTTCCACGACATCGGAGCCGTGATCTACTTTCTCCGGAAGGTGATCTGGATGGTGCCCGGCTTCACGGTCGGGCAGTACCGGGACCGGTTGCGCGAGCTCCACGAACAGATCGAACGTGAGGGCCCGTTCGTGGCGCACACGGCCCGTTTCCTCATCGAGGCCCGCAAACCGGGCTGACGGAGAAAAGGGGGCGCGGGCGCGGACGGATCCACGGCCGAATGGTTGCGCGCCCACAGCGTGGCGCAGGTCACTCAATTCAGCGCGTAACGAATCGACTCGGGCATGCGATGAACCGACAGGTGTCCTCGCGCGGCCCCGGAATACAGACCCCCCTCGGGCCTGTTTCCCGAGTCCGCGCGATGATGTCCCGCCCACTCCCTATCTGTTCGCAACGAGAGGCTCCTTGTGTCGCTCAGCCCGTCCCGTACGTTCCCTCCGGAGATCGCCGAATCGGAGGCCCTCGTCACGCTCGTCGAGCGCGGCCGCGAGCAGGGTCACATCAACGGTGACGATGTGCGCCAGGCCTTCGAGGCCGGCCGCATCCCGGTGGACCAGTGGAAGCGGGTCCTGCGCAGCCTGAACCAGGTCCTGGACGAGGAGGGTGTGGCGCTGCACGTCAGCGCCGCCCCCGCCACGAAGGCCGCCGCGAAGAAGCCCCGCAAGGCGGCCGCCGCACCTGCCCGCACCGTGACCAAGAAGGCGGCCGCCGCGCCGCGCCCCATCGGTGCGCGCAAGGCCTCGGCCACCAGCGCGGCCCCCGCCACCGCGGCGGCGATATCCGCTTCGCCGGCCGCGGCCACCGAGGACGAGGTGGCGGCCGACGCCGTCGCCGAGCCGAAGAAGCGGGCGGTCAAGAAGACCGCCGCCAAGAAGACCGCGGTGAAGAAGACCGCCGCCGCGGCCAAGAAGACCAGCGCCAAGGACTCCGACGAGGGCGAGACCCCGGCCGCCGAGGGTGAGGACTGGGCCGCCGAGGACCTCGTCGACGAGGTCGAGGAGGAGGCCCCCAAGGCCGGCGGCACCCAGGGCTTCGTGCTGTCCGACGACGACGAGGACGACGCCCCGGCCCAGACGGTCATGGTGGCCGGCGCCACCGCCGACCCCGTCAAGGACTACCTGAAGCTGATCGGCAAGGTGCCGCTCCTCAACGCCGAGCAGGAGGTCGAGCTCGCCAAGCGCATCGAGGCGGGTCTCTTCTCCGAGTACAAGCTCGAAGAGGAGGAGGACCACAAGCCCGCGTTCAAGCGCGAGCTGGAGATCCTCGTCGAGGACGGCCGCCGCGCCAAGAACCACCTGCTGGAGGCCAACCTCCGCCTCGTGGTCTCGCTGGCCAAGCGCTACACCGGCCGCGGCATGCTCTTCCTGGACCTGATCCAGGAGGGCAACGTCGGTCTGATCCGCGCCGTGGAGAAGTTCGACTACACCAAGGGCTTCAAGTTCTCCACGTACGCGACCTGGTGGATCCGGCAGGCGATCACGCGCGCCATGGCCGACCAGTCGCGCACCATCCGCATCCCCGTCCACATGGTCGAGATCATCAACAAGCTGGCGCGCGTGCAGCGCCAGATGCTCCAGGACCTCGGCCGGGAGCCCACTCCGGAGGAGCTGGGCAAGGAACTCGACATGACCCCCGAGAAGGTCATCGAGGTCCAGAAGTACGGCCGCGAGCCGATCTCCCTGCACACCCCTCTGGGTGAGGAGGGCGACAGCGAGTTCGGTGACCTCATCGAGGACTCCGAGGCGGTCGTGCCGGCCGACGCGGTGTCGTTCACCTTCCTCCAGGAGCAGCTCCAGTCGATCCTCGGGACGCTCTCGGAGCGTGAGGCGGGCGTCGTCTCGATGCGTTACGGCCTGAACGACGGCCAGCCGAAGACCCTGGACGAGATCGGCCGCGTGTACGGGGTCACCCGTGAGCGCATCCGCCAGATCGAGTCCAAGACCATGTCGAAGCTGCGCCACCCGTCGCGTTCGCAGGTGCTGCGCGACTACCTCGACTAAACCGTCCGCCGGGCCGTCCGCGCCCCGCAGGCCTGTCACAAGACCGGCCCGCGGGGCGCGGGTGCTTTCCTCAGTTCTCCAGGAGATGTTTGAGCATCTCCTCGTCGCGCGGCATCTCCTTGCGGGCGTGCGGCTTGACCACGAGCGGGGCGATGACCCTGCCGATGCCGTGGCCCTCGAAGTCGAGGTCCAGGGTCAGGCGCGAGCGCTTGCCGCCGTCGAGGGGCTCGATGGTGCCCCGCACGTCGCCGCGCACCGGTCCGCCGATGCCCCGGACGTGCCAGCTGCGCGGCCGGTCGAGCTCCGTGACCTGCATGGTCATCGGAAACTCCCGTCGGCCCAGGCGCCGGGTGACGACGGTCTTCGATCCGACGTGGAGGGGTGTGCCCTGGAGCGGGCGCGCCGAGACGGCGCTGTCCTGCCACTCCGGCAGGCGCGTCGGGTCCGTCACGTAGTCGAAGACGTCCTCGGGAGTGCGGGAGATGTCGATGCTCTTCCTGATCGCGGACATGGCGACCCCTTACTGCCCCCTGCCGGCCTCTCCTTCCACGCTACCGCGCAGGTCAGGCGGTGTCCCGCTGCTCGGCCCGCTGCTTGCGCGCGCTCATCGCGGCGTAGACGAGGACGCCGGCGAACAGGAACAGGACGCCCTGGTAGACGGCCGCGTAGCCGGAGCCGGCGACCAGCCACATCGAGAAGGCGAACGCCAGGGCGGCCAGGATCCCGTCGCGGACGAGGCGGCCCCGGTGGACGCGCTCGGCCTGCCCGGAGAGCAGGAAGTACATCTGCGCGGCGGTGGCGAGCAGGTACGGGACGGTCGCCGTGAAGGTGGTGACCAGGACGAGGATCTCGAAGACCCCGTCCGAGCCGACCGTGTAGTTGTAGATCGTCAGGCCGGAGGCCAAGGCGACGGTGACGAGCACGCCGACCACCGGGACGCCCCGCCTCTTCATCGCGAAGACCTGGGGGAAGAGCCCGTCGCGGGCGGCGGCGTACGGGGTCTGCGCGCTGAGCAGCGTCCAGCCGTTGAGGGCGCCGAGCATCGAGATCACGGCCGCGCAGGCGACCAGGGTGCCGCCCCACGTACCGCCGAACATGGCGTTGACGGCGTCGGTGAAGGGGGCCTCGGAGGCGACCAGCCGGTCGTGCGGGACCAGGCCGAAGACGGAGAGCGTGCCCAGCAGGTAGACCACGGCCGCGCCGGCGGCGCCGAGGATCGTCGCCCGGCCGACGTTGCGGGCGGGGTCGCGGACCTCTCCCGCGCTGACGGCGGCCGACTCCACGCCGAGGTAGCTGAACAGCAGGATCGCCGCGGCCGCGGACACCGCGCCGACGGGGCTCTGGCCGGTGGCCTGGAAAGGGCCGAGGTTCGCCGGGTCGAAGAAGAACAGCCCGCCGACGGCGACCAGCAGCAGCGGGGCGAACTTCAGTACGGTGGAGACCAGTTGGACGGCGCCGACGTACCGGGTCCCGGCCAGGTTGGCGAGCGCCGGGAGCCACTGCACGGTGAGGGGTGCCAGGCACATCGCCGCCTTGTGCTCCCCGATGGCCGGGAAGAGCACGGACAGGTAGCCGACCGCCGCGACCGCGAGGGCCGCGTTCGAGACCCAGGCGGTGATCCAGTAGCTCCAGGCCGCGAGGAACCCGGCGAAGTCGCCGAACGCGGCGCGGGCGTAGACGTATGGGCCGCCGGTCTGCGGGAGCCGCCGCGCGAGCCGGCCGAAGACCAGGGCGAGGGCGATCGCGCCGGCGGTGAGCACGCCGAAGGCGACCAGGCTGATCGTGCCGAAGGGTGCCACCGAGGCGGGCAGCAGGAAGATCCCGCCGCCGATGATGTTGCCCATGACCAGGCAGGTCGCGATCGGCAGGCCGAACCGCCGGGCGTGGGGGTCGCGGCCCTGCTCCGGGGGTGCGGCGGTCTCGGTGGGCAGGGCTGCGGTGCTGGTCATTGGTGGTGCGCCTCGGAATGTCTCACATGCTGGGCAGGGTCAACACATGGTTGACCAGCGCGCGGACGGCGCAAAATCAGCGGATTTCGTCCCGCGCGGACACCCCTGCGGAAGGAAGGCTTCCGCTCTTTCCGTCCCGGGGCCGGTGTTCCTCCACCGGCTCCCCCGGGGGGTCCGCCCTCAGCGCGCTCTCCGGCGCGGTTACCGGCACCTGCGGGCCGTCCGCCTCCCGCAGCCAGCGCCGCAGCACCTCGTGGACGGCCTCCGCGCCCACCAGGTCCGGCTCAGGCTCCGACAGCTCCGCCGGCCACATCAGGAACGCACGGCTCTGCTCCCCGCCCAGGCCTCCGTGCGAGCCGATCTGTTCCTCGAAGGCGTGCACCTCCCCGGTGCGCGGGTCGTACGCCGAGTTCACCATGACGTCGGCCACGTGCGGGAAGGCGTCGGTGCGCCGGACGGCCCGCGCCGCGTCCGGTCCGAACCGGGCCAGCAGCTCCTCGGCCGCTCCGGGCTCGTCGAGGCGCGCCACCGCCCCGCCCGGACCCAGCACCTCCCCGTCCACCAGCAGGAACCCGATGCCCGGATGGTTGGCCAGGGTCGCCAGCAGGGCCGGGTGCGCCCGCTCGATCCGCTCCCGCGAGGCCCGCCCCGGCAGGTCCGGGAAGGAGATCAGGCCGAGGTTGCCCGAGGCCAGCACCACGGGGTCCGGGCCCCGCCCCGGCTGGGCCCGCTCGTCCTCCTCCACAGGCCGGTGCAGGGCCGCGAGCACCGCCGCGCGGGCCTCGGCGCCGCTGCGGGTGCGGCCGGCCCGGCGGGGGACCGGCAGTCCGCAGCCCGCGCGGACCAGGTCCTTCAGGGTGAGCCCGTACCGGCCGAGGAACGTCTCCCCCGGGCTCTGGCCGTGGTCCGAGAGCAGCACGATCCGGTACTCCCGGGGCGCGTGCTCGGCGACGCGGGCGAGCAGCGCGAGGGTGCGGTCGAGCCGGGCCAGTACCCGGTCGGTGTCCCGGCCGTGCGGCCCCGAATGGTGGGCGACCTCGTCGTAGGCGACCAGGTCCGCGTAGATCGCGGCGCGCCCCGCGAGCATGTCGCCGATCACCGCCGCGGCGACGACGTCCCGTTCGACCACCGTCGCGAAGGCCCTGATCAGGGGGTACGTTCCGCCGCGGGCCACCCGGGGCCGCTCCTCCCGCAGCCGGGACCGCAGCGACTGGCCGATCTCCCGGGCCACCTCGGCGACGAAGGACAGGGCGGTGCGGACGGCGTTCGCCGGATCGCAGAAGTACGCGAAGTAGCCCGCGCGGGAGCGGTTGGCCCGGCCCCGCCTCGCCGAGACCGACAGGACGAGGGCCAGCTGGTCGGCGCCGCCGCTGAACAGGTTGCCCCGGCTCGCCCCGTCGAGGGTGAGCAGCCCGCCGTCGCCGGTGCGGGCGATGGCCCGGCGCTGGAGTTCGGCGGCGCTGCTGGGCCGGTTGCAGACCACCACCTCGCCGGTGTCCTTCTCGTACCAGCGGAACGCGGGCACGTCGAAGGTGGAGCCGTGCAGGATGCCAAGCTGGCTGGCGCCGGTCTGGCTGGACCAGTCGGTGCGCCAGGCGGTGATGCCATGGCTGCCGTCCAGCCAGCCGGCCACCGTGGGCATCAGGCCGCTGCCCGCCGCGCGGCGCAGCGTCTGGTACCCGACGCCGTCGAGCTGGAGGAAGAGCAGTCCGGGGGCGGGCTCGCCGGGACGGGCCGCGCCCCGGTGCCGGGTGCGCCGGCGGCGCCGGTGGGCGAGCCGGTGGAGCCGGCGCCGGTAGGCCTCGTCATCACGTACGGCCAGGGCGGTGGAGGTCGTGGAGGCGACGGCGGACATGACGGCGGCCACCACCACGGCGGTCTCCGGGGCCACTTCGCCGCGGCCGGAGGGGATCAGACCGAGGGCGAGCAGCAACAGCGAGCCGTTGAGGAAGAAGACGAGCAGTCCGAGCACCAGCGCGGGCACCAGCAGCAGGGCCCGGACCAGTACCGGCCACACCAGCGCGCTCAACAGGCCGAAGGCCCCGGCGCCCCAGGCGGCGGTCAGCCCGATCCGGGTGACGCTGTCCCCGTCGCCGGACCGGAGCCGGAAGTCGGGCAGGAGGCCGGCGAGCGCGAGCATCGTGAGGGTGGACACCGCCCAGACCAGGATCACCCGTACCAGGGCGCTGCCCAGGCTCCGCCACCGTCCTCGCCACACGCCGTACCGCCTCGTGTCTCCCCCGGATCCGCGCCCCGCCCGCGGCCCCGGCCGCATCCTCCAGCGTCGCACAGGGCGGCGGCCCCGGCCGGGTGACCACGGTGGCGCACGGAGGTGCGCACCACGGCGGCCGGGAGCGCGGGGCGCGCGCTCCCGGCCGCCGGGCTACGTGCCGTCGTAGCCGGCGGTCGGCATGGACAGCCGGCGGTGCACCTCGGCCTTCATGGCGGAGGTGTACTGCGGCTCGGCGAGCCCGGCGGTCTCCAGCCGTACGCCGCGCCGCTCGCATTCCGCGCTGAACTCCTCGACGGAGCGCAGGGCGCGGGCCAGGACCCGGCGGTTGGGCGCGACGAAGAGGTCGACCTGGCCCGCCTCGACATCGCACCAGAGCCCGCAGTGGTCGGCGCGCAGTCCGTAGAAGAGCAGCGTCCTCGTCACCACGTAACCCCGGTCGGCGGCCCAGCGGGCGCACATGGCCTGCTGGCTGCGGGTGTCGACGGCGAAGGGGTCGGTGTCCAGATCCTCGAGCGGGGCCAGGCTGGCGATAGCGGCCACACGCAGCTCATCCATGCCGCCCGACCCTACTCCGATCCGCGGCCCGCGAGGAGGGGGCTGCGGACTTCGGTTCGGGGCACGTCCGGTGGGCAGGATCTACCCTTCGAGACACCCCCAGGGGCGCCGGGGGACGCACGAGCGACGGGGAGGCCGCGTGCCGGTGGAGATCACCTGGTGGGGCCATGCCACGTGCGCGGTCGAGGACTCCGGGGTGCGGCTGCTGACGGACCCGCTGTTCGCGCGGCGGCTCGCGCATCTGCGGCGGCGGCGCGGGGCGCTTCCCCCGCCGGAGGCGGCCGAGGCCGACGCGGTGCTGGTGTCGCACCTGCACGCCGACCATCTGCACCTGCCCTCGCTGGCCCGGCTGGCGCCCGGCACCCGGCTGCTGGTGCCGCGCGGTGCGCGCCGCGCCGTGCCGGGGCTCGCGCGGGTGGCGGGCGCGCGCGGCCTGCCCGTCACGGAGGTGGCTCCGGGCGAGGAGGTCGGCGTACGGGCGGGGGTGCGGGTCCGGGCCGTCAGCGCACGCCACGACGGGCGGCGGCTGCCGTTCGGGCCGCGTCTGGCGCCGGCGCTCGGGTACGTGGTCCAGGGCTCGGCACGGACGTACTTCGCCGGGGACACCGGGCTGTTCGAAGCGATGGCCGAGGAGGTCGGGCCGGTGGACGTGGCCCTGCTGCCGGTCGGCGGCTGGGGCCCGTACCTGGGGCCGGGGCATCTGGACCCGGCCGGGGCGGCGCGGGCACTGGCGGAGCTCGCGCCGGCGGCGGCGGTGCCGGTGCACTACGGGACGTACTGGCCGATCGGGCTGGACGCGGTGCGCCCCCACGAATTCCACTCGCCGGGCGAGGAGTTCGCACGGCGGGCCCGCCTGCTGGCGCCGAAGGTGACGGTACGGGTGCCCGGCCACGGCGAGCGGGTACGGCTGCCGTGAGGTGGGGGGTGTACGGGCCGCACGGTCTCGGGGCGGCGGTCGTGGCGGCCGGGGCCGGCCAGGTGCCCCCGGAGACGACCCGGCAGGCGGTGGGCTACCCGGCGCTGTTCGTACTGGTGGCGCTGGGAGCACTGGTGCCGGTGATCCCGACGGGGGCGCTGGTGAGTTCGGCGGCGGTGGTGGCGTTCCATCAGCAGTCGCTGCCCTTCGGGGTGCTGCTGGTGTGCGCCGTCGCGGCCGTGGCCGCGTTCGCGGGGGATCTGGCGCTGTACTGGCTGGGGCGGCGCGGGGTGCGGTCCCGGGGCGGCTCGCGGTGGCTGGAGGCGCTGCGGGGGCGGGCGACGCCCGAGCGACTGGCGCAGGCGCAGCGGGGGCTGGACGAGCACGGGGTGCTGGTGCTGGTGGTCTCCCGGCTGGTCCCGGCGGGCCGGATCCCGGTGATGCTGGCCTGCCTGCTGGCGCGGCTCCCGCTGCGCCGCTTCGCCCGCGGCGACGCTCCGGCCTGCCTCGCGTGGGCTGCGACGTACGGGCTGATCGGCATCCTGGGCGGTTCCCTGTTCTCGGAGCCGTGGAAGGGCGTCGCGCTCGCGGTGGCCGTGACCCTGCTGATCAGCGGGGCGCCGGCGCTCTGGCGCCGGCTGCGGAGCTGAGACCGGCTGGGCTCGGACTCCTGCGCCTGCGGCCGCGGTCGGGCCGGCGCGGTCAGCGCGGCTCGCGCAGTCCCGCGACCAGGAGGTCGACCATGCGGCGCGCGTCGTAGCGGGAGTCGGCCTCGGCGCCGATGCAGAGGTTCCCGATGCCGCGCATGAGCTGGTACGCGGTGAGGTCGGAGCGGATTTCGCCCGCTTCGACGGCGGCGTCGAGGAGCTCGGTGCAGACCGGCAGGAGGCGGTCGAGGAAGTAGGCGTGCAGCGTCTCGAAGCCGGCGTTGTCGGCCTGCATCGCGCCCGCGAGTCCGTGTTTGGTGACGAGGAAGTCGGCGAAGAGCCGGACCCACCGGCCGAGGGCGGCGTGCGGGGTCGGGCCGGCCGCCAGCAGGGCCGGTCCGGCCTCGGCGCAGGCCTCGACCTGGTGGCGGTAGACGGCGATGACGAGGTCCGCCCGGGTGGGGAAGTGCCGGTAGATCGTGCCCATGCCGACGCCGGCCTTGGCCGCGATGTCGCGTACGGGCGCCTCGACGCCCGAGGTGACGAAGACCGCCGCCGCGGCGTCCAGCAGGGTCTGCTGGTTGCGCCGGGCGTCCTTGCGCTTGGACGCCGCCGCGCTTCCCGCGTTTTGGCCGTTCTCGCTCACGACGGCACTCCTTCCCTCACACCCTTGCAAAGCGGAACAGCGCTCCGTATCGTTTGCGGAGCAGGGTTCCGGTTCGCCCATGATGGCAGAACGGCGCGCCTCCCACCAGGCCGCCCACCGGACGGGCCTGCGAAGACACCGAACGGAAGGCAGTTCCATGTCCGCGATCTCCCCGACCTCCCCGACCTCCGCGACCTCCGCGACCTCCTCGACCTCCTCGACCTCCTCGACCTCCTCGACCTCCGGGTCGGACCACCCGGGGCCCCGGCCGTCCACGGCCGCCGCGGCCACCGTGATATCCGCCAGGCCGGTCGTCCTGCCGGCGCCGAGCGGCCGCGGCGAGGACCTCCAGGTGAGTGTGTGCGCCCCCGCCACCGGCGGCGACCTGCCGGTCATCGTCTTCTCGCACGGCTTCGGCTGGTCGATGGACGGCTACGCCCCGCTCGCGGACCACTGGGCCGCCGAGGGCTTCGTGGTCGTCCGGCCCACCCACCTCGACTCCCGCACGCTCGCCATCCCGCACGAGGATCCCCGTACGCCGCGGATCTGGCGCACCCGCGTCGAGGACCTCACGCTCGTGCTCGACGGACTCGGCGTGCTGGAAGCCTCCGTGCCGGGCCTGGCCGGCCGCGTCGACCACGGCCGCATCGCCGTGGCGGGCCACTCCTGGGGGGCCCAGACGGCGAGCACGCTGCTGGGCGCACGGGTCCTGGACGCCGACGGCGTTCCCGGCGAGGACATGTCCGACCCCCGCGTCACGGCGGGCGTACTGCTCGCCCTGCCCGGTCTGGGCGACAGCCTCACCCCGTTCGCCGCCGAGAACCTGCCCTTCATGAAGCCGTCCTTCGACACCATGACCGCCCCGGCCCTCATCGTCGCCGGCGACCGGGACGACTCGGCGCTGTCCACCCGCGGCCCGGACTGGTTCACCGACGCCTACACCCACAGCCCGGGCCGCAAGAGCCTGCTCACCCTGTTCGGGGCCGAGCACTCGCTCGGCGGCGTCCCGGGGACCGAGGTGGCCGAGACCACCGACGAGAGCCCGGAGCGCGTCGCCCTGATCCGGCGGCTCAGCACGGCCTACCTCCGCAGCGCCCTCTCGCCCGCGGACACCGGCTGGAGGGAGGCCGTCGCCGCCCTGGAGAACGACCCGCGGGCGCTCGGCGACCTGTTGAGCAAGTAGCCCGGAGACCTGCGGGGCAGGCAGCCCGGCGCACCAGCCGCCGAACCGGAGCGGAACGCGGACGGGAGCCGACCCGGGCCGGGGCGTCACAGGGTCCGGGAGCCGCCGATCGGGAGGTCCCAGAGGTCCTCGCGGGGCAGTCCCGCCCGGGCCCAGGCCGCGCGGACCCGCTCCAGCGGCTCCGTCACCGGTTCCGCCGACAGGACGAAGGTCCCCCAGTGCATCGGCGCCATCCGTCTCGCCCCCACGTCCTGGCAGGCCCGCACGGCCTCTTCCGGGTCGGTGTGGACGTCCCTCAGCCACCACCGCGGCGCGTACGCCCCGATCGGCAGCAGCGCCAGGTCGATCCCCGGATGGCGCCGGCCGATCTCCCCGAACCAGTGCCCGTATCCGGTGTCCCCGGCGAAGTACACCTTCCGCGGTGTCCCGGGGGCCTGCGTCTCGCTCAGCACCCAGCCGCCCCACAGCGTCCGGCACGTGTCGAGCAGCGAGCGCTTCGACCAGTGGTGCGCCGGGACGAAGTCGAAACGCACCCCGCCCAGTTCGGCGCACTCCCACCAGTCGAGCTCCGTGACCCGGCTGAAGCCGCGGCGCCGGCACCAGCGGGCCAGGCCGGCCGGGACGAAGAGCGGGGTGTGCCGGGGCAGCCGCTTGAGGGTGGGCGCGTCGAGGTGGTCGTAGTGGTTGTGGCTGATCACCACCGCGTCCACCGGAGGCAGTTCCTCCCAGCCCACCCCGACCGGGGTCAGCCGGGCCGGGGTGCCGAGGATGCGCCGCGACCAGACGGGGTCGGTCAGTACGGTCAGGCCGCCGATCCGCAGCACCCAGCTCGCGTGACCCGCCCACGTGGCGCAGAGCGTCCCCGGCGCGACGGCGGGCAGCGGGGCGGGGTCGTAGGGGAGGTCGGGGATGCCCCGCAGCCCCTCGGGGCCAGGCCGGAACGCGCCCTCGCGCGCGAGCCGGGCGAAGGCCCGCGCCCCGGGCAGCGGTGTGGTCAGCCGGTCGGCGAAGGAAGGCGGCCAGCTCCGCAGCTCCCCCGGCGGCCGGGGCGCCGCGGGGGCGGGAGCGGTGCCGGGGGCCGGCCCCGGGCGGCCGGTGCCCGGGGACTCCGGGGGCGCGGGGGCGGTGGCCGCGATGCCCGGGGGCCCGGGGGTGTCCGTCCGATCCCTCATGTGGAGCTCTCCGTTCACCGCACAGCGGGCTCGTACCGGTCAGGTCAGGAGATCAGTCCGGCCAGGACCGACCCCAGGAGGTCCAGGGAGCGCCGTACGTGCGGGAGGCCCAGGGGGTCGCGGGCGGTGAGCGCGGCCAGCCGCTCCTGCGGGGTGGCGCCGAGCAGCGGGCCCGTCGAGAGGCGGACCCGCAGCGCGCCCAGTTCGTCGGCGAAGCGCTGTCCGCCGGGGGTGGGCGCGCCGAGCCGCCCGCCGAGGTGGTCCTCCAGCTCCATGGCATCGCGGACCCCCTGCCTGGCCAGCCCGGCGCGCAACGGGGTCAGGTCGGCGTACAGGTGGCGCCCCGCCTGCGGCGGCCGGGCGAACGCGCCGACCGCCAGCAGCTCCCGGTGGGCGGCCGCGGCGACCACCCCGTGCAGCGCCGCCGCGGCGTGGGCCCGCCCGGCGACGGCGTCGGGTTCGTCGAGCGCGTACGCGGCGGCCCCGGCGACCGGGCCCGCGACCGTGGCCCCGGTCGCGGTGAGGATGTCGAGGGTGCGGGCCCGCAGCCAGGTGCCGCGCGGGGTGCCGGGGAAGCGGACCACGGCCGCCGGCCAGCCGGCGGGCAGCAGCGCTCCGGACAGGTCGAGGAGTACGGCGGCCTGGTCGGGCAGCATCTCGGCGGGGCTCAGGACGAAGGTGTCGTGCGGCCGGTGGACGGTGTCGCGCCAGCTCTCGTCGCTGACGACGAACAACCCGGCGTCCCCGGCCGCCTCGCAGGCCTCGCGCAGCATTTCGGGCGGGGGGACGGTCGCCGTCGGGTCGTCGGCGACCGACAGCAGCAGCACGCGCGGATCGCCGCCCTCCGCCCGCACCCGCCGTACGGTCTCCAGCAGGGC
>NZ_LFML01000046.1:63936-89299 GCF_001044425.1 Streptomyces roseus
CAGCCGGACCTGGGGGGTCCACCACGCGGGGCAGGGCCGGGGCAGCATCACGTCTCCCCCGTACGCGCCGAGCAGCGCCAGCAGCAGGGCGGGCGCGCCGGGCCCGGCGGCCACGTTCTCCGGCGCGGTCGGGAGCCCGCGCCGCCCCCAGTGCCGGCAGGCGGCCTCGCGTACGGGCGCGCCGCCGCCCGGGGGTTCGGGCGCGGCGCGCCCGGCGGCCGCGGCGATCACGGCGGTGAGCTCGGGGAGCACGGGCAGGCCGGGCTCGGGCGCGGGCGGCCCGTAGCGGACCGGACCGCGGCCCTCCGCCGTGCGCTGCGTCCCCGGCACCTCTCCCCGCCTTCCGCGTTCCGCATCGGTCCCTCGTCGGCCGACCACCGCCTCGAACATGCCCTTTATACGGCGGTTCGCGGTGGTGTGCCTGTTGTCGCCCGCCGCCCGGCGGCGGGCGGCTCACCCCCGCCTGCCCACCAGGGCCAGCAGCCGGGTCTGGGCGTTCGCGCCCGCCGGCACCTCCAGGGGCGCGGCGAACAGACCGCCGGCCGCCAGCCCGTCGGCGTAGGGCATGACCTCCTTGAGGGCGAACTCGACGAGGCCGCCCGGGAGCCGGTCGTCGGCTCCGATGCCCCGCGAGAGGTCCCAGGCGTGCACGACGCAGTCGGCGGTCAGCTCGGCGCAGTACGCCCGCCCCAGCGCCGGCCCGTACGAGAGCCTGACGGTGCGGTCCAGCGCCCCGGGCGCGGTGAACGCGGCGTGCGCGGCACCCGCGGCCCGCTCCCAGGCGCCGACCGGGTCCCCGCCGAGGACGTCTCCGGAGAAGGCGTCGCCGATCTCCTCGATGGTGCGCCCCTCGGTGACCATCGGCGGGATCCAGAGCTGCTCGCCGGTGACGTGCTCGACCAGGTCGCGGACGGTCCATTCGGTGCAAGGGGTCGGGTCGCCCCACTGGCCGTCCCCGACGGCGCGCACCCGCTCGCCGAAGAGCCGCAGGGCCTCGGCGTGCCGTTCGAGAAGCCCGCGCCAGGCCGCGTCCGCGCTCGCGCTCCCGCCCCCGCCCCCGCCCCCGTCCCCGCCCGTGTCCCGCGTGTCCGGCATGGCGCTCACCGTCCTCTGCCAGGGGGCCGGATCTCTGGGGCCCACTGTCCTCGCACCCCTCTCCCCCTGCCACCGAGCTGCCCGAACGGCTTGCGACACAAGAGCCCTGTCCATATGTCAAAACGCATATCTCATCCATCGAACGTATCCCCTACGGTGATCACAACGCTTCGACGACCAGAGGGAGTCGGCTCATGCACGCCGAGGAGACCGGGGAAACCGCCGTCTACACGCACGGGCACCACGAATCCGTACTGCGCTCGCATCGCTGGCGCACCGCCGCGAACTCGGCCGCGTACCTGATCGGCGAACTGCGCCCGGGGATGGCGGTCCTGGACGTGGGCTGCGGTCCCGGCACGATCACGGCGGACCTGGCGGAACTGGTCGCGCCGGACGGCCGGGTGACGGCGGTCGACGCGGCGGGGGACGTCCTGGAGCAGGCCGCGCGGTACGCGCGGGAGCGAGGCCTGGCCGATGCGGTCACCTTCGCCACCGCCGACGTCCACGCGCTCCCCTTCCCGGACGACTCCTTCGACGTGGTCCACGCCCACCAGGTGCTCCAGCACGTCGGCGACCCCGTACGGGCCCTGCGGGAGATGCGCCGGGTGTGCCGGCCGGGCGGGATCGTGGCCGCCCGCGACGCCGACTACGCGGCGATGACCTGGTACCCGGCCGAGCCGGGCCTGGACGAGTGGCTGGGCCTGTACCGGCGGGTGGCCCGCGCGAACGGCGGCGAACCGGACGCCGGGCGCCGCCTGCTGTCCTGGGCGCGGGAGGCCGGGTTCTCGAAGGTGGCACCGTCGGCGACGGCCTGGTGCTTCGCCACCCGGGAGGAGACGGCGTGGTGGTCCTCGCTGTGGGCGGACCGCACGACGGCCTCGGCGTACGCCTCCCTCGCGACGGCCTCCGGCCACGCCTCCCCCGAGGGCCTGGCCGCGATCGGCGAGGCGTGGCACCGCTGGGCCGCCGCCCCGGACGCCTGGTTCTCGGTCCTGAACGGCGAGATCCTGGCCCGGGCCTGACGCCCCGTCCCGTCCCGTCCCCGGTCGCCGCGAGCGTCCGCCGGACCGGACGGGAGGGGTCCGCCGGACCGGGCGGGAACGGTTCACCGCACCGGGCGGGAAGCGTTGCCCGCGACCCGGATTTGGGCCCGTGCCCCGGAGGTGGTTGGCTTGCCGCGACGAGCGGACACAACTGCTGGAGGAACAGCTATGGCGCAGGTCGAGGCCACCACGGAGCGGATCATCGCGGCTGACGCGGAGACCGTGTTCGACGCGCTGGCGGACTACACCGGGACCCGGGGGAAGCTGCTGCCCGAGCACTTCAGCGAGTACGAGGTGCGCGAGGGCGGCGACGGCGAGGGCACCCTCGTCCACTGGAAGCTCCAGGCCACCAGCAAACGCGTACGCGACTGCCTGCTGGAGGTCACCGAGCCGACCGACGGCCAGCTCGTGGAGAAGGACCGCAACTCCACCATGGTCACCACCTGGGTCGTCACCCCGGCGGGCGAGGGCAGGTCCAAGGCCGTGGTCACCACCGTCTGGAACGGCGCCGGCGGCATCGGCGGGTTCTTCGAGCGCACCTTCGCCCCCAAGGGCCTCGGCCGCATCTACGACACGCTGCTGGCCAACCTGGCCGCCGAAGTCGAGGGCTGAGCAAGGCCGTTGCCGAGCCGCGGCGTACGCCCGGCGCGTATGGCCCGACGCCGGCGCCGATGCCGGGCGGCTCACCGGATCGGGTGGATTTCCCCGTTGATGTGAGCCCCCGGCCCGGGCGTGGCCCCGGGCCGCGGCGGGCCCCGGCGGCTAGGCTGGGACCCTGCGCGGAATCGGCGTGGAAGCCCGCGCGGACGCCGCCGTCCGCCTCGGCCGGCCCCGCGCGGACGCGCCGTGCGCAGCCGACCGCCCGGGGGGCCCGATGAAGATTCTCGTCTCCGCCGACATGGAAGGCGCCACGGGCGTCACATGGCCCGCGGACGTCCTGCCCGGCACCCCCCAGTGGGAACGCTGCCGGCCCATGTTCACCTCCGACGTGAACGCGGCCGTCCTCGGCTTCTTCGACGGCGGCGCCGACGAGGTCCTCGTCAACGAGGCCCACTGGACCATGCGCAACCTGCTGCTGGAACAGCTCGACGAGCGGGCCGAGATGCTCACCGGCCGCCACAAGAACCTCACCATGGTGGAGGGCGTGCAGCACGGGGACGTCGACGGCATCGCGTTCGTCGGCTACCACACCGGCGCCGGCTCCGAGGGCGTCCTCGCCCACACCTACCTGGCCAACTCCATCACCGGGGTCTGGCTGAACGGGACCCGGGCGAGCGAGGGCCTGCTCAACGCCCACGTCGTCGCCGAGTACGGGGTGCCCGTCATCCTCGTCACCGGAGACGACCTGACCTGCGTCGACGCCGGGGGCTACGCCCCGGAGGCGCTGAAGGTCGCCGTCAAGGACCACGTCTCGCGCTACGCCGCCGTCTGCCGCACCCCGGCCCGTACCGCCGCCGACATCCGGGCCGCCGCCAAGCAGGCCACGGCCCTCGCCGTACGCCGGGATCCCGTGCGCGGCGGTCCGTACACGGTGGAGCTGGAGTTCGACGCCGCACACCTGGCGATGGCCGCCACCGTCGTCCCGGGCGCCGAACGCTTCGGGGAACGCAGGGTCGCGTACACCAGCGAGACGATGTACGAGGGGATCCGGACCTTCAAGGCGGTCACGACGGTCGTCTCGGCGGCCGTGGAGGAGCAGTATGGCTGACATGCCCGCACTCACCCAGGAGTCCCCGGCGGACCGGGAGTCCCCCGTGGACCGGATCGCGCTCGACGAAGCCGTCGATTTCACCTCCGGTCTGATCCGCATCGACACCACGAACCGGGGCGGCGGCGACTGCCGTGAGCGTCCCGCGGCCGAGTACGTCGCCGAGCGGCTGGCCGCGGCCGGCGCGGAGCCGGTCCTGCTGGAGCGCACGCCCGGCCGCACCAACGTGGTGGCCCGGATCGAGGGCACCGACCCCGGCGCCGAGGCCCTCCTCGTCCACGGCCACCTCGACGTGGTGCCCGCCGAGGCCGCCGACTGGAGCGTGGACCCCTTCTCCGGGGAGATCCGCGACGGGGTGGTCTGGGGCCGCGGCGCCGTCGACATGAAGAACATGGACGCGATGGTGCTGGCCGTCGTACGGGCCTGGGCGCGGGCAGGGGTCAGACCCCGCCGGGACATCGTGATCGCCTACACCGCCGACGAGGAGGACAGCGCCGTCGACGGCTCGGGATTCCTCGCCGACCGGCACGCGCACCTCTTCGAGGGCTGCACGGAGGGCCTGAGCGAATCCGGGGCCTTCACGGTGCACAACGGGCCCGGCCAGGCCCTCTACCCGATCGCCGCAGGTGAACGCGGCACCGCCTGGCTCAAGTTGACGGCCCACGGCACCACGGGGCACGGCTCCAAGCCCAACCGGGCCAATGCCGTCAGCCGGCTCGCCGCCGCCGTGGCCCGGATCGGCGAGTACCGCTGGCCCGTCCGGCTCACCGGCACGGTCGCCGCCTGCATCACCCGACTCGCCGCCCTCCAGGGTCTGTCGGTCGACCCCGGCGCCCGCGGGTTCGACCTCGACGCCGTCCTCGGCAAGCTGGGACCGGCCGGCATCCTCGTCGAGGCGACGGTGCGCAACAGCGCCAACCCGACCATGTTCAGGGCCGGTTACAAGCTCAACGTCATCCCGGGCACGGCCACCGCGTACGTCGACGGCCGGACCCTGCCGGGCACCGAGGCCGAGTTCATCGCCACCCTCGACGAGCTCACCGGCCCCGACGTCACCTGGGAGTTCCACCACCGGGAGGTGGCCCTCGAAGCCCCCGTGGACGGGCGGACGTTCGGGATCCTGCGCGAGTCGGTGGAGCGCTTCGACCCAGAGGGCCACGTGGTGCCGTTCTGCATGGCCGGCGGCACCGACGCCAAGCAGTTCTCCCGGCTCGGGATCACCGGATACGGCTTCTCCCCGCTGAAGCTGCCACCCGGCTTCGACTACTGGTCCCTCTTCCACGGCGTGGACGAGCGGGTCCCCGTCGACGCCCTGCACTTCGGCGTACGCGTCCTCGATCACGCCCTGCGGACCCTGTGATGGTGATTCTGTGATGGTGATCCGGTGATGGCGGTGCCGACCGGGCCCTACGGCAGCTGGCCCTCGCCCATCGACGCGGCCGTCGCCGCCTCGCTCGACGGGCGGCCCGAGTACGTGGGCACCGTCGGCCCCGAGGTGTGGTGGACCGAGCCCCGCCCGGCCGAGGGCGGCCGCCGCACCCTGGTGCGCCGGCCGGCCGACGGCGGGCCCGAGGTCTCGGTGCTGCCGCCCCCGTGGAACGTCCGCAGCCGGGTCACCGAGTACGGCGGCCGCCCCTGGGTGGGCGCCGAACGCCCCTCGGGCGGGCCCCTGTTGGTGTTCGTCCACTTCGCCGACCAGCGGATGTACGCCTACGAGCCCGATGCGCCCGGCGGCGGCGCCCCGCGGCCCCTCACCCCGCTCTCCCCGGTCGGCGGCGGACTGCGCTGGGCCGACCCCGTCCTGCGCGACGGCGAAGTCTGGTGCGTGCTGGAGGAGTTCACCGGCCCGGCGCCGACCGACGTGCGCCGGGTGCTGGCGGCCGTACCGCTGGACGGCTCGGCCGCCGAGGACCGCTCCCTCGTGCGCGAACTGACCGACGACCGGCACCGGTTCACCACCGGGCCCCGCCTCTCCCCCGACGGGCTGCGGGCGGCCTGGCTGGTGTGGGACCACCCCCGGATGCCGTGGGACGGCACCGAGGTACGGCTGGCCGAGGTCGGGCCCGACGGGACGCTGACCGGGGCCCGCACCGTACTCGGCGGCCCCGAGGAGTCCGTCGCCCAGGTGGAGTGGACCCCGGACGGGGCCCTCCTCGCCGTCAGCGACCGCAGCGGCTGGTGGAACCCGTACCGGGTGGACCCGGAGACCGGCGAGGCCGTCGACCTGTGCCCGCGCGAGGAGGAGTTCGGCGGCCCCCTGTGGAAGCCGGGGCTGAGCTGGCTGGCCCCGCTCCCCGGCGGGCTCGTCGCCGTCCTGCACGGCCAGGGCGCCTCCGTGCTCGGCGTCCTCGACCCGGAGACCGGCGACCTGGTGGACGCCGCCGGACCGTGGACGGCCTGGCAGCCGACGCTCGCCGCGCACGGCAACCGCGTGTACGGGGTCGCGGCCAGCCCGCGCAGCGCCTACGAGGTGGTCGAGCTCGACGTCGAGTCCGGGCACGCCCGGGTGGTCGGCGCGGCCGGGGTGGACCCGGTGGACCCCGCGTACTACCCGGAACCGCAGAGCCGGACCTTCCTCGGCCCGGGCGGCCGGGAGATCCACGCCCACATCTACCCGCCGCACCACCCGGCGCGGCGCGCCCCCGCCGACGAACTGCCCCCGTACGTGGTGTGGGCGCACGGCGGCCCCACGGACCACGTGCCGCCCGTACTCGACCTGCACATCGCGTACTTCACCTCGCGCGGCATCGGCGTGGCCGAGGTGAACTACGGCGGTTCCAGCGGCTACGGGCGCGCCTACCGGGAGCGGCTGCGCGAGCAGTGGGGCGTCGTGGACGTGGAGGACTGCGCGGCGGTGGCGCGGGCGCTGGCCGCCGAGGGCACCGCGGACCCGGCGCGGCTCGCCATCCGCGGCGCCAGCGCGGGCGGCTGGACGGCGGCGGCCTCGCTGGCCGCCACCGACCTGTACGCCTGCGCGGCCGTCATCTACCCCGTGCTGGACCTGCTGGGCTTCGCCGAGGAGACCCACGACCTGGAGTCCCACTACATCGACGGCCTGGCCGGGCCCCCGCAGACCCTCGCCGTACGGTGCCGGGAGCGCTCGCCGCTGGCCCGCGCCGGGCGGATCACCGCGCCCTTCGTCCTGCTCCAGGGCCTGGAGGACCCGGTCTGCCCGCCCGCCCAGGCGGAGCGGTTCCTGGCCGCGCTGCGCGGGCGGCCGGTGCCGCACGCGTACGTCGCCTTCGAGGGCGAGGGGCACGGGTTCCGGCGGGCGGAGACCATGGTCCGCGCGCTGGAGGCGGAACTCTCCCTCTACGCGCAGGTGTTCGGCATCGAGCGGACGGACGTCCCGCGACTGGCACTGGAGCCGGACCCGGCGGCGCAGCGGTAGGCGCCTCAGCGGCCGGCCCCGGCCTGCGGCGCGGTCCCCGGTCTGGGGGCCGCGGAGCCACTGCCGCCGGGACGCCGGGACCAGCACCTGCTGCCGGGTCCGCGCCGCGCCCGGGTCGGCGTCGAGCGTCGCGGTGAGTTCGGGTGCGCCGGTGTGGTCGCAGACCCCGCCGGGGCGTCTTCAGCAGCCGACCGCCCGGTACGCGCCCTGCGGGGTGCGCGGCAGCACGGCGGCGCCGGGAAGCGTCGACTCCTTCGCCGCGCGCTCGACGGTGGTTCGGAAGACCGCCGGCCGGATCCGTTTCAGCGGCGAGGGGATGCGGGTGGGGGCGGGCGCCTTCATCGTCGGCACGGGAACGGGTACGGGCGACGGGTCGGTGCGCGCCTGCGCGCCGGCGGCCGGGCCGAAGCCGCCCGCCGCGATCACGAGGGCGACGCAGGGCGCCAGCAGGGCCGTGGACCGGCGTGCCCGGGAGTTCCTCACGCGCTCACCTCCACCCGATTTGGGCAGAATCACCCTATTTTAGCAGCGCGGCCGCAGGTGGGCCCTGCGGCGTCGGGCGCGCGCCGTTCCCGTGTCGGCGGCGAAGGTGGCGCCGGGGCGGCTGCCCCAGCTCCTAGCCTGGTCGGATGTCATCCTTCACGTACCTCCGCGAGGGGGAGCGCGTCGGGCTGCGGCCCTTCCGGCTCGCCGACGGCCCCGAGTTCACCGCACGCGTGCGCGAGAGCCGCCACCTCCACCACCCCTGGCTGAACCCGCCGACGACGACCGAGGAGTACGAGGCGTACGCGAGCGCGCTGATCGAGGGCGACGGGCGGGTGGGCTTCCTTGTCTGCGAGCGCGGCACCGGGGCCATCGCGGGCTTCGTCAACGTCAACAACATCGTCTACGGCGCCTTCGACTGCGGGGCCCTCGGCTACGGAGCCTTCGCACACTCCGCCGGGCGGGGCCTGTTCCGGGAGGCGCTGCCGCTCGCGGTGGCCCACGCCTTCGCCCCCGAGGACGAGGGGGGGCTGGGGCTGCACCGGCTGGAGGCCAACATCCAGCCGGACAACGCGGCCTCCCTCGCGCTGGTCCGCGGGGCCGGGTTCCGGCAGGAGGGGTTCTCGCCGGACTTCCTCTTCGTCGACGGAGCCTGGCGCGACCACGAACGCTGGGCGATCACCGCCGGGATGCCCGGGGCGTAGCGCTCCGGCCAGGGCTTTGCGCAATCCTGACCGGTGATGATCTGCGGAACCCCTGTGCACCGACCGCCCCGGAGTGTTCCATTTCCTGCATGGCCACCACCGTCCGCCGCGCCGTACTGAACCTGCCCGCAGCCCCGTTGGGCCCCGAGAACCCCCTGCCCGTCCTGCGCGCGCCCGCCGACGCGCACACGCTGGACGAGCGATCGCGCGAGGGACTGCCGCGCGACATGGCCCGCCAGATCGGCTACGAGCCGCTGCGCTCGCTGCTCCCCGTACGGCTGCGGGACGGGTACCGGCGGCACAGGCAGGAATCCGCGTTCGAGGCCGTCGTCCTGGAGAACGCGCACCTGCGCGTCACCGTGCTGCCCGGGCTCGGCGGCCGCGTCCACTCCCTGGTGCACGTGCCCACCGGCCGTGAACTGCTCTACCGCAACCCGGTGTTCCAGCCCGCCAACTTCGCCCTCAACGGCGCCTGGTTCTCGGGCGGCATCGAGTGGAACTTCGGGGCCACCGGCCACACCACCCTCTCGTGCGCCCCGCTGCACGCCGCCCTCGTCCCGGCGCCCGACGGAGGCGTGATGGTCCGGCTCTGGGAGTGGGAGCGGCTGCGCGACCTGCCGTTCCAGGTGGACCTGTGGCTGCCGGAGGACTCCGCGTTCCTGTACGTGGGCGTCCGCGTCCGCAATCCCCACGAGCGGCCCGCCCCCGTGTACTGGTGGTCCAACATCGCCGTCCCCGAGGACCCCGGCACCCGGGTGCTCGCCCCCGCCGACGAGGCCTGGCACTTCGGGTACGAGCGCTCGCTGCGCCGGATCCCCGTGCCCCGGTGGGAGGACCAGGACCGTACGTACCCGCTGCGCAGCGAGTACCCGGCCGACTTCTTCTACGAGGTCCCGGAGGGCGCCCGGCCCTGGATCGCCTCGCTGGACGCCGGGGGGCGCGGGCTCGTCCAGACCTCCACGGCCCGGCTGCGCGGACGCAAGCTGTTCGTGTGGGGTTCCGGGGAGGGCGGCCGCCGCTGGCAGGAGTGGCTGACCGAGCCCGGGACCGGGGGGTACGCCGAGATCCAGGCCGGGCTCGCCCGGACCCAGCTGGAGCACGTACGGCTGGAGGCCGGCGCGGAGTTCAGCTGGCTGGAGGCGTACGGACCGCTGACCGCGGACCCGGAGCCGGTGCACGGCCCCGACTGGCCGGCGGCGCGGCGCGCCGCGGAGGAGGCCCTCGCCGCCGCGCTGCCCGCGGAGCGGGTCGACGAGGCGTACGAGGCGTGGCGCGGGTGCGCCGACACGGAACCCGGGGAGCGGCTGGCGGCGGGCTCGGGCTGGGGCGCCCTGGAGGTGCTGTGCGGCGGGTTCCACCTGCCCGGCACCCCGTTCGAGGAAGCGGGGCTCGGCGAGGCCCAGGCGCCCTGGCTGGAGCTGTGGCGCACCGGGGTCTTCCCCGCGCCGCGGCGGGTGGCGCCGCCGGGGCCCAGCCTGGTCGCCCCGCACTGGCGGGACATGCTGGAGACGGCCCCGGCGGATCCGCTGACCGAGTACCACCTGGGCGTGGCCCAGTGGCACGCGGGCGACGTGGCTCAGGCGGTGCGCAGCTGGGAGCGCGGGCTGAAGCTGGCACCCTCGCGGTGGCCGCTGCTGCGCTGCCTCGCGGTGGCGGACGCGCTGGCCGGCGATACGGCGCGGGCGGCGCAGCGGTACGCCGAGGCCTTCGAGGACCTGGCCGAGGAGAGCCGGGGCGGTGAGCTCTGGACGGCCGCGGAGTCGGCGCTGGGGCGGGAGGCGATGACGGCGCTGCTGGCGGCCGGCCGGCTGCCGGCGGCGCGGGCGGTGTGGGACCGGCTGCGGCCGGCGCTCCGCGAGGAAGGCCGGTTCCGGCTGCTGGCCGCGCGGCTGCTGGCGGCGGAGGGGCATGCGGGCGCGGCCCGCCGGGTGTTCGAGGACGGCTTCGAGCTGGCGGACCTCCGCGAGGGCGAGGAGATCCTGTCGGAGGTCTGGTCGCGGATAACGCACCGGCCGCTCCCCGCGACGTACGACTTCCGCATGCGGCCGCCGACGTAGCGGCTCTCCACCCCGGGCGGACACGCCCCGGCGCCCCCGCCCCCGGTCCCGGGCCCCGGCGCCCCCGTCCCCGGTCCCGGGCCGCCCCAGGCCCCGGGCCGCCGCCGCTCCCGCACGATCATGGGAACGTTTGTTCTATTCTCTGGGTGAGAACACCGAGGGAGGCGCTCATGCGCTGGGACAATCTGACGGACGGGCCCGGGGCCCCGGAGCGGACGGGAGCGCTCTTCGGGGCCGCCTCCGTCGTCACCCGGACCTTCGACACCCCCGAGTTCCGGGGGATCACCTTCCACGAGGTCCGCGCCCGCTCGGTCCTCAACCGGGTGCCCGGTGCCTCGCGCATGCCGTTCGAATGGACGGTCAACCCGTACCGCGGATGCAGCCACGCCTGCGTGTACTGCTTCGCCCGCAAGACGCACAGCTACCTCGACCTCGACACCGGCATCGGCTTCGACTCCCAGATCGTCGTCAAGACCAACGCCCCCGAGGTGCTGCGCCGCGAACTCGCCGCACCCCGGTGGGCGGGCGCGCACGTCGCCATGGGCACCAACGTCGACTGCTACCAGCGCGCCGAGGGCCGCTACCGGCTGATGCCCGGGATCATCGAGGCCCTGCTGGAGCGGGCCAACCCCTTCTCCATCCTGACCAAGGGGACGCTGATCCTGCGCGACCTCCCCCTCCTGCGGCGGGCCGCCGAGGTCACCGACGTCGGCATCTCCGTATCCGTCGGCTTCACCGACACCGAGCTGTGGCGCACCGTCGAACCCGGCACCCCCTCCCCCGCCGCCCGGCTCGCCGCCGTACGCGCCCTCACCGGAGCCGGGATCGAGTGCGGGGTGCTGATGGCCCCGGTCATCCCCTTCCTCGGGGACTCCCCCGAGCAGCTGCGGGCCACCGTCCGGGCCGTCGCCGAGTCCGGGGCGACCTCCGTGACACCCCTGGTACTCCATCTGCGTCCGGGCGCCCGCGAATGGTTCACGGCGTGGCTCGGCGCCCACCACCCCCACCTCCTCGCGCGGTACGAGCGGATGTACGCGGGCGGCTCCTACGCACCCACCTGGTACCAGCGCCGGATCACCCGGCAAGTCCACGAGCTGGCCGCCGAATTCGGCATCGGGCCCTCCCGGCGGGGCGCGGCCCGCCGGATCCCCGTCCCCGAGCGACCGCCCGGGCCGGTGGCCGCCGAGCCGGTCCAACTCAGCCTCCTGTGACCTCGTACGGCCCCTGAAAGCTCATCACATCGGGCCAATCCGTGGCCCAATGCCGCCTTCCGGCCGTGGTTTCCGGGACGATTCCGCCCAGAACCCTCGGCTGGGAGGCCCCATGCTCCACCCCGCGAACCCTGCGCACCCCGCGCACCCCGCGAAGAAGCGCGGCCCGCTGACGAAGCGCGCCGCCGTCCTGCTGTCGGTCGCCACCGCGACCGCTGCCGCCGTCGTCACGAGCCCGGCGGGCGCCACGCCCACGGCCGCGGCGCCCTCCGCCGCCGTGCGCTGGACCGGCTGCGCGACCCCGCGCTACCCGACGCTGCAGTGCGCCTCCCTCAAGGTCCCGCTCGACCACGACCACCCGGCCGGCCGGCAGATCTCGCTGGCCCTGACCCGGGTCCCGCACACCGCCGCCACCTCGCAGGGCCCGCTGCTCGTCAACCCGGGCGGGCCGGGCGGCAGCGGCCGCGCCCTGGCCGGGTTCGTGGCCTCCGCGCTGCCGAAGGACGTGGCGGCCCAGTACGACGTGATCGGCTTCGACCCCCGCGGCGTCGGCAAGAGCGAGCCCGCCCTGGACTGCGGGCCCGGGCACTTCACCCCCGTGCGCCCGGACTCCGTACCGCTCGACCCGCAGACCGAGCAGGCCAACCTGGAGCGGGTGAAGTCCTTCGCCGAGTCCTGCCAGACCAAGCACGCGGACGTGCTCCCCTACATCGGCACCGTCTCGGCCGCCCGCGACATCGAGGTGCTGCGCGGGGCCCTCGGTGCCGCGAAGCTCAGCTACTTCGGCTACTCCTACGGGACCTACCTGGGCGCGGTGTACGCCAAACTCCACCCGGACCGGGTGCACCGCCTCGTCCTGGACTCCGTGGTCGACCCGGGCGGGGTCTGGTACGAGGACAACCTCGCGCAGGACCGGGCCTTCGACGCCCGGCACAAGGCCTTCCTGGCCTGGGTGGCCCGGTACGACGAGAAGTACGGGCTGGGCACCGACCCGGCGGGGGTCGAGGAGCGCTGGTACGCGATGCGCGACGCCCTGCGCGGGGCACCGGCGGGCGGCAAGGTGGGCCCGGCCGAGCTGGAGGACACGTACATGCCGGGCGGCTACTACAACGGCTACTGGCCGGTCCTCGCCGAGGCCTTCTCGGCCTACGCGGCGGCCGGGGACCCGAAGCCGCTGGTGGCGGCCTACGAGCGGTTCGGGGCGGTGGAGCCCTCCGCGGGCAACAGCTACAGCGTGTACACGGCGGTGCAGTGCAGGGACTCGGCCTGGCCGAAGGACTGGAACCAGTGGCGCGCGGACATGTGGCGCACCCACGCGAAGGCCCCGTTCATGACCTGGAACAACGCCTGGTACAACGCGCCGTGCGCGTTCTGGCGGACGGAGCCGCTGGCAGCGCCGGACGTGACCAACGCCGCCCTTCCGCCGGCCCTGCTGCTCCAGGCGACAGAGGACGCGGCGACCCCGTTCGAGGGGGCGCTGAGCATGAAGGAGAAGCTGAAGGGCTCGGCCCTGGTGGTCGAGGAGGGCGGCGGCAACCACGGGGTAGCCCTCAGCGGCAACAAGTGCCTGGACGAGAAGGTGGCGGCGTACCTGCGCAGCGGACAGGCGTCGGACGCGGCCTGCCCGGCCCAGGCGGCCCCGAAGCCCACGGCGGCCACCCGCGCGATCCCGCCCACGGCGGGCGGCACGGCCCTCCACGGCCTCCTGGGGTACCGCGGCTGAACCCGGCGCGGCCGCTTCAGCCCAGCGTGCGCAGGGCCGAGGTGGCCGCCACCGCCAGGCGGGGGTGGGACTGGGCCCGGGAGAGGACCTCGCGGGCGCGCGGGTCGCCGAGGGCGCCCAGGCCCTCGACGCAGGCCAGGGCCACCCGCCAGTACGGCTCGTGCGGCGACAGCAGCCGGGACAGCGTCGCCATCAGGACCGGCGCCGATTCGGGGGCGCGCAGCTTCGCGAGGAGCCGTACGGGCTGGAGGGCGTAGGCCGTGCGCAGGGTGTTGGAGGCGAGGGCCGCCGCCGCGCGGGCCGTACGCGGGTCGCCCAGGGCGGCCAGCGCCTCGGCGGCGGCCGCGCAGCGCGGCGGGTCGCGGTGGTTGAGGAGCAGGACCAGCGGCTCGAAGGCCCGCCGGTCCCCGGCCAGGCCGAGGCGGTACGCGGCCAGTTCGCGGGCCCACAGGGGCAGGCCGGCCGAGGTCAGGGAGGCGGCCAGCGCGTCGGGGTCCGCCGCGAGCAGTTCCTCGTACCGCGGGGACTCCCCGGCTTCCGTTCTCAGGCGCTCCAGCACGTCGTTCACCCGGCCCACCCTAGGGTGGCCGCGCCGTCGCCACGCCGGGTTTGCGACAGCCGGCTGATCGATGATCGATGATCGGTACATTCGGGCGGTACAGGTCACATCTCCGCGCTCTGGCGCGGCAGTTACCGGAGGGTTACGCTCGCATCAACGTACGAGGCCGGCCTGGTGACGCAGCCGCCCCGTACCAGTCGGTCCGGTAGCTCGTACGACTCCCGTGCACAGCTACCAGCCACCTATGCCGCCTTTCCGTACGGCGCGGCCCCGGGACAGGGTCCGCCGTACTCCGCCCCGCGCTTTCCGACGGGCCGGATCTCCCGCCGCGCGTCGTGCGCCGTGCGGCGCCCTCAGTCGTCACCCTCTTCCACTGGAGTCCCGCGATGGACCTTCCGTCCACGTCCAGTCAGTCCACCGGCCAGTCCGCCCTCCAGACCATCGCCGTCGTCGGCCTCGGCACCATGGGCACCGGCATCGCCGAGGTCCTCGCCCAGGCCGGCCGCGAGGTCATCGGCATCGACATCAGCGAGGCCGCCACCCGCCGGGCCACCGCCGCCCTCGCGGCCGCCACGGCCCGTTCGGTGGCCCGCGAGCGCCTCACCGAGCAGGAGCGCGAGGGCGTCCTCGCCCGCTTCCGCACCTTCACCGAGCTGTCCGCCGCGGCCGACGCCGACCTCGTCATCGAGGTCGTCCCGGAGGACTACGAGGTCAAGCAGCGGCTCTTCCGCGAGCTCGACGCGATCGTCCGCCCGGACACGGTCCTGGCCACCGGCACGAACGCGCTCTCGGTGACCCGCCTCGCCGCCGAATCCCAGCGCCCCGAGCGCGTCCTCGGTCTGCACTTCTTCAACCCGGCCCCGGCGATGAAGCTGGTCGAGGTGGTCTCCAGCGTCCTGACCGCCCCGCCGGCCGTCGAGGCCGTCACGGTGCTGGCCCGCGAGCTCGGCAAGGAGCCCGTCTCCGTCGGCGACCGTCCCGGCTTCGTCGCGGACGGCCTGCTCTTCGGGTACCTCAACCAGGCCGCCGCGATGTACGAGTCGAAGTACGCCTCCCGCGAGGACATCGACGCGGCGATGCGGCTCGGCTGCGGTCTGCCGATGGGCCCGCTCGCGCTGCTCGACCTGATCGGCGTGGACACCGCGCGCACCGTCCTGGAGGCCATGTACGCCTCCTCCGGCGACCGGCTGCACGCCCCGGCCCCGATCCTGGGCCACCTCGCCGAGGCCGGCCTGACCGGGCAGAAGTCCGGGCGCGGCTTCTACACGTACGCCGAGCCGGGCGGCTCCACGATCGTCCGCGACGCGCAGACCCCGCCGGACGGGGCCGGGCTCGCCGAGGGCCGCCCGGTCGCCAAGGTCGGCGTGGCCGGCTCCGGCACCATGGCGAGCGGCATCGCGCAGGTCTTCGCGCAGGCGGGCTTCGCGGTGGTGCTCGCCGCCCGCAGCCAGGAGAAGGCGTCGGCCGCGAAGGCCGCGATCGGCAAGTCCTTGGACCGTGCGGTGTCCAAGGGCCGGCTGACCGCGGAGAACGCGGCGCAGACGCTGGAGCGGATCAGCCCGGTCGGCTCGCTGGACGCCTTCGCCGACGTGGACCTGGCCGTGGAGGCCGTCGCCGAGGACCTGGCGGTCAAGCAGGAGCTGTTCGCCGCCCTCGACAAGGTCTGCAGGCCGGGTGCGGTGCTGGCCACCACGACCTCCTCGCTGCCGGTGATCGCGATCGCCCGCGTGACCTCGCGTCCCCAGGACGTGATCGGCATGCACTTCTTCAACCCGGCGCCGGCGATGAAGCTGGTCGAGGTGGTCCGCACCGTCCTGACCGCGGACGACGTGCACGCCACGGTCCGCGAGATCTGCGTCAAGGTGCGCAAGCACCCGGTGGACTGCGGGGACCGGGCCGGCTTCATCGTGAACGCGCTGCTGTTCCCGTACTTGAACAACGCCGTGAAGATGGTCGAGCAGCACTATGCGAGCCTCGACGACATCGACGCCGCGATGAGGCTGGGCGGCGGGTACCCGATGGGCCCCTTCGAGCTCCTGGACGTCGTCGGCCTGGACGTCTCGCTGGCGATCGAGAAGGTGCTCCACAAGGAGTTCCGCGATCCCGGCCTGGCCCCCTCCCCGCTGCTGGAGCACCTGGTGGCGGCGGGCTGCCTGGGCCGCAAGACCGGCCGCGGATTCCGTGAGTACGCCCGCCGGTAATCAGCGCCCCGGCCAGGTGCCCCCAGAGCCGGATGCGTGGGGAGGGCTGCTCGGGTCTGCCGCACCCTCACGGCAGGCCGTACCTTCCGAGCCCAGTGCGGGCCCTCCCCCGCATCCACCCCCGCCCCACCCCCCTCAGGCGCGCTCCCCCGCGCGAATGAAGTACTTTCGCTCTATGTCCCAGCCCGCCAAGACCTCGCCCCGCGCCGCCACGGCGTCCGACAGCACGGAGAGCCCGGCCGGCACCAAGGCGGCCGCACAGCGGCTCAAGATGCGCCGCGAGCTCGCCGCCGCGGCCATGGAGCTGTTCGCGACCAAGGGGTACGAGGCGACGACGGTCGACGAGATCGCCGCGACGGCGGGGGTGGCGCGCAGGACCTTCTTCCGGCACTTCCGCTCCAAGGAAGAGGCGATCTTCCCGGATCACGACGACACCCTGACCCGGGCCGAGGCGGTCCTGGACGTGGCCCCGGCGCACGAGCACCCGCTCGACACGGTGTGCCGCGGGATCAAGGAAGTCATGAAGATGTACGCCGCCTCGCCGGCGGTGTCGGTGGAGCGCTACCGGCTGACCCGCGAGGTGCCGGCGCTGCGGGAGCGCGAGATCGCCTCGGTGGCCCGGTACGAGCGGCTGTTCACCCGCTACCTGCTGGCCCACTTCGACGAGACCGACCACCACGACGGCAACGACGACCCGCTGCTGGCCGAGGTGGCCGCGTCGGCGGTCGTGACGGCCCACAACCACGTGCTGCGGCGCTGGCTGCGGGCGGGCGGCCAGGGGGACGTGGAGGCGCAGTTGGACCACGCCTTCTCGATCGTGCGCAAGACCTTCGGCACGGGCATCGGTGCGGGCCGCACCCTGAGCACCGCGCCGTCCCCGGCACCGGCCGCGCCGGCGCAGGTCCGTACCCAGGGCGAGGTGCTGGTGGCCGTGGCCCGTACGGACGCCCCGCTCGACGAGGTCATGCGGACCATCGAGGAAGCGCTCAGAAATAAGCAGTAGTCGCACACGTCACAGTGGCCGCTCCCGTTCCGGGGGCGGCCACTTTTGTTTGTCCGACTTGCCCCTACTCGCGGGTAACACTGATCGATCATCGCTCATCTGCGCAGGTCAATAGGCAAATGAGAGAAAGTTTTGGCACGCGGTGCCTTGCTGAGTGACACGGGGTGCCATACGTTGAATCTCGTCCGGATGTCCCCGCGGTCCACGCCCACTCGGCACGAACCGCGCCCCGGATGCCTGCGTCACCAGGCCCCGCGCGCACGCCCCACCACGGGCGTCGCGCCAGCACCACAGCTCTCCCCGCGGCCCCGGCCGAGGGGGGGTCCCCCCGGACCGACGGCCCGCAGTACCTCAGCACCACCCCCACCACACCCGTACCGCGCACCCGCGTATCCCTCAGCGCACCCTCAACAGCGCTCGCCGGAGGCAACACCGTGAAGGACATCCTCGACGCGATCCAGTCGCAGGCCGCTACGGCCGCCGACTTCGCGGCCCTGCCGCTCCCCGACTCCTACCGCGCGATCACCGTGCACAAGGACGAGGCGGAGATGTTCGCGGGGCTCACCACCCGTGAGAAGGACCCGCGCAAGTCCCTGCACCTCGACCAGGTCCCGGTGCCCGAGCTCGGCCCGGGCGAGGCCCTGGTGGCCGTCATGGCCTCCTCGGTCAACTACAACTCGGTCTGGACGTCGATCTTCGAGCCGGTGTCGACCTTCAGCTTCCTGGAGCGTTACGGCAAGCTGAGCGACCTCAGCAAGCGCCACGACCTCCCGTACCACGTCATCGGCTCCGACCTCGCGGGCGTCGTGCTGCGCACCGGACCCGGGGTCAACTCCTGGAAGCCGGGCGACGAGGTCGTCGCGCACTGCCTCTCCGTGGAGCTGGAGTCCTCCGACGGCCACAACGACACGATGCTCGACCCCGAGCAGCGCATCTGGGGCTTCGAGACGAACTTCGGCGGCCTCGCGGAGATCGCCCTGGTCAAGTCGAACCAGCTGATGCCCAAGCCGGACCACCTCAGCTGGGAGGAGGCCGCCTCCCCCGGCCTGGTCAACTCCACCGCCTACCGCCAGCTGGTCTCCCGCAACGGCGCCGGCATGAAGCAGGGCGACAACGTCCTGATCTGGGGCGCCAGCGGCGGACTCGGCTCGTACGCCACCCAGTTCGCCCTCGCCGGCGGCGCCAACCCGATCTGCGTCGTCTCCAGCGAGCAGAAGGCGGACATCTGCCGCGCGATGGGCGCGACGTCGATCATCGACCGCAACGCCGAGGGCTACAAGTTCTGGAAGGACGAGAACACCCAGGACCCGAAGGAGTGGAAGCGCTTCGGCAAGCGCATCCGCGAGCTGACCGGCGGCGAGGACATCGACATCGTCTTCGAGCACCCGGGCCGCGAGACCTTCGGCGCCTCGGTCTACGTCACGCGCAAGGGCGGCACCATCACCACCTGCGCCTCCACCTCGGGCTACATGCACGAGTACGACAACCGCTACCTGTGGATGTCGCTCAAGCGCATCATCGGCTCGCACTTCGCCAACTACCGCGAGGCGTGGGAGGCCAACCGCCTGATCGCCAAGGGCAAGATCCACCCCACGCTGTCCAAGGTCTACTCCCTGGAGGAGACCGGCCAGGCCGCCTACGACGTCCACCGCAACCTCCACCAGGGCAAGGTCGGCGTCCTGGCGCTGGCCCCCGAGGAGGGCCTGGGCGTGCGCGACCACGAGATGCGCGCGACGCACCTCGACGCGATCAACCGCTTCCGCAACGTCTGAGATCGTTCAAGGGCCAAAGGGACAGCCTGAGATGACAGAGCGCCAGAAAGACCGTCCGTGGCTCATGCGGACGTACGCCGGCCACTCCACGGCCGAGGCGTCCAACGAGCTGTACCGCCGCAACCTCGCCAAGGGCCAGACCGGCCTGTCGGTCGCGTTCGACCTCCCGACGCAGACCGGCTACGACCCCGACCACATCCTCGCCCGCGGCGAGGTGGGCCGGGTCGGGGTCCCGGTCTCCCATCTGGGCGACATGCGGCGGCTGTTCCAGGACATCCCCCTGGAGCAGATGAACACCTCGATGACGATCAACGCCACCGCCATGTGGCTGCTGGCGCTCTACCAGGTGGCCGCCGAGGAGCAGGGCGCTGACATCGCCCAGCTCCAGGGCACCACCCAGAACGACATCGTCAAGGAGTACCTCTCGCGCGGGACGCACGTCTTCCCGCCCGGGCCCTCGCTCCGCCTGACGACGGACATGATCGCGTACACGGTCAACCACATCCCGAAGTGGAACCCGATCAACATCTGCTCGTACCACCTCCAGGAGGCGGGGGCCACCCCGGTCCAGGAGATCTCGTACGCGATGTCGACGGCGATCGCCGTGCTGGACTCGGTGCGCGACTCGGGCCAGGTGCCCGAGGAGCGCTTCGGCGAGGTGGTCGCCCGTATCTCGTTCTTCGTGAACGCGGGCGTCCGCTTCATCGAGGAGATGTGCAAGATGCGCGCCTTCGGCCGCATCTGGGACCAGGTCACCCGCGAGCGCTACGGCATCGAGAACGCCAAGCAGCGCCGCTTCCGGTACGGCGTCCAGGTCAACTCCCTCGGGCTGACCGAGGCGCAGCCGGAGAACAACGTCCAGCGCATCGTGCTGGAGATGCTCGCGGTCACGCTCTCCAAGGACGCCCGGGCCCGCGCCGTGCAGCTGCCCGCCTGGAACGAGGCGCTGGGCCTGCCCCGGCCCTGGGACCAGCAGTGGTCGCTGCGCATCCAGCAGGTCCTGGCGCACGAGAGCGATCTACTGGAGTACGAGGACATCTTCGCCGGATCCCACGTCATCGAGGCCAAAGTCGACTCCCTGGTCGCCGACTGCCTGGCCGAGATCGACCGGATCCAGGAGATGGGCGGCGCGATGGCCGCCGTCGAGTCCGGGTACCTGAAGGGCGAGCTGGTCGCCTCGCACGCCGAGCGGCGCGCCCGGATCGAGGCCGGCCAGGACAAGATCGTCGGCGTCAACTGCTTCGAGCAGACCGAGGAGAACCCGCTGACGGCCGACCTGGACGGCGCCATCATGACGGTCGACCCGGCCACCGAGGCGCTGACCGTGGAGCGGATCGTCCGCTGGCGGGCCGAGCGGCAGGAGTCCTCGGACCGGCAGGGGAACGGCGACCCCTTCGTCTTCCCGACGGTGATGCAGGCCCTGGACCGGCTCAAGGAGGCCGCCGCCGGGACCGAGAACCTGATGGAGGCCACCTTGGAGTGCGCCCGCGCCGGTGTCACCACCGGCGAGTGGGCCAACGCCCTGCGCGAGGTGTTCGGCGAGTTCCGCGCCCCGACCGGGGTCTCCTCGGCCCCGGTGGCGGTCACCGCCGAGGAGGGCACGCCGATGGCCCTGGTCCGCGAGAAGGTCACCCGTACCGCCGAGGACCTGGGCTCCGGCCGGCTGCGCCTGCTGGTCGGCAAGCCGGGTCTGGACGGGCACTCCAACGGCGCCGAGCAGATCGCCGTACGGGCCCGCGACGCCGGGTTCGAGGTGGTCTACCAGGGCATCCGGCTGACGCCCGAGGAGATCTCCTCGGCGGCGCTGGCCGAGGACGTGCACTGCGTGGGACTGTCCATCCTGTCCGGCTCGCACAGCGCGCTCGTGCCGGACGTGCTGGAACGCCTCCGTACGGCGGGGGCGGGTGACATCCCCGTGGTCCTCGGCGGCATCATTCCGAACGCCGACGCCATCGCCCTCAAGGCGGCCGGAGTGGCCGCCGTCTTCACACCCAAGGACTTCGGTATCACGGAGATCATCGGCCGTATCGTCGACGAGATCCGGAAAGCGAACAAGCTCGACCCTCTGGAGGTCCCCGCATGACCACGCCCACGTCTCCCGTGAACCGGCTGCGGCCGCGCCGCTCCTGCCTCGCGGTGCCGGGATCGAACCCACGTTTCCTGGAGAAGGCCCAGGGTCTGCCGGCCGACCAGGTCTTCCTCGACCTGGAGGACGCCTGCGCCCCGCTCGCCAAGGAAGGCGCCCGCCACACCATCGTGGACGCGCTGAACAACGGCGACTGGACCGGCAAGACCCGGGTGGTGCGCGTCAACGACTGGACCACGCACTGGACGTACCGCGACGTCATCACCGTCGTGGAGGGCGCCGGCCAGAACCTCGACTGCATCATGCTGCCGAAGGTCCAGGACGCCCAGCAGATCGTGGCGCTGGACCTCCTGCTGACGCAGATCGAGAAGACGATGGGCTTCGAGGTCGGCAAGATCGGCATCGAGGCGCAGATCGAGAACGCCCAGGGGCTCAACAACGTCAACGCGATCGCGCAGGCCTCCCAGCGCGTGGAGACGATCATCTTCGGCCCGGCCGACTTCATGGCCTCCATCAACATGAAGTCGCTGGTCGTGGGCGAGCAGCCGCCCGGCTACCCGGCGGACGCCTACCACTACATCCTGATGAAGATCCTGATGGCCGCCCGGGCCAACAACCTGCAGGCGATCGACGGCCCCTACCTCCAGATCAAGAACGTGGACGGGTACCGCGAGGTCGCCGGCCGCGCCGCGGCCCTCGGCTTCGACGGCAAGTGGGTGCTGCACCCGGGCCAGGTCGAGGCGGCCAACGAGGTCTTCTCCCCCTCCCAGGAGGACTACGACCACGCCGAGCTGATCCTCGACGCGTACGACTGGTGCACCTCCGAGGCCGGCGGCAAGAAGGGCTCGGCCATGCTCGGCGACGAGATGATCGACGAGGCCAGCCGCAAGATGGCCCTGGTCATCGCGGGCAAGGGGCGCGCGGCGGGGATGCAGCGCACCACCAAGTTCGAACACCCCGCGACCGAGAAGACGGCGGAGGCCTGAGTCCCATGCAGTTCGGACGCACGTACGAGGAGTTCGAGGTCGGCGCGGTCTACAAGCACTGGCCCGGGAAGACGGTCACGGAGTACGACGACCACCTCTTCTGTCTGCTGACCATGAACCACCACCCGCTCCACATGGACAGCAATTACGCCGAGAACACGACCGACTTCGGCAAGAACGTGGTCGTGGGCAACTACATCTACTCGCTGCTGCTGGGCATGTCCGTGCCGGACGTCTCCGGGAAGGCCATCGCCAACCTGGAGATCGAGTCCCTGCGGCACGTGGCGCCGACCTTCCACGGCGACACGATCTACGGCGAGACCACGGTCCTCGACAAGACCCCGTCGAAGTCGAAGAACGACCGCGGGATCGTGTACGTGGAGACCAAGGGCTACAAGCAGGACGGCACCCTCGTCTGCGTCTTCCGGCGCAAGGTGATGGTCCCGACCGAGACGTACATCAAGGAGCGCGGCGGCGAGCAGCCCGGCCGCCCCACGCTGAAGGAACAGGGGAAGTAGCCATGGCCCGACTCGCCCAGACCGCCGGGCTGACCGACGTCCAGCGGGAGATCCTCAAGACCGTCCGGGAGTTCGTCGACAAGGAGATCATCCCGGTCGCGACCGAGCTCGAACACCGCGACGAGTACCCGCAGCAGATCGTCGACGGCCTCAAGGAGCTCGGCCTCTTCGGCCTGATGATCCCGGAGGAGTACGGCGGCCTGGGTGAGTCGCTCCTCACGTACGCGCTGTGCGTGGAGGAGATAGCGCGGGGCTGGATGTCCGTCTCGGGCATCATCAACACGCACTTCATCGTGGCGTACATGCTCAAGCAGCACGGCACCCAGGAGCAGAAGGACCACTTCCTGCCCCGCATGGCGCTGGGCGAGGTGCGCGGCGCGTTCTCGATGTCCGAGCCCGGGCTGGGCTCCGACGTGTCGGCCATCACGTCGAAGGCGGTGAAGGACGGTGAGGAGTACGTCCTGAACGGCCAGAAGATGTGGCTGACGAACGGCGGCTCCTCGACCCTCGTGGCCGTTCTGGTCCGAAGTGACGAAGGACACCCCGAGGGCACGGCGCCCCACAAGTCGATGACGACCTTCCTCGTCGAGAAGGAGCCGGGCTTCGGTGAGGTCCGTCCGGGCCTGACCATCCCGGGCAAGATCGACAAGATGGGCTACAAGGGCGTCGACACGACCGAGCTGATCATGGACGGACTGCGCATTCCGGCCAATCGGGTCCTCGGAGGCCAGACGGGCCGAGGGTTTTACCAAATGATGGACGGGGTCGAGGTCGGCCGCGTCAACGTGGCGGCGCGTGGCTGCGGCGTCGCTCAGCGTGCGTTCGAACTGGGTGTCTCGTATGCCCAGCAACGTCACACTTTCGGCAAGGCGATCGCCGAGCACCAGGCCATCCAGTTCAAGCTGGCCGAGATGGCTACCAAGGTCGAGGCCGCCCATGCGATGATGGTCAACGCAGCACGCAAAAAGGACTCCGGGGAACGAAACGACCTGGAGGCAGGGATGGCGAAGTACCTCGCCTCCGAATACTGCAAGGAGGTAGTCGAGGACGCCTTCCGTATCCATGGCGGCTACGGGTTCTCGAAGGAGTACGAGATCGAGCGCCTCTACCGCGAGGCACCGATGCTGCTGATCGGTGAGGGTACGGCCGAGATCCAGAAAATGATCATCGGTCGGCGCCTGCTCGAGGAGTACCGACTGCAGGGCTGAAAGTCCCTTTTGCGGCGGATCCTCCATGGGTTCGCCGCAAAAGAATCACTGGCAGTCACTGGCTGGCGGCCATCGACTCGGCTTCTGGCTTGCCCAGTTGTTGCGTGCAACCGATAGCATTCCAGTAAAGCCGCCGTCCCGTCCCCCTGTTTGCGGCGCGGCAATCACCCGCTACGAAGGTCATCCATGCCCCACAGCCAAACCTCTGCACCTCGCGTCGGCATCCTGAACGGACGTCTCGCACGCGGAGCATCGCCGTGGCTCCTGCCGACCGTCGCCACCGCTGCGCTCAGCCTCACCCGGGCCCGCAAGTCCGGACGCTGGGCCGCCGTGGCCGTGCCCACCACCGCTCTCGCGGCGGGCATGCTGTGGTTCTTCCGCGACCCCGAGCGTGAGATCACGCAGGGCCGGGTCATCTCGCCCGCCGACGGTGTGGTGCAGAGCATCATGCCGTGGAAGGACGGACGGACCCGGGTCGCGATCTTCATGAGCCCGCTGAACGTCCACGTCAACCGTGCGCCCCTCGCGGGCACGGTGACGTCCGTGGAGCACATCCCGGGCGGGTTCGTCCCGGCGTTCAACAAGGAGAGCGAGAACAACGAGCGCGTTGTCTGGCACTTCGACACCGAGCTCGGCGACATCGAGATGGTGCAGATCGCCGGCGCCGTCGCACGCCGCATCGTCCCGTACCTGCCGGCCGGCACCAAGGTGGAGCAGGGCGAACGCATCGGTCTGATCCGTTTCGGCTCCCGCGTCGACATCTACCTCCCCGAGGGTGTCGAGGTCGCGGTCGAGGTCGGACAGGCCACCACCGCGGGGGTGACCCGAATTGACCGTGACTGACCCCGAGACTCCCACCACACCGTCGGGCGGCTGGGTGCCCGAGGCCGCGGAGGAGGAGTCCGCCGAGGACGACATGCCGCTCTCGCTGCGGCTGTCGATAGCCGACACCCTCACCCTCGGCAACGCGACGTGCGGATTCATGGCGGTGTACTTCACCACCACCGGGATCCTCATCCCGCACCTCACCGGCAGCGGTGAGTCGGGCATGGCCCGCAACAGCGCCGCCACGGCGGTGATACTGATGCTGCTCGCCGCGGTCTTCGACCTCTTCGACGGCATCGTGGCCCGCAAGCTGCGCAGCTCGCCGATGGGCGCGGAGCTGGACAACCTGTCCGACCTGATCAGCTTCGGCCTGGCTCCCGCGTACTTCGTGCTCGTGTACGGCATGGTCGCCGACGACGCGGTGCAGAAGATGTCGGCGCTGGCCGCGATCGTGGTGCTGCTGGCCGTGGTGCTCAGACTCGCGAGATTCAGCTGCGTGACCATGAAGGACGGCATGTTCCAGGGCATGCCGAGCCCCTTCGGCGCGCTCACGGTCGTCTCGATCGTGCTGCTGGAGCTGCCGTTCATCCCGACGCTACTGGCGATCATCGGGGTGGCCTGGCTGATGGTGAGCCGGGTCGAGTACCCCAAGCCGCGGGGTGTCCTCGCGGTGGCGATGCTCAGCTGGATCATCGGGGCCATGGGCCTGCTGGCGGCCTGGGCGTTCGACGCCCCGGGCGGTCAGCTGCTGCTCCAGGCGGGCTGCGCCCTGCAGATCGCCCTCGCGGCC
>NZ_LFML01000047.1 GCF_001044425.1 Streptomyces roseus
TTTTTGGCACGCTGTTGAGTTCTCAAGGAACGGACGCTTCCTTCGTACTCACCCTCAGCAACACTTGCTGGGGCTTTCCTCCGGGCTTCGTTCTTCGTTTCCAACTCTACCAGATCATTTCTTCGTCGTTTCCGACTTGGATTTGAATTCGGCGGCCGTTGGGGGGCTTTGCCTTTCGGCGTTCCACCACTTTAGCGCTCATCCCTTGCGACTCATAATCGAGCCGTCGGATTCGAATTCGGGCACGCCGAAATCGACCCCGCCAGGGGAACGTCGTAGGTAGTGGGTTGGCCGCCCCGGGGGTCTGCTGATGGCAGTGCCCCGTTCAAGCGGCTCGGGCTACGTTAGGCGTCCGCCAAGGTGGAGTCAAGTTGAACGGCGGCGTGGCGCATGGGCTCGATACGGGCTCACCGTGGGGTCGTCCGTGATCCAGTAGCGGTACGGATGGTCCGCGCCGGCGCCGCCGACTCCCGTGCGGGGGCCGTTGCCCACCAGGTCGGGCGAGGTGGCGGTGCCCGTCAGGAGCGCCAGGGGGGAATCGGGGCCGTCACAGAGGTCCGTGCCGTCCAGGGAGCGGTCTACCGCCAGGGCGGTGGCCAGGCGAGCCGGGCCTTTGGCCAGTTCCCGGTCGTTTCTGGCTGAAAGCCGACGTTTGCGAGCCAGGTCGGCGCCCACGGTGATCTCGCCGGCGCGCAGCAGCACCCCGCTCGCGTGCCCCGGCGGCCCGCAGACCAGGTTCAGGCTGAACCACATGCCGTAGATGAAGTAGACGTACGCGTGTCCGGGCGGACCGAACATCGACGCGTTGCGCGGGGTGCGCCCCCGGTAGGCGTGGGAGCCGGGGTCGGCCTCCCCCTCGTACGCCTCCACCTCCGTGATGCGGAGCTCCATGGGGCCCTCGGGGGTACGGCGGACCAGGATCCGGCCGAGGAGGTCCGGGGCCACGGTGAGGACCGGCCGGTCGAAGAAGGACCGTGCCAGGGGCGTACGGTCGGGGCGCGCGCTCATCCGGTCGAGCGTAGCCGAGCGCGCGGTCCTGCAACCGGGGCTTAAGGTTCCGCGTTTGTCAGGGTGTAACTCGTAAGCGGTAGTCGCACGAGCCTTCAAGGGGAGTCAGAGCATGGGGTTCAAGAAGCTGTTCGCGGCGCTGGGTGCCGGCGGTGCTTCGGTGGACACGATCATCACCGAGCCGAACGTCGTGCCGGGCGGGATCGTCCAGGGCGAGGTCCGCATCCAGGGCGGTTCCGTGGAACAGCAGATCGAGGGCCTGTCCGTCGGTCTCCAGGCGCGGGTCGAGGTGGAGGGGAACGACCAGGAGTACAAGCAGGACATCGTCTTCACCAAGCAGCGCCTCGGCGGTGCCTTCCAGGTGCAGGCGGGCGCCCTGCACGTGGTGCCGTTCGGTCTGGAGATCCCGTGGGAGACGCCGATCACCCACTTCGAGGGGCAGCACCTGCACGGGATGAACATCGGGGTCAGCACCGAGCTGGAGATCGCGCGCGCGGTGGACGCCGGCGACCTCGACCCGATCAACGTGCACCCGGTGCCGGCGCAGCAGGCGATCCTGGACGCCTTCCGTCAGCTCGGCTTCGGCTTCCGCAGCGCTGACATGGAGCGCGGGCACATCCGCGGGACCCGCCAGACGCTGCCGTTCTACCAGGAGATCGAGTTCCTGCCGCCGTCCCAGTACCGCGGGCTGAACCAGGTCGAGCTGACCTTCATCTCGGACGGCCGCGAGATGGACGTGGTGCTGGAGATGGACAAGAAGTCGGGTCTGTTCTCCGAGGGCAGCGACACCTACCGCTGCTTCCAGGTGGGGCTGCAGTCCTACCAGGGGACCGACTGGGCGGCGTACCTCAACCAGTGGATCGCCTCCGTGGGTTCGCAGCGCAACTGGTTCTAGGCTCGGCGGGGTATCGGCAGGTGCCGGTACCGGTACTGGTTCGCGATCAGGAGGTTCAGCAGTGGCCGAGCAGAACAGGGCGCCCCTTCCCCACGATTTCCACCCCCCGGTGCACGCGTTCACGGTGGAGAGCGCGGACATCGAGCCCGGTGGTGAGCTGGGCGGCGCCCAGGTGCTGAAGGGCGGCAACGTCTCTCCGCACCTTCGGTGGGAGGGGTTCCCGGAGGGGACGAAGAGCTTCGCCGTGACCTGCTTCGACCCGGACGCCCCGACGGGCAGCGGGTTCTGGCACTGGGTGCTCTTCGACCTGCCGGCCTCGGTCACCGAGCTGCCGGCCGGCGCGGGCAGCGGGAAGTTCGAGGGCCTGCCCGCCGGGGCCGTGCACGTACGGAATGACTACGGCACGCAGGACTTCGGCGGCGCGGCTCCGCCGGCCGGGGAGCGGCACCGCTACGTCTTCACCGTCTACGCGGTCGACCAGGAGAAGCTGGGCCCCGGCGCCGACGCCTCACCGGCGGTCGTCGGATTCAACCTGCGGTTCCACACGTTGGGACGGGCGCAGCTGATCGGTGAGTACGAGGGCCCCGCGAGCTGATCGTTCGCCGTGCGTTTGCCCGGTCCTGGTCTAAAGACGACCAGGACCGGGCATTTTTATTGCGTTGTCCCGCGTGGCGCGCGCGGCCAGAGTGGTCGCGGGCCCTGCCGCCAGTGTGGTCGCGGGCCTGCACACGGGAGGTGGGCGAGATGCGGGACACGCTGGTGCTGAATGCGAGCTTCGAGCCGCTGTCGACGGTGACGCTGAACCGGGCCGTGGTCCTGGTCCTTCAGGACAAGGCCGTGGTCGAGCAGTCCCACCCCGAACTGCGTGTGCGCGGTGCTTCCATGGATCTTCCGCTGCCCCGGGTGATCAGGCTGTGCCGGTACGTACGGGTGCCGTTCCGAAGACATGCTCCCTGGTCGCGGAGGGGGGTGCTGGTCCGGGACCAGCACCGTTGCGCGTACTGCGGGAAGCGCGCGACGACCGTGGACCACGTCCTGCCCCGGGCCCAGGGCGGTGGGGACACGTGGCTGAACACGGTGGCCTCCTGCGCCGAGGACAACCACCGCAAGGCGGCCCGGACGCCGGAGGAGGCGGGGATGCCGCTCCTGCGGAAGCCCTTCGTACCCTCGCCGGCGGACGCCATGCTGCTGGCCCTCGGGGTCGGTGCGCGGGACGTCCTGCCGGAGTGGCTGGAGCGTTCCGCCTAGTACCGGCGGCACCGGCCGTCGTGGGTACGTGCGCTGGACGACGTATTTTCCGTACGTCGCTCAGCGGAGCATCAGCTGGACGATGGCGATCACCCCGACCACGACGATGACCCCGCGGAGCACGGTCGGGGGCAGGCGGCGGCCGATCTTGGCGCCGATCTGACCCCCGAGGGTGGAGCCGACGGCGATCAGCAGCACGGCCGTCCAGTCGAACTCGGCGACGAAGAGGAAGAAGACGGCCGCGATGCCGTTGACGAGCGCGGCGAGGACGTTCTTGACGGCGTTGAGGCGCTGGAGGTCCTCGTGGAGCAGCAGGCCCATCAGCCCGACGTAGAGCACGCCCTGCGCGGCACCGAAGTAGCCTCCGTACGCGCTGGAGAGCAGCATGCCGGTGAGCAGGACCGGGCCGCCGTCGGGGTGTCCGGGCCCGGTGCCGGCGGCTTCCTGGCGCCTGCGCAGGGCCGCGGCGAGCCGGGGCTGGAGGACGACGAGCACGAGGGCGAGTCCGATGAGGATCGGCACGATCGTGTCGAAGGAGTTTGACGGCAGGGTCAGGAGCAGGACGGCGCCGGCGAGGCCTCCGACGAGGCAGACGGCGCCGAGCCGCATGATGCGGCCGCGCTGGCCCTGGAGCTCCTTGCGGTAGCCGATGGCTCCGCTGACGGCACCGGGCACCAGGCCGAGGGTGTTGGACACGTTGGCGGTGACCGGCGGGAGCCCGGTGGCGAGCAGCACCGGGAAGGTGATGAGGGTGCCGGAGCCGACGATGGTGTTGATGGTGCCGGCCCCGATGCCGGCCGCGAACACCGCGAGCGCTTCCCAGGGGGACATGGAGAGCAGAGACATGGACTGAGCCATCCCCTTTGCATGAGTGAGTCGCCTCCCCGCCATGAAGGTCGAGGGGCCTCACCGATCATGCAGGAGGGGACGGGCAGGTCAGTCGATGGGGGGCTGTTCGCGGCGTTCGGCGGCGGCCTTGTCGGCGGCTCCGGTGCCGCCGTCCTTGCCGGTGCTCTGCGGGTTGAAGCCCGAACCGCCGCCCATGGGGCCGAAGTTGCCCATGGCTCCGGAGAGGCCCTTGAGGGCGTCGCCGATCTCGCTGGGCACGATCCAGAGCTTGTTGGCGTCGCCTTCGGCGATCTTCGGGAGCATCTGGAGGTACTGGTAGGCGAGGAGCTTCTGGTCGGCGTCTCCGGCGTGGATGGATTCGAAGACCGTACGGATGGCCTGCGCCTCGCCCTCGGCCTTCAGCGCCGCGGCCTTGGCCTCGCCTTCGGCGCGCAGGATGGAGGACTGCTTCTCGCCCTCGGCGCGCAGGATCTCGGACTGCCGGACACCCTCGGCCTGGAGGATCGCGGCGCGCTTGTCGCGGTCGGCGCGCATCTGCTTCTCCATCGAGTCCTGGATGGAGGTCGGCGGCTCGATCGCCTTGAGCTCGACGCGGTTGACGCGGATGCCCCACTTGCCGGTGGCCTCGTCGAGGACGCCGCGCAGGGCCGCGTTGATCTCCTCGCGGGAGGTCAGGGTCCGCTCCAGGTCCATGCCGCCGATGATGTTGCGCAGGGTGGTGACGGTGAGCTGTTCGATGGCCTGGATGTAACTGGCCACCTCGTAGGTCGCGGCCCGTGCGTCGGTCACCTGGTAGTAGATGACCGTGTCGATGTTGACGACCAGGTTGTCCTGGGTGATGACCGGCTGCGGCGGGAACGGCACGACCTGTTCGCGCAGGTCGATGCGGTTGCGGATGGAGTCGATGAACGGGACGACGATGTTGAGGCCCGCGTTGAGGGTGCGCGTGTAGCGGCCGAAGCGTTCGACGATGGCGGCGCTGGCCTGCGGGATCACCTGGATCGTCTTGACCAGTGCGATGAAGACCAGAACCACCAGAATGATCAGGACGATGATGATCGGTTGCATGCGGTTCCCCGTGCCCTTCCGGCTGTCTGTGCTGCCCCGTTGAGCGGAGTCTCGCAGACCCCGGGGCCGCGGGTCGGCTCCTTGGGCCAAGCTCACACGAGCTCGGCCTCACGCGCTCGCATCGGCTCACATCACGACGGCGGTTGCCCCGTCGATCTCCACGACGTCCACCTGCTGGCCCGGTTCGAAGCTGCTGTCCGCGTCGAGGGTGCGGGCGGACCAGATCTCGCCGGCGAGTTTGATCCGGCCTCCGCTGCCGTCGACGCGTTCGAGGACGAGAGCGCTTCTGCCCTTCAACGCGTCGATTCCGCTGCGGTGTTGGGGGCGCTGGTCGCGGTGGTGGTTGGCGATCGAGCGGACGACGGCGATGAGCGCCACCGACACGATCACGAAGACGAGGACCTGGGCGACCACTCCCCCGCCGAACGCCGCGGTGACGGCGGCCGCGACCGCGCCGACCGCGAACATGCCGAACTCGGGCATCGCCGTCAGGACGAGCGGGATGCCCAGTCCGACCGCGCCGATGAGCCACCACAGCCACGCGTCGATGTTCACATGGTCATGGTAGGTCGGGCGGGCGCGGTCGGGACAGGGTGCGATCGCCCCGTTACCAGGCGGACACCCCCTAGCGCAGCGGGAGGCCCTGGGCGGTCCAGCGGTCGCTGTCGTTGCGCTCGACGATCAGGGGGAGGCCGAAGCACAGCGAGAGGTTGCGCGAGGTCAGCTCCAGGTCGATGGGGCCCGCGGTGATGACCTTGCCCTGGCGGATCATCAGGACGTGCGTGAAGCCCGGGGCGATCTCCTCGACGTGGTGCGTGACCATCACCATGGAGGGCGCGAGCGGGTCGCGGGCGAGGCGGCCGAGGCGGCGTACGAGGTCCTCGCGGCCGCCGAGGTCGAGGCCGGCGGCGGGCTCGTCGAGGAGGAGGAGCTCGGGGTCGGTCATGAGGGCGCGGGCGATCAGGGTGCGCTTGCGCTCGCCCTCGGAGAGGGTGCCGAACTTCCGGTCGAGGTAGTCGGTCATGCCGAGGCGGTCGAGGAAGGCACGGGCGCGCTGCTCGTCGATCTCCTCGTACTCCTCCTGCCAGGTCGCCGTCATGCCGTACGCGGCGGTGAGGACGGTCTGGAGCACGGTCTGGCGCTTGGGCAGCTTGTCGGCCAGGGCGATTCCGGCGACGCCGATGCGCGGGCGCAGCTCGAAGACGTCGCTGCCGGGCTTGCCGAGGGTGCTGCCGAGGATGGTGGCGGCGCCCTTGGTGGGGAAGAGGTAGCTGGAGGCGAGGTTCAGCAGCGTGGTCTTGCCGGCGCCGTTGGGGCCGAGGATCACCCAGCGCTCCCCCTCCTTCACCGACCAGGAGACCTGGTCCACCAGAGCCCGGCCCTCGCGGACCACGGATACGTCCACCAGCTCCAGAACATCGCTCATGAGCGTGTTGTCTCCCCTTGCAGTCTCGGTTTCGTCTGTGCACCGGTAGGCGCAGCCCCAGGGGAAAACCTACGCCACTCGGCGAGGGGTCCGGGCGCCAGGTGGGACGGCGGGAGCCGATCCGGGGTGATCCGTAAAGTGGGGGGATGCTTTTCGAACCACGTTCAGGGCGCTTGGCCGCCTGGGGGAACGCGCTGCTGGCCGGTTTGGTCTCGCCCGACGAGGCGGTTTCGTCGATCGTGGGCGAGGACGCCGTGCACCGGGTGGAGGGGCTGCCGGGCGAATCGGGTCCGGTGGGTCTGACGCTGGCGCTCGGCCGGCTGCGGGCGCTGGGGGTGGGCGGGTTGCGGGTCGCGCTGCCGGCGCCGGGCCATCCGCTGGGGCTGAGCGGGCCCCCGGAGTTCAACGCGCGGGCGCTGGAGGCGCAGGAGGCGGTGGTCGCGGTGGGCGCCGCGCTGGGTCTGGTGCCGGAGGTGACCGAGGCCGGTCCGGCTCCGGGGGACCTGCACGTCTCGGTGACGTGGCATTGCCTGCCGGTACGGGAGGCCCCGCCGGCGGACGTGCCCTCGCTCGGGGAGGCGGAGCGGGAGCTGGCGGAGGCGCTGCGCGAGGCGACGGTGGTGCTGACCCGGCTGGACGTGGCGGGGTCGGGGCCGGTGGCGGAGGCCGCGCTGTCGGCGTACCGGGCCCGGGCGGAGGCCGGGCGCGAGGTGCTGGCTCCGGGGTATCCGCCGCGGGCGGTGCGGGTGCTGGCCCTGGCGCAGCGGGTGGACCTGCTGGTGTCACTGGCGTACGAGCACGGGCCGGGCGGCGCGGTGGCCGCTTCGGAGATGGCGGCGCGGGCGGAGGCGCTGCGGCCGGTGGAGCGGGTGGCCCGGCGGGCGATGGTCGCGGCGTACAACGCGGCGGTCGAGGAGCGCGAGCGGGGTTAGGAGGCGTCTTCCGGATCAGGGGGGCCGCCGGAACGCGCCGCGGCCCCGCTTCCCGGTGGGAACGGAGCCGGGCGGTCCGTTCCCGCCCGGTTCAGTCGCTGATCCCGTGCCTGACCGCCCACAGCGCGGCCTGCGTGCGGTCCGCGAGGTCCAGCTTCATCAGGATGTTCGAGACGTGCGTCTTGACCGTCTTCTCGGACAGGACGAGCGCGCGGGCGATCTCGCGGTTGGAGCGGCCGTCCGCGATCAGGGTCAGCACCTCCTGTTCCCGTTCCGTCAGCGAGCCGCCCCGGCCGGGCGACGGCGCTCCCTCCTGGGAGAGCAGGGCCTCGGCCACCTCGGGCTGGAGGAGCACGTGCCCGGCGTGCACGGAGCGGATGGCCCCGGCCAGGGCGTCGGGGTCGATGTCCTTGTAGACGTATCCGGCGGCGCCGCCCCGCAGGGCCGGGACCACCGTCCGCTGCTCCGTGAAGCTGGTGACGATCAGCACCCGCGCCGGGTTCGCCAGGGCGCGCAGCCTGCGCAGGGCCTCGATGCCGTCGGTGCCCGGCATCTTGACGTCCATCAGGATCACGTCGGGCCGCAGCTCCTCGGCGCGGGCCACGCCCTCCTCTCCGTCGGCGGCCTCGCCGACCACCTCGATGTCGTCCTGGACCTCCAGGAAGGTGCGCAGGCCGCGGCGGACCACCTGGTGGTCGTCCACCAGCAGGACGCGGATGGGTGTGTCAGCCACCGGGGACCTCCATCTCGATCGTGGTGCCCGTACCGGGCTCCGAGTGCACGGTGAGGCTGCCGCCGACGCCGCTCGCCCGGTCCCGCATGGAGACGAGGCCCAGGTGGCGCCCGGCGGCGCGGACGGAGGAAGGGGAGAAGCCCCTCCCGTCGTCCGTGACGGTCAGAACGGCTCCGGCGGCCCGGCGGGCGAGGGTGACCTCGACGCGGTCGCCGCCCGAGTGCCGCAGGGCGTTGTGGAGGGCCTCCTGGGCGACCCGGAGCAGGGCCTCCTCCTGGGTCGCAGGGAGGGCCCGTATGCCGTCGCAGGTGAAGGTGACCCGGGCGGTGTGGGCGCGATCGAGTACGTGGACCTGGTCGCGCAGCGTGGCGACCAGCCCGTCCTCGTCGAGGCCGGCCGGGCGCAGCTCGGTCACGGCGGAGCGCAGTTCGTCGGCGGCCTCGGCGGCGAGGGCGGCGACCTGCTGGAGCTCGCCCTTGGCGCGGGCGGGGTCGCGGTCGACGAGGGCGGCGGCGGCCTGGGCGGTCAGGCGCAGCGAGAAGAGCTTCTGGGCGACGGCGTCGTGCAGCTCGTGGGCGAGGCGGGAGCGCTCCTCGGCGATGGTGAGCTCGCGGCTGCGCTCGTAGAGGCGGGCGTTGGTGAGGGCGATCGCCGCGTGCTGGGCGAGGAGGGCGAGGAGTTCCTCGTCCTCCTCGGTGAAGCCGCCGGGGCTCCTCTTGTTCGCGAGGAAGAGGGCGCCGAGGGTCTCCTCTCCGTCGCGGACCGGCCGGCCCAGGAAGGCGGACATGTCGGGGTGGGCCGCGGGCCAGCCTTCGAAGCGGGGGTCCTCGCGTACATCGGCCAGCCGCTCGGGGCCGTCCTGGTGGAGCATCGCGGCGAGGATGCCGTGTTGTCGGGGCAGGGGGCCGATGCGGCGCCACTGCTCCTCGCTGATGCCGTCCACGACGAACTGGGCGAAGCCGCCGTGGTCGTCCGGGACGCCGAGGGCCGCGTACTCGGCGTCGAGCAGCTCGCGGGCCGAGACGACGATCGTGCGCAGGACGTCGCGGACCTCCAGCCTGCGGCTCATGGCGAGCAGCGCGGTGCTGACGGCGGCGAGGCCGCCGCGGGGGCCGCCGAACACGGGGCTACCAGTCATGGGCTCACCGTACTCGCGGCCCTGACCTGCGGGATCGGGCTCGGGTCCTAGGGCGGGGGGTGGTGTGTCCTCCTCCTGTGGGAGGGGGCCCGGGGGACCGTCTCTGCCCTGGGTATGAGGGCGGCGGACGGCTTGTGGTCCTCAGGGTGGAGAATTCCGTTACAGAGCGCATTGCGGTCGCAACGCCTGGTGAGACTGTTACGCGGCCGATGTGAGCCCGCACATAGGACCCACATCACTTACGAAGGCGCGTAGTGGACGCATAAAGGCCGTGTCAGCACTGTCGCACCTAGCGCCCGGCCCCGAATTCCTGGCGCATCGGCGCCCCCTGATCCACTAAGCGGGATCGTACGTCACACCTTTGCCAGGCGATTTTGCCGCCGCTAAGAATTGCTCCCGTCGCACAGCGCCGCGGATCCCGGATCCGAGCGGCGCTGTCCTGCGGCTCCCCGATTCGAAGAGGTTGCTACGCATGTCCAAGACCAGCATCCCCGGCCACAGTCGTCGTCTGACGAAGGCGCACAAGATGTCCTTCGCCGCGTTCGCCACCATCGGCGCCGCCGCACTGGCCGCCACCGTCGTTCCCGCCGGCTCCGCCGACGCCGGCACGACCGTGACCGCCGCCCCCGTGGCGTGGACCCAGGCTGTCGAGGGTGTCCAGTCCAAGACCGTGCAGCACCTGAACGCCCAGTCCAAGCTGGCCACCGACGCCGCGAAGGTCGAGGCCGCGATCAAGGCCAAGGCCGCAGCCGCCGCCAAGGCCAAGGCCGACGCGGCGAAGGCGAAGGCCGACGCCGAGGCGAAGGCGAAGAAGGACCGCGAGGCGAAGGCGGCCGCGAGCCGCTCCACCGTCCGCACCCCGGTCTACGCGAACAACCTTGACGGCTGGATCAAGGAGTCGCTGGCGATCATGAAGGCGCACAAGATTCCGGGCACCTACAACGGCCTGTACAAGAACATCATGCGCGAGTCGAGCGGCAACCCGCGGGCGATCAACAACTGGGACATCAACGCCCAGAACGGCATCCCCTCGAAGGGTCTGCTCCAGGTCATCAAGCCGACCTTCCTCGCGTACCACGTCCCCGGCACCCCGCTGGACCAGTACCACCCGGTCGCCAACATCGTCGCCGCGGCCAACTACGCCGCCGACCGCTACGGCTCGATCGACAACGTCAACAGCGCCTACTGAGGGCGCCGGCGTAGCAACCCCCCATGCGCCTCAGGGCGGCACCCGGTATCCGGGATGCCGCCCTGAGGCGTTCGTGCGGGTGGGGTGAGCGGGCCGGCTAGTTGCGCATGACCTCGGGCTCGTGGCGGCGCAGCAGCTTCTGCACCGCGAAGCCGCAGGCGACACCGATGAGCAGCAGGATCGTGATGTTCACGCCCCACTGCGCGATGGAGTGCTCCCACAGCGGGTCGGTGTTGGTCGGGTTCTGCTGGTCCCACGGCGGCATGAGCTTGCCGAGGTCGAGCGTGGTGCCCGCGGCGGCGACCGCCCAGCGCGAGGGCATCAGCCAGGCGAACTGCTCCAGGCCCGGCGAGTCGTACACCTGGAAGAGGATGCCGGTGAAGACGACCTGGACGATCGCGAACATGACCAGCAGCGGCATGGTCTTCTCGGCGGTCTTGACCAGCGAGGAGATCACGAGGCCGAACATCATCGAGGTGAAGCCGAGCGCGGTGACCGACAGGCAGAGCTCGACGGCCGGCGGCATGAGCAGGCCCTCGGCGGGCAGGTCGCGCGGGACGAAGCCGATGACGCAGATGACCACGCCCTGGATGGCCGTGATGAAGCCGAGGACGATCACCTTCGACATGAGGTACGCCGACCGGGACAGGCCGGTGGCGCGCTCGCGCTCGTAGATGACCCGTTCCTTGATCAGCTCACGGACCGAGTTGGCGGCGCCCGAGAAGCACATGCCCACGCAGAGGATCAGCATGATCGTGCCGGCGTCGCCGTTGAACCGCGACGGCGGCGTCGGCGGGGCGAGACCGAAGGTCGCGGGGATGACCGTCGAGACCACGCCGAGGACCGCGGGCAGGATCAGCATCAGGGCCATGAAGCCCTTGTCGGAGGCGATCACCGAGACGTAGCGGCGGATCAGGGTCCACAGCTGGTCGCCCCAGCCCTGCGCCTTCGGCGGCATCACCGGCTGCATCGGCGCCACGGCGACCTGCTGCGGGGCCACCGCGTCGAGGTCGGCGGCGTAGAGCTGGTAGTGCTGCGAGCCCTTCCAGCGGCCGGCCCAGTCGTAGTCGCGGTAGTTCTCGAAGGCCGAGAAGACGTCCGCCCACGTGCTGTAGCCGAAGAAGTTCAGCGCCTCGTCCGGCGGGCCGAAGTACGCGACCGAGCCGCCCGGCGCCATGACCAGCAGCTTGTCGCACAGCGACAGCTCGGCCACGGAGTGGGTGACGACGAGGACCGTGCGGCCGTCGTCGGCGAGGCCGCGCAGCAGCTGCATGACGTCGCGGTCCATGCCCGGGTCCAGGCCGGAGGTCGGCTCGTCCAGGAAGATCAGCGAGGGCTTGGTGAGGAGCTCCAGGGCCACGGACACGCGCTTGCGCTGACCACCGGAGAGCGAGGTGATCTTCTTGTCCTTGTGGATGTCCAGCTTGAGCTCGCGCAGCACCTCGTCGATGCGGGCGGCGCGCTCGGCCTCGGCGGTGTCACCGGGGAAGCGCAGCTTGGCCGCGTACTTCAGGGCCGTGCTGACCTTCAGCTCCTTGTGCAGGATGTCGTCCTGCGGGACCAGGCCGATGCGCTGGCGGAGCTCCGCGAACTGCTTGTACAGGTTGCGGTTGTCGTAGAGGACGTCGCCCTGGTTGGCGGGCCGGTAGCCGGTCAGTGCCTTGAGCAGCGTGGACTTTCCGGAGCCGGAGGGGCCGATGACGCCGATGAGCGACTTCTCCGGGACGCCGAAGGTGACGTCCTTGAGGATCTGCTTGCCGCCGTCGACCGTGACCGTGAGGTGGCGGGCCGAGAAGGAGACGTCACCGGTGTCGACGAACTCCTCGAGCCGGTCGCCGACGATCCGGAACGTCGAGTGGCCGACGCCGACGATGTCGTTCGGGCCGAGGAGCGCGGTGCCGGACTTCGGCAGCGGCTGGCCGTTGACGTACGTGCCGTTGTGGCTGCCGAGGTCGTGGATCTCGAAGCGGCCGCCGGCGGAGCGGAACTCCGCGTGGAGGCGGGAGACCTGGAGGTCCGAGACGACCAGCTCGTTCTCCAGCGCACGGCCGATCCGCATGACGCGGCCCACCGCGATCTGGTGGAACGTGGTCGGGCTGCGGTCACCGCCGTAGGCGGGGGCCGCGTTCTGCTGCTGCGGGATATGAGGCTGCTGCGCCGGCTGCTGGTGGGCGGCGGCCTGCTGCGGCTGCTGCTGCTGCTGCCAGGCCTGCTGCTGCGGCGGCTGGGCCTGTGCCTGGGCCGGGGCCTGGTACGCCGGAGCGGCCTGCTGGGCCGGGGCCTGGTAGGCGGGCGCCGGGGCCTGGTAGGCGGGAGCGGATTGCTGCGGTACGGCCTGCTGCGGCGCGGCGGCTGCGCTCAGATTCAGCCGCGGGCCGTCACTGGCGTTGCCCAGGTACACCGGCGTGCCGGGCGCGAGCTCGGTCTGCCGGACCCGCGCGCCGTGCACGTAGGTCCCGTTGGTGCTGCCGTGGTCCTCGATGCCCCAACCCCGGCCGTTCCAGGCGATGGTGGCATGCCGCCACGACACCCGGGCGTCGTCGATGACCACGTCTCCCTGGGGGTCACGCCCCAACGAGTACGACCTGGACGGATCGAGCGTCCAGGTCCTTCCATTCAATTCCAGTACGAGTTCCGGCACTCCAGCCCCACTTAAGTCCCCCGAGAATCCCCCTGACGCCAGGGAGTCCGACGTCAGGGAGTCTAGGGATGGCGAACATCCGGGGGAACTATTTCAGGCCCGGGGCCACATGTGGAATCGGGGCCTTCCCAGGGCGTCCACGTCTGCCCGTTGACGGGGTTGAAAGCCACCCGGAGGGTGAGATACGGGACTTCTCGCCCCCCCTGCGCGGGATCCGGGCCGGGGCGCCCCGCGGAGAACCGGCGGTCCGTGCGGGGGTGCTGCCGGGGCTCCTCGTACCGTGCGACGGCCGGGCCGCCGGGGCGGCCAGCGGGCTGCTGCCGGAGCCGCTGGACGATCTGCTGGGAATGACGGCGCCGGAGCCGGTGGCGGTGTCCCGGCTCGCGGAGTACGACGGGCGGGCCTGGCTGCTGCTGCTCTGCGCCGGGGTGCCCGCCGCCGTACGGACTCCGGGGCGCGGGGTCGCGGCGCGCGCGGTGCGGCTGCCGGCCGTGACCGGAGGGCGCTGGCGGCCCTCACGCTGCTGACCCCGGTGTCCGTCGGGAGTCCCTCCGGCGCGGCCGGGGGTGCCCGGCCCCCGGTGCTCGGCGCGGACGCGGGGGGCGGGGGTGCAGTGGCGGGGCGACGTGCTGTACCGGATCGCGTACGCCCGCAAGCGCGCCGTACGAGTCCATCTGCCGACGGCGGCCGACCGCGCCCGGGAGGTCGCGGAGCTGCACGC
>NZ_LFML01000048.1 GCF_001044425.1 Streptomyces roseus
GTGTTGACCAGGTCGGCGGCGCGGCTCAGCTCGGCGGCGCCGAACACCGACGCCTGGGCCTGCATCCGCTCCACGACATCGGCGGGGGCGTCGATGAGCCCCTTCTCCCCGGCGTCGGGCACGGCGGCCAGGATCACCAGGTCCCGCAGCCGCTCCAGCAGGTCGGCGACGAACCGGCGCGGGTCGTTGCCGCCCTCGACCACCCGGTCGACGACCTCGAAGGCGGCCGCCCCGTCACCGGCGGCGAAGGCGTCGACGACGGAGTCGAGCAGCGAGCCGTCGGTGTACCCGAGCAAGGAGGTGGCCATGGCATACGTCACACCCTCCTCGGCGGCACCGGCGAGGAGCTGGTCCATGACGGACATGGAGTCACGCACGGATCCGGCGCCGGCCCGCACGACGAGCGGCAGCACCCCGTCCTCGACCTTGGCGCCCTCGCGCCCGCAGACCTCGCCGAGGTAGTCCCGCAGCGTCCCCGGCGGGACGAGCCGGAACGGGTAGTGGTGCGTACGGGAGCGGATGGTCCCGATGACCTTCTCCGGCTCCGTGGTCGCGAAGATGAACTTGAGGTGCTCCGGCGGCTCCTCGACCACCTTCAGCAGGGCGTTGAAGCCCGCCGAGGTGACCATGTGCGCCTCGTCGATGATGTAGATCTTGTAGCGGCTGGAGGCGGGCCCGAAGAAGGCCTTCTCCCGCAGGTCACGGGCGTCGTCCACACCACCGTGCGAGGCGGCGTCGATCTCGATGACGTCGATCGAACCCGGCCCGTTGCGCGCCAGGTCCTTGCAGGACTGGCACACGCCGCAGGGCTCGGGGGTGGGACCCTGCTCACAGTTCAGGCACCGCGCCAGGATGCGCGCACTGGTGGTCTTGCCACAGCCTCGCGGACCGCTGAACAGGTACGCGTGATTGACCCGGTTGTTCCGCAGGGCCTGCATCAGGGGGACAGTGACATGCTCCTGCCCGATGACCTCGGCGAACGACTCGGGGCGGTAGCGGCGGTACAGCGCAAGGGACGACACGTCTACGAGGTTATCCGGGCCCACCGACAAAGACGTCCCGCCGGCGGCCGCGCAGGCGGTTGCCGAAGGCCCCGCAGGCCGTCACCGAAGGCCCGACAGGCCACCCCCGGAACGCAAAGCGCCCCCCACGCACCCGCCAGAGCCCACTTACCCTTGCTGCCTTCCGGCCCTGGGGGAGTTGGGTGAGATAGCGCCACGTGAGGGGCTGGGCCCCACCCTAGCGGATGAAAGCCCCCGGAATCGACCCCGCCCCCGGCCCGGACTCCGCCGGCACCCGACCAGGTGGCCGCCCGGATCCCCCGCGGACGATCACGTTCGCGAGCACCCCTCAACGTCTTGTATTGTTTGCGGCGGAGGATTCGCCTAGTGGCCTAGGGCGCACGCTTGGAAAGCGTGTTGGGGGCAACCCCTCACGAGTTCGAATCTCGTATCCTCCGCCAGTGCCTCACCGGGCACTTGAAGGCCCCGACCGGGAAACCGGCCGGGGCCTTCTGCGTTCCCTGGTCCCGGTTCCAGTCCCGGCCATGTGCGCCGTAGCCGGATGAACCACCACGTCCTGGCTTCGGTGGCCTGCCCCTCGTGCGCGGATCGATGCCGTCCCGGCCCGCTTGAGCCGGCGCGAGGCCGCGTGACCGCGGCCGCCGGGCCGGGAGGGGCAGGGGCGGCGGGGGTAGGGTGCGGGCGTGTCGTCGTACTCCATCGGGCAGGCCGCGGGGCTGCTGGGCGTGAGCGCCGAAACCGTCCGCCGCTGGGCGGACGGGGGGCGGCTGCCCGCGCGCCGTACGGCCGACGGGGCCCGCTCCTTCGACGGGGCGACGCTCGCCGCCTTCGCCAAGGCGCGGGCCTGTGATCCGCGGCCGCAGCCTCCGGCGGGCAACGGGACGGCCACCTCCGTACGGAACTCCTTCGTCGGGATCGTCACCGCGGTGCGGCTCGACGACGTGGCGGCCCAGGTGGAGATCCAGTCGGGGCCGCACCGGGTGGTGTCCTTGGTGACGCGGGAGTCGGTCGAGGAGCTCGGGATCGCGGTCGGGGCGCGCGTCACCGCCCGGGTGAAGTCCACCGAGGTGTACGTCGACGTCCCCTGACCACCCGCCGGTCTCTAGGCGCAGCGCAGCGCCGCGTAGAGGTCCAGCTTGTGGTCCAGGCGCGAGAGGTCCCGGCCCGTCAGGGTCTCCACCCGCTCGATCCGGTAGTGCACCGTGTTCACGTGCAGGTGCAGGGCCTCCGCCGTGCGGGTCCACGAGCAGTTGTTGGCCAGGAACACCTCCAGCGTCTCGCGCAGCATGCCGTCCCCGAGCGCCCCGAGCGTCCGCGTCGCGTAGACCGAGCGGACCTCCTCCGGGACTCCCGCCAACAGGGCCGACAGGGTGTCCAGTTGCTCCACCCCGCGGACCGGCGTCGCCCCGTCCGCCGCGGTCAGGGCGAAGCGGGCCTGGCCCAGCGACGCGCGCAGCTCCTCGGTGCCCGAAGCCAGGGCGCCCGCGCCGAGACGCAGGTCGGCTTCCGGGACCCCGCAGGCCCGGACCAGCGCCCAGACCGGGCGGAGCAGGCCCGGCACGTCGAGCGCCGCGTCCTGGTCCTCGTACAGGACCGCGATCGAGCGCCCCACCGCGTACGGGACGCCGTCCAGGTGGGCCAACGCCTCGGCCAGGGCGTCGCCGTCCGTCGCCGCGAGCACCCGGTACGGGCCGCCCGCCGGGAGTCCGGCCGCGGCCAGCGCCTCCTCCAGCGCCCCCGGATCCGTGACCGGCTCCTCCGCTTCGAGGAGCGCGGCCAGCTCCCGGCCGGCGGCGCGGGCCTGGTCGGCCCGCCGGGCCCGGCCCTCGCGGTACTGGGCGAAGACCTCGGCGATCTCGTGGAGCACGCGCGGGGGTGCGGCGTCCGCGTCCGGCACGTGCAGCAGCCAGGCGTCGTACGGGGTGCTCTCGGCCTCGATGCGCAGCGAGAGCCCCCCGCGCAGCGCGGCGCCGGCCGCCCGCGGGGCCGGTATGGCGGGCGCCGACGGGGTGCGGGCGACGGTACGGCCGCTCGCGGTCAGCAGGTGGCAGGCGACGTTGCCCAGGTGCGCGCAGGCCCGGTCCAGCAACTCGGCGGGACCCGCGCCGCTTTCGAGGAGGCGGCTGAGCTCGGCCCGGACGTTCTCGGGGAGGGCGAAGAGGCGGTTCGGGCGGCGGCTCAGGTCGCCCCACTGGCGCAGGTAGACCGCCTCGGTGACCGCGCGGAAGCTGGTGTGCGCGGGTACGGCCACGAGCGGCACGCGGTGGGCGCGGCAGGCGGCCACCAGCTCGTCGGGGACCCTGCCATGGGTCTCCTCGCCCGCGAGCAGGGCGGTGGCCCCGGCCTCGGCGAGCGCGGAGACGAACCGGTCCGCCTTCACCACGTCGCCGTCCGCCCACCACACCAGGCCGCTGAGCACGAGCTCGCCGGGGCCCAGGAAGCGGCGCGGGTCCTCCAGGTCGGTGGCGGTGACCCCGCTGACCTCCTGGCCGAGAAGGGCGTCCTCGCCCCACAGCAGGGTGAGGCCGAGGGTGTCGGACTGAAGCAGGTCGAGGACGTGCACGCGGGGACTCCTTGGGGTGGGTGGCAGCCCACGGTGGCCACATTCGCAAGGCGAACATGAAGAACACCATCGTAAATGCAAGGGCAAGGGTCTCATCAGCCTCTTGGTTGATCATCCAGGCAGGAGTGCCGGAGGACGGTGCCTTTCCGTGCCCGGCCACAGTCGTCCCGGCCCCGCCCCCGTTGGTTCACTGACCGGAAACGCACGGTCCCCGGAGGCCGGACCTCGGACTCCTGACCTCGGAGGCCGGACCCCGCACCCCGGAACAGAGAGGCTGGTGGCTCCCCTTGGATCTCAACACCGTGCTCGACGTGCGCGACGCACGCCGCCGCGAACCCTGGCGCCCGGGCGACGCCTGGCTGGGCGGCGGCACGTACCTCTTCTCCGAGCCCCAGCCGCACCTGCGCCGCCTGGTCGACCTCTCGCGGATGGGCTGGCCCCCACTGTCCTGGCAGCCGGACGGCGACCTCGACATCGCCGCCACCTGCACCATCACCGAGCTGTCCCGGTTCGGCCGGTCCCTGCCGGCGACCGCCGCGCCGCTGATCGAGCAGTGCTGCCGGGCCTTCCTGGCCAGCTTCAAGATCTGGAACATGGCCACCGTCGGCGGGAACCTCTGCAACGCCCTGCCGGCCGGCCCGGTCATCTCCCTCGCCGCCGCCCTCGACGCCACCGTCCTCCTCCGTGGCCAGGACGGCGCCACCCGCCGCCTCCCCGTCACCGACTTCATCCGCGGGGCCGGGGTCAAGGACCTGCGCGAGGGCGAACTGCTGCGCTGCGTCCGCGTCCCGGCCCGCTCGCTGACCCTGCGTACGGCCTTCCGGCAGGCCTCGCTCTACGGGCTCGGCCGCTCCGGCGCCCTCGTCGCCGGCACCCGCGACCCCCAGGACGGCTCGTTCACCGTCATGGTCAGCGCCGCCACCACCCGCCCCTTCCGCCTCTGGTTCGCGCTGCCGCCCACCGCCGCCGCTCTGCGCGAGGCGATCGACACCGCCGTCCGGCCGGACGAGTGGTTCGACGACATCCACGGACTGCCCGACTGGCGGCGCCACATGGCGCTGCGCCTGGCCGAGGAGATCCGCCGCGAACTCACGACGGCGTCGCCGCAGGAGGTTTCCCGATGAGCTACGAGATCGAGATCAACAAGGAGCGCTTCGACACCGAGCCCCGCGCCGGCCAGTGCCTGCGCACCTACCTGCGCGAACGCGGCTGGTTCGGCGTGAAGAAGGGCTGCGACCAGGGCGACTGCGGGGCCTGCACCGTGCACGTCGACGGGCAGCCGGTGCACAGCTGCCTCTACCCGGCCGTCCGCGCCGGGGGCCGCTCGGTCACCACCGTCGAGGGCCTCGCCGAGCCCGGCGGCGAACTCCATCCGGTCCAGCGGCAGTTCCTCGACGCCCAGGGCTTCCAGTGCGGCTTCTGCACGGCGGGCTTCCTGATGACCACCGCCGCCCTCCGGGCCGAGGAGGGCACCGCCCACGACGACGGCAAGCTCCAGGACCTCCCGCGCGCCTTCAAGGGCAACATCTGCCGCTGTACGGGCTACCGCGCCATCGAGGACGCCGTACGCGGGGTGAAGCACACCGAAACCCCCGAACAGGGCGCGGCCGTCGGCAAGTCCCTCGGCGCCCCCGCAGGCCCCCTCGTCGTCACCGGCGCCGCCCGCTACACCTTCGACGTCGAGGTGCCCGGGCTGCTCCACATGAAGCTGCTGCGCTCTCCGCACCCGCACGCCCGCGTCGTCGACATCGACATCCGCGAAGCCCTCCGGGTCCCGGGCGTGCACGCCGTCCTCACCCACCACGACGCCCCCGACCGCCTGTACTCGTCCGCCCGGCACGAGCACCCGACCGAGGACCCGATGGACACGCGCGTCCTGGACGACGTGGTCCGCTTCGTCGGGCAGCGCGTGGCGGCCGTGGTCGCCGACAGCGAGCAGGCCGCCGAGGAGGGCTGCCGCCGCGTGGTGGTCACGTACGAGGAGCTGCCGTACGTGACCGACCCGGAGGAGGCCATGCTCCCGGGCGCCCCCGTCCTCCATCCCAAGGGGCCCGAGTCGGGGATCCGCCGCGCCGGGAACAACGTGTGCGGCGAGGTCCACCGGACGATCGGCGACATGGAGGCGGGGTACGCGCAGGCGGACGTCGTCCTCGAGGAGACCTTCCGGACGCAGCGCGTCCAGCACGCCAGCCTGGAGACGCACGGCAGCGTCGCGTACTTCGAACCCAAGGAGGAGGGCGACGGCGAGCGCATCACCGTCCGCTCCTCCACCCAGGCCCCGTTCCTGACCCGGCGGGCGCTGTGCGCGCTCTACGACCTGAACGAGGACGAGGTCCGCGTCGTCGCGGGCCGCGTGGGCGGCGGGTTCGGCGGCAAGCAGGAGATGCTGACCGAGGACATCGTGGTCCTCGCCGCCCTGAAGCTGCGGCGGCCGGTGAAACTCGAATTCACCCGGGCCGAGCAGTTCTACGGGGCCACCACCCGCCACCCCTTCAAGATCACCGTCAAGATCGGCGCCAAGGCCGACGGCACGCTCACCGCCCTGCGCATGCGGGTGCTCTCCGACACCGGCGCGTACGGAAACCACGGCCCGGCCGTCATGTTCCACAGCGTCGGCGAGTCCTTCGCCGTCTACAAGGCGCCGCACAAGGAGGTGGAGGCGTACTCCGTCTACACCAACACCGTGCCGGCCGGCGCCTTCCGCGGCTACGGCCTCGGGCAGGTCCTCTTCGCCCTCGAATCGATGATGGACGAGCTCGCCCGCAAGCTGGACATGGACCCGCTCGTCCTGCGCGAGAAGAACGTCATCGGCGCGGGCGACCCCATGGTGACCCCGATCGGCCACGAGGAGGACCTGTTCATCGGCTCGTACGGGATGAAGCAGTGCATGGACGTGGTGCGCAGGGCCATCGCCGAGGACCGCAGCCACGAGGACGTCCCGCGGGGCTGGCTCACCGGGACGGGCTCGGCGGTCGCGATGATCGCGACCGGTCCGCCGGGCGGCCACTTCGCCGACGCCCGGGTCGCGCTGCTGCGCGACGGGACGTACGACATCGCCGTCGGCACGGCCGAGTTCGGCAACGGCACGACCACCGTCCACAAGCAGATCACCGCGGGCGCGCTGAACACCACGGTCGACCGGATCACCGTCCGGCAGTCCGATACGGACGTGGTCCGCCACGACACCGGCGCCTTCGGTTCGGCGGGCACGGTCGTGGCGGGCAAGGCGGTGATGCTGGCCGCCCAGTCGCTCGCGGAGCGCCTGCTGACCTTCGCGGCCCGGCACACGGGCGTCGCCCGCCACCTGTGCAGGCTGTCGGCCGAGTCCTTCGACTGCGCGGGGCGGATCGTCACGCTCAAGGAGCTGTACGAGGCCGCGTACGACACGAGCAGGCTGGAGGAGATGGCCGCGGACGGCCACTGGGGCGGATCACCGCGCTCGGTCGCCTTCAACGCGCAGTGGTTCCGCCTCGCCGTCGACCCGGACACGGGGGAGATGAGGATCCTCAGGTCCGTCCACGCGGCGGACGCGGGCAGGGTCATGAACCCGATGCAGTGCCGCGGCCAGGTGGAGGGAGGCGTGGCCCAGGCCCTGGGCGCGACGCTGTTCGAGACCGTACGGGTGGACGAGCGCGGGGAGGTGACCACGGCGGCCTTCCGCCGCTACCGGCTCCCGCAGTACGCGGACGTCCCGCGGACGGAGGTGCACTTCATGGAGACCTCCGACGCGATCGGCCCGCTGGGCGCGAAGTCGATGAGCGAGAGCCCGTTCAACCCGGTGGCGCCGGCGTTCGCCAACGCGCTGCGGGACGCCACCGGGGTGCGGTTCACGCAGCTGCCGGTGACACGCGACATCGTCTGGCGGAAGGTGAATCAGAGGTTGCGCGACCTGCAAGGGCAGAACCCACGATGAAGCCACATCTGCTGCTTGTATCAAGCCATCAACCTTGCAGATGAGGTTCCGCAATCATGGCCCCCGGGAACAATCGCCCCATGGCCAAACTCATGCTGCACGGAGATCTGGACCACCCGGCGACCCTGAGCGTCGCGGACCTGCGGGACTGGGCACAGCACCGGGCCGAGGTCACCTTCGACTGCGCGACGAACGGTCCGCAGCACCATGTCTTCGAAGGCGCGCTGCTGCGCGACGTGGTCTCGGACGCCGGGCCGTCCTTCGACGCGCGCCGGCGCAAGGACCGCAGCCGCTTCCTGCTGGCGGTCAGCGGCGGGGACGGGCACCACACCGTCCTGTCCTGGGCCGAGCTCGACGCGGACTTCGGCGACAGCGGGGTGCTGCTGGCCACCCGCCTCGACGGGGCGGACCTAGACGAGGCGGGCGCACAGCTGGTGGTCCCGTCGGACCGGTGCGGGGCGCGCTACGTCAGCGCCGTCACGCACGTGTGGTTCGGCTCGCTCTCGCCCCCGAACCTGGGCCTGTGACCGGGCGACCAGGTGACCGGGTGACCGGCTGCCTGTGGTCCTGGGGTCCGGGGGTCCGGGTCCGGGGGTCCGGGCCGTCAGGCCGTCGCGAGCGAGATCTCGGTGGCCTTGATCAGCGCGACGACGGAGGATCCGGCCGCCAGCCCGAGCGCCTCGGCCGCGTCCTTGGTGATGGCGGCGGTCAGCCCGCCGCCGTTCACGTCGACCTTGACCGAGGCCATGGCGCCGCCGGTGGCCACGTCGGAGACGGTGCCGGCCAGCTGGTTGCGAATGCTGAGCCCCTCGACGGCGCCGGTGGCCAGCGCCACCTCCGTGGCCTTGACGAGCGCCTTGACCGAGGAGCCCTCGGCGATGCCGAGGTCCTTGACGGCGTCGGAGGTGATGGCGGCCGTGACGTCCTGCCCGCCCTCCAGACGGACCTTGACCGTGGCCATGGCCTCGCCGGTGGTGACGGCGGTGACGGTACCGGCCAGCTGGTTGCGGATGCTCAGGCTCATGGGTTGTCCGACCTCTTCGGTAGTGACCTCGCGCGGTCCTGGGAGACCGCACAAGATCGGACCGTAACCACCCCGGCCCCGGCGTGCGGTCGCCCCGTCGCATCCGCCAGCCGGAACCGGCCCCCCGGCCAGCCTCTGCGGTCTCAGGCGTTCTCCGCCACCTCGGGCTTCAGCATGCCGCGCAGCGCGTCGCGGAACTCCTGGCTGTCCTCTTCACCGTGTACGGCGACGGCGTGCTGGACGGCCGCCCCCATGACTTCGTCTTCCTCACCCGCGATGGTCAGGGTGCACCCGATCTCGCTGGGGTACTCCCTGCAGTCCATGATCTTGCGCATGACGCGCCTCCCATTGGCGTTCAAGGGTTCCACTCACCACGATCCTCCGCATCGCCCCGGGGCGCGCGCGGGGGCGGCTACGCGTCCGACATCTGCGGCATCTCGCCCGACGTGTTCGTCGGGTCGATGACGGCGAACGCCGCGCCCTGCTGGTCCGTCAGGGCCGCGAAGCGGCCGAAGGGGCTGTCCATCGGGCCGAAGTGGAGGGCGCCGCCGTGCTTCTTGGCCTTGGCCACGGCCTCGTCGCAGTCCTGGACCGCGAAGTAGACCTGGATGTAGGAGGGGATCTCGGGCGGGAACTCGTCGCCCATCTTCATCCGGCCGAGGACCGGGTTGTCCTTGCCGCCGATGCTGAAGATCTTGAAGTCCATCCCGGCCGTCTCGGGGTCGTCACCGAATTCGATCTTCCGGGCCCCGTACGGGAAGACCTGCGAGAGGAACGCGTCCGCCGTGGCCGGCTCACGGGTGTAGACCTCCGCCCAGGCGTACGCGCCCGGCTCGCCGAGCTTCTCGAAGCCCCGGTGCTCGCCCGGCTGCCAGACGCCGAAGACCGCGCCGCTCGGCTCCTTGGCGATGGCCATCGTGCCGAAGGTGCCGACCTGCATCGGTTCCATCATCAGCTCGCCGCCGGCCGCCTTGATCTTCTCGGCCGTGGCCGCCGCGTCGGGCGAGGCGAAGTACAGACACCACTGCGACGGGGCCTCGGCGCCCGGCATCGGCGGTACGACGGCCGCCACGGCCTTGCCGTCCGAGTACGCCTGCGTGTAGTTGCCGTACTGGCTGGACGCCTCGCCGAAGGTCCAGCCCAGTACGTCGGAGTAGAAGGCCTTGGCGCCCTCCACGTCCGTGAACATCGCGTCCACCCAGCACGGAGCGCCCTCCGGGAACTCAGCCATGATCGATCGACTCCTGTGTCCTCAGTCTGTCCTGATGTGTGTCTTTGGTCGCTTTTCACGCGGTTCTCACGCTAGGCCCGCGGTGCGTCGCCCGCGCGGGGAGCGCCGCCGCGCGGGAGTCTGGAGCCATGGACATCACGATGCGGCTGGCCCAGCAGCCGGAGGCCGACGAGCTCTTGGGCCGCAGCCCGCTCGCCGCGCTCGTCGGCATGCTGCTCGACCAGCAGGTGCCGATGGAGTGGGCGTTCTCGGGGCCGTACACGATCGCCCGGCGGATGGGGGCCGACGATCTGGACGCCCACGCCATCGCCGCGGCCGACCCCGAGGCCTTCGCCGCGCTGCTCTCCGAGAAGCCGGCCGTGCACCGCTACCCGGGGTCGATGGCGAAGCGGGTGCAGCAGCTGTGCGCGTACCTGGTGGAGCACTACGACGGTGACGCCGAGGCCCTCTGGCGCGGCGTACGGAGCGGGGACGAGCTGCTGAAGCGGCTCAAGGAGCTGCCCGGGTTCGGCGAGCAGAAGGCCCAGATCTTCCTGGCGCTGCTGGGCAAGCAGCTCGGCGTACGCCCCACGGGGTGGCGCGAGGCGGCCGGCGGCTACGGCCCGGCGAACGTCTACCGCTCGGCGGCGGACATCACCGGGCCGGAGTCCCTGGCGAAGGTGCGGGCGCACAAACAGGAGATGAAGGCGGCCGCCAAGGCCGCCAAGACGGAGAAGCCGGAGAAGCCGGAGAAGCCCGAGGAAGAGGGGAAGGCGGAGAAGACGGGAAAGGCGGGGAAGGGCTAGGAGGCGTCCGCGGCAGTCTCCGCGGCCGGGCGCGTGCGCAGCGCCGACGCGTAGACCTCGTCCGCGTCCAGGCGGCGCAGCTCCTCCGCGATCAGCTCGGCCGTGCTGCGGATCTTCAGGGCCACCTTGCGGTCGGGGCTGCCCGGCAGGATCAGCGTGGCCAGCGCCCCGTCCGGGCGGTCCACCGTGATCTCGCCCTCCCGGGTCGCCAGCCGGACCCGCGTGATCACCGGTCCGTCCGTCGCGACCCGCTCCACCGGCACCCCGAGGCGGTCCTCCAGCCAGCGGGCCAGCAGCTCGGCGCTCGGGTTGTCGGCCTCGCTCTCCACCGCCCCGCCCTCCACCGGCAGCGGCTTCTGGTCCATCGCCGCGGCCAGCAGGGCCCGCCACGGCGTCAGCCGGGTCCAGGCGAGGTCGGTGTCGCCGGGGGCGTACGCGGCGGCCCTGCGGTCCAGTACCGCCAGCGGGTCGGCGACGGCCTCGGCGTCCGTGATCCGGCGCTGCGCCAGCGCGCCCAGCGGATCCCGCGCGGGGTCGGCGGGGGCGTCGGCCGGCCACCACACCACCACCGGCGCGTCCGGCACCAGCAGCGGGAGGACCACCGAGCCCGCCTGCCCGGTCAGCGCGCCGTGCAGGCGCAGCAGCACGATCTCCCCGGTCCCGGCGTCGGAGCCGACCCGCACCTCGGCGTCGAGCCGGGTCTGGCGGAGCTTGTGCGAGCCGCGCGAGGTGCGCTTGATGACCGCGATGATGCGGCAGGGGTGTTCGCGCGAGGCCTCCGAGGCCGCGCGGACGGCGTCGTACGCGTTCTCCTCGTCCGTGGCTATGACGAGCGTCAGCACCAGGCCCATCGTGGGGCTGCCCACGGCGCGGCGGGCGTCGAGCAGGGCTCGGTCGATCTTGCTGGACGTGGTGTCGGTCAGTTCGGTCCGCATGCGTCGAAGTCTGTCAGCGCCGACGCCCCCGGCGGCACCCCGGCGGCGGAACGGGCCGCCGGAATCCGTCACGTGGGACCCGGCGGCCCCCTGTCATCTGCGCCGTTTCGCCGTCCCGAAGACCGACCGCGAGATCTCGCGCCCCAGTTGGGTGCCGATCGACCGGGCCAGCGAGCGGAACAGCCCGCTCCCCACCACCTGCTCGGCGAGCGAGGGCTCGGGCCTGGGCGCGCCGCGCCCCGCCTTCGCCGCTTGCCTGGCCGCTTCCCCGGCCTGCTTCTCGGCTTCCGCCTCCGCGGCGGCCGCCTCCGCAGCCGCCTCGGCCGCGGCCTGCTCGGCGCTGATCTTCTCGTACGCCGACTCGCGGTCGACCGGCTGCGCGTACCGCGCGTACAGGGGCGAGGACTTCACCGCCGCGTCCAGGGCCGCCGCGTCGATCGGGCCCATCAGGGACTGCGGGGCCCGCAGCCTGGTCGCCGCGACCGGGGTCGGGGCGCCCTTCTCGCTGAGTACGGTGATCACCGCCTCGCCCGTACCGAGCCCGGTCAGCAGCCCCTCCAGGTCGTACGCGGAGTTCGGGAAGGTCTTCACCGTGGCCTTCAGCGCCTTCGCGTCGTCGGGGGTGAAGGCGCGCAGCGCGTGCTGCACCCGGTTGCCGAGCTGCGCGAGCACGTCCGCCGGCACGTCCTTGGGGGTCTGCGTCACGAAGAAGACGCCGATGCCCTTGGAGCGGATCAGCCGCACGGTCTGGGTGATGGACTCCAGGAAGGCCTTCGACGCGCCTTTGAACAGCAGGTGGGCCTCGTCGAAGAAGAAGACCAGCTTCGGCCGCTCCAGGTCGCCGACCTCCGGCAGGTCGGCGTAGAGGTCGGCCAGCAGCCACATCAGGAAGGTGGAGAAGAGCTGCGGCTTGTCCTGGACCGCCGGGAGTTCGAGGACGGAGACCAGTCCGCGCCCGTCGGCGGCGGTCCGCAGGAATTCACCGGTGTCGAACGCGGGCTCGCCGAAGAACTCCGAGGCTCCTTGCTGCTCGAACGCGGTCAGGGAGCGCAGGATCACCCCGGCCGTCACGGTGGACAGTCCGCCAATGCCCTTGAGCTCGGCTTTCCCCTGGTCGGAGACGAGGAAGGCGACGACCGCCCGCAGGTCCTTGAGGTCGATCAGCTCCAGTCCCTTGGCGTCGGCGTAATGGAAGATCAGGCCGAGCGACTGCTCCTGGGTCTGGTTGAGCTGGAGCACCTTCGACATCAGCACCGGGCCGAAGTCCGTCACGGTGGCCCGCACCGGAATGCCCGCTCCGATCCCGCCCAGCGCGTAGAACTCGCTCGGGAATCCGGTGGCCTCCCACCGCTGGCCGACTTCCGCCGCTCGCTGCGCGGTCTTCTCACTGGCCGTGCCCGGCGCCGAGATGCCGCAGACGTCCCCTTTGACGTCGGCGAGGAACACCGGGACTCCGGCCGCCGACAGCTGCTCGGCGATGAGCTGGAGCGTCTTCGTCTTGCCGGTGCCCGTGGCGCCCGCGACCAGGCCGTGGCGGTTCAGCATCGACAGCGGGATACGGATCTGGCGGTCCGGCAGGCAGGCTCCGTCCCAGAGCAGGGCACCCAGTTCGAGCGCGGGTCCGGTGAAGGCGTAACCGGCGGCGATCCGGTCGGCCGGGGACGCGGGGTCGGTGCTCTGGCTCATACATCACTCCCGAAATAGCACTGCTTGCCACTTTTGCACCGGCTTGGCAAGGCTGCGCCCGCAGGCACCGGCCCGGTAGGCTTTCCGTGTGATCTTCAAGCGCATCGGAAACGGGCGGCCGTACCCCGACCACGGCAGGGAAACCACCCGGCAGTGGGCGGATGTCGCCCCGCGCCCGGTCCGGCTCGACCAGTTGGTGACGACCAAGGGGCAGCTGGACCTCGAGACGCTGCTCGCCGAGGACTCGACGTTCTACGGGGACCTCTTCGCCCACGTCGTGAAGTGGCAGGGCGACCTGTACCTGGAAGACGGGCTGCACCGCGCCGTGCGCGCGGCCCTTCAGCAGCGCCAGGTGCTGCACGCGCGCGTACTCGAAATGGACTACTGAGGCCGAACACGCCGTAAACGAGCCCGAGAAACGCTCCTGCCCGGGCGCCCCTTGGGTTTCCGGTTCGCGGGAATTGCGCCTTTCGGGTCGGTCTTGCCCTATCAACAGATCATTTGGTGGGCATCGCGGTCGGCCGGTATTACGCTGCGCCCATGAGCATGCTCACTCCCCCCGGCATGGGCGGAAAGTACCGCGTCACGGGAGCGGCCTACCCCCGCATGAGTCGACCGCGGCGGCGCCGCCGGATCGTCCTCACCGTGCTCGGAGCAGTCCTCGGTCTGGCCCTGCTCGGCTACGGATCCGTGCAGCTCATGAACGTGTTCCGAGGCGAGGGCGGCAGCGGCAAACACCAGGCCGCGGGCAAGGACTGCGCGACCCCGAAGCCCAGGGCGGGCGCCGCGGCGGCCGCCAGCCCCGCGGCGGCCAAACCGGCCGCGGCCCTGCCCCAGCCCGGCGAGATCACGGTCAACGTCTACAACGCGACCCCGCGCGCCGGGCTCGCCAAGGCAGTCGGCGACGAGCTGAAGAAACGCGGCTTCACCATCGGCAAGGTCGGCAACGCGCCCGCCGACTTCGACAAGAAGGTCCCCGGGACGGGGATACTGCTCGGCTCGCCCAAGACCGACAAGGCCGCCTTCTCCGTACTGGGCACCCAGATCGAGGGCGACACGCAGCAGACCGACGCCCGGGAGGGCACGGACATCGACCTGATCCTCGGCGACGCCTTCAAGGAGCTCAGCCCGAAGGAGGCGGCGGACAAGGAGCTGTACCTGCTGGCCAACCCCCAGCCCGCCCCCGCCAAGACCTGCTGACCCGACGACGAGCGCACGCGAAACGGCCGGCCGCCCCCGAGGGGCGGCCGGCCGTTTCGTCCTGCGGGGTGCTGCGGGGGCCCTGCGCGTCCTACTCGGCCGAGCCGTACATGCGGTCGCCCGCGTCGCCCAGGCCCGGAACGATGTAGCCGTGCTCGTTGAGCCGTTCGTCCACCGCGGCCGTCACGACCGTCACCGGGGTGCCCGCGAGGTCGCGCTCCATGACCTCGACGCCCTCGGGCGCGGCGAGCAGCACCACGGCGGTCACGTCGTCGGCGCCGCGCTTGATCAGCTCCTGGATCGCGGCGACGAGCGTGCCGCCGGTGGCCAGCATCGGGTCGACCACGTACACCTGACGCCCGGAAAGGTCCTCCGGCATGCGCGTCGCGTACGTGGAGGCCTCCAGGGTCTCCTCGTTGCGCACCATGCCCATGAAGCCCACCTCGGCGGTCGGCAGCAGCCGCATCATGCCGTCCAGCATGCCGAGGCCGGCGCGCAGGATCGGCACGACCAGCGGGCGCGGGTGCGAGAGCTTCACGCCGGTGGTGGGCCCGACCGGCGTGACGATGTCCGCCTGCTCGGTGCGCACGTCGCGGGTGGCCTCGTACGCGAGGAGGGTCACCAGCTCGTCGGCGAGCCGGCGGAAGGTGGGGGAGTCGGTGCGCTTGTCGCGCAGGGTGGTCAGTTTGTGCGCCACCAAGGGGTGATCGACGACCTGCAAACGCACAACATCCTCCAAGGCTCAGCTGCCGGGTTTCGACCTGCGACCTGCAAAAACGGCCGCACTTTTTCGCGACCCACGGTCAAAAGGCTACGCGGTGCGCGCACCGCCGTGCGTCCGAACCCGCGCCGCCGCCCGCGGATCCGTGGCGATGCGTCCCCGATGCGTCTCCGATCCCTGCCTGATGCCTCCCCGTTCCGCAGCGGATCCCCTGCGGATGCGGCCCGCCCGGGCGCCCAGCACGCTGGACGGATGAGCAACGCACCGGTGGTCGCGGCGGTCGACGGATCCGATCACAGCCTCAAGGCCCTGGAATGGGCGCGGACCGAGGCGCTGCGCCGCGGCGCCCCGCTCGTGGTCGCGCACGTGCTGCCCGACAGCGCCCAGCTGTACGCGGCGCGCCGCTCCTCCCTCGCCGACCCCTCCCAGCCGCAGGAGCACCCCGACCCCGTCGGGGAGCACGTACGGGACCTCCTCGCGCGGGCCCCCGAACTGCCGGCCGAGGTGCGGTACGAATCGCTGGAGGGCTCCGTGCCCGAGGCCCTGCGGGTGACCGCGGAGGAAGCCCTGATGGTGGTGATGGGCTCGCGGGGGCGCGGCGGCTTCGCGGCCCTGCTGCTCGGCTCGAACAGCCGCGCGGTGGCCTCCTCGGCGGTGTGCCCGGTGGTGGTGGTCCCGCACGCGGAGCGCAGCGCCGAGGCCGGGGACGGGCCGTCCGGCGGCCGGGTGGTGCTCGGGCTGCACGCCGCCGAGACGGCGGACGACGTGGTGGCCTTCGCCTTCGAGGAAGCGGCCGCACGGGGGACCACCGTCCAGGTGGTCTCCGCGTACGCGATCCCGCCGGCGCCGGTGACGGTGGTGGACGCCCCCTTCCAGGTGATCCCGCCGGAGGGCCTGGCCGACGACGGGAACGCGGTGCCGGCGGAGCGGGAGATGCTGCGCTCCCAGACGGAGCGGCTGGCGCCGTTCCGGGCCCGCTGGCCCCAGGTGCCGGTCGAGCAGGCGGCGGCCCCGGGCGACGCGGCCGAGCGGCTGGTGACGGCCTCCCGGTCGGCGGCCCTGGTGGTGGTGGGCCGCCACCACCCGCGGCGCAGCCTCGGGTCCCTGATGATCGGCTCGGTGGCCCACGCGGTCCTGCACCACGCGCACGGTCCCGTGGCGGTCGTCCCGACCCTGCCGGACGGCGCGTAGCAACCCTCTGAGCTGCGAAGGCGCTTGGAAAGCGCTGCGAAAGGGTGGCATCAACCGCGCCAACCGGGGGAAGGTGGGCTGCGGGGGGTCTGCTTCGCGACGGCGGAGGAGGACGACCGGACCAGCCGGGGTGGTGGCCGATGCCCGACACGCAGCAGCCGAGCCGGGGCGATGACGCGCCTGAACAGCCGGAGACGGCAGCGCAGCGCAGAGCGCGCCGTGCCCAGTTCCTGCGCGACCTGATGGAGGCGCGGGCCCTGCGCGACCGCGTCCAGCCCCGCCGTGCCCGCGCGGCCCGCATGCGCCAGCAGATGCGCATGCGCACGTTCCGCTGGTGACCCGCCGCGCACCCGGCGCGGGCCCGGGCCCGCGCCGGGCCGCTCCGGCGTTCGCCGCGCCGAGGCCGCGGGCGGGATCGAGGGGCCGCGCGAGGCCGCCGCAGCGCGCGCCGGCGGCCCCCGTACAACCCGCGGAGCGCACGGCACGGGACGACGCAAGCGCCGAAGACCTCTCGCAAAGCCGCGCTTTCTGCCACGATGCCGATTGGGCGGGGCACGAACGGCGAGCAGGACAGCCGTTCCCACCCTCCCCACCTCCGGCCGGGGGGACCTCCAACCGGCACGCCTATGACCAGTGGGAGAGTCACGGTGTACTTCGCCGCACTGCTCGCGCGCACCGAAGACGGGTGGGAAGCGAGCGACATGGAACTCGACGACGTCGAGTCCCTCAGTGATCTGATCGATCTCGCCCGGTCCGCCGCTGTCGACGACGACACGGTGGTCGCCCTCATCGAGCAGGAGGACGCCTGGTTCGGCGTCGTCCGCGTGGACGGCGAGGAGGACCCGCGGTACTTCGTGTCGAACGCCTCCGCGGCCTCCCGCAGCTCCTACGGCTCGATGCTGACCGACGAGCTGCTGGGCAGCGACGAGGAGGAGGACGAACTCGACGAACTGGACCTGGACGGCACCGAGGACGGCGAGGAGGAGACGATCGCCGCGTTCGCCGATGCCGACGACGAGGACGAGGAGGACCCGCCCGGTGCGGAACCGGTACCCGCCGGCCCGCTCGGCGACCCCCGGCTGCTGGACGACCTCGGCGTCAGCAACAAACAACTGATGACCCTCGACGGGGACGCCCTCTCGGAGATCGCCGAGTCCCTCGGCGCCACCGAGGTGCTGGAGGCCGTCCGCTAGTGATCACCACGCACCACCCCCCGCACGGCCCCGATCCCGTACGGGACCCGTGGCGGGCCTCCATGCGCCTCGCGCTCGCGGAGGCCGCCCGGGCGGTGCCGGCCGGCGACGTGCCGGTCGGCGCCGTCGTGCTGGGCCCGGACGGCGAGATCCTCGCCACCGGGTACAACGAGCGCGAGGCCACCGGCGACCCCACGGCGCACGCCGAGGTACTGGCGCTGCGCCGGGCGGCCGCCCGGCTCGGGGAATGGCGGCTTCCGGGGTGCACCCTCGTGGTGACCCTGGAGCCGTGCGTGATGTGCGCGGGCGCGCTCGTGCAGTCGCGGGTGGCCCGGGTCGTCTACGGGGCCGACGACGAGAAGGCGGGCGCCGCGGGGTCGCTCTGGGACCTCGTACGGGACCGCAGGCTCAACCACCGTCCGGAGGTGATCCGCGGCGTGCTCGCGCAGGAGTGCGCGCGGCAGCTGACGGACTTCTTCCGCGACCGCTGAGGGGGCTCGGCGGTATCGATTTCATTTGATGCGGATCCTTAGGCTAGGATCCATCTCGGTAGTGTGTCCGAGTGGCCGAAGGAGCTCGCCTCGAAAGCGAGTATGGGGCAACCCATCGGGGGTTCAAATCCCTCCACTACCGCTTCGTTCGAGAGCCCCGCCCCGCAAGGGACGGGGCTCTCGGCGTTTTGCCGGACGTCCCGCCGCGGGCCGACGCGTCTTTACGGATGACGCCCGCGTGACCGCGCGCCCCGCTCCGCCGTTGTCACGGCATGACCAAGATCCAGCGCATGCTCGCCGCCTTCGCCCTCGCGGGGGCCGCCGCGGGCCTCGCCGCTCCCGCCGCCTCCGCCGCCGCCCCGGCCCCGATCACCCTCCCGGACCTGCCGCAGGCGGCCCCGGGCATGCCGCAGGGGGCCACGCCCGGTTCCGTCCAGGAGATCGGCGGGAAGCTGGGCGAGCTGGACAAGCTGGGCCGGCTGACGCAGCTGCCGAACGACCTCGACCCCGCGATCGCCCCCGTGGCACCCGTCCTGGACCTGCTCGGCGCCATTCAGTAGTCGGCGGCGGCCCCTCCCCGGACAGCCGAAGAAGGCCCCGACCGGGGTCGGGGCCTTCGACGTACGGGCGGGGGAAGTGGCGTCGGGGGGACAAGCCACTCCCCCCGACGAGGACGGAACCTGCCAGCCCGGGCCGCGATCAGGGGGAAAGCCCGCGGCTCGGACCCCGCAGTGAGGTCCTGTCCCTCACCCACCGGTTTCCTGCCAGAACCGGTGGGCTCGCCCTCCATACTGCTCCACCCCCACCCTCCCGTACTGCGGCAAAGGACCCGGACCGCCGGGTCATTGGTCCATAAAGGCCTGGTGAGTGTCCGAAGACGAGCGGTTAGACTCACCCGACTTGGCAGTACCGGTTGGGGAGGCCGACACCGCTGATGGACACCAAGAAGATGATCATGAGTGGGCTCGTCATATTCGTGCTCTTCGTGATCATCACCCAGCCGGTCAAGGCCGCCGACATCGTCAAAATCGGCTTCCAGGGCATATCGGACGCCGCCCACGGCATCGGCGCGTTCATGACCGAATTGGTGCGCTGACCCGTACGCTGACGCGGCCTTTCGACTGACCGGCCCCCCACTCCGACGGGTGGGGGGTTTTCGTGTTCCCGCACCTCGCAATTCCCTTGCCCAAAACACCCCATTATGCCCAACTTGCCCTCAACACGGCGATATACGGTGCTTGCACACAGTGCACATGTCTTGTGATGCTATGACCGCTTTTGACGGATGAGTTGACTTGAAGGGGTGGCGTGACCGTGCCGGCCAGTACTGCGCCTCAGGTGCCACCCCAGCAGGAGCCCCAGCAGGACTCCTCCTCGCACTCCCCGCGGAGCCCCTCCCAGGGCCCGGCCCAGCCCCCCTCCCCGGACTCGCCCCAGGACTCCCAGGTCCCGACCCAGGACTCGCAGGTTCCATCCCAGGACACCCAGGCTCCGCCCCACGACACCCAGGCTCCGCCCCCGGACTCCCAGGTCCCACCCCAGCAGGACCCCCCTGCGGAGCCCCCGGCGCCCCCGAGACCGCAGAGCCGGGGCGCGGACACCCGTGCCCTCACCCAGGTCCTCTTCGGGCAGCTGAAGGGCCTACAGCCGGGCACGAGCGAGCACCACCGGGTGCGCGGGGCCCTCATCGAGGCGAACCTTCCGCTCGTGCGGTACGCGGCCGCCCGCTTCCGCAGCCGCAACGAGCCGATGGAGGACGTGGTCCAGGTCGGCACGATCGGCCTCATCAACGCGATCGACCGGTTCGACCCCGATCGCGGGGTGCAGTTCCCGACCTTCGCCATGCCGACCGTCGTGGGCGAGATCAAGCGGTACTTCCGCGACAACGTCCGCACCGTGCACGTGCCGCGCCGGCTCCACGAGCTGTGGGTCCAGGTGAACGCGGCCACCGAGGACCTCACCACCCTGCACGGGCGCACGCCCACGACCCCCGAGATCGCCGAGCGGCTGCGGATCACCGAGGACGAGGTGCTGTCCTGCATCGAGGCCGGCCGTTCGTACCACGCCACCTCGCTGGAGGCCGCCCAGGAGGGCGACGGGCTGCCGGGCCTGCTGGACCGACTCGGCTACGAGGACCCGGAGCTGGCCGGGGTCGAGCACCGCGACCTCGTACGCCATCTCCTCGTACAGCTGCCCGAACGTGAACAAAGGATCCTGCTGCTGCGGTACTACAACAATCTGACGCAGTCCCAGATCAGCGCGGAGCTCGGTGTGTCCCAGATGCACGTTTCGCGACTGCTCGCGCGCAGCTTCGCCCGGCTCCGATCCGCAAACAGGATCGAGGCGTAGCTGGAACGGGTGGAGGTCGTTCCGCCGTTTCCCATGGAATGGGCTCATTCCGCTCTGTCGCTGGAGATATATGTCGACTTGGCGCTACAGCGCGTTGCCGACATGTGACATTCTGCTGGAACCGCGTTTGCCGCAGCCCCGCCTCCGGTATTCAGGTGGAGGCTGCGTTCCTCCGACGGGCGCGCAGTACGCGACCGTCCGCGACCTCAAGGGGGTGGCATGTCCGGAGACCAGGGCAGCTCCAAGGTGCTCACGCTCATCAAGAGCGAAGCGCCGGCAGCGCCTGCACTGCCTGCAGCGCCTGTCCGCTCGGAAGCCATCGACACCCGCACCCTCTCCCGCTCCCTCTTCCAGCGACTCGCCGCCCTGGACGTGGACAGCCCCGAACGGGCGTACGTACGCGACACCCTGATCGAGCTGAACCTGCCGCTGGTGCGGTACGCGGCCGCCCGCTTCCGCAGCCGCAACGAGCCGATGGAAGACATCGTCCAGGTCGGCACGATCGGCCTGATCAAGGCGATCGACCGGTTCGACTGCGAACGCGGTGTGGAGTTCCCGACCTTCGCGATGCCGACCGTCGTGGGCGAGATCAAACGATTCTTTAGGGACACTTCCTGGTCCGTGCGCGTCCCGCGCCGGCTCCAGGAGCTGCGCCTCGCCCTCACCAAGGCCAGCGACGAGCTCGCGCAGAAGCTGGACCGCTCGCCGACGGTGCCGGAACTGGCCGCCGTACTCGGGGTGTCGGAGGAGGACGTGGTCGACGGCCTCGCCGTGGGCAACGCGTACACCGCCTCCTCGCTCGACTCGCCCTCCCCCGAGGACGAGGGCGGCGAGGGCTCGCTCGCGGACCGCCTCGGGTACGAGGACACCGCGCTGGAGGGCGTCGAGTACCGCGAGTCGCTCAAGCCGCTGCTCGCCAAACTCCCGCCCCGGGAGCGGCAGATCATCATGCTGCGGTTCTTCGCGAACATGACGCAGTCGCAGATCGGCGAGGAGGTCGGCATCTCCCAGATGCACGTCTCCCGGCTGCTGACGCGCACGCTGGCGCAGCTGCGCGTGGGCCTGATCGGCGAGTAGCCCCGGCCGAAGGGGTTCCCACCTGACGCAGGGTCAGCAAAACTACGGCGATGCGAGTGGACCGCCGAACGCTCACCCTGACGACCTTGTGCTGCTCTCTGGCCGCCGCGTGCCTGACGGGATGCGGCGGCCCGGCGCGGAACGGCTACGCGGCCGCCGGCGCCGTGGCCCCGGGCCCGGAACGCCGTGCGGGCGACAACGTACCGCCGCGGTCCGCGGTGGAACTCCGGCCACTGGGCGACGGCCCCGCCGCCTCGGCCCAGGCCCCGGCGCCGACGGGCGGTACGCCGCCCGGCATCCCGGCCCGGGGGAGTACCGCGGCCTCCGCGCCGGACGGGTCCCAGGGCGGGTCCCAGAGCGGGTCCCCGGGCGCCCCGGCCGGCGAAGCCGGGACCGTACAGCCGCCGCCCCAGCCTCCGCCCGTGCCGGAGCTGCCGCCGACCACCTCGAAGCCCCCCGCCCCCGCTCCGGGGACCACGCCCCCGGGCACGCCGGCGAACCTGGTCCTGAGCCCGCCGGCCCGCGCCCAGGCGGCGGACCGGTGGTGCGAGAAGGTCACGGTGGCGTTCACCAACAAGGGCACGAAACCGGCCACTTCGGGGACGGTCACGTTCTCGACCCACATCATCGGCGCGCTGGGCATCGACTGGGCCACGGTCGACACGGCCCAGCCCCTCCCCGCCCCCATCCCGGGCGGCACGACGAAGGCGCAGACCTACACGGTCTGCGTGGAATCCTGGCGGGTCCCCCTGGGCATGCACGTGGAAACGCGGAGGGCCACGGCGACCTGGACGTGAGGACGGCGCCGCAGCCTCCCGGTCCGGCGGGCCGTTGCGACCCGCCCGGACCCGCCCGCCGCTCCGGCCCGACGACCTAGAGGGCCATCCAGGCCACCAGTCCGATCAGCACCAGAGCGGCGACCCCCACCCCCAGCCACAGGCCGGTCTTCGACCCGGAACCCTGCGCGGCCTGGCGCCGACGGGACCCCGGAGCCACGGGTCCCTGCCCCGGCCCGGCCGGTGCGGCCTCCTCGACGAACGCCCGGAACATCTGAGTGCTGCCCGCGGGGTCGTAGTTGCCCTCGGGGCCCTGTGAGTTGTGGTTCGCAGCCATGCCTCAGGACCCTAGCGGGTTTTCCGATTCCTTTACCGCCCCCACCCCCCTATTCATTTGCCTGTAGCAACCAATCGATCCTATGGTTGCCCTAAGCAACAACATCCACGACGAGGAAAGGGAGGGGGGAGCCCCATGACCACGGAAGCCCAGACCCTGCCGGCACCACCGGCGCCACCGGCACCACCCGCGCAGCCCGCCCCCACCAGCCGCTACGAGGAGCTGGCCCGCCAGCTCACCGGCATCGGCGCGGTCAAGCGGGACCTGGCCCGCCTCCTCCCCCCGGACTGCCCGCCCGGCTCCGCCGCCGTCCTCACCCTGCTCGACCGCCACGGCGAGATACGGCTCGGCCGCCTCGCCGACCTCATGGCCATCGACATCTCGGTGACCAGCCGCCACGTCGCCCACGTCGCCGACCGCGGGTGGATCACCCGCGACATCGACCCCGGCGACGGCCGCTGCCGCATCCTGCGGCTCACCCCGGCCGGCCACGCCCTCCTCGCCGAGGTGGGCGCCCGCTACACCGGCGCGCTGGAGAAGGCCCTGGCCGACTGGTCCCCACACGACATCGACGTACTCAACACCTTGCTGACCCGGCTCCGATCGAGCTTCTAGACAAAGGAAACCCATGGCGACCACCGCACCCACCGGTGTGCAGGGAGGCAGCCGGTCGGAGGCCACGTCCGACCCCGCGTCCTCCGCCCCCGGCCCCCACGCCCCCATGACCCACGCGCAGATCATGAAGGCGCTGTCCGGCCTGATGCTGGGCATGTTCGTGGCGATCCTGTCGTCCACGATCGTCTCCAACGCGCTCCCCCAGATCATCAGCGACCTCGGCGGCACGCAGTCCTCGTACACCTGGGTCGTCACCGCCGCCCTGCTGTCGATGACGGCCGCGACCCCGCTCTGGGGCAAGCTGTCCGACCTCTTCAGCAAGAAGCTGCTGGTCCAGATATCCCTGGTGATCTACGTCCTCGGCTCCGTCGTGGCGGGCCTGTCCCAGAACACCGGCATGCTCATCGCCTGCCGCGTCGTCCAGGGCATCGGCGTCGGCGGCCTCTCCGCCCTCGCCCAGATCGTGATGGCCGCGATGATCTCCCCGCGCGAGCGCGGCCGGTACAGCGGCTACCTCGGCGCGGTCTTCGCCGTCGCCACCGTCGGCGGCCCGCTGCTCGGCGGAGTCATCACCGACACCTCGTGGCTCGGCTGGCGCTGGTGCTTCTACGTCGGCGTGCCGTTCGCGATCATCGCCCTGATCGTCCTCCAGCGGACCCTGCACCTCCCGGTCGTCCGCCGCGACGTCAAGGTCGACTGGCTCGGCGCCTTCCTGATCAGCGGAGCCGTGTCCCTGCTGCTGATCTGGGTCACGCAGGCCGGCGACTCGTACGACTGGATCTCCTGGACCACCGCGGCCATGACCGGCGGCGCCGTCCTCCTCGGCCTGCTCTTCCTCCTGGTCGAGTCCAGGGCGAGCGACCCGATCATCCCGCTGCGCCTGTTCCGCAACAAGACCATCTCCCTCGCCTCGGCCGCCTCGCTGTTCGTCGGCATCGCGATGTTCTCGGGCACGGTGTTTTTCAGCCAGTTCTTCCAGTTGGCCCGCGGCGAGTCCCCCACGATGTCCGGAATCCTCACGATTCCGATGATCGGCGGACTCTTCGTCTCCTCCACGGTTTCCGGTCAGGTGATCACGAAGACCGGTAGGTGGAAGGCCTGGCTCGTCTCCGGCGGCGTCCTCCTGACGGCCGGCCTCGGCCTCCTGGGCACCCTGCGGTACGACACCCCGTACTGGCACATCGCGATCTACATGGCGCTGACCGGCCTCGGTCTCGGCATGATGATGCAGAACCTCGTCCTCGCCACGCAGAACCAGGTGGCCCCCCAGGACCTGGGCTCGGCCAGCTCGGTCGTCACCTTCTTCCGCTCGCTCGGCGGCGCCGTGGGCGTCTCGGCGCTCGGCGCGGTCATGGCCAACCGGGTCACCCAGTACGTCAAGGACGGGCTGGCCGAACTCGGTCCGAAGGCCGCGGCGATGGGCCACGGCGGCACGGCCGGGGGCGGGATCCCCGACCTCGACAAGCTGCCCGCGCCGTTCCGCACGGTCATCGAGTCCGCGTACGGGCACGGCGTCGGCGACGTCTTCCTCTACGCGGCGCCGTTCGCGCTGCTCGGGCTCGTCCTGGTGCTGTTCATCAAGGAGGTCGCGCTGAAGTCGAAGCCGGCGGCCCACGCCCCGGCGGCGGCGGCCCCGGCTCCGGCCACGGCCTCGGCCTCGGCCTCGGCTCAGGCTTCGGCTTCGGCTTCGGCTTCGGCTTCGGCTTCGGCTTCGGCTTCGGCTTCGGCTTCTGCGGAGTAGCGGAACCGAGCGGTACGCGCGCCCCCGTCGGGCCGCCCCTCCTGTGGGAGCGGCCCGGCGGGGGTTTCTACGTCCCCGTGCGCGCGGCGGCCTTGGCCTCGATGCCCGCGATCAGGACGTCGAGCGCGAGGGCGAAGTCCCCGTCGGGCGCCCGCCGGGCAGCGCCCCCGCAGCCGTGCAGGAACTGCGACACGGCCAGGTGCGCGCCGGTCCGGCAGGCACCCGCCAGGCCGGTGGCGTCGAGGAGGCGCTGGAGGGCGGAGTCGAAGGCGCGGGCGTGCGGGCCGATGTTGGGGTACGCGGCCGTCAGCGCCGCCACCCACGGGTGCTCCGCCAGCAGGCGCCGGTACCCGCAGGCCAGCGACCGCAGCCGGCCCGGCCAGCCCTCCGCGGCCGGATCGGCGGGGGCGGAGGCGCGGGCGCGGACGGGCCGATCGGCCGGGACGGCAGGGGTGGCCGAAGCGGCCGAAGCAGTGCGGGGCAGCGGGAGCTCGCCCAAGGCCCGGTCCAGGGCCAGTTCGAGCAGATCGTGTTTGGTGTCGACGTACCAGTACAGGGACATCGCGGTGACCCCGAGCCCGGCCGCGAGCCTGCGCATCGAGAACCGGGCCAGCCCCTCGGCGTCGAGCAGCCGGACGGTGGCCCCGGTGATCCGGTCCCGGTCGAGACCGGAAGGCACCTCACTGCGGCGCCTGGCGGGTGCGCCGTGCCCCGGGGACAGCCACACGCTGGTCCGGGTCTCCCCGGGATCGGCCGCGGTCACCATGGAGGCACCCTCCTCACAACAGCTGGATCAGCCCGGAATGCCCGGTCCGCCCACTTGATGCTAGAGGGTGCCTCTCGCGTTCCGGCAGGTTCAGGACGGGGCGGACATGCCGTTCAGGGGGGCGGTCAGGTCGTAGAAGGTGGCTCCGCCGATCGTGGTGGACCGGTAGTGGGCCTGGACCCAGCTCGTGATGGCGCTGCTGGTGCCGCCGCCCGGGCCGCCCCCGGGACCACCGCCGGCGCCGCCGCGTGCGGTCGCCCCGGCCTGCCCGGTCTGCCCCGTCTGCCCTTCGCCGCCGGCGCGGGCGCCGCCGGCGATGAAGTAGTGGATCTTCCCGGCGCGTACGTACTCCTGGAACCGGGCCGGCGTCGGGGAGGGGTCGCTGCCGTTGAACCCGCCGATCGGCATCACCGGCTCGCCCGAGGCCAGCTGGTAGCTCGCCGCGTTCTGCGCGCCGACGGTGGCTGCCGCCCAGGTGTACTTCCCCGCGTCCTTGCGCAGGGCCGCCGTGGCCTCCTTGCCGGCCTTCGTACCGTTGAGAAGACCGCCGAAGCCGGCGCCGCCCGGGCCGCCCGGGAAGTTCTCCGTACCGCGCGCACCGCGCCCGCCGAAGGCGCCTTGGCCGCCCGGGAAGCCCTGACCGCCCTGGCCGGCCGCCGCGCCCCGGCCTCCGGGGAACTGCCGGGGCCCGCCCTGCGGACCGCCGCCCTGCTGCCCCGCCTGCGCGCCCTGCGGGGGCATGCCCGGCGGGAGTTCGCCGCCGAAGCGCATGCCCATGCCCATGCCGCCCCGGCCTCCCGAGACGGCGGGCCCGGCCGTCACGATCGATCCGCCGCGCGTGGAGTCCACCGTCGTCAGGCAGTACGCGAGCGGACCGGCCAGCGACGCCGCCAGCCCCAGCCCCGCCGCGCCCAGCGCGAACCGCCGGCCGAGCCGGGCGCCGACCAGCAGCCCGGCGGCGGCGAGGAGACCGGCCGCGAGCACCGTCAAGCGCAGCCAGGGCAGGTAGCCGGTCGAACGGCCGAGCAGGACCCAGGACCACCAGGCGGTCAGGGCCAGGGTGGCGGACAGGGTGAGCGCGGCGGCCCTGCCGCCCCGCTCCTCCCACAGCATGGCCACGCCCATGCCGACCAGCGCGGCCACGAACGGCGCCAGCGCCACCGTGTAGTACTCGTGGAAGATGCCCTGCATGTAGCTGAAGACCAGCGCCGTGATCAGCAGGGCCCCGCCCCACACCAGGAACGCCGCCCGGGCCATGCCCTCCAGGGAGTCGGCGGCCCGGCGGGCCCGCCACGTGATCACGAGTCCGGTGACGAGCATGACCAGGGCCGCCGGAAGCAGCCAGGAGATCTGTCCGCCGATGTTGGCCGAGAAGAGCCGGTCGATGCCGGTCTCCCCCCAGCCGCCCCCGCCCGCGCCACCGCCACCGGGCCGGGCTCCGCCGCCGACGCTGCCGGTCTCGTTGCCGTTGATCCGGCCGAGGCCGTTGTACCCGAGGGTGAGTTCCAGGAAGGAGTTGTTCTGCGAGCCGCCGATGTACGGGCGGGAGGAGGCGGGCCAGAGTTCCACGATCGCCACCCACCAGCCGCCGGCCACCACCATGGCCGCTCCGGCGAGCAGGAGCTGGCCGAGCCGCCGGCGCAGCCGGGCCGGCGCGCAGACCGCGTACACGAGGGCGAGCGGCGGCAGGATGACGAAGGCCTGGAGGGTCTTGGTCAGGAAGGCGAAGCCGACCGCGACGCCCGCCCAGACGAGCCACTTGGTCTGGGCCCCTTCGAGGGCGCGCAGGAGGCAGTAGACGGTGACGGTCAGCAGGAGGGTCAGCAGCGCGTCCGGGTTGTTGAAGCGGAACATCAGCGCGGCGACCGGGGTGAGCGCGAAGACCGCGCCGCTGATCAGGGCGGCCGCGGGCCCGAAGTGGCGGCGTACGGCGGCGTAGAGCACGGCCGTGGTGCCGACTCCCATCAGGGCCTGCGGAACGAGGATCTGCCAGCCGCCGAGCCCGAACAGCCGGACGGACAGGGCCATGGGCCACAGCGCGGCCGGGGGCTTGTCGACGGTGATGGAGTTCCCGGCGTCCGAGGAGCCGAAGAAGAAGGCCTTCCAGCTCTCGCTGCCCGCCTGAACTGCTGCGGAGTAGAAGGAGTTGGCGTAGCCGGAGGCGCCCAGGTTCCACAGCAGCAGGACGGCGGCGGCCAGCAGGAGCGCCGCGTACGCGGGCCGCTCCCAGCGCGGGCGCCCGGCGGCCGCGGTACCGGCCGCGGAACCCGGCGCGGTCGGGGCGGGCGGAGCGGTCGGGGCCCGTTCGGGGAACGGGGCGTCCATGGGTGGTACGGCCGTGGTCATCGGTTGTCGTCCTTCGCGGGAGTGGCGCGCCGCTCGGGGAAGACCCAGGCGCGGAAGAGCAGGAACCTCAGCACGGTGGCGGCGAGGTTGGCCGTGATCAGTACGGCCAGTTCGGTGCTGTGGGAGGGGGCGGCGGTGGCCGCGCCGAGCGCGGCGAGCGATCCGCTGGTCAGGGCCAGTCCGACGCCGAACACGACGAGGCCCTGGGCCTGGTGCCGTACGGCCCGGTCCCGGCCGCGGACGCCGAAGGTGAGCCGGCGGTTGGCGGCGGTGTTGGCGACGGCGGAGACCAGCAGGGCGCCGGCGTTGGCGGGCTGCGGTCCGGCGCCGAGCCGGAAGAGGGAGTACAGGGCGAGGTAGGCCAGCGTGGACAGCACCCCGACGGCACAGAAGCCCAGGAGCTGGCGGGCCAGCCCGCGCGGCACCCCGGGCAGGGCGCTGCGGTCGCGCGGGTCGTCGCCGAAGGGGCGGGCGAGCCGGTCGAGCGGCAGTGCGCCGACGGCGAGTGCCCGGCCCACCCGCCACATGCCTTTGAGGTCCTCGGTGGCGGTGCTGACGATGTGGACGGTGGAGTCCGGGTCGTCCACCCAGTCCACGGGCACCTCGTGGATCCGCAGCCCGGCCCGCTCGGCGAGGACCAGCAGTTCGGTGTCGAAGAACCAGCCCGAGTCCTCCACCAGCGGCAGCAGTCGCTCCGCGACCTCCCGCCGGATGGCCTTGAACCCACATTGGGCGTCGCTGAAGCGGGCGGCGAGGGAGGAGCGCAGGAGCAGGTTGTAGGCGCGGGAGACGAACTCCCGCTTGGCGCCGCGCACCACGCGCGAGGAGCGGGCGAGGCGGGTGCCGATGGCGAGGTCGGAATGCCCGGAGATGAGCGGGGCGACCAGCGGAAGCAACGCGTTGAGGTCGGTGGACAGGTCCACGTCCATGTACGCGAGGACGGGCGCCTCGGAGTCGGACCAGACCGTCCGCAGCGCCCGGCCGCGGCCGTTCTCCTCCAGCCGGGTGCTGCGTACGCCGTCTACCGCGGCGGCGAGGGCGGCCGCGACCTCGGGGGTGCCGTCGGTGCTCGCGTTGTCGGCGATCGTAATGCGGAACGGGTACGGGAACGTACGGGTGAGGTGCTCGTGGAGCCGGCGCACGCAGGGGCCGAGGTCCTTCTCCTCGTTGAAGACCGGGATCACCACGTCGAGTACGGGCTCGCCGGGCACGGGCGCGAGGTGCGCCCGTGCCGGAAGGGCGCCGGAGGAGGTGTCGGTTCGCATGTGCCGACCTTCTCCGGGCGGGCTGTCACCGCTGTGTGGTGAGCCTGTGCCCCGTCTGTGAGTCCGTCCGGCAGCCCTCCAGGGGCCCCTTCCCCGGCGGTTGGTGCGGGGCGAGCGGGAGCAGGACCTCGAAGCGGGTGCGCCCAGGCTCGCTCTGGACGCCCACCTGTCCTCCGTGCGCCGTCACGACGGCCTCGACGATGGCCAGTCCCAGGCCGGTGGAGCCTGCGGCCCGGGAACGGGAGGCGTCTCCACGGGCGAAGCGTTCGAAGACGTGGGGGAGCAGGGCCGTCGGGATTCCCGGCCCGTCGTCCTCGATCCTCAGCCGGACGGCGGATGTTTCACGTGAAACATGGGCCGTGACGGTGGTGCCGGGCGGGGTGTGCGTACGGGCGTTGGCGAGCAGGTTGACCAGGACCTGCTGGATCCGGGCCGGGTCGGCACGGATGGGCGCGGGCTCGTCGGGGAGCTCAAGGCGCCAGTGGTGCCCGGGCCCGGCGGCCCGCGCATCGCTCACGGCGTCGACGACGAGCGGGGCAAGGTCGGTGTCGTCGCAGCTGAGGGGGCGGCCGGCGTCGAGCCGGGCGAGCAGCAGCAGGTCCTCGACGAGGCCGGTCATCCGGGTGGCCTCGGACTCGATGCGTCCCAGGGCGTGGCGGGTGTCGGGGCCGGGCTCCTCGCGCCCCCTGCGGGTCAGTTCGGCGTAACCGCGGATGGAGGCGAGGGGCGTGCGCAGCTCGTGGCTGGCGTCCGCGACGAACTGCCGGACCTGGGTCTCGCTCTGCTGGCGGGCCGTGAGTGCGGAGGAGACGTGCCCCAGCATCCGGTTGAGGGCGGCGCCGACCTGTCCCACCTCGGTACGGGGGTCGGCCTCGGCGTCCGGGACGCGCTCGTGGAGGGCGGGCTCGCCGCTGTGCAGGGGGAGTTCGGAGACGCGGGTGGCGGTGGCGGCCACCCGGCGCAGCGGACGCAGGGCGACCCCGACCAGGGCCTGCCCGGCGAGGGAGGCCGCGATCAGCCCGGCGAGGGTGACGAAGACCTCCACGGCGATCAGCGTGCTCACGGTGGAGTCGACCTCGGCGAGCGGGAAGCCGAGGACGAGGCTGCCGTCCGGGGCCGTGAGCACCCGGTAGGCCCCGAGGTCCGGCAGGTCCAGGTTCACAGCGGCCGGCATGCCCTGACCGGCGGCTTTGCGGGCGGCCCTCGCCAGGACCGCGGTCTGGGCCGCGGTCAGGCGCTGGATGTGGTCGTACCCCGGGCCGCCGAGGGCGGCGCTGCGGGCCGTGTTGGCGACGGTGCCGTCGGCGAGGAGACGGATCCCGGCGGCGCCCAGCGGGGATCCGGGGGTCAGGACGAACTTGTCGTCCTTGTCCCGGACCGCTTTCTCCCCGAGGGGCTTACGGGTGCCCATCTCCACGGAGACCCTCAGCTGGTCGTCGAGCTTGTCGACCAGGTACGAGCGCAGTGCGAGGGTGGTGACGGCCCCGATGGCCGTGCCCACCACGGCGATCAGTGCCACCGCCGAGACGACGAGCCGCGCCCGCAGGGACCAGGAGCGGACCGGGCGGAAGAGGCGGGGCGGGCGGAAGGCGCGCTGCGACCGCGGCGGGCGGTGGGCCACTACTCGGCCGGCTTGATCAGGTAGCCGGCGCCGCGCCGGGTGTGGATCATCGGCGGGTAGCCGGGGCCGCTCTCCAGCTTGCGCCGCAGGTAGGAGATGTACAGCTCGACGACGTTGGCTTGGCCGCCGAAGTCGTACGACCACACCCGGTCCAGGATCTGCGCCTTGCTCAGCACGCGCCGCGGGTTGCGCATCAAATAGCGCAGCAGCTCGAACTCCGTGGCGGTCAGGTGGATCTCCCGGCCGCCCCGGGACACCTCGTGACTGTCCTCGTCGAGCCGCAGGTCGCCGACGGCCAGGACCGAGCCCCCGCGGGCCGCCTGCGCCGCGCCCGAGCGGCGGACCAGGCCGCGCAGCCGGGCCACGACCTCCTCCAGGCTGAACGGCTTGGTGACGTAGTCGTCGCCGCCGGCCGTCAGGCCCGCGATGCGGTCCTCGACGGAGTCCTTCGCGGTCAGGAAGAGCACAGGGAGCTGCGGGATCTCCCGGCGCAGCTGTCCGAGGACGGCGAGTCCGTCCATGTCGGGCAGCATGATGTCGAGGACCACGACGTCCGGACGGAACTCCCGCGCGGCCCGCACGGCACCGGCCCCGTCACCCGCGCTGCGGACTTCGCAGCCCTCGTAGCGCAGGGCCATGGAGAGCAGCTCGGAGAGCGAGGCCTCGTCGTCGACGACGAGTACCCGGCAGGGGCCCCCGTCCGGCCGGACGAGGGCCGTCGGGTTGCTGGTGGACGTGGACGCGTGGGCGGTGGTCGTCGCAGTCATGCGACCACGCTGACCGCGGCCTCTGAGAGCGTTCTTGTCCCTCCCTGTGAATTCCCTGAGAAACCCGGCGCCGCTGTCACGACCGACGCGGCACACCGCTCAGACCAGGCGGAACAGCCGGGCCCCGTTGTCGTGGCAGACCGCGCGGAGCCAGTCGTCGCCGAGGCCGAGCCGTTCGAGGGCCTCCAGCTGGTGCTCGTACGGGTAGGGGATGTTCGGGAAGTCGGTGCCGAGCAGGATCCGGTCGCCGAGGTCCGCGAGCCGCCCGCGCTCGGTGGCCGGGAAGCCCCGGAACCGCTCGGAGAAGTCGGTGAAGGCCATGGTGGTGTCGAGGCGTACCGCGGTGTACCGGTCGGCGAGCTCCAGGAAGTCGGCGTACTCGGGCATGCCCATGTGCGCCACGATCAGGGGGAGCCGGGGGTGGCGGGCCAGCAGCCGGGCGATCGGCTCGGGTCCGGTGTGCTTGGCCGGGACCGGCCCCGACCCGCAGTGGATCACCGTCGGGATGCCCGCCTCGGTGAGCAGTCCCCAGACGGGGTCGAGCAGCTCGTCGTTCGGGTCGTACCCGCCGACCTGGAGGTGTGCCTTGAAGACCCGGGCCCCGGCTTCGACGGCCTGGCGGACGTACGCCCCGGCGCCCTCCTCCGGGAAGAAGGTCGCGGTGTGCAGGCAGTCGGGGGTGCGGGCGGCGAAACCGGCGGACCAGGAGTTGAGCCAGGCGGCCATCACCGGCTTGTGCGGGTAGAGCATGGAGGTGAAGGCCCGGACCCCGAACTCCCGCAGGAGCGCGACCCGCTGCTCCTCCTCGTGCCGGTAGGTGATGGGCCACTCGACACCGTTCAGCGGTCCGAAGGCGTCGAAGTAGTCCCACACCTTCGCCAGGACCCTCTCGGGCATGAAGTGCGTGTGCACGTCGACCAGTCCGGGCAGCCGGAGCCGCTCCCGGAAGGCGCGGACCGTGTCAGCCGTTGCGGGCAAAGCCGTGGCTCCGTTCGACGGTCGCGACGTGCAGGGTGTAGCTCTCGTACCAGTCGGCGCGGCCCTTCTTCATGGCCGCCTGGTGCTCCAGGTCCTGTCGCCACTGGGCGAGGGAGTCGTGGTCGCGGAAGTAGGCGACGGTGATGCCGAGGCCTCCCGGGGTGCGGGCGGACTCGTAGCCGAGGAAGCCCGGGTTGGCGCTCACGATCTCTTTCATCCGGTCGAGGACTTCCGGGTATCCGGTGTCCTCCGGGGTGCGGATGTTGCTGAAAACCGCCATCACGTACGGCGGTTCGAAAGCGGGTACGGGCTGGATGCTCATGCCCACCACCTTCCGCAGCGGCCCCCCGGCGTGTCCACTGGAACGGGGCCCGGGAGCCCAAAGGGATCCAAGTCTTGACCTTGGACCTGCTGGGGTGCCGGGGGGCGGTCGCGGTGGTTCAGAACAGCCCGTCCTGCCCGGCGGGGGCGGCGGGCGGCGGCAGTTCGGCGACGGGCACGGCGGTCGTGGCGTCGGCATCGGCATCGGCATCGGTGGCGACGAGTTCCCAGCCCGCGAGCAGCCGGCTGTCCACCACGAGGCCGTCGGCGAAGTGCAGATCGGGACCGGCCGCGCCGACGAGCCGGCCCGTGACGGCCCCGCCGGGGACCATCGTGGTGACCACCCGAGCCGGGGCGGGCAGCCCGTCCAGCCCGAACGGCCCGGCGTGGTCGGCGATCGCGCACTCCAGCCGCTCCAGCGACTCCGGCCACCCCGGCAGGGCGGCGGCCCGGGCGTGCAGCTCCGCGACCTCCCGGGCGCGGTCGGCCGCCGTCGGCAGATGGACTCGTACGGCGCGCTTGCGGGCGTACGCGATCCGGT
>NZ_LFML01000049.1 GCF_001044425.1 Streptomyces roseus
CGCGAGGGTCTCCAGGTTTGTCGTCACACACAAACCAACGAGACCCTCGCTTCATGCGCCCAAGGACTTCGGACTTACTCGTCTAGTCTGCTGGACATGCTGAAGGTGGGCCTGACAGGCGGAATCGGTGCCGGCAAGAGCGAGGTCTCGCGGCTGCTGGCGGGGTACGGGGCGGTCGTCGTGGACGCCGACCGCATCGCGCGCGAGGTCGTGGAGCCCGGCACGCCGGGACTGGCGGCCGTCGTGGCGGCTTTCGGGGAGTCCGTACTGACCTCCGAGGGGAGGCTGGACCGGCCGAAGCTGGGCTCGATCGTCTTCGCGGACCCGGCGAAGCTGCAGACCCTCAACGCGATCGTGCACCCGCTGGTCGGGGCCCGGTCGGCCGAGCTGGAGGCGGCCGCGGGGGCCGGCGCGATCGTGGTGCACGACGTACCGCTGCTCGCGGAGAACGGCCTGGCGCCGCTGTACGACCTGGTGGTCGTGGTGGACGCCGCCCCGCAGACCCAGCTGGCCCGGCTGACCGGGCTGCGCGGGATGGCCGAGGACGAGGCCCGGGCCAGGATGGCCGCGCAGGCGACGCGGGAGCAGAGACTGGCGGTGGCCACGCTCGTGATCGACAACGACGGGCCGCTGGAGGCACTGGAGCCGCAGGTGCGCAAGGTGTGGGCGGAGCTCAAAGAGCGGGAAGCGGCGGCCGGGGCCTCAGGCGGTCACGGTGCCCCCGGTGCTGCCGGTGCGTGACGGGCACATGGAATAGCGGGCGGGGTGCGGGGCGTTGAACGGGCCCGCAGAGGGAAGGATCAGACCGTGTCCGACACCACGCCGCCGCCCATACCGGCGCAGCCGCCTTCGCCGTCCGGCTCGTCCCCCGAGACCCACGTCATCGATTACCGGGCCGCCGAGCAGCTGCTGGCCGCGCGGGACCCGCGGGGCGCCGTGAAGCTGCTCGACTCGGTCATCGCCGCGCACCCGGAGAACACGGCGGCCCGGCTGCTGCGGGCCCGCGCCTTCTTCGCCGCCGCCCAACTGCGTCCGGCGGCGCTGGAGTTCGAGCTGGTGCTGGAGCGGGAGCCGGACAACGCCTTCGCGCACTTCGCGCTGGCCCGTACGCACGAGCGCTCCGGCCGCCCCGAACAGGCACGCAAGCACTTCCGGCTGGCGGCAGCCCTGGACCCGCAGCCCGACTATCTGGCGGCGGCCCGCTTCGAGGAGTAGCGGGGCCGGCCGGGATCACCGCCGGCGCGGAGGCTCGTACGGGGGGATGTCCGGGCCCGGCTGGTAGTGCGGGCCCTGGTGGATGTGGTGCAGGACCACGCCCAGGTCCACGAGGGCGAGCACCGCGACCACCCCGCAGGCGGCCGCCCACCCGGGACGGCCGACCAGCGCGAACGCGGCGGTCCCGGCGGCAGCCCAGATGAACCCCCACAGACTCAGCCAGAACCGCAGCCGCAGCGGACTGCGGGCGGTGACCGGCTCGTTTCCGGATCGCATGAGCATCGCCTCGGTTCCATGGTCCCACTCATCCCAGGACGAGGCGGTTCACGGCGGTGGTGGCCGCCGCTTGGAGCCGGTCGTGCCGTCCGGGTCGTCGAACCGGCATCTGCGCAGGCCGGCGGCGTTGTCGGTGTCGCCGCCTAGACTCGACGGCAGAGGTGACCCGCCCGTAACCGGCCCCTCCGCATCCGACCATGCCGAGAGCGACCGCACCGAGAGGGAGAGGAGACGACACCGTGACACCGAACGCGCACCCGCGCGCGCAGCCGCCCGCGACCGCGCCGCCCGCGTCCGCGCTCCTGCGCCATCCCGCCGTCTTCCTCCCCGCCGCCGTCCCCCGCGAGGCGCGCTTCGCTTTCTGGGCCCCCGGCGGTGACGCCCTCCCGGAGGACGGCGCCGGAACCCCGGCCCCGCTCACCGTCGTGCGCCCCCACGGCCAGGGGATCCGCACCCGTACCGTCCCCTCCCGCACCCTCTCCGTCGCCGACGCACTGCCGCTCCTCGCCCGCGCCCCCCGTGGCCCCCGCGGCCCCGCCGTGCACCCCGCCACCCGCGCCTGGGGCGCCGCCGCCCTGCACGCCCTCGCGCTCGCCGCCCGCGGCCGGCTCCTCCCCGGCGTCACCCCCGACGGGATCGACGCCTGGCGGGCCGGCCCGCTCGACGCCGAGGACGTCGGCCACCTCCGGGCGGTGGCCGCCGCCCTCCCGTACGAGGGGTACGCGACGCCCCTGACCGGCCGCCGCCCCCTCCAGCTGCCCGACCCGGAGGCGCTGGTCCGGGCCTTCCTCGATGCCGTCGCCGACAGCCTGCCCCGCACCCCGGCGGCGCCGCTGGCCGCGGGGCGGCCTTTCGCGGCGCGGGAGCCCCAGCGGGTGCCGGGGATACAGGAGTGGGCCGCGCAGGTCGCGGCCGGCGCCGATGCCGGCGTCGGGATCTCGCTGCGGCTCGACCTGTCCTCGTTCAGCCTCTTCGACCGGCCGGACGACACCGGGGGCGCCGAGGACGCCGGGCAGCCGGACGGCGAGCGGCCGCAGGCGCAGGAGGTCCGCCGCGCAGGCGCCGCCGTGGTCCAGGTGCACAGCCTCGCCGACCCCACCCTCGTCACCGACGCCGCTCTGCTGTGGGCCGGCGCCGCCGCCGCCGGGTTCGGACCGCGCGCCCGGATCGACGCCGTACTGGCGCTGCGCCGGGCCGCCCGGGTCTGGCCGCCGCTGCTGCGGCTGCTGGACCAGCCGGTCCCCGATGTCCTCGCCCTCTCCGATCCGGAGCTCGAAGACCTCCTCGGCAGGGCCGCGAACCGGCTGGCGGCCGCCGGAGTCCTGGTCCACTGGCCGCGCGACCTGGCCCGTACGCTGTCGGCGACCGCGGTCGTACGGTCCACCGCGCCCGGCTCCGCCACCGACGGCACCGCCTTCTTCGACGCCGGCCACCTCTTCGCCTTCTCCTGGGAACTCGCGCTGGGCGGCGACCGGCTCACCCCTGGGGAGATGGACGCGCTGGCGCAGGCGCACCGGCCCGTGGTGCGGCTGCGGGACCAGTGGGTGCGGGTCGACCCCGAGCTGGTGCGCAAGGCGCGCAAGCGGGAGCTGGGCCTGCTGGACCCGGTGGACGCGCTGGCCACCGTACTGACGGGGACGGCCGAGGTGGACGGGGAGCCGGTGGAGGCGGTTCCGGTCGGCGCGCTGGCCGCCCTGCGGGAGCGGCTGACCGGCGAGCTGGCCCCGCTGCCGCAGCCCGTCGGGCTGAAGGCGGCCCTGCGCGACTACCAGGCGCGCGGCCTGGCCTGGCTGGACCTGATGACCTCGCTCGGGCTCGGCGGCTGCCTCGCCGACGACATGGGCCTGGGCAAGACGGTCACGCTGATCGCCCTGCACCTGCACCGGGACCGCCCCGCGCCGACGCTCGTGATCTGCCCGGCCTCGCTGCTGGGCAACTGGCAGCGGGAGATCGAGAAGTTCGCGCCCGGCGTCGCCGTGCGTCGCTTCCACGGGGGCAGCCGCAGCCTGGACGGACTGGCCGGCGGGTTCGTCCTCACGACGTACGGGACGATGCGCGCGAGCGCGGCCCGACTGGCCGAACAGCCCTGGGGCATGGTCGTCGCCGATGAGGCGCAGCACGTGAAGAACCCGCATTCGGCCACCGCGAAGGCGCTGCGCACCATCCCCGCGCCGGCCCGGGTGGCGCTGACCGGAACCCCGGTGGAGAACAACCTCTCCGAGCTGTGGGCACTGCTCGACTGGACGACGCCCGGGCTGCTGGGCCCGCTGACCTCCTTCCGGGCGCGGCACGCCCGCCCGGTGGAGCACCAGCAGGAGGAGGACGGGGGCAACGAGGCGGCGGTGGCCCGGCTGGCCGCGCTCGTACGGCCGTTCCTGCTGCGGCGCAAGAAGTCCGACCCGGGGATCGCCCCCGAGCTCCCGCCGAAGACGGAGACCGATCATCCGGTCTCGCTCACGCGCGAGCAGGCCTCCCTCTACCAGGCCGCGGTGGACGAGGCGATGGCCGTGATCGAGGCGAGCGAGGGCATCGAGCGGCGCGGCATGATCATGAAGCTGCTGGCCTCGCTCAAGCAGATCTGCAACCACCCCGCGCAGTACCTGAAGGAGGAGCAGCCCCGGATCCCGCACCGTTCGGGCAAGCTGGCCCTGCTGGACGAGCTGCTGGACACGATCCTCGCGGAGGACGGCGCGGTGCTGGTCTTCACCCAGTACGTGACGATGGCCCGGATCATCGAGCGGCACCTGGCGGCCCGGGGGATCTCCCACCAGCTCCTGCACGGCGGGACGCCGGTGGCCCGCCGCGAGGAGCTCGTGGACCGCTTCCAGTCCGGCGAAGTCCCGGTCTTCCTGCTCTCGTTGAAGGCGGCGGGCACCGGCCTGAACCTCACGCGGGCCGGCCACGTCATCCACTTCGACCGCTGGTGGAACCCGGCGGTGGAGGAGCAGGCCACCGACCGCGCGTACCGGATCGGCCAGACGCAGCCCGTCCAGGTCCACCGGATCATTGCCGAGGGCACCGTGGAGGACCGGATCGCCGAGATGCTGGAGGCGAAGCGAGCTCTGGCCGATGCCGTGCTCGGCTCGGGCGAGTCGGCGCTGACGGAGCTGACCGACCGGGAGCTGGCCGACCTCGTCTCCCTGCGCAGGCCCGCATGACCAGGGCGTGGAGGTCCGCATGATTTCGCCGGGGAGGTCCTCATGATCACCGCGAGGGACGACCGCCGCCGCACCTTCGAGACGGTGCCGCCCGGGGTGGAGGCCGCGAGCTGGTGGGGCCGGGCCTGGGTGGCCGCGCTCGAAGGGGCGTCCGGAGACCCGGCGCGCCTGGCCCGGGGCCGCACGTACGCGGTGGAGGGCCATGTCGACGCGGTCACGGTCACCCCCGGCCGGATCGTGGCGTACGTGCGGGGCAGCCGCGTCCGCCCGTACCGCACCGAACTGGCCCTGAGCCCCTTCACGGACACCGAGTGGAGCGAGCTCCTGGAGGAGGTCGCCGCGGACCCCACGGCTCTCGCCGGCCTGCTGGAGCGCGAGGTTCCGCGGTCCCTGGCGGGGTCGGTCCTGCCCGGCGTGCGTGAGCTCGTCGCGCGCTGCTCCTGTCCGGACACCGCCCGCCCGCCGTGCAAGCACGCCGCGGCCCTCTGCTACCGGGCGGCCCGCCTCCTCGACGAGGACCCGTTCGTCCTGCTGCTCCTGCGCGGCCGGGGCGAACGGGAGCTCCTGGACGAGCTGACCCGGCGCAATGCCGCCCACGCCGCCCGCGAACAGCCGGACACCGCACCGGACTTCCCCGGGGTCCCGGCCCGCGCCGCGCTGGCCCGTACGATCCTGGCGCCGCTGCCCGCCCCGCTGCCCGCGCCCGCCGCCGTGGGCCTCCCGCCCGCCTACCCGGCCGACCCGGCGGCCCCCGATCCGCTGGCCCTGGACCAGCTCGCCACGGACGCCGCGGCCCGCGCCTTCGCGCTCCTGACCACGGCCGAGGACCCGATCGCCGGGCTCACGCTCTGGCAGGACGCCGTCCGCCTGGCCTCCGCGCACCACACGGCCGGTCTGACGGGCGCGGCCCGCGCCCTCTACCGGGACCTGGCCCGCGCCACCGGCCGCACCACCACCGACCTGGCCCGCGCCGCCGCGGCCTGGCGCCAGGGCGGGCGGGCCGCCTTGGCCGCGCTCGAAGAGCCCTGGGACCCTCCGGCCGGCCCCTTCGACCGGGCGCGTCCGGCCCTCATCGCCGCCTCCCAGGGCGCCTTCCGCCCCGAGCGCAACCGTCTGACCGCGCGCACCCGCCAGCTCCGTCTGGGCCGCGACGGCCTCTGGTACGCCTACGAGTCCCGCCCGGACACCGAGGACTGGTGGCCGACGGGCACCCCGGCGGCCGACCCGCTCACCGCGCTGCGCCGCTGATCTGCGCCGCCCAGCGCGTCAACGTGGCGAAGTCGCGCTCGCGCAGGCCGTGGCGGGGGTGGATGGTGAGGAGGAGGGCCGGGGCCGGGTGGTGGGCCGCGATCCAGGCGCGGTCCTGCGGGGTGATCATGTCGTCGACCCAGGCGAAGGGCCGGCCCGCGGCCCAGTCGATGAGCGGGCGGGTCTTCCAGAAGAGACCGTCGGGGTCGGCGGCGAAGAGTTCCGGCCATTCGATGACGGGAAGATCGCCGGGTAGTCCGATGTGCGGGGCGATCATCGTGTTGGCCTGGTGCATCCAGGCGGTGGCCCAGGTGAGTTCGAACGGCAGGGCCAGCAGGCGGGCGCCGTGCGCGGGGTGCAGGCGGACCCGCAGTCCGCGCCGCGCGCCGCGCGATCGGGGGTCCCGGCCGGCCATCCAGTCCGCCGGGTGCATCCGGTGCGTCGTGTATCCGCGCAGCCCCGCGATGCGGGACCGGAAGGGGTTCAGCGGGCCGTCCACGTCGAGGAGCAGGAGCGGGCGTTCAGTCATGAAGTAGGCATTACCCAGTACACGATGGGGTGAAATGCCTACCTGCTCTATAACCCGAACGGGTTTACCGCGTTGTTTCCGGTACGGGTGCAGCGCCCGTGAACTTCTTCGGGAGGCAGGGAACTCATGCGTCACAGTCGTCGGAATGGCGTGATCGCGGCGGTGGTTGCGGGAGGTGGACTGGCGGTCGCGGGTGTCGGCGGTTTCGCCTACGCCGATGCGGACGCGGGCGGGAAGGCGGAGGGCTCGCCGGGGCTGCTGTCGGGGAACCTGGTGCAACTGCCGGTGCACACCCCGGTGAACGTGTGCGGGAACACCGTGAGCGTGGTCGGACTGCTCAACCCGGCCGCCGGCAACCGCTGTTCCCAGCAAGGCGGTGGCGGTGACGGGCATCCGGGGTCGGCGTCCTCGCATCCCGGGAAACCGCGGGCGGGGGCCGGCGGCTCCCAGACGGGCGGGGGAGCCCGTGCCGAGGGAGGAGGAAAGGATTCACCGGGGCTGCTGTCCGGCAACGGGATCCAGCTCCCGGTCGATGTCCCGCTCAACGTCAGCGGCAACTCGGTGAACGTCGTCGGGATCGGCAACAGCTCCACCGGCAACACCTCCGTCAACGGGGAGGGGCCCAGCGGCGGCAAGCCGCCGCAGCCGGCGCCGACGCCCGTCGTGGCGCCCCCCGTCACGGCGCCGGCCGTCACCGCGCCCGCGCCGCCGCAGCACGGTCCGGCGCTCGCCCACACCGGCGCCGACGGCGCCGGCTACCTGCTGACGGGCGGCGGCGCTCTGCTGCTGGGCGGGGTGCTGCTCTACCGCCGCTTCCGCCTCGGATAGTCAGGCCCGGGGCTCGGTGCCCGGGGCGGGCGGGAGCCTGCGCCAGGCGTCGAGGATCGCGTCGATCCGGGGTGCCAGCCGGGCCCGGGCCGCGAACCGCGGGACGCCCGCCATGAGCAGGGCGTCGTACTCGGTGTCGGTGTGCCTGACCGCAGCCCGGACCGCCACCGACACGGCCTGTTCGGTCAGAGCCCGGCCCGCCGCCGTACGGCCCACCCGGCCGCTGCCGCGCAGCGAGGCATGGGTGGCCATCGCGACCGCCCGATCGGCCGGGCACCCCGGGAACAGCCGTACGATCTCGGCCGCGAAGGCCGCCGTGAACCGGGTGTCCTCGACCGCGCGGCGCAGCCGGTCGCGCTCCCGGCGGCGGGCCCGCGCCTCGGCGTCGGCGAGACAGGCGCGCTCCGCGAGGGCCAGGGCGGGGTCCTCGACCAGGAGCCCCTGGCGCTCGTAGCGGCGTCGCCGCTTGTTGAAGCGGACGACGACGGCGGAGAGCGAACTCGCCTCCCGGGCCCGCCGGGTGAGGGCGGCGTCCCCGCGCGGCAGGTAGACCAGGTGTCCGAGGTCGGCGCAGTCCAGGCAGCGGGGCACGCCGACCTCGCGGACCAGATGCCGCAGCGGCCCCTGCCGGCACTCCGCGCAGTGGATCGGCTTCAGCGACTCGAAGACCACGAGGCTCATGACGATGTGATACCGCTGTCCGGTCTGCTTATCACCTTGCCGAAAATGGCGGTTGTGGTTTCGCCAACTTTCCCGGATGGCCGATTGCCCCCCTACCGTGAGCCGTTGGGGCTGCGGTAGGGCCGTGATGCCCAGGGGGAAGGGGTGCATCGCATGGGCGGATGGCAGCCGACGGCGCGGCTCGCGCGAGCCGTGGACGGCGGAGCGGAGGGCCTCGCGGGCCGGGAGGTGGTCATAGAACCCGGCGGCTGCACCGGCTGGCACTTCCACCGCGTCCCGCTGATCGCACTCGTCAAGTCCGGGACGCTGACGCGGATCCTGCACGACAACTCGGTCGTCGTGCACCGCACCGGCACCAGCTTCGTCGAACCGCCCGGCCCCGACCACCTGCACCTCGGCCGCAACCTCGCCACCGTACCGGTCGTGCTGTACGTGACCTGCACGCTCGCCGAGGACGAGGCCTTCTCCATACCCGCGGACGCCCCGCCCGGCGCCGCACCCTGCGCGTGCCCGGGGAGCCTTGCCTGACCCGGTCCGCCCCGCGCGCCCCCCGGTCGCCCCCCGCGGACGAACCCCCGGTCGCGCCCCCCGGACGCGTCGCCCCGCGCCCCGCTCAGACCAGGCGGCGTATCTCCCCGCGCACCCGGTAGAAACCGCCCGAGGCCGCGTGCAGCCCGTCCACCACGTACCGGGCACCCGGCTCCCGGATCCCGCGCGGGAACTGCACGTTCCACGAGGGCTCGAAGCCGCCCGACACCACCTGCACCCGCATCCGGCCGCCCTGCTGCACGCACTCCACCACCACACCGCCGGGCGGGGCCGCCGCCACCGAGACGGTCGCCACCGCCGAGGCGGAGGCCGCCGGGGTGAACACCGGCAGCGCGGCCGCCGACTTCACATCCACCGCCGTCGGCACCGAGCCCGCCTGGGCCGCCAGGATCGCCGCCTCGCTCGCGTCCATGCAGATCAGGGACCCGTCCGTGGTGACCAGGTACAGCCGCTCGTCCAGGTACTGCATGGACAGGGCGGAACCGCCTCCCGTCCCCAGCTTCCACACCCGCCGCCCGTCGGCGTCGAAGCAGTACACCGACGCGGCGTTGTCGGCGGCGAAGACGTGCCGCCCGTCCGGTGAGGTGGCGCACGCGTACACCGCGTCGTCGCAGCGGTACGAGGCCTCCTCGGCGCCCGTCGCCTTCGACAGCCGCTGCACGGTGTGGCGCCCGGTGCCCGCGTAGACCGCGTCGTCCTCCTGCCAGCCGAACAGCACGTTGCCGTTGGTCGGCCGGTGCCACAACTGCGCCCCGCCGTCGGCCGCGTACGCCGTCACGCCCTTGTTGTGCCCGTGGTAGACCGCCCGCCCGTCCGCCCGGACCATCCACGCGTTCGCCCCCGACGACCGCCGCGACCACTGGAACTCGTCCTCGTGGTCGATGACCGTCAGCCCGCCGCTGCGGTCGGACACGCTCAGCACGCCCTCGTGGATGTCGAGCCAGAAGATGTCCACATCCGCAGCGATGTCGTAGGCCCCGAACGGCACCTTCGAGGACAAGTCGTACACCGTGCCGTCGTCACAGCCCGCGTATATCCAGAAATCGTCTGCCACCAGGCATTTCACCCCGTCCGGCAGCGAGTACCGGGCCAGGACCTCGCCCCCGTGGCTCAGCGTGTGGACGTCCCCCGCCTGGTTCCCCACCCAGCAGCGGTCCTCGTCCACATGGATCCCGAACGCCGAGGAGCCCGTACGGAACCGCCACAGCACCGGGGCCACCGCCCGCGCCGTCGACGGCGCCGAGGTGACCTGGCGGCGCGAGACCGCCCGGGCCGCGCGCGCCCCGGCCACGGCCGGCGCGTACCCCTTGCGGACCTTCTCGCCGATCTTCTTGGCCGCGGCCGCCCGGGCCTTGTCGACGGTCGGGAACGAGGAGGTCTGGGACTGGCCGTCCGCGCCGATGCGCCCGTACCGCACCGAGACGGCCGTGCCGTCCACGGTCACCTCGTAGAACTTGTGGGCACCGCCGCCCTCCTGCGACAGCTCCAGATACGTCGTCTCGCGAGCCATGACAGACCCCTCCCCAAGGCCGGGCCAACGGCTCTTTCCCGCCGGTGATCCCTCGTGAAAAACGTTAGGGCCCGGCACTGACAATGGGCCCGTGCAGCTGGAAGCGATCACATGGCAGCGGATGGCCGAGCGGCTCGCCGGCCACCTCGACGAACACGGTTCCCCGGCGGGGGAGGAGACCTGGCAGCGGGTGGGCATCGACGGAGCGCCCGCCGCCGACACCGGCGTGCTCGCCGGCCACCTCGCCGACGCGCTGCGCCTGCGCAGCCGCCCGGCCCTGGTGGTGGCGGCCGAGGGGTTCCTGCGCCCGGCCTCCCTCCGCTTCGAGTTCGGCCGGGAGGACGTGGACTCCTACCTCGGCGCCTGGTACGACACCTCCGCCCTGTGGCGCGAGGTGTTCGCCCCCACCGACCCCGGCGGCACGGGTCGCGTGCTGCCCGACCTGTGGGACCCGGCGACCGACCGGGCGACCCGCAGCCCGTACGCCGAACTCCCGCCGGGCGGCGTCGTGATCGTGCACGGCCCGCTGCTGCTGGGCCACTGGTTCCCCTTCGACCTCAGCGTCCACATCCGCCTCTCCCCGGGGGCGCTGGCCCGCCGCACCGAGGAGTCCGCCCGCTGGACCCTGCCCGCCTTCGCCCGCTACGAGGCCGAGACCGACCCAGCGGCCCGGGCCGACGCGGTGGTCCGGGCCGACGACCCCCGCCACCCCGCCTGGACGGGACTCACCGGTCCCACCGGCTGACCGCCGCGCCCCCGGTCCGTCACGGACGTACGGGATCCGCGACAACGCCGTCGCGGGCCGGTGACGAACGGGATCCGGCCATCGCCCCCGCCCCCCGCCGCGGCCTACGTTGACACCACGCTTCGACGGCGCCCACCCGGTGGCGCCTTGGCAGGGGGAGACGGCAATGGGCGCAAGCGGTACGGCGGTTCAGGGCCCGAGACGGCTGCGGCGGCAGGCGGCCGCCGCCCTCGCGCTGTGCGGCGCCCTGACCCTCACGGCCTGCGACGGCGACGACGGCGGCGACGCGGGAGCCGCCGGCACGGGTCCCGGCGCGAGCACGGCGAGCCCCTCGGCCACGGCCCCCGCTCCCGCCCCCACCGCGCCCGGCGGAGCGACGCCGGCCGCCTCCCCGGCGTCCCCGAAGAAGCCGAGCCCGAGCGCGAGCGCCCCGGACAAGCCGAAGCCGCCCGCACCCGGACCCGCCTGCGCCTCCAAGGACGCCGTCTCGCCGAACGAGATCGCCGTCAACCGCTACACCCCCGAGGGCGGCCAGTACAGCCTGATCGTCAAGCGCGGCCACTGGGGCTGCCCCGTCGCCGGCGGCGCCACCCCCTTCGTGACCGTCGGCGAGGAGACCTGGATCCCGATCGCCGAGGACGCCGCGATCGGCGTCCACGCCCCCATCCTCTCCGGCTCCGCGAACAAGCCGATCACCACGCATGAGCTCACGTCCTGGCTGGAGACCCACCCGAACAAGGGCCTGGTCTTCCACTACGACGTGAACAAGGCGGGCGTGATCGTCACCCTCGGCCAGGAGGAGTACACCTCGTAGCCACGCCCGGGGCCGAAGACACCTCCTGCGGGCGCCCGCCCAGCCGGGTCACGGCACGCGCGGCGGCCCGGCACCCGGCCCGCGCCGCGTCCGCGGGCCCCGCTCCCGCGAGCCGGGCCGCCAGGAACCCGCCGGTGAACGCGTCCCCGGCCCCCGTCGAATCCACGGCCTCGGCCGGCTCCGCCGACACCTCGGCGGTCACCCGGCCCCCCTCCGCCACGAGCGCCCCGGCCGCACCCCGGGTGACCACCACCAGCGGCACCCGCCGGCTCAGCCCGGCCGCCGCCCGCGCCGCCCCGGCCCCCTCCGGCAGGCCGGCCAGCAGCCGCGCCTCGTCCTCGTTGGGCAGCAGTACGCCGATCCCCGCCACCGCGTCGAGGAAGCGCTCCGGACCCAGCCCGGCCAGGAACCCCGCCGAGGCCGGGTCCACGCTCACCGGCACGCCCCGGGCGCGGGCGGCCCGCAGCGCGACCAGGGCCAGTTCGCGGCTGCTGTCGGCGAAGAAGAGGTAGCCGGACAGGTGCAGATGGCCGGCGCCGTCCAACAGGGCCGGATCCCAGTCCTGCCGGCTCAGCCGCAGCGCGGCGCCGCTGTCCGTGAGGAAGGTGCGCTCCGCGTCCTTGCCGACCAGCGCCACCACCGTCCCGGTCGGCTCGGCCGGATCGACCACCAGCCGCGGCCGCACCCCCGCGTCCCGCAGGCACCGCTCGTGCCACCGGGCCGATTCCGCGCCCACCCGCGCGAGCAGGCGGACGTCCGCCACCCCCGCGTGGGCCGCCCAGCAGGCCGCGTTGGCCCCGGCGCCGCCCGGCAGGGTCCGGATCCGAGCGGCCGTGTCCGTGGCCGGCGTCAGAGGCTCCGGATGCACCGCCACGATGTCCGTGACCACGTCCCCGACGACCAGCAGCGCCCCGGGCGCCCCGGCGGGCTCCCGGTCGGCAGCCGCCGTCACGGACGCGCCGCCCAGGCCCCCGCGATCCTGGCCCCGAGCGCGACGTTGCCCCGTACCGCCGCCAGGTTGGCCTCCAGCGAGGCCCCGCCCGTGGCCCGTACCAGGAACTCCAGCAGGAACGGGGTCACGGCCTGTCCCGTGATCCCGCGCGCGCGGCACTCCTCCAGGGCCTCGGCCAGCACCCGGTCGTGCACGCGTGGATCCAACTGCTCCGCCTCCGCGACCGGATTGGCGACCAGCAGCGCCGCGTCCGGCCCGCCGAGGGCGTCCTGGGCGGCCATCACCGCGGCCACCTCCTGCGGCCGGTGGACGGTCCACTCCACCGGCTCGCCGGAGCTGGCCAGGTAGAACCCGGGGAAACGTTCCGTCCCGTACCCCAGGACGCCCACCCCGAGCGTCTCCAGCCGCTGCAGCGTCGCCGGTACGTCCAGGATGGACTTCACCCCGGCGCACACCACCGTGATGCGCGTGCGCGCCAGCAGCGCCAGGTCCGCCGACTCGTCCTGGGTCTGCGCGTACTCCCGGTGTACGCCGCCCAGCCCGCCCGTGGCGAAGACTCGCAGCCCCGCCCGCGCGGCCAGGAAGGCCGTCGCGGACACCGTCGTCGCACCGGTCGCGCCCGTGGCGAGGGCGGGCGCCAGGTCCCGGTGGCCGAGCTTGCGCACCCCCTCGCCGCCGGCGATCCGCTCCAGCTGCGCCTTGTCGAGCCCGGCGTACGCCACTCCGTCGACGACGGCGATCGTGGCGGGGACCGCGCCCTCGGCGCGCACCAGCGCCTCCAGTTCCGCGCCCACGGCGAGATTGCGGGGGCGCGGCAGGCCGTGCGCGATGATCGTCGACTCCAGCGCCACGACGGGACGGCGCCGCTCCAGCGCCTCGCGGACCTCTTCGGACAGGACGGGGACCTCGAATGATGTGTGCATGTCCCATCCATGGCACGCGATCCCGGCCGCCAAACGCCGCCGCCGCACCCGTGCGGAACCGCTCCGCGTGGCGTGCCCGCCGAACTCCCGGACCCGCGCGCCCGCTACGGCGAGCCCGCCGGCCGGGACCACACACAGGACGCGGCCCCGGGACCGGCTGGACAGGTTGACCGCTCCGGCGGGCGGAGCATGGACGTTGTGGTCACCGCGGCGCGCCGGACGAGCGGATTAGGGTGACTCGCCATGAGCACCAGTGAGCACGGTCCCGCCTCGTTCGCCGTATCCGTACCGGACGCCGAACTGGAGGTCGAGGACCTCGATCCCGGCCAGATCCTCTCCGGCGAGCCCGTCGTGACGGGCAAGGTGCTGTGGGAGTCCCCCGACGGCAGGCAGGTGCGCGGCATCTGGCAGATCACCCCGGGCGTGGTCACCGACACGGAGGCCGACGAGCTGTTCGTCGTGGTCAGCGGTCGCGCCACCATCGAGGTGGAGGGCGGCGCGACCCTGGAGGTGGGCCCCGGCTCCGCCTGCGTGCTCCGGGAGGGCGACAAGACCACCTGGACCGTCCACGAGACGCTGCGCAAGGCCTACCACATCAGCTGCTAGGGGCAGCAGCAGCGGGGGCGGGCGCGGCGGGGTGGCGGCGCGCGGTGAACAGGGCCAGCGCCGCCATCGGCAGCAGCAGGGCCGCGCCGATCGCGTTCAGCCAGCCGTAGCCCGCGTGCGACATGACCAGCCCGGCGGCGGCGCCGCCCACGCCCGCGCAGGTGTTCATCGTGAGGTCGCTCAGACCCTGTACGGCCGCCCGCGCGGACTGCGGCACCGAGTCGGTGAGCAGGGCCGAGCCGGAGACCATCCCGGCGGACCAGCCGAGGCCGAGCAGGAACAGCCCGACCGCGCTCTGCGCGTGGCTCGGCCCGGCGGTGCCGGCGAGCAGGGCGGCCACCGACAGCAGACCGGCCGCCAGCCCGATCACGGCCAGCCGGCCGACCCGGTCCGCGAGCCAGCCCATGACCGGGGAGAAGGCGAACATGCCCGCGATGTGACCGCTGATCACCAGGCCGACGAGCTCCAGCGTGGCGCCGTGGTGGCCCAGGTCGACCGGGGTCATCACCATGATCGAGACCATGGCGGTGTGGGACACCGCGACGGTGACCAGGGCCAGGCGCGCCCGGGGCGAGGCCCTGACGGCCGCGAACCCGGCGCGCAGCGAGCGGCCGCCCTTGGCCTGCTCCGCGGGCGGGGCCAGCTCCCGGGCCGTCAGCAGCGGGTCGGGCCGCAGGAACAGTGCGAGCACCGTGCCGGTGAGGACGAAGACGGCGCCGGCCCACACGAAGGGGCCCGCCGTCTGGGGTATCGAGGTCCCGGCGAAGCTGCGGCCGGCCGGGGCGGAGAGGTTGGGGCCGAGCACCGCGCCCAGGGTCGACGCCCAGACGACGAGGGAGACGGCCCGGGCCCGGCGGTCGGGGGCGGCGAGGTCGGCGGCCGCGAAGCGGGCCTGGAGGTTGGCGGAGGAGGCGGCGCCGAAGGCGGCCATGCCGAGCATCAGCAGCGGGAAGTTCTTGATCGTGGCGGCCAGGACCACCAGGCCCGCGCCGAGCGCGCCGATCCCGTACCCGAGGACCAGCCCCGGCCGCCGGCCGCGCGCCGTCATCAGGGCGGCGAGCGGGAGCGAGACCGCCGCGGTGCCGATCACGGCGGCCGTGGAGGCGAACCCGGACAGCGCCTCGGTGCCGCTGACCTCCGTGGCGAGGACCGGGGCGAGGGCGATGCTGATGGGCACGCCGACGCCGCCCAGCATCTGGCTCGCGATCAGTACCGAGGAGACGCGGCGCTGGAGCCGGGGCAGGTCCGCGGGGCTCACGGGCGGGGCGGTGCGGGCGGTGCCGGATATCGCGGTCATGCCGTACACCCCCGTCGCGGCGGCGCAGGGCTGTGGACGGGCGCGGTGCGGCCGGAGGCGGTGGAAGTGGTCACCGCGGCAGTTTCCCACCCCCGGTGGCTGGACGGAACGGCCTCGCGCCCCCCTGCGATCCCCGGGCCCGCGCCCCCGGCCCCCACCCGTCAGAACAGCGGCTGCGGCAGGACGCCCTCCAGGGCCAGCAGGCTGCGCTTGGTCTCCACCCCGCCGCCGAAGCCGCCGATCCCGCCGTCGTTCTCCACGACCCGGTGGCAGGCCACCACCAGCGGCAGCGGGTTCGACCCCATGGCGTTGCCCACGGCCTGGGCCGCGCCCGGCTGGCCGACCCGGGCCGCGAGCTCCCCGTACCCGACGACCGCCCCGTACGGCACCGAGCGGTCCAGCTCCTGGAGCACCTGCCGGTTGAAGCCGGAGCTGAGCCGCCAGTCCAGCGGCAGCTCGAAGCGTTTGAGCGAGCCCGCGAAGTACGCCTTCAGTTGGCGTATCGGCTCGGCGAGCAGCACCTCCTGCCCCGGCGCCGGGCGCCGGGCGTCGGCGCCGAGCCGCGAGACGAGGGAGTCGATCATCTTGTCGATCCGGTCCGGCGCGGCATGGAACTCGACCCGGACCAGCCCCTCCGGGGTCGCGGCCAGGAGCAGGGGGCCGATGTCGCTGGGGACGACGGTCCATTCCAGGTGCGGCCCGCGGGGCCGCTCGGTGCTGTCCACCCCTCCACGGTAAGGGGAGGGTCCGACAACCCGGCCTGCGGGCCGACGGCGCTACTTCGCGGACCGCCCCTGGCGGGCGAAGGCCCCCAGCACCGCGTGCCGCACCACGTCCGGGGCGTTGGTGATGATCCCGTCCACGCCCATCCCCTGCACCTTCCGGGCCGTCGCCGCGTCGTCGACGATCCAGGTGTCCACCTCCATCGCCTTGCCGTGGGCGCCCCGCAGGTCGTGCACCGCCGCCACCCAGTCGGCCGAGATGGTGGTGTGCCACGGGTTGATCCGGTCCGTGAACCGGGCGTACTTCGGCAGGTCGGCGACGGTCGGGGTGCCCAGGAAGGCCGTCACGAGGTCCGGGCGCAGGTCGTGCACGATGCGGACGGAGTCGGCGCTGAAGCTCTGGACGACCAGCCGGCGCTGCACGTGGTCCGCGTCGAGCCAGCCGGCGTCGTCCAGCACCTGGAGCGTCTGCTTCTCGACGCCGGGGTAGAGCTCGGGCTTCTTGGTCTCCAGGAGCAGCCGCTGGCGGTTGTGGTCCACCCGGTCGAGGTACTGGCGCAGGGTGGGCACGCGCTCGCCCGCGAACTCCTCGCCGAACCAGCTGCCCGCGTCGAGGGTGGCGATCTCCGCCGCCGTGAAGTCCTTGACCCGCCAGGGCTTGCGGTCGGGGAAGGCCTGCTCGACGTCGGTGGTGCGGGCCAGGGTGTCGTCGTGGACCACGACCAGCTCGCCGTCCTTGGTGCGCTGGACGTCGTTCTCGACCCAGTCGAAGCCCAGCCGCCTCGCGAGGTCGATCGCGGCGAGGGTGTTCTCCGGGGCGTACGCCGAGGCGCCGCGGTGGGCGTACACGACGGGACCCAGCAGTCCCGGAGCGCCTGCGGGGCCTGCGGTGCCGGCGGGGCCTGCAGTGCCTGCGGGGGCGCCGGGGCCGGAGCCGGAGGGGGAGGAGGGGACGGAGGGACCGGTGGCGGCGGAGGCGGCCGTCCCGCCCAGCAGGGTCAGGGTGAATCCCAGGAATGCGGCGGCGGCCGCGGCGGCGGGTCGGACGTACATGTGCGTTCTCCTCGTTTCGGGAGCCCTGTTCCTGCGTCAGACGCGTGCGGACTGGCAGACGTTGCGGCGATGCACTACACGGGTGACCTTTACGGCGATCATGCGGTCGAAGATCACCGCGCCGCCACCGAACTACGACAAACGGACCAGAACGGGGGACGTCCGCACCGCCCGCCGGACGCGCCGGGCCGCAGCCCGCCGGAGCGCCCGCGAGCCGCGCGGCTGCGTGAGTGTCGGTGGGGGGTCGTACGGTGGACTCATGCGGCCCGTATCGAAGATCGAACGCACGGTGGCGCCTTTCGAGGTCGTCAGCCCCTACCAGCCCAGCGGCGACCAGCCGGCGGCCATCGCCGAGCTGGAAAAGCGCATCCGTGCAGGTGAGAAGGATGTCGTCCTGCTGGGCGCGACCGGCACCGGCAAGTCGGCGACCACTGCCTGGATGATCGAGAAGCTCCAGCGCCCCACGCTCGTGATGGCGCCGAACAAGACGCTCGCCGCCCAGCTGGCGAACGAGTTCCGCGAGCTCCTTCCGAACAACGCCGTCGAGTACTTCGTGTCGTACTACGACTACTACCAGCCCGAGGCTTACGTACCGCAGTCGGACACTTACATCGAGAAGGACTCCTCGATCAACGAGGAGGTGGAGCGGCTGCGCCACTCCGCGACCAACTCGCTCCTCACCCGGCGCGACGTGATCGTCGTCGCCTCCGTGTCCTGCATCTACGGCCTCGGCACCCCGCAGGAGTACGTCGACCGGATGGTCCCCCTCAAGGTCGGCGAGGAGATGGACCGGGACCAGCTGCTGCGCCGCTTCGTCGACATCCAGTACACGCGCAACGACGTGGCCTTCACCCGCGGCACCTTCCGCGTGCGCGGGGACACCATCGAGATCTTCCCGGTCTACGAGGAACTGGCCGTCCGCATCGAGATGTTCGGCGACGAGATCGAGGCCCTCTCCACCCTGCACCCGCTGACCGGCGAGGTCATCAGCGAGGACCGCGAGCTGTACGTCTTCCCCGCCAGCCACTACGTCGCCGGCCCCGAGCGCATGGAAAAGGCGGTCCGCGGCATCGAGGCGGAGCTGACCGAGCGCCTCGCCGAGCTGGAGAAGCAGGGCAAGATGCTGGAGGCCCAGCGGCTGCGCATGCGCACCACGTACGACCTGGAGATGATGCGCCAGATCGGCTCCTGCTCCGGCATCGAGAACTACTCGCTGCACATGGACGACCGCGAGCCCGGCTCCGCGCCCAACACCCTCATCGACTACTTCCCCGAGGACTTCCTCCTCGTCATCGACGAGTCGCACGTCACCGTGCCCCAGATCGGCGCCATGTACGAGGGTGACGCCTCGCGCAAGCGGACCCTGGTCGACCACGGTTTCCGGCTGCCCTCCGCCCTCGACAACCGGCCGCTGAAGTGGGAAGAGTTCCAGGAGCGCATCGGCCAGACGGTCTACCTGTCGGCAACCCCCGGCAAGTACGAGCTCTCCCGGGGCGACGGCTTCGTCGAGCAGATCATCCGCCCCACCGGCCTCATCGACCCCGAGGTCGTGGTCAAGCCCACCGAGGGACAGATCGACGACCTCGTCCACGAGATCCGCCAGCGGGTGGAGAAGGACGAGCGCGTCCTGGTCACCACCCTCACCAAGAAGATGGCCGAGGACCTCACGGACTACTTCCTGGAGCTCGGCATCCAGGTGCGCTACCTGCACAGCGACGTCGACACGCTGCGCCGCATCGAGCTGCTGCGCGAGCTGCGCGCCGGCGAGTACGACGTCCTGGTCGGCATCAACCTGCTGCGCGAGGGCCTCGACCTGCCCGAGGTCTCGCTGGTGGCGATCCTCGACGCCGACAAGGAGGGCTTCCTGCGCTCCGGGACCTCCCTGATCCAGACCATCGGCCGCGCGGCGCGCAACGTCTCCGGCCAGGTCCACATGTACGCGGACAAGATGACCCCGGCGATGGAGAAGGCCATCGAGGAGACCAACCGGCGCCGGGAGAAGCAGATCGCGTACAACACGGCGAACGGGATCGACCCGCAGCCGCTGCGCAAGAAGATCAACGACATCGTCGCCACCATCGCCCGCGAGGAGCTGGACACCGAACAGCTGCTCGGCACCGGGTACCGCCAGGCGAAGGACGGCAAGGCCGCCAAGGCTCCCGTGCCGTCGCTCGGCGTGGTCAAGGCGGGCCAGGTCACCGTGGGCGGCAAGCAGGTCAAGGGCGCCAAGGCGGCCAGGGCGGCCAAGGACGCCGCGGTGCTGACGGACCGTCCGGCCGAGGAACTGGCCGCGCTCATCGAGCAGATGACCGAGCGGATGCGGGGGGCCGCCGCCGAGCTCCAGTTCGAGGTCGCGGCCCGGATCCGCGACGAGGTGGGCGAGCTGAAGAAGGAGCTGCGACAGATGAGGGAAGCGGGCCTCGCCTGACCCGGAGCCGGTCAGTAGGGTTGGCCGCAGCCGCAGGTACACATGCGCACCCACATCGGGGGCGGGCTAGGGAGAGGGGACAGCGCGTGACGGTCAACATGACCAAGGGTCAGGCCATCAGTCTGCAGAAGCAGGACGGGGGCACGCTGACCGCGGTCCGGATGGGCCTCGGCTGGCAGGCCGCCAAGCGCCGCGGACTGTTCGGCTCGCGGACCCGGGAGATCGACCTGGACGCGTCGGCGGTGCTCTTCGCCGACAAGCAGCCGGTGGACGTGGTGTTCTTCCGCCACCTGCAGAGCGACGACGGCTCGGTCCGGCACACCGGTGACAACCTCGTCGGCGGCGCCGGCCAGGGCGGGGACGACGAGTCGATCCTCGTCGACCTCCAGCGCGTGCCGGTCCACATCGACCAGATCGTCTTCACGGTGAACTCGTTCACCGGCCAGACGTTCCAGGAGGTGCAGAACGCGTTCTGCCGCATCGTCGACGAGACCAACGGCCAGGAGCTGGCGCGCTACACGCTGGACGGCGGGGGCCAGTACACCGCGCAGATCATGGCGAAGGTGTCGCGCGTGGGCGGCGGCTGGCAGATGACGGCCCTCGGCAACCCGGCCAACGGCCGCACCTTCCAGGACCTGATGCCGGCGATCCTGCCGCACCTGTAAGCGGCAGCGGGCTCGGCCGCGGGCGCGCGAGCGGCGCGCCCGCGCAGAACCGAGCAAAACAGAACAGAACAGAGCGGACGAGCAAGGGCACGGGGGAGGGCTGCAGGATGACGGCCGAGTTGGTCCGGGGGCAGAACCACCCCGTGTCCCAGGCGCGGGTGGAGATCAGGGTCTCGGCGGGTACGCCCGTACTGGCCCTGGTCTCGGCCTGCGACGACGCGGGCCGGCTGGCCGCCCCCGACGCGGTGGCCCACCCCGGCGCCAGTGGCCTGCCCGGAGTGCAGGTGCCGGAGGCCGTGGCGGGCGAGCACCGCATCGCCGTCGACCTCGACGCCGTCGCGCCCGCCGTGCACCGGCTCGGGGTGGTCCTCGTCCTGCCTCCCGGCGGACCGGCCCGCTTCGGCGCGGTCCCCGCCTCGTACGTGGCGGTCGCCGACCCGGAGGGCGCCGAGCTCGCCGGGTACACGCTGACCGGCCTGGACGCCGAGACCGCCGTGGTGGCCCTGGAGTTCTACCGGCGCCAGGGCGGCTGGAAGGTCCGCGCCGTGGGCCAGGGGTACGCCGACGGGCTCGGCGCGCTGCTCGCCGACGCCGGGCTGGACGGGCCCGCCGCCACCGCCCTGGCAGCGGTGGCCACCGGGCTGGTGCCCTCCGGCGACATCACCCTGGCCGCCCTGCCGACGGCGGCCCCGCCGACCGTTCCGCACGGCCTGAGGGCCCCGCAGGACGCGGCGGCCGCGACCGCCGCGCCGTCGCCCCCCTCGCCCCCACCGGCCCCGGAGCCGCTCCCCGCCGCCGGTGCCCCGTACCCGGGCGGCCCCGCGGCCGCCCCCGGTTCCTCGTCCGCCGACACCGTCGGCGGCCCGCCCACCATCGACTACGCCCACCCGCGCCGCCGCCGCACGACCACGGAGCCCCCCGAGCCCGGCCCCCGCGCCGTCCCCTCCCCGGAGGCGGACCGGCCCCCCGCCCCCGTCGCGGGCGACGCGAGCGGCTGGTCCCTGGAGGAGCGGCTCTACAACCAGGTCTGGGGCATGTTCGAGGACCTCGCCCGGACCGTGGCGGCCTACCGCAGCGCCTGCGACTTCGCCGAGTCCCGGATGGACCGCGAGCTCGACGACGCGCTGTCCGACCCCCGGCTGCGTCTCGCGGGCACCGCCAACGCCGCCCGCGACGCGGCCCGCGCCCGCCACGACGAGCTCGTCGCCCAGGCCAAGGCCGTGCTCGACCGGGACCTCGCCCAGCTGATCGCCGAGTCCGAGGTGGTCGAACCCGCGCTGCCGGCCGCGTACGCCCGCTGGGCCAACCCCGTCTGGCACGGGCACGGGGTCCCCGAGGAGGCCCCGCTGGCCCTGCGCCTCGGCGACCTGCACCTGCCCGAGCGGCCCGACCTGCGCATCCCGATGCTGGTGCGGGCCCCGCTGGAGCGCGGGCTGTGGATCGACAACGGCCGCACCGGCTCCGAGGCCGCGATGACCATGGACACCGACCGGTTGCGCCGGGCCGCCATGGACATGGCGGTCGCCCACGCGGTCCGGCTGCTCGCCGTCCACCCCGGCGACCGGTTCTCCGTGCACGTCATCGACGCGGCCGGGGCGGGAGCCGCCTCGCTGGCGCCGCTCGTCGCGGCCGGGGTGCTGGCCGGGCCGCCCGCCGCCGGGGCCGCCGGGGTCACCCGGACCCTGGAGGTGCTGACCCGCCGGGTGGACCTCGTACAGATGGCCGTGCGGGCCGGGGCGCCCGAGGAGCTGCCGCCCGACGTGGACGTCGCCGACCAGCTGCTGATCGTGCACGACTTCCCGCACGGGTTCGACGACCGGGCCGTCACCCGGCTGCGCTACCTGGCCGACGAGGGTCCGGCGGTCGGCGTGCACCTGCTGATGGTGGCGGACCGCGACGAGGCCTCGGCGTACGGGCCGCTGCTGGATCCGCTGTGGCGCTCGCTGATGCGCCTGTCGCCGGTGCCGGACAACCACCTCGCCGACCCGTGGGTGGGCCACGCCTGGACCTTCGAGCCCGACCTGCCGCCGCGGGGCAGCCGGGTCCTGGAGCAGACCATCGACCGGATCGCCGCCGCCCGGCGCGATGCCCGCCCATGACCTTTCCTTGGTCTTTCCTTTACCTTTGGCCGCTCCGACGGGTACCCTGAGCACGCGGAGGGGAGTATTCCTGCTTTCCTGCTACGGCGTACCCGTCAATACGGACCACTTCGGCTGTGTGCAACGCAGCCGGTCCCGGGGCGCCGGCCCACGGCCTCCAGGCCGCCCGGGTGGAAGAGACCTCCGGCAGCGATGACGCTGACATGTGTGCTGAGCCATCTGCCGGAGGCGATTGAACAGTGGACGTTTCGTGGACCCTCTGGGCGCTGACCATCCTCGGTCTGTGCCTCCTCATCGGCGCCGATTTCTTCATCGGCCGCAAACCCCATGACGTATCGATCAAGGAAGCGGGCACCTGGACGGTCGTCTGGATCGTCCTCGCCGCGCTCTTCGGCCTCGGCCTGTGGTTCTTCGGCAACGGCCAGGCCTCGCAGGAGTTCTTCGCGGGCTTCATCACCGAGAAGTCCCTGAGCGTCGACAACCTCTTCGTCTTCGTCCTGATCATGGCGAAGTTCGCGGTGCCCTCCCACCTCCAGCAGCGCGTTCTGCTGGTGGGCGTGCTGATCGCCCTCGTGCTGCGCGCGATCTTCATCGCCGCCGGCGCGGCCATCATCGCCAGCTTCTCGTGGGTCTTCTACATCTTCGGCGCGTTCTTGATCTACACCGCCTGGAAGCTGATCCAGGAGGCGCGCAAGGACGAGGACGAGGAGGAGTTCGAGGAGAACCGCCTCCTCAAGAGCGTCGAGAAGAGGTTCGGCGTCGCCGACAAGTACCACGGCACCAAGCTCTTCATCGAGAGCAACGGCAAGCGCGTCCTGACCCCCCTGATGGTCGTCATGCTCGCCATCGGCACCACCGACGTGCTGTTCGCCCTGGACTCGATCCCCGCGATCTTCGGTCTCACGCAGGACCCGTACATCGTCTTCACGGCCAACGCCTTCGCCCTGATGGGGCTGCGCCAGCTGTACTTCCTCATCGGCGGCCTGCTCAAGAAGCTGGTCCACCTCAGCTACGGTCTGTCCATCATCCTCGGCTTCATCGGCGTCAAGCTGGTGCTGCACGCCCTGCACGAGTCCGGACTGCACGTCCCGGTCGTCTCGATCCCGGTCTCCCTCGGCGTCATCTGCGGTGTCCTCGTGATCACCACGATCACCAGCCTGATCGCCTCGAAGAAGCAGGCGGCCGCCGAGGCCGCCGCCCGCCCGGAGAGCATCGACGCCTAGGGACCGACCCCGGTGGGGGCCACGGGCCCCCGGGGCCTACGCGGGGGCGGCCGCTTCGGCCGCCCCCTTTCCCGTACCCGTGCCCGTCCGCGCCCGTACGACCGCCGGGTTCGTCTCCGGCAGCAGCGCGAAGCAGACCAGGCTCAGCAGGGCGATCCCGCTCAGGTACAGGGCGACGCCCCACGGCGGCCCGGAGCCGGCTGCCAGCGCCGTCGCCACGACCGGGGTCAGCGCCCCGCCCAGCACCCCGCCCAGGTTGTAGCCGACGGCGGCGCCCGTGCAGCGGATCCGCGGGGCGTACAGCTCCGGCACGTACGCGCCGACCACGGCGAACATCGTCACCATCCCCAGCAGCCCGCCGAGGCAGCCCAGCGTCATCAGCAGCGGGTCCGCCGTCCGCAGCAGCGCGACGAACGGGAACATCCACACCAGGCACATCGCACTGCCGATCAGGCACAGCGGCCGCCGCCCGTACCGGTCGCCGAGCACCGCCACCACCGGGGTCAGCGTGCCCTTGAGGGCGACGGCCGCCATGATGCAGGCCAGCATCACCGTGCGGTCGACCTTGAGGTGCTCCGTGGCGTACGCGAGGGACCAGGTGGTGACCGAGTAGAAGACCGCGTACCCGGCGGACAGCGCCCCGCCGGTCAGCAGGACCAGCCGCCAGTGCCCGCGTACGACCTCGGTCAGCGGGGCGTCGGAGCGCCTGCCGGTCTCCGCGAGGGCGCGGAACTGCGGGGTCTCCTCCACGGAGCGGCGCAGCCAGAGCCCGGCGAGGGCCAGTACCCCGGCCGCCCAGAACGGCACGCGCCAGCCCCAGGACGTGAACTGCGCGTCGGTCAGCGCCGCGGACAGGGTCAGGATCATGCCGTTGGCCAGCAGGAATCCCAGCGGCGGGCCCACCTGCGGGAAGCTGGCCCACAGCCCGCGCCGCTGCTCGGGGGCGTGCTCGGCGGTCAGCAGGGCCGCTCCGCCCCATTCGCCGCCGAGGCCGAGCCCCTGGAGGAAGCGCAGGACGAGCAGCAGCAGGGGCGCCGCCGCGCCGATCGTCGCGTACGTGGGCACGCAGCCCACGGCGACCGTGGCGAGGCCGGTGAGCAGCAGGGAGCCGAGCAGGACCGGGCGGCGGCCGTAGCGGTCGCCGATGTGGCCGAAGACGACCGAGCCCAGCGGGCGGGCGAGGAAGCCGACGCCGAAGGTGCCGAAGGCGGCGAGGGTCCCGGCGAGCGGGGAGAAGGACGGGAAGAACAGCGGGCCGAGCACGAGGGCCGCGGCCGTGCCGTAGACGAAGAAGTCGTAGAACTCGATGGCGGTCCCGGCGAGCGAGGCCATCGCCAGCCGCAGCATCGAGGGCGGCCGGGGAACCGCTCGCCGGGGGAGGGCGGGGGAGGGGTCTTGTTGCATGGTGCAGCAACTACCCCTCCCCGCACCCCCAGGACGTGCGTTCGGGCATCTTCGACCGGAAGGAGTGCTTCCTGTCGCGGTGTTGACCGGGACCGCGCGCGGGAGCGCTCGCTACCAGCCGCGCTCGCGCCATTCGGCCAGATGCGGCCGCTCGGCGCCGAGCGTGGTGTCGTTGCCGTGGCCCGGGTAGACCCAGGTCTCGTCCGGCAGCTGCTCGAAGATCTTGTGCTGGACGTCGTCGATCAGCTGCTCGAAGGCCTTCGGGTCGCCCCACGTGTTGCCGACGCCGCCCGGGAAGAGGCAGTCGCCGGTGAAGACGTGCGCGTGCCCGTGCGGGTCGTCGTAGATGAGGGCGATCGAGCCGGGGGTGTGGCCGACCAGGTGGCGGGCGGTCAGTGTGACCCGGCCGACCGTGACCGTGTCCCCGTCAGCGACCAGGACGTCGGTGGCCACCGGGATGCCCTCGGCGTCGTGGACGCCCGCGTACGTACGGGCCCCGGTCGCCTCGACGACCTCGGCGAGGGCGCCCCAGTGGTCGCCGTGCCGGTGGGTGGTGACGACGGAGGCGATGCCGTCGTCACCGATCAGGTTCAGCAGGGTCGCCGCATCGGCCGCCGCGTCGATCAGCAGCTGCTCGTCGGTGGCCCGGCAGCGCAGCAGGTACGCGTTGTTGTTCATGGGGCCCACCGCGACCTTGGAAATCATCAGGTCCGGGAGTTCGTGCACGTCGGCCGGACCGCCGACCTTGACTGCTCCGCTGTACGTCATGTCCTGATCCTAGAGCGGGGGAAGGGCCGGCAGGGGGCCGCCGACGACGGTGAGGTGCGCGCCCCGGTCCCCGCGGCCGGCCAGCCAGCCGAGGAGCTCGGCGCCGGTGCCCAGGAGGGTGACCGGTCCGCCCTCGGAGCCGCCGGTGTGCCAGGTGGCGCCGTCGCCGTCGCCCGCGATCTGGAGGGTCACCGGGGGTACGTCCGGGCGTCCGGACCAGCGGTCCGCGAGGAAGGCGATCTCGCGGGCGGTGAACTCCGCCGGCAGGTCGGAGAGCTCGTAGCCGATGTTCAGGTCGACGTGGTGCAGCTCGACCTCGACGAGGCGGCGGAACGGCACGTTCGAGGCGAGGTCGGTGACCCCGTTGCGCAGCTCGACGGTGCGCGACCAGTCCTGGTCGCGCTCCGTCTGGGCGAGGAAGCCCGCGTGGGTGGCGCGCAGGTCCGCGAGCTGGTCCTCCAGCGGGCGCGGGGCGTCGCGCTCGATGTCCGAGTCGCGCGCCTCGGCGCTCTCGTACATCGGGCGGCCGGTGAAGACGTTGACGAGGGCGTCCGCGTTGCGCGCCAGGTGGGCGAGCACGTGGCCGCGGCTCCAACCGGGCAGATGTGACTCTTCGCGCAGGGCTGCGTTGTCCAGTTTCGCGACAGCGGTCAGCATTCGGTCCGTGGCTTCACGTACAGAGTGCAGGTCGTGCACATGATCAGTCATGGATCCGAGCCTAGTGCCGCGCGGCCGTGCCCACACGAACGGGTGAACCCGTCTGCCGAGTGCCGTAAATCGAATGCGCGTGCTATACGCTCGAAGTCCAAGTTCTTCTCCATCGCAGAGGCGCCCGCCCAGCCACCCGTACGCTGGACAGTCGGGGGCCCCGTGCCCCCGCTCTCTCAAGAAAGGTGCGGACCGGCGTGACCGACCGTCTCATCGTTCGTGGCGCTCGCGAGCACAACCTCAAGAACGTCTCGCTCGACCTGCCCCGCGACTCGCTCATCGTCTTCACCGGACTCTCCGGCTCGGGCAAGTCCTCCCTGGCCTTCGACACGATCTTCGCCGAGGGCCAGCGCCGCTACGTCGAGTCGCTCTCGTCGTACGCCCGCCAGTTCCTCGGGCAGATGGACAAGCCCGACGTGGACTTCATCGAGGGGCTCTCGCCGGCCGTCTCGATCGACCAGAAGTCGACCTCGCGCAATCCGCGCTCGACGGTCGGCACCATCACGGAGGTCTACGACTACCTCCGCCTGCTCTTCGCGCGCATCGGCAAGCCCCACTGCCCCGAGTGCGGCCGCCCCATCTCGCGCCAGTCGCCGCAGGCGATCGTCGACAAGGTGCTGGCCCTCCCCGAGGGCAGCCGCTTCCAGGTGCTCTCGCCGCTGGTGCGTGAGCGCAAGGGCGAGTTCGTCGACCTCTTCGCCGACCTCCAGACCAAGGGCTACAGCCGGGCGCGGGTGGACGGGGAGACCATCCAGCTCTCCGAGCCGCCGACGCTGAAGAAGCAGGAGAAGCACACGATCGAGGTGGTCATCGACCGCCTCACGGTCAAGGAGAGCGCCAAGCGCCGCCTCACCGACTCCGTGGAGACCGCCCTCGGGCTCTCCGGCGGCATGGTCATCCTGGACTTCGTCGACCTCCCCGAGGACGACCCCGAGCGTGAGCGGATGTACTCCGAGCACCTCTACTGCCCGTACGACGACCTGTCCTTCGAGGAGCTGGAGCCGCGCTCCTTCTCCTTCAACTCGCCCTTCGGCGCCTGCCCCGAGTGCACCGGCATCGGCACGCGCATGGAGGTGGACCCGGAGCTGATCGTCCCCGACGAGGACAAGTCCCTGGACGAGGGCGCGGTCTCCCCGTGGTCCCTCGGCCACACCAGGGACTACTTCCAGCGGCTGGTCGGCGCGCTCGCCGGGGAGCTGGGCTTCCGTACGGACATCCCGTGGGCCGGGCTGCCGCAGCGGGCGAAGAAGGCCCTGCTGTACGGGCACAAGACGCAGATCGAGGTCCGCTACCGCAACCGGTACGGCCGGGAGCGGGCGTACACGACGGCCTTCGAGGGCGCCGTGCCGTTCGTCAAGCGCCGGCACGCGGAGTCGGAGAGCGACGCCAGCCGCGAGCGCTTCGAGGGCTACATGCGCGAGGTGCCCTGTCCGACCTGTCAGGGCACGCGTCTGAAGCCGATCGTGCTGGCGGTGACGGTGATGGACAAGTCCATCGCCGACGTCGCCGCCATGTCGATCAGCGAGTGCGCGGACTTCCTGGGCCGGCTGCGGCTCGACGCCCGCGACAAGAAGATCGCCGAGCGGGTCCTGAAGGAGGTCAACGAGCGGCTGCGCTTCCTCGTCGACGTCGGCCTGGACTACCTCTCGCTGAACCGCGCCGCCGGCACCCTGTCGGGCGGCGAGGCCCAGCGCATCCGCCTCGCCACGCAGATCGGCTCCGGCCTGGTGGGCGTGTTGTACGTGCTGGACGAGCCGTCCATCGGCCTGCACCAGCGCGACAACCACCGGCTGATCGAGACGCTGGTGCGGCTGCGGGACATGGGCAACACGCTCATCGTCGTCGAGCACGACGAGGACACCATCAAGGTGGCCGACTGGGTCGTGGACATCGGCCCGGGCGCCGGTGAGCACGGCGGCAAGGTCGTGCACAGCGGCTCGCTGAAGGAGCTGCTGAAGAACTCCGAGTCGATGACCGGGCAGTACCTGTCGGGCAAGCGGTCCATCCCGGTGCCGGATATCCGCCGCCCCGTGAACGGGGGGCGCAAGCTGACCGTGCACGGCGCCAAGGAGAACAACCTGCGGGACATCGACGTGTCCTTCCCGCTGGGCGTGCTCACGGCGGTCACGGGCGTGTCCGGGTCGGGCAAGTCGACGCTGGTCAACGACATCCTGTACACGCACCTGGCGCGCGAGCTCAACGGCGCCCGCTCGGTGCCGGGACGGCACACCCGGGTGGACGGGGACGACCTCGTCGACAAGGTGGTGCATGTCGACCAGTCGCCGATCGGCCGGACCCCCCGGTCCAACCCGGCGACGTACACGGGCGTCTTCGACCACGTCCGCAGGCTCTTCGCGGAGACCATGGAGGCGAAGGTGCGCGGCTATCTGCCGGGCCGCTTCTCCTTCAACGTGAAGGGCGGCCGGTGCGAGAACTGCTCCGGCGACGGCACGATCAAGATCGAGATGAACTTCCTGCCGGACGTGTACGTCCCGTGCGAGGTCTGCCACGGCGACCGGTACAACCGGGAGACGCTGGAGGTCCACTACAAGGGCAAGTCGATCGCCGAAGTCCTGAACATGCCGATCGAGGAGGCGCTGCACTTCTTCGAGGCGGTGCCGACGATCGCGCGGCACCTGAAGACGCTGACCGAGGTGGGCCTCGGTTACGTGCGGCTCGGCCAGTCGGCGCCGACGCTTTCGGGCGGTGAGGCGCAGCGCGTGAAGCTCGCCTCGGAGCTGCAGAAGCGCTCGACGGGGCGGACGGTGTACGTGCTGGACGAGCCGACGACGGGCCTGCACTTCGAGGACATCAGCAAGCTCATCAAGGTCCTCTCCGGGCTGGTCGACAAGGGGAACTCGGTGATCGTCATCGAGCACAACCTGGACGTCGTCAAGACCGCGGACTGGGTGATCGACATGGGCCCCGAAGGCGGTTACGGCGGCGGCCTGGTGGTGGCCGAGGGCACGCCCGAGCAGGTCGCCTCGGTCGGCGCGAGCCACACCGGCAAGTTCCTGCGGGACATCCTGGGGGCGGAGCGGGTCTCCGACGCTGCGCTCGGCTCCGGCCCGGCCCCGGCCAAGAAGGCCGCGGCCAAGCGGACGGCGGCGAAGAAGGCGGCGGCCCCGGCGAAGAAGACCGCGGCCGTGAAGAAGACCGCCGCGGCCGCGAAGAAGACGGCGCGCGCCCGCAAGGCCTGAGCGCGCGGAGCCGTACCGGGAGGGCCCCGGCAGCCATGGGCTGCCGGGGCCCTCCCGCCGTGGTGCGGCGCCACCCCCGTGGGGGCCGCACCACGGCAGGGCCCGGCGGCTCAGGCCGCCACTCCCACCGCCCGGCGGGCCGTCGAGGGGTCCGTCAGGGAGGTCAGGAGGGCGTCGGCCACGTCGGCGCGGGAGATCGTGCGGGCGTTCGGGACGCCCGCGCCGACGACCCGGCGGTAGGTGCCGGTGCGCGGCCCGTTCAGCAGGCGCGGCGGGCGGATCACCGTCCACTCGGTGCCGCTCGCGCGGATCGTCGCCTCCATCACCGCGAGGTCCGCGTACAGGTCGCGCAGGGCCCGGCGCAGCAGGGGGAGGAAGACCCTGCGGGCCACGAACCCGTCGGTGGCCACGTCCGGTCCGACCGGGGCGGCGCTCACCGCCGCCAGGCGCCCCACGCCCGCCCGGTCCATCGCCGAGACGATGGCCCGCAGCGCCGGTCCGGTGACCGGTGCGAGCCGGGCCTGCTTGTTGCTCGCCGCGCCCAGCGCCGAGATCGCGGCGGCCCGGCCGGTCAGGAGCGGCACCAGGGCGTCCTCGTCCGTCAGGTCGCGGACGACGGCCACCTCCAGCCGCTCGTGCGGCGCGTGGTCCAGCCGGGCGGGGTCGCGCACCACCGCCGTCACCTCGTGGCCCGCGGCGAGGGCCTGCCGTACCACTTCGCGGCCGACGCCGCCCGTGGCTCCGAACACCGTCAGTTTCATCGCCGGCTCCCGTCCAAGGGTGGGTGAGTATTTACTCACCCCTGCTTCCGCTAGGGTGAGTGAATGCTCACCCCGAAGTCAAGCCGGCCCACTCCCGAGCGGCTCCTCGACGCCGCCGAGAAGCTCATGCGCACCATCGGCCTCGCGAACACCACCACCAAGGCCATCGCCCGCGAGGCCGGCTGCTCCGAGGCGGCGCTCTACAAGCACTACGCCAACAAGGAGGAGCTCTTCGTGCGCGTCCTCATGGAGCGCACCCCCAACGCCGAGCCGCTCATGGCCGAGCTCGACCGCGACCACGCCGAGCGCTCCGTCGAGGAGGGCCTCGCCGCCATCGCCCGCCACGCCTCGCTCTTCTACGCCGACGCCGTGCCCATGGCCGCCTCGCTCTTCGCGGAGCCCGCCCTGCTGACCCGCCACCGGGAGGGCGTCCAGGAGATCGGCACCGGCCCCCACGTCGTACGCGACGCGCTCACCGGCCGGCTCCGCCGCGAGCTGGAGCGGGGGCGGCTGCGCCCCGACGCCGACCCCGGGGCGGCCGCCGCCCTGCTGCTCGGCGCCTGCTTCCAGCGGGCCTTCTTCCTGCACTTCTCCGGCCCGCACGTGGTCCAGCCGGTCGAGGAGTTCGCCCCCGCCGTGGCCCGGACGCTGTGGGCGGCTATCCGCTGAGCTCGGCGGCGTACGGCGGCTCCGCGCCCGCCCGCGTGCAGGTCAGCGCCGCCGCGTGGGCCGCGTACGCCAGGACCCCCGGCCAGTCCGCGTCCACCAGGCCGCCGGCCGCCTGACCCGACAGGCGGTGCAGCAGGGCGGCGTTGACCGTGTCGCCCGCCCCGATGGTGTCCGCCACAGCGACCCGGCGGGCCGGTACCTCGTACTCCGCGCCCTCCCGGGTCCAGGCCGCCAGCCCCCGCCCGCCGCGGGTGAGCACCACCGCCGAGGGCCCGGCCGCCAGCCAGTCCGAGACGCTCCCGCCCAGCCACCGGGCGTCCTCCTCCGACAGCTTGAGGACGGACACGTACGGGAGCCAGCCCAGGAACCGGGCCCGGTACGCGGCCGGGTCCGCGATCAGCGCCGGGCGGATGTTGGGGTCCAGCAGCGTCAGCAGCCCGCGCCCGGACTCCCGGCGCAGCAGGGCCTCGTACGCGCTCGCGCCCGGCTCCAGGGCGAGGGAGCAGGTGCCGAGCGCCAGGGCCCGGGCGCCCTCAGGGAGCGCCCGCGGCAGCGTGAACAGCCGGTCGGCCGTGCCCTCCACGTAGAACCCGTACGCCGCCGAGCCGTCCGGGGCCAGCGAGGGCACGGCGAGGGTGGTGGGCTCCGGCCCGCGCTGCACCAGCGAGAGGTCCACCCCGGCCGCGCGCAGTCCGGCGAGCAGGCCCTCGCCGAAGCCGTCCGTGGAGACGCGGGAGCAGAAGGCGGCCCGCGCACCGAGGCGGCCCAGCGCCAGCGCGGTGTTGTACGGCCCCCCGCCCGGCCGCGGCACGAGCGCGCCCGGCGGCTGCGCCACGGGCACGAGGTCGATCAGGGCTTCTCCACCGACGACGATCACGCGGGGGAAGGTATCCCATCGGGCGGCGCGAGCGGGCGGCGGTATCGTCGGGGGGCCCGGCGGACCCGTCCGAACCGCCCGCACCCACCCCCAGGCCAGGAGATCCGCATGTCCGCGTCGCAGCCCGCCGCCCGCCGTACCGTGCTCAAGGGCGCAGCCGCGATCGCCGGGGCGGTCGGTGCCGGGGCGGTGCTCACCGCCTGCTCCACCGGGGGCGACGGCGGCTCCGGCTCCGCGGCCGTCCCGGCGGGCCCCGTGGAGCTCGGCGCCGCGTCCGAGGTCCCGGTCGGCGGGTCGAAGCTGTTCCGGGAGGAGAGGCTGGTCGTCAGCTGCCCGGCGGAGGGCCAGTACAAGGCGTTCAGCGCCCGGTGCACCCACGCCGGCTGCGTCCTGGACAAGATCGACGACGGCCAGGGCAACTGCCCCTGCCACGGCAGCCGCTTCGACGTGACCACCGGCAAGGTGCTGCGCGGCCCGGCCACCGACCCGCTGCCCGCCGTCCCGGTCAAGGCCGAGGGCGGCAAGCTCATCGCCGGCTGACCCGCCCCTGCGACGGGCCCTACGCCCAGTCCCAGGCGATGCCCAGCAGCCCGCGCCGTACACCCGGCTCCACCAGGTGCACGGCACGGTGGCGCCCGCTCGGCGTCAGGTCCGCCAGCCCGCTGCGCGGCGCCCCCGGCCCGGACCGGCTGAACCGCCGGCAGCGCACCGGCAGCGCCGCCTCGTCGAAGCGGACCTGGAGCACGTACTGCCCGCCGCTGTAGCTGAACCCGCGCACGTACTCGGCGGCGCGGCCGCCGGTCCCGTCCTCGAAGCCGTAGCCGAAGACGTACGTGTCCCCGGCGCGCAGCCGGGCGTCGAAGAGCAGCTCGGCGACCAGGACCCCGGCTTCCGGGTGCCAGCGGACGCGTCCGGTCCGGCAGTTCTCGTCCGCCCGTACCCGGACCCGGGCGGGGTCGCAGCCGGGGTCGCCGTGGTGGACGGCGAGGTAGCGGTCGACGCCGTCGCGGTGGGCCCGTACGACGTGCTGCGACTCGCGGCCCAGCAGCTCGCCGGCGGCCCCGATCCGTACCCGCTCGTGGTGGCCGACGGTGTGCAGGCCGCCGTCGGCGGGCAGCTCCATGCCGGCCAGCAGCCCCTCCACGGCCGCGCCCACGCTGATCAGCGCCCGGTAGGAGCGGGCCGGCGGCCGGGCCGCCCCGGCACCGGCGCCCTCCGGGGCGGCCAGCAGCCGCAGCAGGGTCCCCTCGGGCAGTTCCAGGATCTCCTCCAGGGCCCCAACGGCCTTCAGCGACTCGGGGCGGCGCGGCCGGCGGGCGCCCTGCTGCCAGTAGCTGAGGCTGGTCACGCCGAGCTTGATGCCACGGGCGGCGAGGTGGTGCTGCACGCGGTGCAGGGGCAGACCGCGGGCGGTGAGGGCGGCGCGCAGGGCGAGGTGGAAGGGGCCGGCGCGCAGCAGCTGCCCCAGCTCCTGCGCGCTCGTCCGTCTGCTCTCCCGCAAGAACTCCCGGGTGTCTTCCCGCGTGTCTTCCCGCGCGCTTTCCCGCGTGCTTTCCCCGGTCGACCGCATGGCGGCTCCTCCTGTGAACATTCACGCGCGGTGGGGCGGGAGAGCTCGCCGGTGGCACCCGGGCACCAGGTGAAGGGAGGCAGCCGTTCACACTGCGGTCCCGCCGTTCACACTGCAATGTCAAGGCGTATTGAAGCCTGTTGACCTGATCGCGACAACTCCCTGATGCTCCTCAGCAGCGTCCGGACGCGCTCCTCCAACCCCCACCCTCCCCGGCCCCACCGGGGAGATCCCCACACGGGAGGAACGCGATGCGCAACCCCAAGCGGCGGCTGTCCCTGGCCGCCGTCCTCACCGCCGTGCTCTTCACCCTGCCCACCACCGCCGCCACCGCCGCCCCCACGAGCGATGCCGGCGCCGGATCCGCCCTGGCGTCCAAGCGCCTGAACATCACCATGCAAGCGCAAGCGAAGAGCAACTGGTGCTGGGCCGCGAGCGGCAACACCATCGCCACCTGGTTCGGCCGGAACTACACGCAGAACCAGTTCTGCAACGCCGCCTTCAACCGCCAGCAGGGCTACGAGTGCCCCAACAACCAGGCCACGCTCGGCAACGTCCAGACCGCCCTGAACTGGGCCGGCATCAACTCGGGCTCTTACGTGACCGGCTGGCTCCGCTACACCACCGTGCAGAGCGAGATCGACGCCAACCGGCCGGTCGAGACGCGGATCCAGTGGTCCAACGGCGGCGGCCACATGCACGTCGTCTACGGCTACGACACGTCCCAGAGCTGGGTCTACTGGGGCGATCCGTGGCCCTCCAGCGACCGCTACAACTGGGCCTCGCACGCCTGGTACGTGGACAACAGCACCTTCTCCTGGACCCACTCCCTCTACCGGATCGGGGCGTGAGCGCCATGACCTCGACGCCGAAGCACCTCTGCGCCGTGCTCCTCGCGGCCTCCGCCGTACTCGTACCGGCCGCGCAGGCCTCGGCGGCGCCCGTGCCGCAGCCGCAGTCCGTCACCGCGGAGACGAAGGCGGCCGCCGCGCGGGCCGCGGCCGCCCCCGAGACGCTGACCACGCTGTCGCGGTTCTTCGCCCGGGAGGGGAAGGTCGCCGTGGACGCGGCCCGCCCACGGGTCGAGGGCGAGGCGATACCGGTCAGCTACCTCTCCCCGGACTTCGTGGCGGGCAAGGCGGGGGCGCCCGTGGCCCGGCTGGAGTTCCTCGCCAGCAGGGCCGTCTCCTCCGACGGGCAGCAGGCCGCCCTGTGGACCGCCCGGACCGAGGCCGGCTGGCAGGTCGTGAACATCGCCACCGGCGACGACGAGTTCCGCTACGCGCAGCTGGGCGCCGCGAAGCTGCCGGGCGGCACGGTCTTCCGGGAACCGCAGATCGACGCGTGGTACGTGGCCGAAGGGGGCCGGGTACTGCCGCTGGACGAGGACGCGGAGCGGGCCGTCGGGGCGCAGGGCACCAGCCTCGCCGCCTACCGGGCGCGCGTGACCCGGGCGTACGGGGACAAGCTGCCGGGGTCGGCGTACGCGAAGGCGGGCAAGGCCGGCGGGTACGGGGCCGGGCCCGCCGCTCAGCCCGCTCCCGCCGGACCCGCGGCGGCCCCGGTCGCCGGGGGCGTGGCGGGCGGGCTCGCGCTCGGCGCGGCCGGCCTGGTCGCGGCGCGCAGGTCCCGGCGCCGCCGCGCCACCGCCTGACCGGCCGGGCCGGGGCCGGGAGCCGGGCGCTCGCCCCGGGCCCCGGCCCCGGGCCCCGGCCCCTGGCGCGGGCGGTGGCACGGGCACGGTGTCGGCACCCGCCAGTAGGGTGTTGGCATGGCCGACCCTTCCAGCTACCGTCCCGCGCCGGGGCAGATTCCCGACTCCCCGGGGGTCTACCGATTCCGCGACGAGCACCGCCGGGTGATCTACGTCGGGAAGGCCAAGAGCCTGCGCCAGCGCCTGGCCAGCTACTTCCAGGACCTCGCGGGGCTGCATCCGCGTACCGCCACCATGGTGACCACGGCCGCCTCCGTCGAGTGGACCGTCGTCTCCACCGAGGTCGAGGCGCTCCAGCTCGAATACTCCTGGATCAAGGAGTACGACCCCCGGTTCAACGTCAAGTACCGCGACGACAAGAGCTACCCCTCCCTCGCCGTGACGATGAACGAGGAGTATCCGAGGGTCCAGGTCATGCGCGGGCCCAAGAAGAAGGGCGTGCGGTACTTCGGACCGTACGGGCACGCCTGGGCCATCCGCGAGACCGTCGACCTCATGCTGCGGGTGTTCCCCGTGCGGACCTGCTCCGCCGGGGTCTTCAAGCGCTCCGCCCAGATCGGCCGGCCCTGCCTGCTCGGCTACATCGGCAAGTGCTCCGCGCCCTGCGTCGGCCGGGTCACCCCCGAGGAGCACCGCGAACTCGCCGAGGACTTCTGCGACTTCATGGCCGGGCGGACCGGCGCCTACCTCTCCCGTCTCGAACAGCAGATGCACGAGGCCGCCGAGGAGATGGAGTACGAGAAGGCCGCCCGGCTGCGCGACGACATCGGGGCGCTCCGCCGGGCCATGGAGAAGAACGCCGTCGTCTTCACCGACGCCACCGACGCGGACCTCATCGCCGTCGCCGAGGACGAGCTCGAAGCGGCCGTGCAGATCTTCCACGTCCGCGGCGGCCGCGTGCGCGGCCAGCGCGGCTGGGTCACCGACAAGGTCGAGGCCGTCGACACCGCGGGGCTCGTCGAGCACGCCCTCCAGCAGCTCTACGGGGAGGAGAGCGGCGAGGCCGTCCCCAAGGAGGTGCTGGTACCGGCGCTGCCGGAGGACGCGGCCGCCCTGGGCGAGTGGCTCGCCGGGCGGCGCGGGTCGGGCGTCAGCCTGCGCATCCCGCAGCGGGGTGACAAGAAGGCCCTGATGGAGACCGTCCACCGCAACGCGCAGCAGTCCCTGGCCCTGCACAAGACCAAGCGCGCCAGCGACCTCACCACCCGCTCCCGGGCCCTGGAGGAGATCTCCGAGGCCCTCGGCCTGGACGGCGCGCCGCTGCGCATCGAGTGCTTCGACATCTCGCACCTCCAGGGCGAGGACGTCGTGGCCTCGATGGTCGTCTTCGAGGACGGGCTGGCCAGGAAGAGCGAGTACCGGCGCTTCCAGATCAAGACGTTCGAGGGGCAGGACGACGTCCGGTCCATGCACGAGGTGGTCTCGCGGCGCTTCCGCCGCTACCTCCAGGAGAAGCTGAAGACCGGCGAGTGGTCCCCGGAGGACGGGGAGGAGGGGGAGAACCCGCTCGCCGAGGACGACGGGCGGCCGAAGCGCTTCGCGTACCCGCCGCAGCTCGTCGTGGTCGACGGCGGGCAGCCCCAGGTGGCCGCCGCGAAGCGGGCCCTGGACGCGCTCGGCATCGACGACGTCGCCGTCTGCGGTCTGGCGAAGCGGCTGGAGGAGGTGTGGCTGCCCGGCGAGGACGACCCCGTCGTGCTGCCCCGTAGCAGCGAGGGGCTCTACCTGCTCCAGCGCGTGCGTGACGAAGCCCACCGGTTCGCGATCCAGTACCAGCGGAACAAGCGCGGGAAGCGGCTCAAGGCGGGCCCGCTCGACGAGGTGCCCGGTCTCGGCGAGAGCCGCAGGCAGGCCCTGGTCAAGCACTTCGGTTCGGTGAAGAAGCTGAGACAGGCGACAATCGACCAGATCTGCGAGGTCCCGGGCATAGGCCGCAAGACGGCCGAGACCGTGGCCGCGGCGCTCGCCCGGTCCGTTCCCGCCGGTCCTGCCGTCAACACGGCGACAGGAGAGATCATTGAGGATGAGACCCCGCCCCCGCGGGTGGGGGCACCTCCCGGCGGCAGCCGGGGGACATCGTCCGAACGGGGGACCGAGCAATGACCGAGCGCGAGACCGGCCAGACGAGCGGCGAGAGCACCGAGCACGAGGGCGCCGAGCAGATGACCGACCGCACGACCGAGCACGACCGAGACGGAGCACAGGTGAGTACGGGCACGACAGTGGAGCCCGGAGATACCGCCGAGGCGGCCATCCCCGAGCTGGTGATCATCTCCGGCATGTCCGGGGCCGGCCGCAGTACCGCGGCCAAGTGTCTGGAGGACCTCGGCTGGTTCGTCGTCGACAACCTCCCGCCCGCACTGATCCCCACCATGGTGGAGCTGGGCGCCCGCTCGCAGGGCAACGTGGCGCGCATCGCCGTCGTCGTCGACGTGCGCGGCCGCCAGTTCTTCGACGCGCTGCGCGAGTCCCTCTCGGACCTCGACAGCAAGGGCGTCACCCGGCGCATCGTCTTCCTGGAGTCCTCCGACGACGCGCTGGTCCGCCGCTTCGAGTCGGTCCGCCGCCCCCACCCCCTCCAGGGCGACGGCCGCATCACCGACGGCATCGCCGCCGAGCGCGACCTGCTGCGCGAGCTGCGCGGCGACGCAGACCTGGTCATCGACACCTCCAGCCTGAACGTGCACGAGCTGCGCGCGAAGATGGACGCCCAGTTCGCGGGCGACGAGGAGCCCGAGCTGCGGGCGACCGTCATGTCCTTCGGCTACAAGTACGGCCTCCCCGTCGACGCCGACCTCGTCGTCGACTGCCGCTTCATCCCGAACCCGCACTGGGTGCCCGAGCTGCGCCCCTTCACCGGCCTCAACCCGGAGGTGTCGGGCTACGTCTTCAGCCAGCCCGGCGCCAAGGAGTTCCTCGACCGCTACACCGAGCTGCTCCAGCTCATCGCCACCGGCTACCGCCGCGAGGGCAAGCGGTACGTGACCATCGCGGTCGGCTGCACCGGCGGCAAGCACCGCAGCGTGGCCATGTCCGAGAAGCTCGCTGCCCGCCTCGCCTCCGAGGGAGTCGAGACCGTCGTGGTCCACAGGGACATGGGGCGCGAGTGACCGGACGGACCCTGCGGCTGCGCCGCCTGCGCCGCCTCACCTCGGGGCGGGACGAGGACGGCGCGGGCCGCACCGGGCTGCGCCGCGGCGCGGCCCCCAAGGTGGTCGCCCCCAAGGTCGTCGCGCTCGGCGGCGGCATGGGCCTGTCGGCCTCCCTGGCGGCCCTGCGCCGGATCACCGGCGAGCTCACCGCCGTCGTCACCGTCGCCGACGACGGCGGCTCCAGCGGCCGGCTCCGCGAGGAGCTCGGCGTGCTGCCGCCCGGCGACCTGCGCAAGGCCCTGGCCGCGCTGTGCGGCGACGACGACTGGGGCCAGACCTGGGCCCGCGTCATCCAGCACCGCTTCCAGTCGGCCGGCGCCCTGCATGAGCACGCCGTCGGCAACCTGCTGATCGTCGCGCTGTGGGAGCAGCTCGGCGACCCCGTCCAGGCCCTCGACCTGGTCGGGAAGCTGCTGGGGGCGCAGGGCCGGGTGCTGCCGATGTCGGCGGTGCCGCTGGAGCTCCAGGCGCTGGTACGCGGCCACGACCCGGCCCGCCCGGGCGAGGTCGACACCGTCCGGGGGCAGGCCACGGTGGCCACCACCCCCGGCGAGGTGCTCTCCGTACAGGTGGTGCCCGGAGACCCGCCGGCCGTGCCCGAGGCCGTCGCGGCGGTCCTGGACGCGGACTGGGTGGTGCTCGGTCCGGGGTCCTGGTTCTCCTCGGTGATCCCGCACCTGCTGGTGCCGGAACTGCTCGACGCGCTGATCGAGACCAAGGCCCGCAGGGTCCTCTCGCTGAACCTCGCGCCGCAGCCCGGTGAAACAGAGGGCTTCTCTCCGCAGCGTCATTTGGAGGTTTTGGCCCGACACGCCCCTAAACTCGCCCTGGACGTGGTGCTGGCCGACGAGGCCGCCGTGCCCGACCGCGAGTCCCTCGCCGATGCCGCAAAACGGTTCGGTGCCGCGGTCGAGCTGGCGCCGGTGGCCAGACAGGACGGCTCTCCGAAGCATGACCCGGAGCTGCTCGCCGCCGCGTACGACCGTATTTTTCGGATGCATGGAAGGATCGGCCCATGGCGATGACGCCAGCGGTGAAGGATGAGATCTCCCGGCTCCCCGTCACCCGGACCTGCTGCAGGAAGGCGGAGGTCTCGGCGATTCTTCGGTTCGCGGGCGGGCTGCACCTGGTGAGCGGGCGGATCGTGATCGAGGCGGAGCTGGACACCGGAATCGCGGCCCGGCGCCTGCGCAAGGACATCCTGGAGATCTTCGGCCATTCCTCGGACCTGGTGGTCATGGCCCCCGGCGGGCTGCGCCGCGGCAGCCGGTACGTCGTCCGGGTCGTGGCCGGCGGTGACCAGCTGGCGCGCCAGACCGGCCTCGTGGACGGCCGCGGCCGCCCCATCCGGGGACTTCCCCCGCAGGTGGTCTCCGGGGCCACCTGCGACGCCGAGGCGGCCTGGCGCGGCGCCTTCCTGGCCCACGGCTCGCTCACCGAGCCGGGCCGGTCCTCCTCCCTGGAGGTGACCTGCCCCGGTCCGGAGGCCGCCCTGGCCCTGGTGGGCGCCGCCCGCAGGCTCTCCATCGCCGCCAAGGCGCGCGAGGTGCGCGGGGTGGACCGCGTCGTGGTCCGCGACGGCGACGCGATCGGCGCCCTGCTGACCCGCCTCGGCGCGCACGAGTCGGTACTGGCCTGGGAGGAGCGGCGGATGCGGCGCGAGGTGCGTGCCACCGCCAACCGCCTCGCCAACTTCGACGACGCCAACCTGCGCCGCTCGGCGCGGGCCGCGGTGGCCGCCGGAGCCCGGGTCCAGCGCGCGCTGGAGATCCTCGGCGAGGAGGTGCCCGAGCACCTCGCGGCGGCCGGCCGGCTGCGCATGGAGCACAAGCAGGCCTCCCTGGAGGAGCTGGGCGCGCTCGCCGACCCGCCGCTGACGAAGGACGCGGTCGCGGGCCGCATCCGCCGCCTGCTCGCGATGGCCGACAAGCGGGCCCAGGACCTGGGCATCCCGGGCACCGAGTCCAATCTGAGCGAGGACCTGGCCGACAACATGGCCGGCTAGCCGCGCCCGTCCCCCGGCCGGGCCGAGTCCCCCGTACGCCTCGCGCCGTACGTCTCAAAGGGGCCCGCACATCACACGTGCGGGCCCCTTTGAGACACGCCCCATTGACATGAGCATCGCTTGATCGTGAGCCTGTCGTCCGAACGCTTTCGTGGCAGACGACGCCCAGGGGGGCACATGAGGCACCGCGCGAGATCGATCCTCGCCGCAAGCGCACTCGTCTTCGGAACCACACTGGCCGCCGTCCCGGCGGCCCACGCCCGCCCCGCCGCGGACGCCGCACCCGGCGCCGACGAGGTCCGGGTCTACGACGCGGACGTCACCAAGGAGCAGGTACCGCTGCTCCTCGCCGCGGGACAGGACGCCCACGAGCTCACCGAACGCGCCCCGGAGACCGGGACCGCCAAGGTGGAGCTGTTCCTCACCGCCGCCCAGGCCAAGGAGCTCGCCGGCCGGGGCGTCAAGCTCGCCGAGCACCGGGTCCCGGCGGACGCGGCCCGTTCCCAGGCCGCCGGCGACGGGGTCTTCCGCCCGTACAGCGGCAAGGGCGGGCTCCAGGAGGAGATCCTCAAGACGGCCCAGGCCAACCCCGGGCTCGCCAAGGTGGTCTCCATCGGCAAGACCGTCCAGGGCAAGGACATCCTGGCCCTGAAGGTCACCAAGAACGCCCGCACCACCAAGGACGGCGGCAAGCCGTCCGTGCTCTACATGTCGAACCAGCACGCCCGTGAGTGGATCACCCCGGAGATGACCCGGCGCCTGATGCACCACACCCTCGACAACTACGGCAAGGACCAGCGGATCACCAAGCTGGTGGACTCCACCGAGCTGTGGTTCCTGCTCTCCGCCAACCCGGACGGGTACGACTACACGCACGCGCCCGACGGCGACCGGCTGTGGCGCAAGAACCTGCACGACAACAACGGCGACGGAAAGATCACCACCGGCGACGGCGTCGACCTCAACCGGAACTTCGCCTACAAGTGGGGCTACGACAACGAGGGTTCCTCACCGAACCAGTCCAGCGAGACCTACCGCGGTCCCAAGCCCTCCTCGGAGCCGGAGACCGTCGCCCTCGACAGGTTCGAGAAGCGCGTCGGCTTCAAGTACGCCGTCAACTACCACTCCGCCGCCGAGCTGCTGCTCTACGGCGTGGGCTGGCAGGTGGCCACCCCCACCCCCGACGACGTCGCCTACAAGGCGCTCGCCGGCACCCCGGAGAACTCCGCGATCCCGGGCTATTACCCGCAGGTCTCCTCCGAGCTCTACACCACCAACGGCGAGGCCGACGGGCACGCCGCGAACGTCAACGGCGTCATGATGTTCACCCCGGAGATGACCACCTGCCAGACGGCCTCCGCGAGCGACCCGAACGACCGGTGGAGGCCGGAGGACTGCCGGTCCGGCTTCAACTTCCCGGACGACGAGAAGCTCATCCAGGCGGAGTTCGCGAAGAACGTCCCGTTCGCCCTCGCCGTCGGCGAGAGCGCCGCGCACCCGGACCAGCCGAAGTCCTCCGTGGGCCTGAGCGCCGCGGACTTCACCCCGGACCCCTTCACCACCTCCTACGCGGCCAAGGGCGAGGACCAGACGGTCTCCGTCACCGCCCGCAAGGCGCTGAAGGACAAGCAGCTCAAGTTCCGCATCAACGGCGGCCGTACGCACGACGACGGGCTGCGCGCCTGGAAGGGCGGCGAGGTCTACGGCGGCGAGGACAACAACTGGTTCGACGAGTACCGGGCCACGGTGGACGGCGCCAAGCCGGGCGACAAGGTCGAGGTCTGGTTCACCGGCCGCGACGGCGCGGGCAAGCAGGTCTCCAGCGAGCACTTCACGTACACCGTGGCCGCGCGGCCGCGCGCGGACGTGCTGGTGATCGCCGAGGAGGGCGCCAAGGCGCAGCACGCGCAGGAGTACGTGGACGCCCTGCGCGCCAACGGCAGGTCCGCGGCGGTCTGGGACGTGGCCGTACAGGGCGCCCCGCACCACCTGGGCGTGCTCTCCCACTTCCGTACGGCCGTCCACTACACCGGCGCCAAGACCCCCGGCGGCGACACGCAGCTCGCCGTGCGGGACTTCCTCAACGAGGGCGGCAAGCTGATCGAGGCCGGCGAGCTCGCGGGCGGAAACGCCCGGGTGGGCCGCGCCGTGACGGACGACTTCAGCCAGTACTACCTCGGCGCCTACGCCCGTACGAGTGCCGGCGGCGCGACCGGGTTCACCGGTGCGGGTGCCCTCGCCGGAGCCAAGGGCGGCCTGGGCGACGCGGCGGGCAACCCGTTCGACGCTCCCGGCTCCTACGCCGTCACCTCGGACTCCCTGCCGGCGGCGCAGTTCCCGCAGTTCAAGAGCGCGCAGGCGGGTTCGTACGCCGGGGTCGTGAATCCGTACGCCCCCTACTCGGGAACGGGCATGGCCGCGGCCACCCACGCCGACGACGAGTGGAAGCGGCTGACCCGCACCATCGACCTGACCAAGGTCACGGCCGCCGACCGCCCGCAACTGAAGGCGGCCCTCAACTGGAACACCGAGCCGGGCTACGACCACGCGATCCTGGAGGCCCACACCACGGGCGCCGAGGACTGGACCACCCTGCCCGAGGCGGGCGGCCTGACCTCCGCCACCGTCCCGACGGAGTGCGAAGCCGGGTTCTACGTCAACGGCCACCCGTTCCTGAAGCACTACCTGACCGTCGGCAGCGGCGCCTGCACCGCCAGTGGCACCAGCGGCCGGTGGAACAGCTTCACCGGGTCCTCCGACGGCTGGAAGCAGGTCGCCTTCGACCTCAGCGCCTACGCGGGCAAGACCGTCGAGGTCTCCCTCTCCTACGTCTCGGACGGCGGCTCCGGGGGCCGCGGCCTCTTCGCCGACGACGCACGCGTCTCCCTCGGCGGAGCCGACCAGGCCGTGGAGGGGTTCGAGACCTCCCTGGGTGCCTGGACCGCCCAGGGAGCGCCTGCCGGAAGTCCCGTGATCCCGGGCGAGTGGGTCCGGTCCGGCGAGCTGTTCAAGTCCTACGCCTCGGTCACTACGCGTGACACGGTGCTCCTCGGCTTCGGCCTCGAACACCTGCCGGCGGCGGCGGACCGAGCCGTACTCGTCGGTAAGGCGCTCAAGTCGCTGCACCGCTGATCATTCGAGCCCCCTTCGCTCACTCTGCGTGACGGGGGCCAAGGTCCTCCGGGTCCCGTGCCGAGCCCAGGTACGGGCCCCGGAGGCGGTCTCCCGTGGGGCAGGGGGAGTGTCAGGTCCCGGCCGATGTCACTCACAAGCTCACGGAGAGGTAGGGTCGTAAGCGGTCGGGGACATCCCATACAGCTCGCCGGCGGGACAGGCCGGCGCACCAACGAGGAGATCGGTTCGTGACGATCCGCGTAGGCATCAATGGTTTTGGCCGAATTGGCCGCAACTACTTCCGGGCGCTCCTTGAGCAGGGAGCGGACATCGAGATCGTCGGTGTCAACGACCTGACTGACAACGCGACCCTGGTGCACCTGCTCAAGTACGACACCATCCTGGGCCGCCTCAAGGCCGAGGTCTCCCACACCGACGACACCATCACCGTCGGCGGCAACACCTTCAAGACGTTCGCCGAGCGCGACCCCGCGAACCTGCCGTGGGGCGAGCTCGGCGCGGACATCGTCATCGAGTCGACCGGCATCTTCACGAAGAAGGCCGACGCCGCCAAGCACATCGCCGCGGGCGCCAAGAAGGTCCTCATCTCGGCTCCGGCCAAGGACGAGGACATCACGATCGTGATGGGCGTCAACCAGGACAAGTACGACGCGGCCAACCACCACGTCATCTCCAACGCCTCCTGCACCACCAACTGCGTGGCGCCGATGGCCAAGGTCCTCGACGAGAACTTCGGCATCGTCAAGGGCATGATGACCACGGTCCACGCGTACACGAACGACCAGCGCATCCTGGACTTCCCGCACTCGGACCTGCGCCGCGCCCGCGCCGCCGCCGAGAACATCATCCCGACCTCGACGGGCGCCGCCAAGGCCACCGCTCTGGTCCTCCCGCAGCTCAAGGGCAAGCTGGACGGCATCGCCATGCGCGTCCCGGTCCCGACCGGCTCGGTCACCGACCTCGTCCTGGAGCTCTCCCGCGAGACCACCAAGGAAGAGATCAACGCGGCCTTCCAGAAGGCCGCCGAGGGCCAGCTCAAGGGCATCCTCGACTACACCGAGGACGCGATCGTCTCCTCCGACATCGTGAACTGGCCGGCTTCCTGCACCTTCGACTCCTCCCTGACCATGGTTCAGGACGGTACGCAGGTCAAGGTCGTCGGCTGGTACGACAACGAGTGGGGCTACTCCAACCGCCTCGTCGACCTGACCGTCTTCGTCGGCGGTCAGCTCTAAGTCTCAGGTAGCAGGGCCAGGCACCAAGATGTGAGGACAGGGTCCGGTCAGCGCGATGGAGCGCTGCACGGGCCCTGTCGTCTGCCTCCACCGACCGGCCCCGCACCGGCAGAACCCGTGTATGGGGATAAGGAGTAGGAACACATGAAGACGATCGACGAACTGCTCGCCGACGGCGTGACCGGCAAGCGGGTCTTCGTCCGCGCCGACCTCAACGTGCCGCTCTCGGGCGACACGATCACCGACGACGGCCGCATCCGCGCCGTGCAGCCGACCATCGCGAAGCTCGCCGAAGCCGGCGCCCGCGTGATCGTCGCCTCGCACCTGGGCCGCCCCAAGGGCGCCCCGGACCCGGCCTTCTCACTCGCTCCGGCCGCCAAGCGACTCGGTGAACTGCTCGGTGCGGACGTCGCGTTCGCCACCGACACCGTCGGCTCCTCCGCCAAGGAGACCGTCGCCGCCCTCGCCGACGGCCAGGTCGCCGTCATCGAGAACCTGCGCTTCAACGCCGGTGAGACCTCGAAGGACGACGCCGAGCGCGGCGCCTTCGCGGACCAGCTCGCCGAGCTCGCCGACGTCTACGTCGGCGACGGCTTCGGCGCCGTCCACCGCAAGCACGCCTCGGTCTTCGACCTGCCCGCGCGCCTCCCGCACGCGGCCGGCTACCTGATCGCCACCGAGGTCGGCGTGCTGAAGAAGCTCACCGCCGAGGTCAAGCGCCCGTACGTGGTCGTCCTCGGCGGCGCCAAGGTCTCCGACAAGCTGGCCGTCATCGACGAACTGCTCGGCAAGGCCGACCGCATCCTCATCGGCGGCGGCATGGCGTACACCTTCCTCTACGCCAAGGGCCACGAGGTCGGCATCTCCCTGCTCCAGAAGGACCAGGTGGACGTCGTCAAGGAGTACATGGCGCGCGCCGAGAAGACCGGCGTCGAGCTGGTCCTCCCCGTCGACGTGCTGGTCTCCGCCGAGTTCCCGGACCTGAAGACCAAGGCCCCGGCCGACTTCGAGACCGTCGACGCGGACAAGATCCCCGCCGACAAGGAGGGTCTGGACATCGGTCCCAAGACCCGTGAGCTGTACGCGTCGAAGATCGCCGACGCGGAGACCGTCTTCTGGAACGGTCCCGTGGGCGTCTTCGAGCACCCCGACTACGCCGGAGGCACCCGCGCCATCGCGCAGGCCCTCGTCGACAGCAACGCGTTCACCGTGGTCGGCGGCGGCGACTCCGCCGCCGCCGTGCGCACGCTCGGCTTCGACGAGAACGCATTCGGCCACATCTCGACCGGTGGCGGCGCCTCCCTCGAATACCTCGAGGGCAAGACGCTCCCCGGCCTCGCCGCACTGGAGGTCTGAACCCGTATGACCACGCGTACCCCGCTGATGGCGGGCAACTGGAAGATGAACCTCAACCACCTCGAGGCCATCGCCCACGTCCAGAAGCTCGCCTTCGCGCTCGCCGACAAGGACTACGACGCCGTCGAGGTCGCGGTCCTGCCGCCCTTCGTCGACCTGCGCTCGGTCCAGACCCTGGTCGACGGCGACAAGCTGAAGATCAAGTACGGCGCCCAGGACGTCTCGGCCCACGACTCCGGCGCCTACACCGGCGAGATCTCCGGTTCGATGCTCGCGAAGCTGAAGTGCACGTACGTGGCCGTCGGCCACAGCGAGCGCCGCCAGTACCACAACGAGAGCGACGAGCTCTGCAACGCCAAGGTCAAGGCCGCCTACCGCCACGGGATCACCCCGATCCTCTGCGTCGGCGAGGGCCTGGACGTCCGCAAGGCCGGACAGCAGGTCCCGCACACCCTCGCCCAGGTCGAGGGCGGCCTGAAGGACCTCCCGGCCGAGCAGGCCGAGTCCATCGTGATCGCGTACGAGCCCGTCTGGGCGATCGGTACCGGCGAGGTCGCCACCCCCGAGGACGCGCAGGAGGTCTGCGGGGCGATCCGCACCCGCCTCGCCGAGCTCTACTCGCAGGAGCTGGCCGACAAGGTCCGCATCCAGTACGGCGGCTCGGTCAAGTCCGGCAACATCGCGGCGATCATGGCCCAGCCCGACGTCGACGGCGCCCTGGTCGGCGGCGCGGCGCTGGACGCGGAGGAGTTCGTGAAGATCGTCCGCTTCCGCGACCAGTGACCTGCGTGATCGTCGCAGTGAGTATGCGGTAGGGCGGATCCGTCGTACCCTTGCGGGGGCCAGGAGGCTGGACCACCAGCCACTGGCCCCCGCGCACGTCAAGCAGAGCCGGACAGCCAGAAAAGCCAGAAAGTAGGAATCAGCCGTGATTATGGGGTTCTCGATCGCCCTGATCGTCTTCAGCGCCCTGCTGATGCTGCTCGTGCTGATGCACAAGGGCAAGGGCGGCGGCCTTTCCGACATGTTCGGCGGCGGCATGCAGTCCTCCGTCGGCGGCTCCTCGGTCGCGGAGCGCAACCTGGACCGCATCACCGTCGTGATCGGCCTGCTCTGGTTCGCCTGCATCATGGCGCTCGGGATCCTGCTGAAGTAGCGGAACCAACGGTTCTGGCCATTCCGCCGGACCGGTCGCCTTCTCCCGGCCTATCATGAGGACGGCGTCCCCGCCCTGGAGTGAGTAACTCCATGTGAGGGACGTGCGTTGGGCCTTACGTAGACTGGGGCGCCCGCAGCGGAATTCCACTCACGCTCCGCGGCACCATCACGCAGGGAGTTACGACCGTGGCAAGTGGCAACGCGATCCGTGGCAGTCGGGTCGGAGCGGGGCCGATGGGTGAGGCCGAGCGCGGCGAGTCCGCGCCCCGCCTGCGCATCTCCTTCTGGTGCTCGAACGGGCACGAGACGCAGCCGAGCTTCGCCAGCGACGCGCAGGTGCCGGACACCTGGGACTGCCCGCGCTGCGGGTTCCCGGCCGGCCAGGACCGGGACAACCCGCCCGCTCCGCCGCGCACCGAGCCCTACAAGACCCACCTGGCGTACGTGCGCGAGCGGCGGTCGGACGCCGACGGCGAGGCGATCCTCGCCGAGGCGCTCGCCAAGCTGCGCGGCGAGATCTGACGGACGCGAGAGCGACGGTGTGACATCGGGCCCGGCCCGCAGGAGTCTTCTCCAGCGGGCCGGGCCCCTTTGCGTACCCCCGCGCCGAAGGCGCTGTCCGGCATACCCCCCTTCGATCCCTTAAGTTGGTGATCGGCGGGGCACGACAGGACAGGAAGAAACGGGTTGATGTCCGAGATGAACGCAAACCAGGCCGCCGCGCGGAGCGCGTCGAACGATGGTGGTGGCGGGCGACGGGCGGGACGGATGAGGCTCAACCGGATGCCCGAGTGGCTGGCGCTCGGCAAGCACCGTGAAGAGCTGGGGCACAAGCACCTGCGCGAGCTGTTCGCGGCGGATCCGAACCGGGGAACGGACTACGCGCTGCGGGTCGGGGACCTGTACGTCGACTACTCGAAGCACCTCGTGACCGACGAGACGCTGGAGCTGCTGCGCGAGCTGGCGGCGGCGACGGGCGTGGCCGAGCTGCGCGAGGCGATGTTCCGCGGCGAGAAGATCAACACGACGGAGGACCGGGCGGTCCTGCACACCGCCCTGCGCGCGCCGCGGGACGCGGTGATCGAGGTGGACGGCGAGAACGTGGTGCCCGCGGTGCACGCGGTCCTCGACAAGATGGCCGCCTTCTCCGGGCAGGTCCGGTCGGGGGAGTGGACCGGCTTCACCGGCAAGCGCATCAAGAACGTGGTCAACATCGGCATCGGCGGCTCCGACCTGGGCCCGGCGATGGCGTACGAGGCGCTGCGCGCCTTCACCGACCGCGGCCTGACGGTGCGGTTCGTGTCCAACGTGGACGGCGCCGACCTGCACGAGGCCGTACGGGACCTGGACCCGGCCGAGACGCTGTTCATCATCGCCTCCAAGACCTTCACCACCATCGAGACCATCACCAACGCCGAGTCGGCGCGGGAGTGGCTGCTGGCGGGTCTGGGCGGTGACACGGCGGCCGTGGCACGGCACTTCGTGGCGCTGTCGACCAACGAGGAGAAGGTCACCGCGTTCGGCATCGATCCGGCCAACATGTTCGAGTTCTGGGACTGGGTCGGCGGGCGCTACTCCTTCGACTCGGCGATCGGGCTCTCGCTGATGATCGCGATCGGTCCGGACGCCTTCCGGGAGATGCTGGGCGGATTCCGGACGGTGGACGAGCATTTCCGCACGGCCCCGCCCGAGCAGAACGTGCCGCTCCTGATGGGCCTGTTGGGGATCTGGTACGGGGACTTCTTCGACGCGCAGTCGCACGCCGTCCTCCCGTACAGCCACTACCTCTCCCGCTTCACCGCGTACCTCCAGCAGCTGGACATGGAGTCCAACGGCAAGTCCGTCGACCGGGACGGCAATCCGGTGGACTGGCAGACCGGTCCGGTGGTGTGGGGCACGCCCGGCACCAACGGGCAGCACGCGTACTACCAGTTGATCCACCAGGGCACGAAGCTGATCCCGGCGGACTTCATCGGCTTCGCCCGGCCGGTCGGCGAGCTGGAGCCGAAGCTGGCGGGCCAGCACGACCTGCTCATGGCCAACTTCTTCGCCCAGACCCAGGCGCTGGCCTTCGGCAAGACGGCCGAGGAGGTCCGCGCGGAGGGCGTGCCGGAGCCGCTGGTCCCGCACAAGACCTTCCAGGGGAACCACCCGACCACGACGATCCTGGCGCAGGACCTCACCCCGGCGGTGCTGGGCCAGCTGATCGCGCTGTACGAGCACAAGGTGTTCGTCCAGGGCGCGGTGTGGAACATCGACTCCTTCGACCAGTGGGGCGTGGAGCTCGGCAAGGTCCTGGCGAAGCGGGTCGAGCCGGCGCTGACGGAGGGCGCGGACGTACCGGGGCTGGACGCCTCGTCGAAGGCTCTCGTGACGGAGTACCGCAAGCTGCGCGGGCGCGGCTGACGGCACGGCGCCGCGGCATGACGAAGGGCCCGCCCCCGTTCGGGGGGCGGGCCCTTCGGCCGTACGGGGATCAGGAGGCGGGCGGCGGGTACAGCCCGGCCGGGAGCTTCGCCGCGGCCGTGCGGTCCAGCAGCCACAGGGTGCGGGAGCGGCCGTACGCCTGCGCGGCGGGGGCCTGGACCCCGCCGGCGCCACCGAGGGCGATGGCCACCGCCCCGGCCTTGTCCTCACCCGCCGCGAGCAGCCACACCTCGCGGGCCGCCCGGATGGCCGGCAGGGTCAGGGAGATCCGGGTGGGCGGCGGCTTGGGCGCGCCGTGCACGCCGACCACCGTGCGGTCGGTCTCGCGGGAGGCCGGGTGCTCGGGGAAGAGCGAGGCGATGTGGGTGTCGGGGCCGACGCCCAGCATCAGGACGTCGAAGGTGGGGACCGGACCGTGGTCCTCGGGGCCGGCGGCCTTGGCCAGCTCGGCCGCGTAGGCGGCGGCCGCGGCGTCCGCGTCCGCCCCGTACGGGCCGTCGGAGGCGGGCATCGCGTGCACGCGGGCCGGGTCGACCGGGACGGAGTCCAGGAGGGCCGCACGGGCCTGGGTGTGGTTGCGCTCGGGGTCGTCTGCGGGGACGTAGCGCTCGTCGCCCCACCAGAGGTCGATCCGCGACCAGTCGACGGCGTCCCGGGCCGGGGCCGCGGCCAGCGCGGCCAGGAGGCCGTTGCCGTTGCGGCCGCCGGTGAGGACGACGGAGGCACTGCCGCGGGCGGCCTGCGCGTCGACGATCTTGGTGATGAGCCGGGCCGCCGCGGCCTGGGCCATCAGCTCCTTGTCCCGGTGGACGACGACCTGGGGAGTCGTCATGCCCATGGCTGCCGCCTTATCGTTTGTGGGTTGGCCGGAGCCCTGCCCCGGATCCCGCGACCGGGATCCGGGGCAGGGCCCGGTGCGTGCTACTTGGCCGGGGCCTTCTTGGCCGGCTTCGCCGCGGGCTTCGCGGGCGCGGAGTCGGCCTTGGGGCCGGTCACCGTCTCCGGGGAGTCCGCGGGCGCGGCCTTGGCCTCGGCCTTGGCCGGAGCGGCGGCCGGGGACTCCGCCCCCAGCTTGGACACGCCGAACTTCAGCGCGGCCTCGAAGATGTTGTCCGGATCGAGCCGGCGCAGCTCCTCCGCCAAGAGCTCGGCCGTGTCCCGGCGCTTGAGCGCCACGGCACGGTCGGGCTGCCCCGGCATGCACAGCGTCGCCAGCGAGCCGTCCGCCCGGTCCAGGACGATGTCCCCGTCCTTGGTCTCCAGCCGGACCGAGGTCAGGCCCGGACCGTCCGAGGACATGCGCCGGACGGGCACCTGGAGGCGGTCCGCCAGCCACATGGCCAGCAGCTCGCAGCTCGGGTTCTCGGCCTCGCCCTCGACGGCCACCGAGCTGACCTTGACGGGCTGCTGGTCCAGCGCGGCGGCCAGCATCGAGCGCCACGGCGTGATCCGGGTCCAGGACAGGTCCGTGTCACCCGGGGCGTAGGCCGCGGCCCGCTGCGTGAGGGCGTCCTGCGGGTTCTCGCTCGCGTACGTGTCCGTGATCCGGCGCTGCCCGAGGGCACCCAGCGGATCGCGCGCCACGTCCGGCGGGGCGTCGTCCGGCCACCAGACCACGACGGGCGCGTCCGGCAGGAGGAGCGGGAGGACCACCGACTGGGCGTGGTTGACCAGTTCACCGTGGAGGCGGAGCACCACCGTCTCGCCGCTGCCGGCGTCCGCCCCGACGCGGACTTCCGCGTCGAGGCGGGCGTCGCGGCGGCTGCGCGGCGAGCGGCTGACCCGCTTGATGACGACGAGGATCCGCGAAGGGTGTTCGTGGGCCGCGTCGTTCGCCGACTTGAGCGCGTCGTACGCGTTCTCCTCGTCGGTCACGATCACCAGCGTGAGGACCATGCCGATGGCCGGCGTGCCGATGTCCCGGCGCGCCTGCACCAATGCGGCGTTGATCTTGCTGGAGGTGGTCTCCGTGAGGTCGATCTTCATGGCCGGCGCCAGCTCCGTCCGTCTCGTGCGAGCATCTCGTCCGCCTCGACCGGCCCCCAGGTCCCCGCCGGGTACTGCGCGGGCCTGCCGTGCTTGTCCCAGTACTCCTCGATCGGGTCGAGGATGTTCCAGGACAGCTCGACCTCCTGGTGGCGCGGGAAGAGGTTCGCGTCACCCAGCAGGACGTCGAGGATCAGCCGCTCGTACGCCTCGGGGCTCGACTCCGTGAAGGACTCGCCGTACGCGAAGTCCATCGTGACGTCCCGCACCTCCATGGAGGTGCCCGGAACCTTGGAGCCGAAGCGCACCGTGATGCCCTCGTCCGGCTGGACCCGGATGACCAGGGCGTTCTGCCCCAGCTCCTCGGTCGCGCCCGACTCGAACGGCAGGTACGGGGCCCGCTTGAAGACGACGGCGATCTCGGTCACCCGGCGGCCCAGGCGCTTGCCCGTGCGCAGGTAGAACGGGACGCCCGCCCAGCGGCGGTTGTTGATCTCCAGGCGGATGGCCGCGTAGGTGTCGGTCTTCGACTTGGGGTCGATGCCGTCCTCTTCGAGGTACCCGACGACCTTCTCGCCACCCTGCCACGCCGCCGAGTACTGGCCGCGCACGGTGTGCTTGCCCAGGTCCTCGGGGAGCTCGACGGCCGTGAGGACCTTGAGCTTCTCCGCCACCAGCGCCTTGGGGTGGAAGGAGCCGGGCTCCTCCATCGCCGTCAGCGCGAGCAGCTGGAGCAGGTGGTTCTGGATGACGTCACGGGCCGCGCCGATGCCGTCGTAGTACCCGGCCCGGCCGCCGATGCCGATGTCCTCGGCCATGGTGATCTGCACGTGGTCGACGTACGACCGGTTCCAGATCGGCTCGAACATCGTGTTGGCGAAGCGGAGCGCCAGGATGTTCTGGACGGTCTCCTTGCCGAGGTAGTGGTCGATCCGGAAGACCTCGTCCCGCGGGAAGACCTCGTGCACGACCTTGTTGAGCTCCTCGGCGCTCTTCAGGTCGTGTCCGAAGGGCTTCTCGATGACGGCACGCCGCCAGGAGCCCTCCTTCTGCGCCAGCCCGTGGTTCTTGAGCTGCTGGACCACCTTGGGGAAGAACTTCGGAGGCACCGACAGGTAGAAGGCGAAGTTGCCTCCCGTGCCCTGCGCCTTGTCCAGGTCGTCGATCGTGGACTTGAGGGTCTCGAAGGCGGCGTCGTCGTCGAAATCGCCCTGCACGAAGCGGCAGCCCTGCACCAGCTGCTGCCAGACCTCCTCCCGGAAGGGAGTGCGCGAGTGCTCCTTGACGGCCTCGTACACCACCTGGGCGAAGTCCTCGTGCTCCCATTCACGGCGGGCGAAGCCGATCAGCGAGAACCCCGGCGGCAGCAGCCCCCGGTTGGCCAGGTCGTAGATGGCGGGCATCAGCTTCTTGCGCGACAGGTCACCCGTAACGCCGAAAATGACCAGGCCGGACGGCCCCGCGATGCGCGGGAGCCGTCGGTCCTGTGCGTCACGAAGCGGGTTCGCTCCGATCACAGACAAAGTGTTCAGGCCTCCGTGGGGGCGAGGCGCTGGAGCTCCGCCTCGGTGGACTTCAGCAGGTCGTTCCAGGACGCCTCGAACTTCTCGACGCCTTCGTCCTCGAGCAGCTGCACCACATCGTCGTACGAGATGCCCAGCTTCGCGACCGCGTCGAGCTCGGCGCGGGCCTGGTCGTACGTGCCGCGCACGGTGTCACCCGTGATCTCGCCGTGGTCGGCGGTGGCCTCCAGGGTGGCCTCCGGCATGGTGTTCACGGTGTTCGGGGCGACCAGGTCGACCACGTACAGGGTGTCCTTGTACGCCGGGTCCTTGACGCCCGTCGAGGCCCACAGCGGACGCTGCTTGTTGGCGCCGTGCTTCTCCAGGGCGTTCCACCGGTCGGAGGAGAACACCTCTTCGTAGGCCTCGTATGCCAGACGGGCGTTGGCGAGGGCCGCCTTGCCCTTGAGGGCCTTCGCCTCGTCGGTGCCGATCGCGTCCAGGCGCTTGTCGATCTCCGAGTCCACGCGGGACACGAAGAAGGAGGCGACCGAGTGGATCAGCGAGAGGTCCAGGCCCGAGGCCTTGGCCTTCTCCAGACCCGCCAGGTACGCGTCCATGACCTCGCGGTAGCGCTCCAGCGAGAAGATCAGCGTGACGTTGACGCTGATGCCCTTGCCGATGACCTCGGTGATCGCCGGCAGGCCGGCCTTGGTCGCCGGGATCTTGATGAGCGTGTTCGGGCGGTCCACCAGCCAGGCGAGCTGCTTGGCCTCGGCGACCGTCGCCGCGGTGTTGTGGGCCAGGCGCGGGTCGACTTCGATGGAGACCCGGCCGTCCTGACCGTCGGTGCGGTCGAAGACCGGGCGCAGGATGTCGGCGGCGTCGCGGACGTCCGCCGTCGTGATCATGCGGATGGCCTCGTCGACGGTGACCTTGCGGACGGCGAGGTCGGCGAGCTGCTGCTCGTAGCCGTCGCCGCTGCTGATCGCCTTCTGGAAGATCGACGGGTTGGTGGTGACACCGACCACGTGGGACTGGTCGATGAGCTCGGCCAGGTTGCCGGACGTGATGCGCTTGCGGGACAGGTCGTCCAGCCAGATCGCCACGCCCTCGTCGGAGAGGCGCTTGAGTGCGTCTGTCATGGGAATTGCATCTCCTACTGGTTCGTGTACCGGTGTCAGCGCGCGGCGGCGGTGAGGGATTCCTTGGCGGCGGCGGCGACGGCCTCGGGGGTGAACCCGAACTCGCGGAACAGCACCTTGGCGTCGGCGGAGGCACCGAAGTGCTCCAGCGACACGATCCGGCCGGCGTCGCCGACGTAGCGGTGCCAGGTCAGGCCGATGCCGGCCTCGACCGCGACGCGCGCCTTGACGGACGGCGGCAGGACGCTGTCCTTGTACGCCTGGTCCTGCTCCTCGAACCACTCGACGGACGGCATCGAGACCACGCGGGCCGGGATGCCCTCGGCCTGGAGCGCCTCGCGCGCGGCGACGGCGAGCTGGACCTCGGAACCGGTGCCGATCAGGAGGACCTGGGGCGCTGCGCTCTGCCCCTCGGGGCCCGTCGCCTCGAAGAGCACGTACCCGCCCTTGGCGGCGTCCTCGTTGCGCTCGTAGGTCGGCACGCCCTGGCGGGTCAGCGCCAGACCGTGGGGGGCGCCCTTGCCGTACACCTTGGTGTGGCGGCGAAGGATCTCGCGCCAGGCGGTGACGGTCTCGTTCGCGTCGGCCGGGCGGACCACGTTCAGGCCCGGGATGGCGCGCAGCGAGGCGAGGTGCTCGACCGGCTGGTGCGTCGGGCCGTCCTCACCGAGGCCGATGGAGTCATGCGTCCACACGTACGTCACCGGCAGGTGCATCAGCGCGGACAGGCGGACGGCGTTGCGCATGTAGTCGGAGAACACCAGGAAGGTGCCGCCGTAGACGCGGGTGTGGCCGTGCAGCGTGATGCCGTTCATGGTCGCGGCCATGGCGTGCTCGCGGATGCCGAAGTGGACCGTACGGCCGTACGGGTCCGCTTCGGGCAGCGGGTTGCCCTTCGGGAGGAAGGACGAGTGCTTGTCGATCGTGGTGTTGTTGGAGCCGGCCAGGTCGGCCGAGCCGCCCCACAGCTCCGGGATGACCGAGCCGAGCGCTTCGAGGACCTTGCCGGAGGCCGCGCGGGTGGCGACGCCCTTGCCGGTCTCGAAGGCGGGGAGCTTCTCCTCCCAGCCGGCGGGCAGCTCGTTGGCGTTGATGCGGTCGAACTCGGCGGCGCGCTCCGGGTTGGCGGTGCGCCAGGCGGAGAAGTCCTTCTCCCAGGCGGCCTTGGCCTCGCGGCCGCGGTCCAGTGCCTTGCGGGTGTGCGCGAGGACCTCGTCGGAGACGTCGAAGCTCTTCTCCGGGTCGAAGCCGAGGACGCGCTTGGTGGCGGCGACCTCGTCGTCACCGAGGGCCGAGCCGTGCGCGGCCTCGGTGCCCTGGGCGTGCGGGGCCGGCCAGGCGATGATCGAGCGCATCGCGATGAAGGACGGGCGCTCGGTCTCGGCCTTGGCCGCGGCCAGGGCGGCGAACAGCGCCTTCGGGTCGAGGTCGCCGTTCGGCTGCTGCTCGACGCGCTGGACGTGCCAGCCGTACGCCTCGTAGCGCCCCAGGGTGTCCTCGGAGACGGCGGTCTCGGTGTCGCCCTCGATGGAGATGTGGTTGTCGTCCCACAGCAGCACCAGGTTGCCGAGCTTCTGGTGGCCGGCCAGGGCGGAGGCCTCGTGGGAGATGCCCTCCTGGAGGCAGCCGTCGCCCGCGATCGCGTAGACCATGTGGTCGAACGGAGAGGCGCCCTGGGGGGCCTCGGGGTCGAACAGGCCGCGCTCGTAGCGGGCGGCCATGGCCATGCCCACCGCGTTGGCGACGCCCTGGCCCAGCGGGCCGGTGGTGGTCTCGACGCCGGCCGTGTGGCCGTACTCCGGGTGGCCGGGGGTCTTGGAGCCCCAGGTGCGGAAGGCTTCGAGGTCGGCGAGCTCCAGGCCGAAGCCGCCGAGGTAGAGCTGGGTGTAAAGAGTGAGGGACGAGTGCCCCGCGGAAAGCACGAAACGGTCCCGGCCGACCCACTCGGGGTCCGCCGGGTCGTGCCGCATCACCTTCTGGAAGAGGGTGTACGCGGCGGGGGCCAGACTCATCGCCGTGCCGGGGTGGCCGTTACCCACCTTCTGGACCGCGTCGGCGGCCAGGATGCGGGCGGTGTCGACGGCCCGCTGGTCGAGGTCGGTCCAGTCGAGCTCTGTGGTCGTCGGCTTGGTGCTCACCGTGGGTCAGGGCTCCTCTCCACATGTCTGTTACCCGGTGACGAACGGTGCACCGGCGCGATTCCGAGCCTACCCCCGTGACGGCGTGCAGCTATTCGAGTGCCCGCAGTCCGTCACAACGTCGGCGGCTCCGATCGGACCAACACGGGGCGACCCCCGCGCGGGGCGACGTAAGTGCAACGTCTAGAGTGGCGTGGTACGTGCGAGCCTTCAGCGGACCTTTATGTCCGGAGCTTGCTGGTTTCTCTGTCAGGGGTGTGCGTGACGGCCGTCGAATCCCGTCCAGCGGGGGTGCTCGGGACGAGCCCCGTCCACCGGCCGTTCGGGGCCCGGGTCATGGCTTTCGTGGCTTTGACCAAGCCGCGGATCATCGAACTTCTGCTGATCACCACAGTGCCGGTGATGTTCCTCGCCGAACAGGGCGTGCCGTCGCTGTGGCTGGTCCTCGCCACCTGCTTCGGCGGGTACTTGTCGGCGGGCGGCGCCAACGCGCTGAACATGTACATCGACCGCGACATCGACGCGCTGATGGACCGCACCTCGCAGCGGCCGCTGGTCACCGGCATGGTCAGCCCGCGCGAGTGCCTCGCCTTCGGCATCACGCTCGCGGTGGTCTCCACCCTGTTCTTCGGGCTGCTCATCAACTGGCTGTCGGCCGCGCTCGCCCTCGGCGCGCTCCTCTTCTACGTGGTCGTCTACACGATGCTGCTGAAGCGGCGCACCGCGCAGAACATCGTCTGGGGCGGCATCGCGGGCTGCATGCCGGTGCTCATCGGCTGGTCGGCCGTCAAGAACGAGGTCTCCTGGGCCGCGGTCATCCTCTTCCTCGTCATCTTCTTCTGGACGCCGCCGCACTACTGGCCGCTGTCCATGAAGGTGAAGGAGGACTACGCGCGTGTCGGCGTGCCGATGCTGCCGGTGGTGGCGGGCAACCAGGCCGTGGCGCGCCAGATCGTCCTCTACAGCTGGGTGATGGTGGCGGTCTCGCTGCTGCTCACCCCTCTGGGGTACACCGGCTGGTTCTACACCGCGGTGGCGCTGGCGGCCGGCGGCTGGTGGCTGTGGGAGGCGCACGCGCTGCACGCGCGGGCCAAGGCGGGCGTGACGGGCGCGAAGCTCAAGGAGATGCGCCTGTTCCACTGGTCGATCACGTACGTGTCGCTGCTGTTCGTCGCGGTGGCCGTGGATCCCTTCCTGCGCTGACGCTTCCTCCGTTCATTACCCGCCGGTAGCATGCTGTCCATGGCAGACACCACGGCGGACACCGCAGACAAGAAGCAGGACCGGAAGGCCGCGAAGCTGGCCCGGCAGATCGGCGCGTTCGCCCGGCACCACGGCGGCGCCGAGGGCCAGATCGCGTACATCGGCCAGGCCGGCACCCGGATCGTCCTCGTCGGCACGGACGGCGGCTGGGGCGACCTCGTGGCCCCGACGTACGCGGTGGCCCGGCTGGCGGCCGAGAAGGCCGGCCTGACCCTCCACGACGAGTTCGACGGAGAGTTCGCCGCGCGCGTCAAGACCGGCCCGTACGAGTGGTCGCGCATGGCCGGGATCCAGCTCGGCGGGGCGGCCGACCCGGCGGCCTGAGCGCCGCGCCGGACCGTGACGGTGGCCGCTCGGTCAACAGCGCGAGCAACACCTCACACCCCGCTCACCCGTTAGGACGTGTGGAAGCCCCTTCCTCACGTCCGCAACGGGATGCCCGGATGATCGAAACGCCGCCCCTGGTGGACCAGTACTGCCAGGGAGTGCTCCGTACGGAGCTGGGCCTCGGCACCTTCGAGGCCCAGCTGGTCCGCTCGGCCGGCGCGCCCGCGGCCGGGACCACCTTCTTCGACACCCAGACCGGTTTCGCGGTGCGCCGCTGGTGCCCGCCCCTGCTCGGCCTGGAGCCGCACTGCGCCCCCGCCCGGTACCTGGCCCGGCGGCGCGAGCTGGGCGTGGTCGAGTCCGGGCGGCGGCTGCTGCGGGGCTCCGGCGTCGCCGCCTATCTGGTCGACACGGGAGTGCCCGGCGACCTCACCGGCCCCAAGGAGCTGGCGCTCACGGCGGACGCCGACGCCTTCGAGGTCGTACGGCTGGAGCTGCTCGCCGAGCAGGTCGCCGACACCTCCGGCACCGTGCCGGCCTTCCTCGCAAACCTCGCCGAGGCCGTCCACCACGCCGCCGCCGCGGCCGTGGCCTTCACCTGCGGGGCGGACGCCGGATATCCCGCCGTGCTCGGGCAGGCCCCCGAGCCGCCCGGTCCGGGCGAGGTGCGGGGGGCGGCCGGACGGTGGCTGGCCCGGCGCGCCAAGGGCGGGGCCGTACGGGACCCCGTACTCCTGCGGCACCTGCTGTGGAGCGCGGTGGCGACGGGGCTGCCGCTCCAGCTGCACACCGGGGCGGGCGCGGGGGATCCGGGGCAGCGGCCGCAGGAGGCCGATCCGGCGCTGCTGACTGAGTTCGTACGGGCCACCGCGGGACTCGGGACCCGGCTGGTGCTGCTCGGCGGGTACCCGTACCACCGGCACGCAGCCCAGCTGGCGGCGGCCTTCCCGCACGTCCACGCGGATCTGGGCGCGGCGCTCGGGCAGAGCGGCGCGCGGGCGGCGGGGGTGCTGGCCGAGGTGCTGGAGGCCGCCCCCTTCGGCAAGCTGCTGTTCTCCAGCGGCGGGCGCCGGCTGCCCGAACTGCACGCGGTGGGCGCCCTGGTGTTCCGGGAGGCGCTGGGCCGGGTGCTGGGCGGCTGGGTCGGCGACGGTGCCTGGTCCTGGCGGGACGCCGAACGGGTGGCGGCCATGGTCGCGGCCGGCAACGCCCGCCGCGTCTACCGGCTGGACGAGCGGGGGTGAGCCGGTGCCCGGCGGCGCCCGGCTCCCGGCCCCGGCTCAGACGGAGGAGAGCTGCGGGTCGCCCTGAGAGGGGATCTGCGCCTCCGCCGCGGGCCGCTCCCGCAGGCTGAGCGCCACCCGGAGCACGGCGATCCACACCAGGCAGGAGCCGAGCATGTGCGCGGCGACCAGCACCTCGGGCACGTGCGTGAAGTACTGGACGTAGCCGACGGCGCCCTGCGCGAGCAGCACGATCAGCAGGTCACGGGCGCGGGCCCGGGTGTCCGCCGGCGCGTCGGCCACGCGCAGCACCAGCCACATGGCGACGGCGAGCGCGCACACCACCCAGGCGGAGATGGCGTGGACGTGCGCGGTGGTGGCCCAGTCGAACGGCATCCGCTTGATCTCGCTGCTGTCGCCCGCGTGCGGACCGGAACCGGTGACCACCGTGCCCGCCGCGATCAGGACCAGCGCCGTCGCGAGCAGGGCCCGGGAAAGCCCCCGTACCGCAGCGGGGACGCGCGGCCTCGCGGCGGTGTCGCCCTCGCGGGTGCGCTGCCAGGTGATCGTCGTGACCGTGACCAGCGAGGTGGCGAGGAGGAAGTGCCCGGCCACGCTGTACGGGTTGAGCCCCGTAAGGACGGTGATCCCGCCGAGGACGGCGTTGCCCATCACGATGAGGAACTGGAGCCAGCCGAGCCGCGTCAGCGTGCGCCGCCACGGCTTGGCCGAGCGGGCGGCGACGATGCACCAGCCAACGGCCGCGCAGAGCACGTACGTCAGCATGCGGTTGCCGAACTCGATGGCCCCGTGGAAACCCTGCGCCTGGGTCACGATCAGGCTGTCGTCGGTGCACTTGGGCCACGTGTCGCAGCCGAGACCGGATCCGGTCAGCCGTACCGCGCCGCCCGTGACGACGATGAGCACGCTCATGACGAGCGCGGCGAGGGCGGCCCGCCGGACGGTCCGGGGTGACGGGGTCCAGCGGTTGGCGATGAAGGCGAGAGGGGTCAACACGGCCCTTATCGTACGCGGCGCCTTGTGCAAACTTTCACGAGGGGGTGTCCGCGGTCCCCTCCGGTGCCGTGTCGGGGCCGCCGGCCGCCCGGAACCGGGCCCCCGCGGGGTCGCCCTCCTCGTGCCACCAGAGGAGCAGGCGCCAAGGGGCGCCCTCGCCGGGGCAGTCGGCGGAGGCCGTGAATCCCCGTATCAGTTCATTGCCTATGTCCTCTGCTGTCCCGTTTCGCACTTCCGTTCTGCCGTGCCACGGATGTCCCTGTACGTTCCACAGCCCGTCAGGGCCGCGCACCTCGAAGCGCCACACCGCTTGCCAGGGCGTGACCTCCAGCATCGTGCGCACCTGTTCGGCATCGAGCCGCAGCCCGCCGGCGATCTCGGGCTCGGCCACGCCCTGGATCCGGGCGGCCACCACGGCCTGGGGCAGCAGGGGTTCGGGCAGCAGGCCGCGGGCACGCAGGGAGACGAGGGAGTCGAAGGACAGGAAGCGCAGCCGCAGTTCGAGCTGGCGGCCGATGTGGTCGAGTGCCTCTTCCGCCTCCTGGGCCTCCTCCGCACCGGGGGCCGCGCGCAGCAGGTGGCGGAAACCGCCCTCCGCGTCCACCGCCCAGGCCACCGCCTCCTCGGCGGAGCCCAGCTCCGCGAGCCGGTCCCCGAGGAACACCTTGGCCTGCGCGAGACCGCGCCGATTGACCGGGTCCCGCTGGTCCAGCGCCGCCCACACCTCGACCGCGGCCCGGGTCAGGTCCAGGGCGCGCTCGCCCGCCGCCCGCTCCATCGCGCTCGGGCCGGATCCGGCCCGCGGGCCGAGCGGATGGCGGGGCAGCCGTACCTCGTCGCTCAGCGGCCAGGCCAGCCAGACCCCCTGGTTGATCAGGCCCCGGGCATACCAGCGCGCGTATTCCGGGGCGTGCCCGGCCGCCTGGCCGCCGTACCGCAGCCCCTCCTCGACGGCCGCAAGGGCCCCGGCCCGGTCACCGCCGGCGAAGCGGCGGGCCGCCAGGTCGCCCAGGCGCAGGCCCAGGCGCGCCGCGCACTCCGGATCGGTCCGCGCCGGCTCGCGCAGCGCGCCGATCAGCTCCGTCAGCAGCGCCTCGGCCTCGGCCGGAGCCGCCCGCGCGGCCCCCGACCGGATCTGCGCCCATCGGGCGTCCATCCGTAGAACGTCTTCCCGTAGCGCCATGCCCGCCCCCCGGCGTCCTGGTGTGCCCCGCCCCCGCGGGGCGGCGCCCATCCTCCTGCCGGGCCAACGTCCGGGGGAGGGGATTCACTCCCAGCGGAACAGCTTGGCGGCGGCGCCGAGTCCGAGGACAGCCCATGCGGCGAGGACGGCCACGTCCCCCCACGGCACCCCGGCGCCGCCCTGGAGCACCGCGCGCAGCCCGTCGGACAGCGCCGAGATCGGCAGCAGTCCCAGGACGGACTGCACCCCTTCGGGGAACTTCTCCGTCGGCACGATGACCCCGCCGCCGACCAGCAGCAGCAGGAACACCAGGTTGGCGGCGGCCAGCGTGGCCTCGGCCTTGAGGGTCCCCGCCATCAGCAGCCCGAGCCCGGAGAAGGCCGCGGTGCCCAGCAGGACCAGCGCGGCGACCGCGAGCGGGTCGCCGTGCGGGGACCAGCCCAGCGCGAGGGCGATCACCGTCAGCAGGGCGATCTGGAGCACCTCGGTGACCAGCACGGACAGCGTCTTGGCGGCCATCAGGGCCCAGCGCGGCAGCGGCGAGGCGCCGAGCCGCTTGAGCACCCCGTAGCGGCGGTCGAAGCCGGTGGCGATGGCCTGCCCAGTGAAGGCGGTGGACATCACGGCCAGCGCGAGGATGCCGGGAGCGAGGAAGTCGACCGACTTCCCGGCGCCGGTGTCGACGATGTCCACGGCGGAGAACAGCACCAGCAGCAGAGCCGGGATGATCACGGTCAGCAGCAGCTGCTCCCCGTTGCGCAGCAGCATCCGGGTCTCCAGCGCGGTCTGCGCCAGGATCATCCGGGACACGGGGGCGGCCCCCGGCGCGGGGGTGAACGTACCGGCTCCCGGGGGGCGACCCCCGGACCCCGGGTGGGGGTCGGTGGCGGTCGGCGTCATGCGCGCAGCTCCTTGCCGGTCAGCTCCAGAAAAACGTCTTCGAGGGTGTGCCGCTCCACCGAGAGGCTGCTCGGCATCACCCCGTGCTGGGCGCACCAGGAGGCGACGGTGGCCAGCAGCTGCGGGTCCACGTCGCCGGTGACCCGGTAGACGCCGGCGGTGGGCTCGGCGGCCTCGGTGCCGTCGGGCAGCGCCTTGAGCAGCGAGCCCAGGTCGAGGGCGGGCCGGCCGGTAAAGCGCAGGGTGTTCTCGGCGCCGCCGCGGCACAGCTGCTCGGGGCTGCCGTGCGCGATGACCCGGCCGGCGTCGATGATGGCGACCTCGTCGGCGAGCTGTTCGGCCTCGTCCATGTGGTGGGTGGTGAGGACGACGCAGACCCCGTCGGCCCGCAGTTCCCGTACGAGCTCCCAGGTGGCCCGCCGGGCCTGCGGGTCCAGGCCCGCGGTCGGCTCGTCCAGGAAGACCAGCTCGGGGCGGCCGACCACGGCCATGGCCAGGGCCAGGCGCTGCTGCTGGCCGCCGGACAGGCGCCGGTAGGCGGTGCGGCCGCAGCCGCCCAGCCCGAGCCGCTCGACCAGGGCGTCCACGTCGAGCGGGTGGGCGTACAGCTTGGCCATGTGGCGCAGCATCTCGACGGCGCGGGCGCCGGAGTAGACCCCGCCGGACTGGAGCATCACGCCGATCCGCGGGCGCAGCGCCCCGGCCTCGGCGACGGGGTCGAGGCCGAGGACGCGGACGGTGCCGGCGTCGGGGCGGCGGTAGCCCTCGCAGGTCTCCACGGTGGTGGTCTTGCCCGCGCCGTTGGGGCCGAGGACGGCGGTGACCGAGCCCTTGCGGACGGTGAGGTCGAGACCGTCCACCGCTGTCTTGGGCCCGTACCGCTTCACCAGTCCGCGGATCTCCACGGCGGGATCGTTGCTCATGCGGGGGAGTCTACGGAGCCGGGCGGGGGGTCCTCGGTCCCGGGGTCGAAGGGGCGCGGACACGCACGGTCCCGATCTTTTTCGTCCTGCGACCCGTATGGGCCAGCCGGTTTCGGTGACCTTTGCGGACCGCGCCCTTCACCGTGCGCGAAAGCCCCCGGCGGCGCAGGATCGCTGGTGGGAGCCGTTCGCGGGCTCACGGAGGCGCCTGGCGCAGGAGCGGATCGACCCCTTCCGCTTCACTCTGCGTAGACAAATTAGGTAACCCTTAGTGATAGAGGCCACCAGGAGTGGCCTCGGTCACGGCTTGTCGGGGCTCGACTAATTACGCAACAATGGCGTTGTGAAATACGGCGAACGGATGATCGAGGCCCCTCAGGGGGAGCTCGCTACCGGGGAGCGGTCAACCCGCAACCGGGTCGCGCGCTCCATCCTGGACCACGGTCCGTCCACCGTCGCCGACCTCGCGGCGCGTCTCGGCCTCACCCAGGCCGCCGTCCGCCGCCACCTCGACGCGCTCGTCGCCGACGACGTGGTCGAGCCCCGCGAGCAGCGCGTCTACGGTGCGCGCACCCGGGGCCGGCCCGCCAAGGTCTTCGCGCTCACCGACTGCGGCCGCGACGCGTTCGACCAGTCCTACGACTCGCTCGCCGCGGACGCGCTGCGCTGGATCGCGCAGGCCGCCGGCGGGGGCGAGCAGGGGGAGGCGGCCGTGGCCGCCTTCGCCAGGGCCCGCATGGACGCACAGGCCGAGACCTACCGGGAAAGCCTGGACGCCGCCGCGCCCGAGGACCGTACCGAGGCCCTTGCCAAGGCGTTGACCGCGGACGGGTACGCTGCTACGGCGAAGAGTGCTCCCGGTCCGCACAGCGGTGAACAGCTCTGCCAGCACCACTGCCCGGTCGCCCATGTCGCCGAGCAGTTCCCGCAGCTCTGCGAGGCGGAGACCGAGGTCTTCTCCCGCTTGCTCGGGACGCATGTGCAGCGCCTCGCCACGATCGCCCACGGCGACGGGGTGTGCACCACCTTCATCCCGCGAGGCGCGGGCACCCCACAGAACGACACATCAGCATCTGCCAGCACGGCCGGGAGGAACCCCGCATGACCACGGAGACTGCTCACCCTGAGCTTGAGGGTCTGGGCAACTACGAGTACGGCTGGGCCGACTCCGACGCGGCCGGCTCGGCTGCCAAGCGAGGCCTGTCGGAGGACGTCGTCCGCGACATCTCGGCGAAGAAGAACGAGCCCGAGTGGATGCTGAAGCTCCGCCTCAAGGGCCTGCGGCTCTTCGACAAGAAGCCCATGCCGACCTGGGGCTCCGACCTCTCCGGCATCGACTTCGACAACATCAAGTACTTCGTGCGCTCCACCGAGAAGCAGGCCGCTTCGTGGGAGGACCTGCCCGAGGACATCAAGAACACGTACGACAAGCTCGGCATCCCGGAGGCGGAGAAGCAGCGCCTCGTCGCCGGTGTCGCGGCCCAGTACGAGTCCGAGGTCGTCTACCACCAGATCCGCGAGGACCTGGAGGAGCAGGGCGTCATCTTCCTCGACACGGACACCGCGCTCAAGGAGCACCCGGAGCTCTTCCAGGAGTACTTCGGCACGGTCATCCCGGTCGGCGACAACAAGTTCGCGTCGCTGAACACCGCCGTGTGGTCGGGCGGCTCGTTCATCTACGTGCCCAAGGGCGTCAAGGTCGACATCCCGCTCCAGGCCTACTTCCGCATCAACACGGAGAACATGGGCCAGTTCGAGCGGACGCTGATCATCGTCGACGAGGACGCGTACGTCCACTACGTCGAGGGCTGCACCGCCCCGATCTACTCCTCGGACTCGCTGCACAGCGCCGTGGTCGAGATCATCGTGAAGAAGGGCGGCCGCTGCCGCTACACGACCATCCAGAACTGGTCGAACAACGTCTACAACCTGGTCACCAAGCGCGCCGTGGCGTACGAGGGCGCGACCATGGAGTGGATCGACGGCAACATCGGTTCCAAGGTCACCATGAAGTACCCGGCCGTCTACCTGATGGGCGAGCACGCCAAGGGCGAGACCCTGTCCATCGCCTTCGCGGGCGAGGGCCAGCACCAGGACGCCGGCTCCAAGATGGTCCACATGGCGCCGAACACCTCCTCGAACATCGTCTCCAAGTCGGTGGCGCGGGGCGGCGGCCGCACCTCGTACCGCGGCCTGGTCGAGATCGGCGAGGGAGCCCACGGCTCCAAGTCGAACGTGCTCTGCGACGCGCTCCTGGTCGACACGGTCTCCCGCTCGGACACGTACCCGTACGTGGACGTCCGCGAGGACGACGTCTCCATGGGCCACGAGGCGACCGTCTCCAAGGTCTCGGACGACCAGCTCTTCTACCTGATGAGCCGCGGCATGACCGAGTTCGAGGCCATGGCCATGATCGTGCGCGGGTTCGTCGAGCCCATCGCGCGCGAGCTGCCCATGGAGTACGCGCTGGAGCTCAACCGGCTGATCGAGCTGCAGATGGAGGGCTCGGTCGGCTGACCCGACCGTCCCGATCCGCAGCAATTCTTTGACGTAGACACGAGAGCGAGCAAGACGACAGCCATGGCTGAGGCTCAGAACGCCCCCAAGAACCTGACGGTTCAGGGCGGTACCCCCGCGGCGGGTTCGACCACCGCCGGCGCGATCGCGGTGGCCGCCGAGTCCACCGTCGCCACCCGGATGAGTGCACCCCCGTCCTTCGACGTGGCGGACTTCCCCGTCCCCCACGGCCGCGAGGAGGAGTGGCGCTTCACCCCGCTCGCGCGCCTGCGCGGTCTGCACGACGGCACCGCGGTCGCGGGCGGCACCATGAAGGCCCAGATCGACGCGCCCGAGGGCGTCACCGTCGAGTCGGTGGAGCGCGGCGACGCGCGCATCGGCAAGGCCGGCACCCCGGTGGACCGGATCGCCGCCCAGGCGTTCTCGTCCTTCACGAAGGCCACGGTCGTCACCGTGCCCAAGGAGACCGTCCTGACCGAGCCGGTGCGCGTCTCGCTGCACGGCGAGGGCGGCACGACCTTCGGGCACACCGTCTTCGACGTCCAGGCCTTCGCCGAGGCCGTCATCGTCATCGACCACACCGGTGACGGCGTGCGCGCCGCCAACGTCGACTTCCTCGTCGGCGACGGCGCCAAGCTCACCGTCGTCTCCGTGCAGGACTGGGACGACACCGCCGTCCACTGCTCCCAGCACAACACGCTGATCGGCCGCGACGCGACCTTCAAGTCCATCGTCGTCACCTTCGGCGGCGACCTCGTACGCCTGCACCCCCGGATCAGCTACGCGGGCCCCGGCGGCGAGGCCGAGCTGCTCGGCCTGTACTTCACGGACGCCGACCAGCACCAGGAGCACCGCCTCCTGGTCACGCACGACGCCCCGCACTGCAAGTCCCACGTGGTCTACAAGGGCGCGCTGCAGGGCGAGGGCGCGCACGCCGTCTGGATCGGTGACGTCCTCATCGAGAAGAGCGCCGAGGGCACCGACACCTACGAGATGAACCGCAACCTCGTCCTGACGGACGGCGCGCGGGTCGACTCGGTGCCGAACCTGGAGATCGAGACCGGCGAGATCGTCGGCGCCGGCCACGCCTCCGCGACCGGCCGCTTCGACGACGAGCAGCTCTTCTACCTCCAGGCCCGCGGCATCCCCGCCGACGAGGCCCGGCGTCTGGTCGTGCGCGGCTTCTTCGCCGAGCTCGTCCAGCAGATCGGTGTCGACGACATCGAGGAGCGCCTGCTCGCCAAGATCGAGACCGAGCTCAAGGCGTCCGTCTGATGACCTACCTCAAGGCCTGCGCGCTGAGCGAGCTGGAGGAGAACACCCCCAAGCGGGTGGAACTCGACGGCACGCCGGTGTCCATCGTCTCCACCGAGGGGGAGGTGTTCGCGATCAACGACATCTGCTCGCACGCGAACGTCTCGCTCTCGGAGGGCGAGGTCGAGGACTGCATGATCGAGTGCTGGCTGCACGGGTCCTCGTTCGACCTGCGCACCGGCAAGCCGTCCGGTCTGCCCGCGACCCGCCCGGTCCCCGTATACCCCGTAAAGATCGAAGGGGGCGACGTGCTCGTCTCCCTCACCCAGGAGTCCTGAGGTATCCATGGCAACGCTTGAAATCCACGACCTGCACGTCTCCGTCGAGGCCGAGAACGGCGCCCGCGAGATCCTCAAGGGTGTCGACCTCACCGTCAAGGCCGGCGAGACGCACGCCATCATGGGTCCGAACGGCTCCGGCAAGTCCACGCTGGCGTACTCGCTCGCCGGTCACCCGAAGTACACCATCACCGGTGGCACCGTGACCCTCGACGGCGAAGACGTGCTGGAGATGTCCGTCGACGAGCGCGCCCGCGCCGGCGTCTTCCTCGCCATGCAGTACCCGGTCGAGGTCCCCGGCGTCTCGGTCTCCAACTTCCTGCGGACCTCGGCCACCGCCATCCGCGGCGAGGCCCCCAAGCTGCGCACCTGGGTGAAGGAGGTCAAGTCCGCGATGGAGCAGCTCCAGATGGACCCGGCCTTCGCCGAGCGCAACGTCAACGAGGGCTTCTCCGGCGGTGAGAAGAAGCGCCACGAGATCCTCCAGCTGGAGCTGCTCAAGCCGAAGATCGCGATCCTCGACGAGACCGACTCCGGCCTCGACGTCGACGCCCTGCGCATCGTCTCCGAGGGCGTCAACCGCGTCCGCGAGACCGGTGAGGTCGGCACCCTGCTGATCACCCACTACACGCGCATCCTGCGCTACATCAAGCCCGACTTCGTGCACGTGTTCGCGAACGGCCGCATCGCCGAATCCGGTGGCGCCGAGCTGGCGGACCAGCTGGAGGCCGAGGGCTACGACAAGTACGTGAAGGGTGGCGCGACCGCGTGACACAGCTGCCTGGCCTCCTCGACATCGAGGCGATCCGCAAGGACTTCCCCCTTCTGGATCGTGTGGTCCACGACGGGAAGAAGATCGTTTACCTGGACAACGCGGCCACGTCCCAGAAGCCGCGCCAGGTGCTCGACGCGCTGAACGAGTACTACGAGCAGCACAACGCCAACGTCCACCGCGGCGTGCACGTGCTCGCCGAGGAGGCCACGGCGCTGTACGAGGGCGCCCGCGACAAGGTCGCCGCCTTCATCAACGCGCCGAGCCGCGACGAGGTGATCTTCACCAAGAACGCCTCGGAGTCGCTCAACCTGGTCGCGAACATGCTCGGCTGGGCGGACGAGCCCTACCGGGTCGACCGCGAGACCGAGATCGCCATCACGGAGATGGAGCACCACTCCAACATCGTCCCGTGGCAGCTGCTCTCGCAGCGCACCGGCGCGAAGCTGAAGTGGTTCGGCCTCACCGACGACGGCCGGCTCGACCTGTCCAACATCGAAGAGGTCATCACGGAGAAGACGAAGATCGTCTCCTTCACGCTGGTCTCCAACATCATGGGCACGATCAACCCGGTCGAGGCGATCGTCCGGCGCGCGCAGGAGGTCGGCGCGCTGGTGCTGATCGACGCCTCGCAGGCCGCTCCGCACATGCCGCTGGACGTGCAGGCGCTCGGCGCCGACTTCGTGGCCTTCACCGGCCACAAGATGTGCGGCCCGACCGGCATCGGCGTGCTCTGGGGCCGCCAGGAGCTTTTGGAGGACCTGCCCCCGTTCCTCGGCGGCGGCGAGATGATCGAGACCGTGTCGATGCACGCCTCGACGTACGCCCCGGCGCCCCACAAGTTCGAGGCGGGTACGCCCCCGATCGCGCAGGCCGTCGGCCTCGGCGCGGCCGTGGACTACCTGTCCGCGATCGGAATGGACAAGATCGCCGCGCACGAGCACGCGATCACCGAGTACGCGGTGAAGCGCCTCCTGGAGGTCCCCGACCTGCGGATCATCGGCCCGATGACGGCCGAGGACCGCGGCGCCGCGATCTCCTTCACACTCGGCGACATCCACCCCCACGACGTGGGCCAGGTCCTGGACGAGCAGGGCATCGCGGTCCGCGTGGGACACCACTGCGCGCGCCCGGTCTGCCTGCGCTACGGAATTCCCGCGACCACGCGAGCGTCTTTCTACCTGTACTCCTCTCCGGCGGACGTCGACGCGCTGATCGACGGGCTGGAGCACGTACGGAACTTCTTCGGCTGACGAGGGCGACGAGGACGACGCAGTGAAGTTGGATTCGATGTACCAGGAACTGATCCTGGACCACTACAAGCACCCGCACGGGCGTGGCCTGCGCGACGGCGACGCCGAGGTGCACCACGTCAACCCGACGTGCGGCGACGAGATCACGCTGCGCGTGAAGTACGACGGCGAGACGCTCACCGACGTCTCGTACGAGGGCCAGGGCTGCTCCATCAGCCAGGCCAGCGCGTCCGTGCTGAACGAGCTGCTCGTCGGCAAGGAGCTGGCCGAGGCGCAGAAGATCCAGGGCGTGTTCCTGGAGATGATGCAGTCGAAGGGCAAGATCGAGCCCGACGAGGCCATGGAGGAGGTGCTGGAGGACGCGGTCGCGTTCGTCGGCGTCTCCAAGTACCCGGCTCGCGTGAAGTGTGCTCTGCTGAGCTGGATGGCCTGGAAGGACGCGACCGCCCAGGCACTGGGCGACGCCGCGGAGAGGAAGACGGCATGACCGAGAACGCGACGCCCGCCGAGGCGTCGATCAAGCCGGCCACCGAGGAAGAGGTCCGCGAGGCCCTCTACGACGTGGTCGACCCCGAACTGGGGATCGACGTCGTCAACCTGGGCCTGATCTACGGCATCCACATCGACGACGCGAACATCGCCACCCTCGACATGACGCTGACCTCGGCGGCCTGCCCGCTGACGGACGTCATCGAGGACCAAGCGAAGTCGGCGACGGACGGCATCGTCAGCGAGCTCCGGATCAACTGGGTCTGGATGCCGCCGTGGGGCCCCGACAAGATCACGGACGACGGCCGCGAGCAGCTGCGCGCGCTCGGCTTCAACGTCTGAGCCACCCGCTCCACGCAAGGCCCCCGGCACCGCGCCGGGGGCCTTGCGCGTTTCTCCGGAGCGGGCGGGGCGGCGTCCGGCGCTCTCCCGACGGGCCCTGCGAGTTCTTCCGGTGGACGATTGACGTGCACCGGATGTTGGCCACGGTGGCCGAACCTGCTCGACGGCCGTCACGGCGTGACGCTGTTCACGCGCGGCTCGACTCTTGGGGACGGGACACCGATGAAGAAGCAGCTTGGCATCGCAGGCATCGCGGCGCTGGTCGTCGCCGGGACGGTCACCGTCGCTCCCGCCCAGGCGGTGACGTACGGGACGCCGACCATCAGCCTGTCCGCGTCGTACCTGTCCGGGGCCGTCGGCGGGGTCGGGGACCCGGCGGTCGACGTGACCGTGGCGCAGAGCGGCGCCGACGTGTCGGCGCTGACGGTCAGCGCCTCCGCGTCGAGCAAGGCCTCGGTGGCCGGAACGGGCGACGTGAGCGTCACCGGGACCGGGGCGGTGCGCCGGCTGGCCGTCGCCGCACGCGGCCGCGGCTACACCAACCTCACCGTCAAGGTGACGGGGCTGGGCGGCAAGAGCGCCACCAAGACCCTCTCCTACGCCGCCTCCGGCGCCGTGCAGAACCCGGCCGACGCCCGCTACTTCAGCGGCGCCTCCGACTCCTCGGCCGCCGTGGACGTCGGCGGCGGGTACACCGTCGTCGCCGACGACGAGAACAACGTACTGCGCCTGTACGACCGTTCCCGCTCGGCCGCCCCGGTCCGCACCTGGGACTTCAGCTCGCAGCTCGGCGTCACCAAGGAGGTGGACATCGAGGGCGCGACCCTGGTCGGGAACACCATCTACTGGACGGGCTCGCTCGGCAACAACAAGGACGGCGAGTACAAGGCGCCCCGGAACACGGTGTTCACCACGACGGTGAGCGGCTCCGGGTCCGCCACGCAGCTCGCGTACGGGCGCTCGTACAAGCAGCTCCGCGACGACCTGGTGGCCTGGGACAAGGCCAACGGGAACCGCTATGGCTTCGCGGCCGGCACGGCGGCCGGCCAGGCGCCCAAGCAGATCGACGGGTTCAACGTGGAGGGGCTGGAGTTCGCGCCGGGCTCGACCACCACCGCCTACCTGGGCTTCCGCGCCCCGCTGGCCCCGGCGGTGCCGGGCGGCAAGGCGCTGGTGGTGCCGGTGACCAATTTCGACAAGGTGCTCTCCAGCGGTGCCAAGGCCGCCTTCGGGGCGGGCATCGAGCTCGACCTCGGCGGGCTCGCGATCCGCGACATCCGCAAGAACGCGGCCGACCAGTACCTGATCCTCGCCGGTTCCTGGGCCGCGGACGACAACTCCGACCCGTACGCGCTCTACCAGTGGGACGGCGTCGCCGGCCACGCCCCCGTCAAGCGGGCCGACCTGCCGACGAGCGACCCGGGCGGCTGGGAGGCCATCGTGGACGTGCCGGACCTGTCGGCCGCGGGCGCGCGCGTCCAGCTGATCACGGACAGCGGCTCCGCCGACCTGTACGGGGACGGCATCGAGGCCAAGGACCTGACCCACGCGGAGTGGAAGAAGTCCCGCGCGGCCTGGTTCACCCTGAACTGACGCCCGTGCCGGCGTCGCGGACGGCCCTCAGCGCCGCCGCGACGCCGGCCTCGATGTCCCGGACCGGGTAGAACACCTCGCGCACCACGCGCTCCCGGTCCACCACCAGGGTCAGCCGCTTCAGCCGGCTCACCCCCGCCGCCCGGAACGTCGGCAGCCGCAGCGCCGCCGTCAGCGAGAGCTCCGCGTCCGAGAGCAGCGGGAACCGCAGCCCCTCCGCCTCGGCGAACTCCCGCTGCTCGTCGGGCCGCTGGGTGGACACCCCGTGCACCGTCGCCCCGGCCGCCGTGAACTGCGCCAGCTGGTCCCGGTACGTGCACGACTCGAACGTGCAACCCTTGGCCCCCGGGATCCCCGCCCACCCCGGCGGGTAGGACTCGGCCCGGGCGTACGCGCCGGGGAAGCAGTACAGGACCGTGAAGGGCGTGTCCGCCACCGGATCCCGCAGCTCCCCGAACCGGTCCGCCAGCACCAGCTCCGGCAGTCGCGTGCCGCGCAGCGCGTGCACCCGTTCGGCCTCCCGCGAGGACTCCTCGGTCGTCGCCGTCATCTCGCCTTCCCCCAGGACCCAGGTGTCTCCCCAGTCCTGGAGGGCCACCAGGACCGGCAGCAGCCCCCGCCCGCGCGGGGTCAGCCGGTACTCGTGCCGCACCGGGCGCTCCTGGTACGGCTCACGCGTCAGCACCCCCGCCTCGACCAGCAGCTTCAGCCGCTCGGCCAGCACCTTGCGGGAGACCCCGAGCTCGCGCTGGAAGGCGTCGAAGCGGTGCACGCCGCGCGCGGCGTCGCGCACGATCAGCAGCGTCCACCAGTCGCCCACCACGTCGAGGGCCTGGGCGATGGCGCAGTCCGCGTCGTCGAGGGGCGTGCGCTGGGCCATGGGCACTCCTTTGTCCGTTGACCCAAGGCTGTCATGCTGACATAGTCCGTTCCCAAAAGGAACTCAGTGCAGACTCGCTACGGCTCGGGGGCGGACATGGCAATGGCGCAGGGCTTCAAGGACGTGCCCCGCGTGGTGTGGCTGCTGGCGGCCGGGGTCTTCGTCAACGCCGTCGTCAGCTTCACCTTCGTCTTCGTCTTCCTGTACCTGACCGGTCCGCGCGGCCTCGGCGCCGCCCAGGCGGGCCTGGCCACCGGCATCGGCGGCATCGGCCTCGTCGCCGGGAACTTCACCGGCGGCTGGTACGGGGACCGCTTCGGCCACCGCCGGGTGCTGCTCGCCGCCTCCGCCGCGGGCGGGCTCGCCCTGATGTCCTTCCCGCTGCTGTCCACCGCCGGGCTCTACGCGGCCCTTCCGCTGGCCCAGTACGCATCCGGCGTGGTCCGGGCGGCGAACTCCGCGCTGGTCGCCGTCACCGTCCCCGGGGGCGCCCGCCGGCAGGCCTTCGCCGTGGTCCGCTGCGTCTCCAACGGCGGCTTCACCCTCGGCCCGCCGCTGGGGGCCCTGCTCGCGACCTGGTTCTCGTACGACTGGCTCTTCGTCGCCGACGGCCTCGGGACCCTGTTCTTCGCCCTGTGGACCGCGCGGGTCGTCCCGGCCCGCGGCGCCTCCCGCAGCCCCTCCCGCCCCGCCTCGGTCCCGGACGGGGGTCTGGGCCGAGGCGTGTGGGAGGAGCTGCGGGCCAGGCCCGCCGTGCTCGTCCTGCTCGGCGCGATCCTCGTGACCGACCTCGTCTACCGCCAGCAGTACTCGGCCTTCCCCGTCTACCTCGCCGACCACGGCCTGGACGTGCGCGCCTTCGGCTTCGTGATCGCCCTCAACGGCGGCGTCATCCTGCTGCTCGAACTCCCGGCCGCCGTCGCGCTGCGCGCCCGGCCGCCCCTGCCCGTCATCGGCACCGGGATCGTGCTCGTCGGGGCCGGGTACGCGGTGCTGCCGGCCGGGACGGGGGTCGCCGGCGCCGTGGCGATGATGGCGCTGCTCAGCCTCGGCGAGATCCTGTACAAGACCACCGCCACCGCCTACGTCGCCGACCAGGCGCCGGAGCACGCGATGGGACGGTTCCAGAGCCTGTACGCGGGGGTTTCGGTCAGCGGGGTGGTCCTCGGGCCCCCGCTGGGCGGAGCCCTGTACGCGGCCGCGCCCGCGCTGCTGTGGCCGCTGTGCGCGGCGCTGGCGGCGGGCGCGGGCGGGGCGGTGCTGTACGTGTCACGTCGCCCGGCGCGCGGCGCCGGGCCGGACGGGGAGCCCGGCGCGGCGCGACCGGCACATGAGACCGGTTCGCAAGCGGGGGCCGCGGCCGGTTAGGTTTCGGGCATGACTGCTACGCGTACCACCGGCGCCGTCGCCGCCGGACTTGCCACCATCGCCGCCGACGGCACCGTCCTCGACACCTGGTTCCCCGCCCCCGAGCTGGTCGCCGAGCCCGGCCCGGCCGGCACCGAGCGCCTCACCGCCGACCAGGCCGTACAGCTCCTGGGGGCCGCCGCGGCCAAGGCGATCCGCCTGGACGCGGTCCGCGACGTCGAGGTCGTAGCCGTCCGCACCGTGATCTCCTCCCTGGAGGACAAGCCGCTGGACGCGCACGACGTGTACCTGCGCCTGCACCTGCTCAGCCACCGCCTGGTCAAGCCGCACGGCCAGAACCTGGACGGCATGTTCGGCCTGCTGGCCAACGTCGCCTGGACCTCGCTCGGCCCGGTCGCCGTGGACCAGGTGGAGACCGTACGGCTGAACGCGCGCGCCGAGGGCCTGTACCTCCAGGTCACCTCGATCGACAAGTTCCCGCGGATGACGGACTACGTCGCCCCCGAGGGCGTGCGCATCGCCGACGCGGACCGGGTCCGCCTGGGCGCGCACCTCGCCGAGGGCACCACCGTCATGCACGAGGGCTTCGTCAACTTCAACGCGGGCACCCTCGGCACCTCCATGGTCGAGGGCCGCATCTCGGCCGGCGTCGTGGTCGGCAACGGGTCCGACATCGGCGGCGGCGCGTCCACGATGGGCACCCTCTCGGGCGGCGGCAAGCAGATCATCTCGATCGGCGAGCGCTGCCTGGTCGGTGCCGAGGCGGGCGTGGGCATCGCGCTGGGCGACGAGTGCATCATCGAGGCCGGCCTGTACGTGACCGCGGGCACCCGCGTCACCCTCCCGGACGGCCAGATCGTCAAGGCCCTGGAGCTCTCGGGCGCCGACAACATCCTCTTCCGCCGCAACTCGGTCACGGGCACCGTCGAAGCCCGCCCGAACAACGCGGTCTGGGGCGGCCTGAACGAGGTCCTCCACTCCCACAACTGACCCCCGGCAGGCGGCCCCGGCCGTCCCGGAACGGCCGCGACGCCCTCATCCCCCCCTGCCAAGGGGTGGTGAGGGCGTCGCGTTTCTCCGGACCCGGTCCGCCCCTCCGCCCCGAGCGCGGAAGGACGGGGCGGGTCAGTGGAGGGGGAGGGTGCGGATCAGGCCGGCGAAGGCCTCTTCCTCCGCCTGGGTCAGCTGGACCGTCTCCATCGGGTGCGTGGCGGCGCTGCGCTGGGCCGGGATGAGCGCGACGCCCTCGCGGGCGCCCGGCTCGGGGTGGTGGAAGCGGGAGTCCCACAGCATGTGCCCGAGGCCGAGCACCCACACGAGGGCGGCCACGAGCAGGACGGCCAGGCCGATTTCCTGGGCGAGGGAGATGGAGGGGAACACGCGGTCCTCCGGGGGACACGGGGGGACAGGTTCGAGCGTGGGGCCACTCAACACCACAACCCGGGTCGAATGGGTGGCGATGTGGCGAGCGTCACGCCAGGGGCGAAAGTCCTGACTTCTCCCGAGCTGTACCCCCCGTCCGTGCCGTGGAGCCGGATACGGCGTCCGGGGGCCCTGCGCTCAAGACCGCACCGCGGTCACGGGCGGAAGCGCAGCACCTGAGGGTCGTGGTCGCTGTTCTGCGCCGAGAACTCCGCGTTGATGTGCACGCTGTCGTACGTGAAGTTCTTGACCGCCGGGCTGGTCAGGATCTGGTCCAGCACCTGCGCGTTGCCCTGGTACACGTACGAGTAGCGCTCCGCCTTCGGCAGCGACTTGATCGCCGAGTACAGCGCCCCGCCGTCCTCCAGCGCCTGCGCGGTAGCGGAGAACTCGAAGTCGTTGATGTCGCCGACGGCCAGGACGTTCGCGTTCTTGTCCGCCGCGAGGAGCTGCTTGACGAAGCCGTTCACGGCCTGCGCCTGGAGCAGCCGCTTGGCCTCCGAGGAGCGCACCGGCGGCTGGTGGATCGAGGTGAGGCCCTCGTCGCCGCCCTTGGAGCCGAAGTGGTTGGCGATGACGAAGACGGTCTTGCCCTTGAAGACGAACTCGCCGGCCAGCGGCTTGCGGCTGTCGGCCCACGCGGGGTTCGCGGGGTCGATCCGGCCGGGGGAGTGGGTCAGCGCGGCCTTGCCGCCGTTCACCTGCGTCACGCCGGTCGCGGTCACCGAGTCGCCCGCGGCGCGGTCGGTGAAGGAGACGCGGGCGGGGTTGAAGAGGAAGACCTGGCGGATGTTGCCGCCGGGCTCGCCGCCGTCCTTGTTGTTCTCGGGGTTGATGGTCCGCCACTCGTAGGCCGGGCCGCCGGCCGCCACGATGGCCGCGGTGAACTTCTTGATGGTCTCCTCGGCCGAGACGGTGCCGTCGTTCTTGGCGCCGTTGTCGTCCTGGATCTCCTCCAGGGCCAGGATGTCGGGCGAGGCGAGGTTCGCGACGACGGCCTTGGCCAGGTTGTCGAACTTCTCCTGCGGGTCGCTCGGGTCGAGGTTCTCCACGTTGTACGTGGCCACCGCGAGCTCGTTCGCCGCCTGCGGCTTGGTCTTCTCGGGGGCGAGCGTGCCCGCCTTGACCGTGCCGAGGGTGCGGGCCACCAGGGTGTAGCCGCCGAACTGGTTGAAGTCCAGCGGGCCCTCGGTGGTCCCGGTCAGCTTGTCGCCGACGTTGGCCACCGGGAAGGGCTGCTGCGCGACCGGCGCCAGCTGCTGGATCTGCAGGCGGCCGGTGTTCTGGGACTCGTACGAGCCGTAGAGGGTGCCGCCGCGCTTGGCGGTGTTCTCCCAGCCCTTCACCGTGACCCACATCTCCGAGTACGGGTCGGTGGCGCCGACCACGCGCGAGGTGCCGATCTTCACGTTCATGCCCTCGAGGGACTCGTAGAAGTCCAGGGCGTAGCGCGAGGGCTCCAGGGGCAGGCCGTTGATGCTGTGGGCGGCGGCCGGGTCGCCGGCCGGGGCGTACTCGGCGGGCACGTTGTACTCGTTGATCGCGGTGGCCTCGGGCACCGCGTTGCCCGAGGAGACCACGGTCACGACCGGCTTGGAGATCTGCGTGACCGACTGGTTGCCGGACGAGACGCCGCCGGGGACGTACTCGCCCACCAGGCCGGAGACCTTGACCGCGTCGCCGACGGCGACGGTCGGGGCGGAGCCGGTGAAGACGAAGATGCCCTCGCTGGTCGCGTCGTTGTCGTCGGCGTCCGGGTCCTGCATCCAGAAGCCGCGCGAGCCGTACGTGCGCACGCCCGTCACGATGCCGGCGACATCGGCGACCTGCTTGCCGTTGAGCGGCGATATGCGGGTGGTGCCCTGGATGTCGTGGATGTGTATCGGGTCGGCCGACGCGGAGCCTTCGGCCGCGTCGGCGGTGCCCGCCAGCAGGCCGGTGGCCAGGGCGGTGGCGACGAGCGCCGAGACGGCGGCGGAACGGGGATGCGAGGAGCGCATGGTCAAGAACTCCGGTGTGTGGAAGAGGAAAGCGGAGGGTGTTGCGTATGTTTGGCCGGATTCGCACGGCGCGCCGCGGGCCGGCCGCAGGCGATCCACAGGAATTCCGGGGGTCCCCCATACATCTACGCGCGTCAATTTCCTGTGTGAGCAGGGAAGTTGTCAAGGCCTCCAGGGGATACGGAGTCTGACTGTGGGATGAACCAAAGGAGATGGCCCCCCGGGCGCGCCCGATATGCGTCTACGCTGGTGCGCCGGACTGCCGCCCGGGCGGCGGCCGGACCAGCGCCGCGGGGCCGCCGCACCACCGTCCCGCGCGGCCGAGCCCCATTGCCCCACCGCGTTCGCGAGGAGACCGCCCCATGTCCGCAGAGCCGCACCCCACGCTGCCGCCGGTACGGCTGCCCTCCGACGCGGAACTGGCCCGCGACGCCCTCGGAGCCCCGCTCTTCGCCCGCGCCGTGCGGCTGGCCCGCTGGGCCGGACCGCACACGCGCGTCGGCGCCGGCGGCGAACTCGCCGCCGCACAGCTGCCCGAGGCCGCCGCGGCACTGGGCCTGGACCCCGCCGACGAGGAAGGCCCGGTGCTCGCCGGCCAGGCCTGGCGGGTGGCCGTCGACACCGGCCTCGTCGACGTGACCGAACCCGATGACGGCGGTGACGGCGGTGACGGCGGCGTCGGCGGTGACGGCGCGGCGCACGGCGACCAGGACGGCGGCGGGGAGTCCGGAACCGCCGTGCCCGGTGAGGACCTGGCCCTGGTGACCGGCGGTGCGCCGGGCGAGGTGCTCGACCTGTGGCTGGCGGCCCTGGACACGGTGCTCGCGGACGCGGCCGTGCCCGATCTGGACGACCTCGTCGACGCGTTGGACGCGGGCGGCGAGATCGACTTCGACCGGCTGGACTGGAACCCGGGCCGCGAGGCGGACTTCCTCGACGGGGTCCTCGCCAACCTCTACCTGCTCACCGTCTCCGGACACGGGGCCTCGGAGGGCCCGATTCCGCTGCCGGTGCTGGCCGCCTCGATGGTCGTCCCCGAGGACATGGGCGAGCCGACCGACGCCGTCCTGGAGCAGGTCTCGGACGCGATGATGCGCCTCGACGACCAGTTCCGGCAGCTGGAGCCCATCGGGCTCGTCGAGTTCCGGCCGGTGGATGAGGCCCTGATGGCGGAGGCGGACGAGGAGGAGTCCGCCGCGGCGGGATCGGCTTCCGGTCCGGGGGCCGGCGGGTTCGACGACGAGGACGTCTCCCGGTACGGGCTGGTCCGGCTGACTCCGCTCGGCCTCTACGGGATCCGCGCCCGCATGCTGGAGGCCGGTGTCACCGCCCCCGCCGTCGGCGAACTGGCCGACAAGGGCGCCGACGCCCTGCTCGACGCGGTCTCCGGCTACCCCGAGGGCGCTGCCCAGGCCGAGATCGGGCAGTGGCTCGCCGGCCGCGCACCGCGCGACGCGGTCGCCGAACTGCTGGCCGCGGCCCGGGGCGCCGACGCGGGCGGCCCGCTGCGCCGGCTCCGCTGCCAGCAGGCCCTCGCCCCGGCCGGCCCTGAGGCGGAAGAGGCGGTCCGCGCCGTGCTGGACGACCCGGAGCTCGGCGGACTCGCCCGGGTGTGGCTCTCGGAGCGCGGGGCGGCCGACGTACCGGCGCCGGACGGGGCCATGGTGTTCTGGCTGACGGTGGACACGATCGCGGCGCAGCTCGCGGCGGACGGGGAGACGGCGGAACTGCCGCTGCTGATGAGCTCGCTGACCGAGCACCACACCGGGTTCTTCGACCAGGTCTGGCGGGTGGACCACCCGGCGACGGCGTACGTGCTGGAGGCGATGGGCCGGATGCACCCGGACAAGAAGTCTGCCAAGGAGGCCCGCAAGGCCGCTTTCAAAGCCCGTTCGCGCCAAGCCTGACCCCGGGGGGATCGGATACGGGAGCGGCAGGGGAGGGCAGGGGGTGGCCGGCGGACGGAACCCGCCGTTCCTGAGCCGGAGTCGGCCATTGCGGCCACCGGCAAGGGATCGGCCCCGCTTCGCGGGTAATTCAGCCGCCGTTCACGTGCGGGCGAGAGCGTGTGCGCCGACGACCGCACGACAGGCGCACCACCTCCCCACCCCTGGAGACCCGATGCCGCTCAGCCGTAGAGACTTCACCGCCCGCACCGCGATCGCCGGCGCGGGAGTCGCGCTCACCGGGACGGTCGGCGTGCTCGCCACCGCCCCCGGAGCCCTGGCGGCCGACGGCGGCACCGGCCGCGACGACGAGCGCGGCCGGCCCTGCGAGCCCGGCTACGGCCCGCTCGTCGCGGACCCGGCCGGACTCCTCGCCCTCCCCGCCGGGTTCCGCTACCGCGTCATCACCCACAGCGGGGTCACCACCCTCGACTCGGGCGAGTCCACCCCGTCCAACCACGACGGCACCGCCGCCTTCGAGGGCCACCGCGGGGTCACCCTCCTCGTCAACAACCACGAGCTCAAGGGCAAGCGGTCGAACTGGGCCCACCCCGTTCCGCTCGCCGAGGGCCTCGTCTACGACCCGGGCGCGGCCGGCGGCTGTACGGTGGTCGAGGTCCGGCGAGGCGGCGAGGTCGCCGAATGGGTGGGCATCGCCGGAACGTCCACCAACTGCGCGGGCGGCGCCACCCCCTGGGACACCTGGCTGACCTGCGAGGAGACCGAGGACCTCGCCGGCAAGAACGGCATGACCAAGGACCACGGGTACGTCTTCGAGGTCGATCCGCACGACCGGCGCGCCAACCGCGACCCGCAGCCGATCAAGGCGTTCGGCCGGTACGCCCACGAGGCCGTGGTCATCGACCCGCGCCAGGGCCACGCCTACCTCACCGAGGACGCCTCCGGCCCCAACGGGCTGCTCTACCGCTGGACCCCGCCGAGCGGCTTCCGCCACGGGCGCGGCAGGCTCCGTACGCTCGCCGCCGACGCCGGAGTGCTCGCCGCCGCCAAATGCTTCGACAGCGCGGGCCTGTTCGTCGACGACCTCTCGCGCGCCACGAAGATCGGGACCGTCTACGGGGTCGACTGGGTGACCGTGCCGGACCGCGACGCGCGGACGGTGTCGGTGCGCAAGCAGTTCGGCGAGGGGGCGATCACCCGCGCCCGCAAGCTGGAGGGCATGTGGTGGGCCGACGGGGGCGCCTACTTCGTCTCCTCGTACGCCCGCGAGGAGAGCCCGGGCACGGCGCACGACGGCCAGGTGTGGTTCTACGACCCGAAGCGGCGCACGATCCGGCTGACGGTGGTGCTCGGCGTGAACACCGATCCGGCCGGGGACGGTTCCTTCGACGGCCCGGACAACATCACGGTCTCCCCGTACGGCGGTCTGGTCATCGCGGAGGACGGCAACGGCCTGCAGCACCTGTTCGGCGCGACCGAGTCGGGGCGGACCTACCCGCTGGCGCGCAACGAGATGAACATCGGTACGGCGCAGGAGCCGGAATACTCCGAGTTCACGGGTGTCTGCTTCTCCCCGGACGGGCACACGCTGTACGCCAACATCCAGGACCCGGGCATCATGCTCGCCATCACCGGTCCGTGGCGCCGCACCCGCTGACACCCGGAGCCCACGAACGAAGGCTGTGCCGCCACCCGTTCACGGGGTGGCGGCACAGCCTTTCTCGTCTACTGGCCGGCGGCGATCTCGGCGCGGCTGGCGGCGGCCCATTCCTCCAGCAGGAACTCGTACGCTTCGGAGGGCCACTCGTCGTCCACCCGGGTCGCCACGAGGTGCCGTATCGCCTCGTTCGCCTCTGCGGCGGACGGGCGGGCGGGACCCGAGGGCCGGAGTGTGCTGTACATGCTTTCAAGGCTAAGGGCGGGCACTGACAGCCACCCCCCTATTAAGGGTGGAATCCATCACCTGGGCCCTCCGGCCGCCGGTCTTGGTCGCTCCATGTGCCCGCCCACCTGCTCAGAGTGTCTGGGAGCCGGGCTTGACCATCCCGCGCACTGTGCGGGACTTCACAAACTCTCCGATGGCCGTCATCTCCCATTCGCCCGAAAACTGGCGAATCAGCTTGGCCATCATGACCCCGGTCTGCGGCTCCGCACCGGTGAGGTCGAAGCGCACCAGCTCCTCCCCGCTCGCCGCGTCGACCAGGCGGCAGTAGGCCTTGGCGACCTCGGTGAACTTCTGTCCGGAGAAGGAGTTGACCGTGAAGACCAGGCCCGTTGCCTCGGCGGGCAGCCGCCCGAGGTCCACCACGATCACCTCGTCGTCCCCGCCGCCCTCGCCGGTGAGGTTGTCACCCGAGTGCTTGATGGCTCCGCCGAGGATGGACAGCTTGCCGAAGTAGCAGCTGTCGATGTGGTCGCGCTGCGGGCCGTACGCGATGACGGAGGCGTCGAGGTCGATGTCCCGGCCGCGGAACGCCGGCTCCCAGCCCAGGCCCATCTTCACCTGGGAGAGCAGCGGGCGGCCGTTCTTGACCAGGGACACGGTCTGGTTCTTCTGGAGGCTGACCCGGCCCTTGTCGAGGTTGATCTTCCCGGTGCCGGGTGCGGCCGCCGGGGCGGCGGGCGGGGCGGGCGCGGCGGGCGGGGCCGCGGGGAACGAGGGCGCCGCCGGGGGCGCCGCCGCCGGGGCGCTCGGCCAGGACGAGGGGGAGGGGGCGGCGGGGGCCTGCGGGGCGGCGGCGGGCGGCGGAGTGGGCTCCTCGTCCACCGAGACCCCGAAGTCCGTCGCGATCCCGGCGAGGCCGTTGGCGTATCCCTGGCCGACCGCGCGCACCTTCCACACGCCGCCGCGCTGGTAGACCTCGACGACCACGAGCGCGGTCTCGGTGCCCAGCCGCGGCGGGGTGAAGCTGGCGATCACCGCGCCGGTCTCGGCGTGCCGCACGGTGGCGGTGGGCTCGATGCCCTGGAAGGTCTGGCCCGCGGCGTCGGGACTGGCCGTGACCACGATCCGCTCGATGCCCGGAGGCAGCGCGCCCGTGTCGACGGTGATCGAGTCCGGCGCCGCGCCGCCGCCGGACCGGTGGCTGACACCGGGCCCGGACGGCTGGTTGTAGAAGATGAAGTCGGCGTCGGAACGCACCTTGCCGTTCGCCGCGAGGAGCAGTCCCGACACGTCGAGCCGGACCGGGGCAGCCACGTCCACCGTCACACGGACGGTGCCCAGCGGCAGGTTGGAACCTGGGGTCATAGCGGTCATGACCGGAGAACGACCGGAGGTGCTTTGCCGTTCCCTTACTCTCGCGACTCCCGCCGCGGATTTCAGCGCCGGTTGCGAGGGTGGTTCTTCGCCGTCCGCTCGTTGCCGAACTTGTAGGCTCCCGTCCAGCGGGCCATCACGAGCTGCGCGTCCCCCGACTCCACCTCGGCGAGGAACTTCTCGGCCCGGCCGCCGCGCAACGTGCTCGCGGCCCGCCCCTGGTGCGTGATGACCACGCTCGCGTCGGCGCGCTGTTCGTACGTGAATCCGTGAGGTCTCGGCATGACCGGCAGCCTGCCCCCGCGCGGCGGGGGCGGGCAACGCAATTACCGGGCGGGGCCCCTCAGGACGCGGCGGGCGTGACGCGGCGCGGCAGCCCGAGCGGGTTCGCCTCGCGCAGTTCCGCCGGGAGCAGCGGGTCCGGCACCGACTGGTAGACCACCGGCCGCAGCCAGCGCTCGATGGCGGTGCCGCCGACCGAGGTGGAGTGCGAGGTCGCCGCGGGGTACGGGCCGCCGTGGTGCTGGGCGGGGGCCACCGCGACCCCGGTCGGCCAGCCGTTGACCAGGATCCGCCCGGCCAGCGCCGTGACCTGCTCGATCAGCTCCGCCGCCGGTCCCGGGCCGCCGTCGGCCTCGGCCGCGGAGAGCTGGAGCGTGGCGCTCAGGTTCCCGGGGAGAAGGCCGAGCACCGACCCCGCCTCGCTCTGGTCCCCGTACCGTACGACCACGGTCACCGGTCCGAAGCACTCCTCCAGCAGCACCTCGTACGCCCCGCCCTCCAGCAGGCGCGCCGCCGGCACGGTCAGGTACCCCGCGCCGACGGTGTGCTCGCCGCCGGAGCCCGGGGTGACGGGCGCGTCGACGCCGGGCAGCGCGGCGCGTTCGCGGACGCCGGAGACGAAGTTCTCCCGCATCCGGTGGTCGAGCAGGACGCCCGGCTCGGTCTCGCCGAGCGCCTTGGTCAGCGCCGCGGTGAGCCGGTCGCCGTCCGCGCCCTCGGGGACCAGGACCAGGCCCGGCTTGACGCAGAACTGGCCGAGCCCGAGCGTGACCGAGCCCGCGAGGCCGACGGCGATCTCCTCGGCGCGCTCGGCGGCGGCCGCGGGGGTGACGACGACGGGGTTGAGGGAGCCGAGTTCGCCGTGGAAGGGGATGGGCACGGGCCGGGCGGCGGCCGCGTCGAACAGCGCCCGCCCGCCCCGGATGGAACCGGTGAACCCGGCGGCGCTGACGAGGGGGTGGCGGATCAGCTCCAGGCCCGCGTCGAACCCGTGGACGACGGAGACCACTTCGGGGGGCAGCCCGGCCGCCACGGCCGCCCGGCGCAGCAGCGAGGCGCACAGCTCGGAGGTGGCAGGGTGGTCGGGGTGCGCCTTGACGACCACCGGGCAGCCGGCGGCCAGCGCGCTCGCGGTGTCCCCGCCGGGGACGGAGAAGGCCAGCGGGAAGTTGGAGGCGGCGTAGACCGCGACCACGCCCAGCGCCACCTTGTAGCGGCGCAGTTCCGGGCGCGGCGGGACGGCGCCCGCGTCGGGGCGGTCGATGCGGATGTCGAGGTAGGAGCCCTCGTCCACGGAGTCGGCGAAGGCCCGCAGCTGGCCGGTGGTCCGGGCGAGTTCGCCGGTGAGCCGGCCCGGCCCGAGGGCGGTCTCGGCGTCGGCGGCCTCGATGACGTGGGCCGCGGCCTCGTCGAGCAGGTCCGCGGCCGCGCGCAGGAAGGCCGCGCGGGCGGTCCGGTCGGCGAGGGCGCCGCGGGCCGCGTGGGCGGCGCGCACGGCCTCGTCCACCTCGCCGGACGTGGCCTCGACCGCAACCTGTTCGCGCTGCTTCCCGGTGCGGGGGTCCACACTCCAGACTGGTGTTGCTGCCATGGCGCACTGCCTCCTGGATCTCGCTGACCCGCGCGGTGGTGTTCAGTATTCTGAACGCCGTTCCGATGGATGGATGATCACATCCGTTCAGGACTCTATTTCCGGGTCTTCCGCATTGACAAGGGACAAGAGGGGCAAGAAGGCGAATGAACAGAGGCGAGCCGGGCGGATCCGGCGCGGAAGGGGAGGGGCCGGGGACGCCGGAAGGGGTCGTAGGGGCGGAAAGCGGCCCGGGGGCGCCGGCCGCCGTCAAGTCCGCCGTCCGCACGGTCCTGTTGCTGGAGCACTTCGCGGCGCGGCCCGGACTGCACAGCCTGGCCGACATCCAGCACGACCTCGGACTGCCCAAGTCCAGCCTCTACATGCTGCTGCGCACGCTGGTGAACCTGGGGTGGGTGGAGACGGACGCGACGGGCACGCGGTACGGCATCGGCGTACGGGCCCTGCTCGTCGGCAGCTCGTACATCGACGGGGACGAGGTCGTCGCCGCGGCCCGGCCCACCCTGGACCGGCTCTCCGACGACACCACCGAGACCATCCACCTGGCCCGCAGGGACGGCACGAGCGTGGTGTACCTGGCCACCCGCCCGTCCCAGCACTACCTGCGGCCCTTCACGCGGGTCGGGCGGCGGCTGCCGGTGCACTCGACCGCGCTGGGCAAGGCGCTGCTGGCGACCCACTCCGACGACGAGGTGCGGGCGCTGCTGCCGCGGCGGCTGGAGGCGGTCACCGAGCACACGATCACCGACCGGGAGCGGCTCGTGGAGGAGCTGGCGCTCGTGCGGGAGCAGGGCTACGCGGTGGACCGGGAGGAGAACACGCTCGGGCTGCGGTGCTTCGGGGTGGCGGTCCCGTACCGGACCCCGGCCCGGGACGCGGTGAGCTGCTCGGTGCCTGTGGCCCGGCTGACGGCGGACCGCGAACAGCGGATCAAGGCGGCGCTGTTCGAGGCGCGGGACCGGCTGTCGGTGGCGACCCGGCGCATGTGAGCCGGCGGACGGGGAGGTTCCTCCCCCGGGCGGGGGAGGCGGTTCCCCTGTGCGGGGGAGGTGGGGGGCGGCGCGGGCGGGACCGTTGGGTCATGACCGCACAAGCCGTTCACACGGGGGCCGGACCCAAGGCCCTGAGGGCGGTGGCCCTGGCCGCCACCGTGCCCTATCTCGTACTCAAGTCCGCCTGGCTGTCGGGGAGCCGGGTCGGCATCCCCGACGGCAGCCCGCTGCTGGAGCAGGGGACGTTCCTCGCCGTGGCCAACGCGGTGACCCTGGCCATGGACGCGAGCGTGATCGTTCTCGTCCTGGTCCTCACCCGGCCCTGGGGGATGCGGGTGCCCTCCTGGCTGCTCACGCTGCCCGCCTTCGTCGCCACCGGGCTCCTCACCCCGATCCTCTTCGCGTTCCCCGCCCAACTGCTCATACGGGCGGCCGGTCAGGGCTCCCCGGCGGCCTCCGGGGAAGGGGCGCGGGCCTTCCTCGACCCATGGGTGTTCACCGTCGTCTACACCGGTTTCTCCGTCCAAGGACTCGCCCTGGCAGGGCTGTTCGTGCCCTATGCGCGCAGGCGCTGGGGCCGGCGGTGGCAGGGCGTGCTGGGCCGCGGGCTCCCGTCACCCACGGGGGTGGTGGCGGGAGCCGCGGCGCTGGGCGGCCTGGTGATCGCCGCCGTCCACCTGTACTGGGCCTTCGGGGGGACGGCGGGGCTGGGGGAGGAGCAGGCCGCCGCCCGTTCGGTGTTGACGGGAGTGGTCTTCGCGGTGCACGCGATGTGCGCGCTCGCCGCCGGCGTGGGGGCGGTGCTGCTGGCCCGCGGCGGGAGCCGCGCCGCGTGGTGGCCGTCGGCCCTCACCTGGACCGGCTCGGCGGCCGCCCTGTGCTGGGGGCTGTGGCAGTGGATCGCCTCGCTGGGCCCGCAGCTCGACGGCGGCGAACCGGCCTCGGCGGCGGTCCGCTCGATCTACGCTGGCCAGATGATCACCGGAATATGTGCCGCCGCCGTGCTGACCCGGTTCCTCGTCCCCCGCCGCGAGGGGTGATGCGGACGGCGGCGTCCCGGCTGTTGGGGCCGAGGGCCCGGCTGCGGTGGGTGCACCTGGTCCTCGGCGGGGCCCTGCTGATGCCGTACTTCCTCCTCGCCCAGGTGGTGGTCGGCGTGGGAGCCGGCCGGGGCGGGTTCTTCAACTCGGTCCCGCTGACCTTCGCCTCGTACGGGCTGGCCCTGCCGCTGGCCGCGGGGAGCGCCGTGTTCGGGCTCGTCCGGCCGCTGTCGGCCGGAGCCGTACGGGCCCTGTGCGGGGTGCCGGGCGAGCTGCTGGCCGAGGGGCCGGCCCGGTCCTGGGCGGCGCGGGGGCGGACCTCGGCCTGGTGGACCCTGCACCTGGGGGTCGGCGCGGTGGTCAGCGGGATCAGCCTCGCGGCGCCGCCCATGGCGGTGGTGCTCATCGCGCTGCCGTTCGTGAGCGGGCTGCGGAGCGCCGAGCTGGGGCTCGGGGTGTTCAGCACCGGCGCCGGGCCGTACCTGGCACCGCTGCTCGGGATCGGGCTGCTCGCCGGGGTGGTCCTGTCCGCCGCCGGGGCCGGGGCGCTGCTGGCCCGGACGGCGCCGGTCCTGCTCGGGCCGACGGCGGCGGACCGGCTGGCCGCGGCCGAGGAGCGGGCCGCCGACCTGGCCGTGCGCAACCGGCTGGCCCGGGAGCTGCACGACGCGGTCGGGCACGCCCTCGGCGCCGTCACCCTCCAGGCGGCGGCCGCCCGGCGGGTGCTCGACCACGACCCCGGGTTCGTACGGGAGGCGCTGGCCGCGATCGAGGAGACCACCCGGCGGACGGTGGGCGAGCTCGACGCCGTGCTCGGCCTGCTGCGGGACGGCGACCCGGCCCGGGCCGACGCCGCCCCCGCCCCGACCCTCGCCGCCGATCTCGGCGCACTGCTGGCCCGCACCCGGGCCGCCGGGACCGCCGTCACCGACCACCAGGACCCCGGACCGGGCGGAAACTGGGCGCAGCTCCCGGCGATCGCCTCCCGCGAGGCGTACCGGATCGTCCAGGAGGGCCTGAGCAACGCCCTGCGGCACGGCGCGGGCCCCGTCGAGCTGCGGATCGCCGTACGGGGCGCGAAAGACGGCCCCCCTCGTGAACTGGAGATCACCATGACCAATCCGCCGGGTCCCGCCGCCGGGCCGCGGCCCCGGACCACCGGGGGCCGCGGACTGCCCGGCGCCGCCGAGCGGGCCGGCCTGCTCGGCGGCCGCGTCGAAGCCGGCCCGCACCAGGGGCTGTGGCGGCTGCGGGCCGTCCTCCCGCTCGGCGGGGGCTCGTGACGGCCGCCTCGGGCCGGGCGCCGCTGCGCATCGTGATCGCCGACGACGAGCGGATGGTCCGCACCGCCCTGCGGGTCATCCTCGAAGCCGAACCCGATCTGGTGGTGGTCGGCGAGGCGGCCACCGGCGCCGAGGCCGTCCCCCTCGTGCGTTCGCTGGCCCCCGACGTGGTGCTGATGGATGTCCGGATGCCCGAGATCGACGGCATCCGGGCCACCGAGCAGATCCTGTCCACACTGGCCGAGCCGCCCCGGATCGTGGTCGTCACCACCTTCGAGAACGACGCGTACGTCTACGACGCGCTGCGCGCGGGCGCCGCCGGCTTCCTCCTGAAGCGGGCCGAGCCCGAGGAGCTGATCGGCGCGGTCCGCCTCGTCGCCCGGGGCGACAGCCTGCTCTTCCCGGCGGCCGTCCGCGCCCTGGCCGCGTCCCACGCGCCCGGCGGCCGGGGCTGCGCGGCGCCCTGGGCGGCGCGGCTCACCGACCGGGAGGCGGGCGTACTGCGCCTGATGGCCACCGGCCTGTCCAACCAGGAGATGAGCGAACGACTCGGCGTCGGTCCACAGACGATCAAGACCCACGTGGCGGCGGTCCTGTCCAAGACGGGCTCGCGCGACCGCACCCAGGCGGTCATCGCGGCCTACGAGGGCGGCTTCATGAAGAAAGACTGAGAACCCGGCCACAATCGGGGCAGAGCGGAACGCCGCGAGGCCCTGACACGTCTTTCCCGGAGATGAACAAAACGATCAGGCGTGCGTCGGTCTTCTGTCTGCTCCTGGTGCTGGCCCTTCTGGTGCGGGTCACCTGGGTGCAGGCCTACCAAGGCCAGGCCCTCGCGGACAACGAGAACAACCGGCGGAACCTCATCGGGCAGTACGAGAACCCGCTGGGCAACATCATCGTGGGCGGGGAGGCGATCACCGGCTCGGTGAAGACGGACGGAAAGGACTTCGGCTACAAGCGCACCTACGTCAACGGCCCGCTCTACGCGCCGCTCACCGGCTACAGCTCCCAGGCCTTCGGCACGAGCATGCTGGAGGGGGTCTACAAGAAGATCCTCAACGGGTCCGACGACCGGCTCAAGACGGTGATGGACATGCTCACCAACAAGCGGGCCGCGCCGGGCAACGTGCTGACCACCGTCGACAAGGACGTGCAGACGGCCGCGTACGAGGCGCTCCAGGGCAAGCAGGGCGCCGCCGTCGCCATCGACCCGGCGACCGGCGAGATCCTCGCCATCGTGAACAACCCCTCCTTCGACCCGGGCAGCATCGCCGGGGCCAACGACAAGCAGGCCTGGGAGAAGCTGATCGAGGACAAGGGCAAGGCCCTGGAGAACGTTGCCCTGCGCAAGCCGCAGGCGCCCGGCTCCACCTTCAAGCTGGTCACCCTCGCCGCGGCCATCGAGAACGGCCTGGTCACCAACCTCGACACGCCGACCGGCACCCCGGACCCGTACACGATCCCCGGGACCCGGACCCAGCTGCCCAGCGAGGCGGGCTCCGCGGCCTGCAACAACGTCTCGGCGCGCACCGCGCTGCGGCTGTCCTGCAACAACGTCTTCGCGGAGCTGGCGCACAAGCTGGGCCAGGACAAGATGCGGGCGATGGCGGAGAAGCTCGGTTTCAACAGCGAGATCTCGACCCCCGTGACCGCCCGTCCGGGGAGCAAGTACCCGACGCAGAAGATGTCCGTCGACCAGGTCGCGCAGACCGGTATCGGCCAGTTCGACGTGCAGGCCACCCCGCTCCAGATGGCGATGGTGACCGCCGCGATCGAGAACGGCGGCAAGCTCGTCGCCCCCCACTCGGTCTCCGAGGTCACCGACGGGAACGGCAACGTGCTGGAGAGCCTCAAGGACCCGAAGTCCGAGCAGGTCATGAAGGAGAAGACCGCCTCGATGCTCCAGGACGCCATGCGGACGGTCGCCACCGAGGGCGGCGGCAAGCCCGCGCAGGTGACGGGCGCCGAGGTGGGCGGCAAGACCGGTACCGCGCAGCGCGGCGTGAACAACAGCCTGCCGCCGCTGGCCTGGTTCACCTCGTACGGCAAGCTCGGCGGCAAGCAGATCGCCGTCGCCGTGGTGATCGAGAACTCGGACACCGACCGCTCCGAGATCGGCGGCGGCAAGCTGGCCGCCCCGATCGCCCAGAAGATGATGGCGGCTTGGCTGAAGAAGTAGCCGCGCCGGCCGCTCCACGACGCGCCGGGAACCGACGTGGTTCCCGGCGCGTTTCCCTTCCCATGATCAGACCCGCGCGACCCGCAGATCTCGACGCCATAGCGGCCCTCCACACCCGGGCCCGGGCCACCTACTACCAGCGGCGCGCCCCCGAGGAGGACGGCGCGGGCGAGGCCGAACTCGCGGGCACCCGCCAGGGCTGGTCGGTGGCGGTCGCCCGGAGTGCCGCCGAGGGCGGGGTGCTGTGCGCCGAGCGGGACGGGGAGCTGACGGGGGTGGCCGCCTTCCGGACGGCCGGCGGCGAGACGACCCTCACCCAGCTGCACGTGGATCCGGCCCACTGGCGACGGGGCACCGGCGCCGCCCTGCACGCCGCCTGCGTCGAGGCGTGGCGGCGCGCCGGGATCGGCCGGGTCCGGCTGGAGGTCTACGAACACAACCTGCGGGCCCAGGCCTTCTACGCCCGCCAGGGCTGGCACCCGGATCCGGCCGGTGCGCAGCGCTCCGGCTCGCACCTCACGCTGTGGCTCAGCCTCGGCTCCGGGGAATGCGACGCCCCGACAGGTGGTTGAAGCCGAAACCGTCCCATCCCGGAACAAGGAGAGAAAAAGGATCATGCGCGTCGAGATCTGGAGCGACATCGCCTGCCCCTGGTGCTACATCGGCAAGGCCCGGTTCACGAAGGGGCTGGCCGAGTTCGCGCACCGCGACGAGGTGGAGATCGTCTTCCGGTCCTTCGAGCTCGACCCGAACAGCCCCAAGGGCACGGTGGCGCCCGTCCTGGAGATGCTCGCCAAGAAGTACGGCCGCACCCTCGACGAGGCCCGCGCCATGGAGGAGCACGTCGCCGCGAGCGCCCGCGCCGAGGGGCTGACGTACCGCACCGACGGCCGCGACCACGGCAACACCTTCGACATCCACCGCCTGCTGCACCTGGCCGCCGCCCGCGGCCGTCAGGAGGAACTGCTCGACCTCGCCTACCGCGCGAACTTCGCGCAGGAGCGGTCGGTGTTCGACCCCGAGGTGCTGATCGCCCTCGCGGTCGAGGCCGGGCTGGACGAGGCGGAGGCCCGTACGGTCCTGGCCGACGACACCGCGTACGCCGCAGAGGTACGGGCGGACGAGCGCGAGGCGGCCGAACTCGGCGCGAACGCCGTGCCGTTCTTCGTCTTCGACCGCCGCTACGGCATCTCCGGCGGCCAGCCCGCCGAGGTCTTCACCCAGGCCCTGGAACAGGCCTGGGCCGGCCGCGAGGTGCCCGAGCCCGCGGCCGGGGCCGAGGCCTGCACCCCGGACGGCGCCTGCGCGGTCCCGCAGGCCTGACCGGGGCCGCCCCGCCTGCCCCGCAGGCCTGACCGGGGCCCGGTCCCGCCGGTCCGCCCGGGGCTGCGGCCCCGGGCGGACCGGTATCAGTACAAGGTCTCCGACCAGGCAGCTTCCGCGGCGGCCGCGGCATCGGCCGGATCCGTGCCCAGGGCCGTGGCGAGGGCCGTCAGGGAGGTGAGGACCGCCTCCAGGGACGCCGCCTGGCCGTAATGGTTGACCCGGATCATCTCCCCGGCCGCCGACACCGGGGCCGCGGGGGCGGCGGCCAGCGCCTTCGACGCCACCAGCGGGGCCTGCGGCACGCGGAGCGTGGTGGCCACCGGCGCCGCCTCCTCGGGGCGCGTCACGAACGGGGCGAGGCCCATCGCCTGCGCGCCCGCCCGGGTCGCCGCCGCGGCGGCGGAGTGGCGGGCCATCACCATCGGCAGGCCCTCGGTCGAGATCCGCTCCAGGCACGCCTCCAGGGCCAGCATCTCCAGCTGCGCCGGGGCGTGCGGCAGCGCCGTGCGGCCCGCGTCGATCCAGCGCTCCTTCCAGTCCAGGAGCGAGAGGTACGAGCGGCGCGGGGCCGCCGGGTTCTCGGCGAAGCGGGCCCACGCGCGGTCCGAGACCGACACCGCCGAGACCCCTGCCGGTCCGCCCATCGCCTTCTGGGCACCGATGACGCACAGGTCCACGCCCCACGCGTCCGGCAGCAGCGGCTCCGCGCCCACCGAAGCCACCGCGTCGAGCATGAACAGCGCCCCGTGGGCCCGTACGGCCTCGCCGATCTCCGCCACCGGGTTGGTGTTCCCGGTCGCCGCCTCCGCGTGGACCAGCGAGACGAAGTCGATCCGCGGGTGCTCGGCCAGCGCCCGGGCCACCTGCCCGGCCGTCACCGCCGTGTCGAACGGCACCGCCAGGTCCACCACCTCAGCCCCGCAGTCGCGCAGCCAGTTGCCGAAGGTGGTCCCGTACGGGCCGGTGACCACGTTCAGCGCCGTCGAACCGGGCCGCGCGCCCGAGCGGATGCACCCCTCCAGCGGCAGCAGCGCCTCGCCCTGCGTGATCACCACCTCCTGCCGGGTGGACAGCAGGTCCGCGACCCCCCGTTCGATCGACGCGAAGCGCTCCGCCGTGAGCGGTGGGAGGTCCAGCAGGGGGTGCGTCACGGTGGTGCTCTCTCTTCGTCCGCTGCGTCCGGGGTCTACCCGCACGAGCGTACCGAGGCCGCACGTACAGTGCGGAACATGACCGATGACGTGCTGCATGTGAAGGGGCGTGTGCTCGTCGGGCCCGACGACGCGCGCGACGAGCTCTGGGTGGTCGGCGGCCGGATCTCCTACGAACGCCCGCACGGGGCGCGGGAGATCACCACCGTGTCCGGCTGGGCCCTGCCCGGGCTGGTCGACGCGCACTGCCACGTGGGCCTCGACGCCCACGGCCCGGTCGACGCGGAGACCGCCGAACGCCAGGCCCTGACCGACCGCGACGCCGGCACCCTGCTCATCCGCGACGCGGGGTCCCCCTCCGACACCCGCTGGATCGACGACCGCGAGGACCTGCCGAAGATCATCCGGGCGGGCCGCCACATCGCCCGCCCGCGCCGCTACATCCGCAACTTCGCCCACGAGATCGAGCCGTCCGACCTCGTCGCGTACGTGGGGCGCGAGGCGCGGCGCGGCGACGGCTGGGTCAAGCTGGTGGGGGACTGGATCGACCGCGAGGTGGGGGACCTGGCGCCCTGCTGGCCGCGGGCGGAGGTCGAGGCCGCCATCGCCGAGGCGCACCGGCTGGGCGCCCGCGTCACCGCGCACTGCTTCGCCGAGGACTCGCTGCGCGACCTGGTCGAGGCGGGCATCGACTGCATCGAGCACGCCACCGGGCTCACCGAGGACACGATCCCGCTGTTCGCGGAGCGCGGGGTGGCGATCGTCCCGACGCTCGTGAACATCGCGACGTTCCCGAAGATGGCGGCGGGCGGCGAGGCCAAGTTCCCGCGCTGGTCGGCGCACATGAGGCGGTTGCACGAGCGCCGGTACGACACCGTGCGGGCCGCCTACGACGCGGGCATCGGCGTGTACGTCGGTACCGACGCGGGAGGTTCCCTGCCGCACGGCCTGGTCGCGGCCGAGGTCGAGGAGCTGGTCCGGGCCGGGATCCCGGCGCTGGAGGCCCTCTCGGCGACGACGTGGGCGGCCCGCGAGTGGCTCGGCAGGCCGGGCCTGACCGAAGGGGCGCCGGCGGACCTGGTGGTCTACGACGCCGACCCGCGGGCCGACGTACGGGCGCTGGCGCAGCCGCGGCGCGTCGTCGTGAACGGGAAGGTCCGCGCCTGAACGGGCGGTTGACGCGGGGCGTGACGCCGGAGGCCCGACGTCGTTGTGAAAGGCCGCCCGGGGGGCCGGCGTCGGCGTGTTCCCGGCGGCCGTGTGGCGGAAAAGAACTCCCGTTCCTTCTGAGGCGCAGTAAATCGAATACATGCATGAAAACCACCCTTTGGGGTGAACTCACCGCAGGTCGTCGCCCGTTCACTCTCCGTGCGTAAAGATTCCCAGGGTCAGAGGCCGTCGGCGCGCGATGTCCCCCATTGGCGGCGCGACGGCTCCCATCTCCCCGGGGGTTCCACCACCTTGAACAGCAACACCTTCCGCATGCCCGCAGCCGTCCTGATCGCCACGGGAGCGGTCGCCCTGCTCACCGCCCCGCCCGCGTCCGCCGCCGGCGGCGTCCCCGCCGGCGGGGACGAGGGCAAGGCCGGCGCCGTCGTCCTGCGCGCCGGCCTCGACGTGGGCCTGCTCAACAAGGCCGTCCACGTGCCGCTGACCACCACCCTCAACGAGGTCAGCGCCCCCGCGACGGCACAGAAGACTGCCCTGACGGTGGCCCTGGACGGGGTCGAGGGGGGGAAGCCGGTCAGCCTGCTGCGCGCGGACGTGGCCACCTCCAAGGCCACCGCCGACAAGAACCGCGCCGAGGCGGAGGCCAACCTGGCCGACGCCACGGTGCACGTCCCGGGGCTGCCCGCGCTCTCCCTGATCCAGGTGGAGAAGGTCACGTCCAAGGCCGTGTGCGAGGCGGGCAGGAAGCCCGTGGCGAGCTCGAACGTGCTCGGCTCGGTGACCGTGCTCGGCAAGAAGGTCACCCTCTCGGCGGGCGGCCCGACCAAGGTCGAGATCCCCAAGGTCGGCATGGTCAGCCTGGAGCTCTCCGGCACCCGGACCACCTCCACCACGGCCGCGGCGGCGGCGCTGCGGCTCAAGGTGTCCGTGAACCCGCTGGACCTGAACGTGGCCCAGGTCGAGGGCGAGGTCGTGCTCGCCGAGGCGCACTGCGAATCCCCCGCCGGGGCGCCGGCGCCCGAACCCTCGGCGGGGTCCGGCCTCAAGCCGCAGACGGCGGCCTCCGGGACCGGCGCGGCCGTCACGGCCGACGCCAACCTGGCCGAGACCGGCGGCGGTTCGCCGGCCCCGTACGTCGCGGGCGGTGCGCTGGTCCTGCTGGGCATCGGGGCGGCCGCACTGGTCGTGACCCGGCGCGGCCGCACCTCGTAGCCTCGTCACCCGACCGCGGTCCGCGGGGTGCTCAGCGGGTGGCGCGCACCAAACCCTGCTTGTCCGCTCCGCGCGACAGCACGGCCTCGCTGACCTGCTTGTCGACGGCGGAGTACGCGGACTTCGCGGCCGCCCCGAGCCCGGATTCGGTGGCGGCGCAGGAGGTGCACACGACGCGGAACGGCGGGTTCATGTCCGAGTACTGGGTGAGGTACTCGGCCTTGGTCACGTCCCACCGGCCGGGGTGGGCGGCCGCCGGGGTGAAGGTGAAACGCGGGATCGAGGACATGTTGCCGCGCGCCTTGTCGGCCTCGTAGAAGCTGGCGATCTGGTCGCCCATGCCGAACACGACCCATGTGCCGTTGATCTTCTCGTAGGGCTGCGGCACATGGTTGTGCGTCCCGAGGACCAGATCGATGTCGGGGAGCCCGTCCGGGCCGCGCGAGGCGGTCAGCGCCTGCGCCAGGTCCCGCTGCTGCTGGTCGGGCGCCGTCTGCCACTCGGTACCCCAGTGGACGCTGAGGACGACCACGTTCGCGCCGGCCGCCCGCGCCGCGCGGGCGTCGGCGATGATCCGGTTCTGGTCGATCAGGTTGACGGACCAGGGCTTTGCGGCCGGGACCGGGATCCCGTTCGTCCCGTACGTGTAGTCCAGCTGGGCGACCTTGGCGCCGCCGGCGGAGAGCACCGCCGGGGCCTTGGCCTCATCGGCGCTGCGGGCGGAGCCGACGTGCTTGATGCCGACCCGGTCGAGGTGTTCCAGGGTGCGGACGAGGCCGTCGTAGCCGTCGTCCAGGGTGTGGTTCGAGCCGGTCGAGCAGCTGTCGTACCCGGCGTCCTTCAGCGCGTCGGCCAGCTGGTGCGGGGCCTTGAACGCGGGATATCCGGTGTAGGGGCCGCCGGGCCGGCCGTACGGTATCTCGTGGTGGCATATCGCCAGGTCGGCGGCGGCCACCAGGGGCTTGACCCCCGCGAGTATCTTCCGGAAGTCGTGGCTCTGGCCGCTGCCCTGGGCGTCGTCGGCGGCCCGCTGGACGATCGAGGGGTACGGGATGATGTCGCCGGTCGCGACCAGCGTGAACGGCTTGGCCCCGGCGGGCGCCGCCGGACTCGCCTCGCCCCGGCCCTCCTTGCCGGTCCCGGGCCTGGCCCCGAGCCGCTGCTCGCCGGCCTCCGTGCCGTGGTCGAGCAGGCTCGGCAGGGCGAGGATCCCGCCGGCTATGGCCGCCACCGCCGCCACGGCCAGGCCTGTCGTCGCTGATGTCTTCACTTCCGGACCCCCCGGGCTTCCCTGCTGATGCCGAGATCATCGCCTACCTCCGGCCACCCCGCCAACGGAGCCGGGGCCTCCGGATGGCGGCCCCGCCGCGGCGGGAGCGGGCCCGTTTCCCGGCGGCCGGGCAGGCAGCGGGCCGGGCCGGGCTCCGGGGTCAAGCGGGTCGGTCCGGGGGCCCGGTCAGCGGGCCGTCAGCGCCAACGCGTGGTCCAGGGCCTGGAGCAGGCTGCCCGTCGTGGCCCGGTCGCGGACCGCCAGCCGCAGCCACGAGTCGTCCAGCCCCGGGAAGGTGTCCCCGCGGCGGACCGCGAACCCGAGGGAGCGCAGCCGGGCGCGGACCTCCGCGCCGCCCGCCACCCGGATCAGGACGAACGGCCCCTGCGCCACCCCCGACACCGTGATCTCCTCGAACTCCGCCAGCCCCGCCAGCAGATGCGCCCGGTCCACCGCGATCTGCCGGGCGGCGGCCTCCGCCTCCTCCAGCGCCGCGGGGGCCATGCACGCCTCGGCCGCCACCAGCGCCGGCGTGGACACCGGCCACAGCGGCTGCGCCGCCGCCAGCTTCGCGATCACCCGCGGCTCGGCCAGCACGTAGCCGATCCGCAACCCCGCCAGCCCCCAGGTCTTCGTCAGGCTCCGCAGCACCACCAGCCCCGGCACGTCCGTCCGCCCGGCCAGCGCCTCCCGCTCACCCGGGACCACGTCCATGAACGCCTCGTCCACCACCAGGATCCGGCCCGGCCGGGCCAGCGCGGTCAGCACCGCCGCCGGGTGCAGGACCGAGGTCGGATTGGTCGGGTTGCCGACCACCACCAGGTCCGCCTCCTCGGGCACCGCCTCCGGGTCCAGCCGGAACCCGTCCGCCGCCCGCAGCACCACCCGCTCCACCGTGTGCCCCGCGTCGCGCAGCGCCGCCTCGGGCTCGGTGAACTGCGGGTGCACCACCACCGGCCGCCGCGCGCCTAGGGCCCGCGCGATCAGTACGAACGCCTCCGCGGCCCCGGCCGTCAGCAGCACCCGCCCGACCGGCAGCCCGTGCCGGGCCGCCACCGCCGCACGGGCCGACCGCCCGTCGGGGTACGAGCCGAGACCGTCGAGCGAAGCCGCGATGCGCTGCTTGAGCCAGTCCGGCGGTGTGTGCGCCCGTACGTTGACCGCGAGGTCCACCAGCGCGCCGCCGTCGCCGCGCACCTCCGCGTCCCCGTGATGGCGCAGGTCGTGCGGCTGGACGGTGGCCACCGCGCAGGTCGCCGCCACCGACCGGCGCTTGGGCACGAGCAGTTCACCCCCGCCCGCGAGCGCCGCGGCCTCCGCCACCGAGGAGGTGCCGGCGGCGCCCCGCACCGTGTCGCAGGGGTGCGGTACGGCAATCGTGGCCAGCTCCTCGGCGGGATAGCTGAGCAGGGGTACGCCGAAACGTTCCGCCGCGCCCGCTATCCCCGCCTCCTCCGCCTTCGACTCCACCGTGGCCAGCGCCTTCACCGCTCCGGCGGCCAGTCCGGCCCCCCGCAGGGTCTCCTCGACGAGGGCGCAGACCTCCGCCACGGAGACACCCTTGCGTCCGCCGACCCCGACCACCAGCTGCGTCGCGTACTCGCCCACCGGGCTCATGCCCCCTCCGTCGTCGTCAATGGTTCGTGCCCCGCCGCCCGCGCGCACACGTGCACACGGGGCGAGGAGTCGGTATCCAGGGGCACATGGCCGTGATCGTGGCGCTGGGCGCGTTCCTGATGACCCTGGCGGGCGGGTGGACGGCGCAGCGCGTCACCGACCGCCGCCACCTCGTGCTGGGCCTGGCCGGCGGGCTGATGCTCGGCGTCGTGGGCCTCGACCTGCTGCCGGAGTCGCTGCACGCGGCCGGCCGCAAGGTGTTCGGCGTCCCGCTCGCCCTGCTGCTCTTCGTGGCCGGGTTCCTGATCGCGCACGTCGTGGAACGCCTGCTGGCGGTGCGCCAGGCCGCGCACGGCGCCGAGAACGGGGGCCGGGTCCCCGAGGTCGGGCTGACGGCGGCCTCGGCGATGGTCGGCCACAGCTTCGCCGACGGCGTGGCCCTGGGCGCGGCCTTCCAGGTCGGGGGCGGCATGGGCGTGGCCGTGTCGCTGGCCGTCATCACGCACGACTTCGCCGACGGGTTCAACACGTACACGCTCACCCGGCTGTACGGGAACGCCCGCCGCAAGGCCCTGATGATGCTCTTCGCGGACGCGGTGGCCCCGGTACTGGGCGCGCTGTCCACTCTGCTGTTCACCCTTCCGGAGGAACCGCTGGGGGCCTACCTCGGATTCTTCGGCGGAGCCCTGCTGTACCTGGCGGCCGCCGAGATCCTGCCGGAGGCGCACCACAAGCACCCCGCCCTGTCCACGCTGATGTGCACGGTGGGCGGGGTGGCCGGGATCTGGCTGGTGGTGGGCCTCGCGGACTGAACTCACCGGGCCCGCGCCGCCGACCGCGCGAACCGCAGGGCCACGGAGGGCTCCGCCGCCCAGTGCGTGTGCAGGTAGCTGGCGTGCACGCCCTGCCGTACGAAGCCCTCGACCCGGCGTTCGGGGTGCGTGAACCCCCACGCGGGCGCGGAACCGGCGCCCGGCTCGATCACCGTGCGGTGGAACTCGTGGCCGCGCAGGCGGGTGCCGGCGACGGCGAGGGCGCTGTCCGACACCGCGACGGCCTCGCGGTAGCCGAGGGTCAGGCGCTCCGACATGCGTGCGTCGGCGTCGAGGACCCCGCACATGGGCTTGCCGTCCAGGGAGCGGGCGAGGTACAGCAGCCCCGCGCACTCGGCGGCGACGGGCCCGCCGGCCGCGGCGAAGGCCGCGACGGCCTCGCGCAGCGGCGCGTTGGCGGCGAGCTCGGGCGCGTACACCTCGGGGAACCCGCCGCCGATCACCAGACCGGTGGTCGTGTCGGGCAGGGCCTCGTCCCGGAGCGGGTCGAAGGTGACGACCTCCGCCCCGGCGGCGCTGAGCAGCTCGGCGTGCTCGGCGTAGGAGAACGTGAACGCGGGACCGCCCGCGACGGCGATGACGGGCCGCGGGCCGGCGCCCGGGGCGTCGAGCGCCTGCGGCCCGTCGTGGCCGTCGCGGGGGACCAGCGCCCCCTGCGGCGACCACGGCTCGCACTCCAGCGCCGGGGCGGTCCGCGCCAGGGCCATCAGGGCCTCCAGATCGCAGCCCGCCCGTACCTGGTCCGCGAGGGCGGAGACGGAGGACACGGCGTCCGACCGCCGCTCCGCCACCGGTACCAGCCCCAGGTGCCGCGAGGGCGCGGCCACCTGCGGGGCCCGCCGCAGGACGCCGAGCACCGGCATCCCGGCCTCCTCCAGCGCCTCCCGCAGCATCGCCTCGTGCCGGTCGGACCCGACCTTGTTCAAGATCACGCCCCCCAGCCGCACCTGCGGGTCGAACGACGCGAAGCCGTGCACCAGCGCCGCCACCGACCGCGACTGCGACGAGGCGTCGACCACCAGCACCACCGGCGCCCGGAGCAGCTTCGCCACCTGCGCCGTCGACGCCAGCTCACCCCGGCCCGCGGCGCCGTCGTACAGCCCCATCACGCCCTCGACGAGCGCGAGGTCGCAGCCCGCGGCCCCGTGCGCGAACAGCGGGGCGACCAAGTCCGGCCCGCACATGAACGCGTCCAGGTTGCGCCCCGGCCGCCCCGTGGCCAGGGCGTGGTAGCCGGGGTCGATGTAGTCGGGCCCGGCCTTGTGCGGGGACACGGCGAGGCCGCGCTCCGTGAAGGCCGCCATCAGGCCCGTGGCGACGGTGGTCTTGCCGCTGCCGGAGGACGGCGCGGCGATCACCAGCCGGGGTATGCGGAACGAGGTCACCACTCGATGCCCTTCTGGCCCTTCTGGCCGGCGTCCATCGGGTGCTTGACCTTGGTCATCTCCGTGACCAGGTCCGCGAACTCCACCAGCTTCCGCGGCGCGTTGCGCCCCGTGATCACCACGTGCTGGGCGCCCGGCCGCCCGCGCAGCACCTCGATGACCTCGTCGACGTCGATCCAGCCCCAGTGCATCGGGTACGCGAACTCGTCCAGCACGTACAGCTTGTGCGTCTCGGCGGCCAGATCGCGCTTGACCTGCTCCCAGCCTTCCTTGGCCGCCTGCTCGTTGTCGAGCTGCGCGTCGCGCTGGACCCAGGACCAGCCCTCGCCCATCTTGTGCCAGACAACGGAGCCGCCCTCGCCCGACGCCCCGAGCACCTTGAGCGCGTTCTCCTCGCCGACCTTCCACTTCGCCGACTTGACGAACTGGAACACCCCGATCGGCCAGCCCTGGTTCCAGGCGCGCAGCGCCAGCCCGAAGGCCGCCGTCGACTTGCCCTTGCCCGGGCCGGTGTGGACGAAGACGAGCGGGCGGTTGCGGCGCTGGCGCGTCGTGAGTCCGTCGTCCGGAACGACGGTCGGCTGTCCCTGCGGCATTACGCGGCCCTCCTGTGGGTGTCGGATGCGGTACGTACGTTCTTCACGAGCCCGGCCAGCGAGTCGGCCCGCAGCCCGTCGAGCGTGACGGCGGGCCCGCCGAGGTCGGCGGCCAGTACCCCGGCCAGCCCCAGCCGGACCGGTCCCGACTCGCAGTCCACGACCACCGAGGCGACGCCCTCGGCCTGGAGCAGCCGGGCGCTGCGGCCCGCGAGCGCGCGCGGGTCCCCGCCGGCGGCACCGGCGGATCCGGTCGAACCGGTCGAACCCGCCGACGTGGCCCGCCCGTCGGTGACGACCACGAGCAGCGGGCGGCGGCTGGGATCGCGCAGCCGCTCGATCCGCAGTACCTCGTGGGCCTTGAGCAGGCCCGCGGCGAGCGGGGTGCGCCCGCCCGTCGGCAGCTGTTCGAGCCGGGTCGCGGCCGCGTCGACCGAGGAGGTGGGCGGCAGCGCCAGCTCGGCGGCGGAGCCGCGGAAGGTGATCAGACCGACCTTGTCCCGGCGCTGGTAGGCGTCCAGCAGCAGCGAGAGCACCGCACCCTTGACGGCGCCCATGCGCTGGCGCGCCGCCATCGAACCGGAGGCGTCGACCACGAACAGGACCAGGTTGCCCTCGCGGCCCTCCCGGGTGGCCTGGCGCAGGTCGTCCTTGCGGACGACGAGCCCGCGCCCGGTGCGCCCGCGCGCCTTCTGGTGCGGGGCGGCGGCGTGGACGGTCGCGGCGAGGTGCAGCTTCGTCAGCTGGCCGCGGGGGCGCTGGGCGCCGGTGGTGCGGCCGTGCGCGGTGCGGGCCCGCGAACGTCGCCCGGACGCGCCCTCGCCGAGCCCCGGGACGCTGAGCATCTTCGTCCGGAACGGCTCGGCGGCCCGTACGGCGGCCTGCTCGCGCCCGGCGCCGTCCTGGGAGGCTGGCTGGGGGGCGGGGGAGTCGGGGGACTCGGGGCCGGCCTCGGGGGCGTTCTCCGGGGCGGCGTCCGGGGCCGGGGCCTCGGGGGCTTCGGGCGCCTCGGGTCCGCCCTGCGGGGGGATCCCGCCGCCTCCGCCGTCCGGGCCGCCGTCCTGCGGACCGCCGTCGTCCGGGCCCTCGGGCTCCGGGTCGGGCTCGTTCTCGGGCTCCTCGTCGGGGAACCCGTCCAGGATCTCGTCGAGCTTGTCCTCGTCGAGGCCCGGGGCGTCGAAGGGGTTGCGGCGCCGCCGGTGGGGGAGCGCCAGCAGCGCGGCCCGGCGCACGTCCTCCTTGCGCACGTCGGTCCGCCCGGCCCAGGCGGCCAGCGCGGTCGCGGTCCGGGCCATCACGATGTCGGCGCGCATGCCGTCGACCTCGAACCCGGCGCAGGTCGCGGCGATCTGGAGCAGGCAGGTGTCCCCGAGGCGGACCTGGGGGAGCAGGGCGCGGGCGGCCACGACGCGAGCGCGGACCTCCTGCTCGTCACCGGCCCAGCGGCCGGCGAAGGCGGCCGGGTCGTCCTCGTACGCGAGCCGCCGGCGCACCACCTCGACGCGCTGGGCGGGCTCGCGGGAGGCGGCCACCTCCACGGTGAGTCCGAAGCGGTCCAGGAGCTGGGGGCGGAGCTCGCCCTCCTCGGGGTTCATCGTGCCGACGAGCAGGAAGCGGGCGGCGTGACGCACGGAGACGCCCTCGCGCTCGACGTACGAGGCGCCCATCGCGGCGGCGTCGAGGAGGAGGTCGATGAGGTGGTCGTGGAGGAGGTTGACCTCGTCCACGTAGAGGATCCCGCGGTGCGCGTCGGCGAGCAGGCCGGGCTCGAAGGCCTTCACGCCTTCTGCGAGGGCCCGTTCGATGTCGAGGGCGCCGACGAGGCGGTCCTCGGAGGCGCCCACGGGCAGCTCCACCATGCGCGCGGGCCGGGCGGTGCCGGAGCCGCCCTCGTGGGGGCCGTCGGGGCAGCCGGGGTCGGGGGCGGCCGGGGCGCAGGAGAACCGGCAGCCGGGGACGACGTCGACCTGGGGCAGCAGCGCGGACAGCGCGCGGACGGCGGTGGACTTGGCGGTCCCCTTCTCGCCGCGCACGAGCACGCCGCCGACCGCCGGGCTCACGGCGTTGAGCAGGAGCGCGAGGCGCAGGTCGCTCTGGCCGACCACTGCGGTGAACGGGTAGGGCGTGCTCATGCGATGCCTTTCCTGGTGCGCGTACGCGTACGGGTACGCGGGCGGGTGTGGTCGTACGGGGCGGGCAAGCCCGCCCCCGGATCCCGGGCCGTCACGGGGCGCCCGGGGGGAGGAACGGGAGGTCCGCGGGGGCGCCCGATTCGATCAGCCGCAGCAGCGCACGCGTGTCGGCGTGTTCCTCGATCAGGTCGCCGAGCAGGTCCAGCTGCTCCTCCCGCAAGGAGGAGAACGAGGTGTCCGGGGAGGGGACGAAGCGGCGGCCCGCGGCCGCGGCCACCTCGCGCAGGAACGCCCGCCGGAAGCCGTCCGACTCCAGCGAGCCGTGCCAGTGCGTGCCCCACACGGAACCCACCCGGCAGCCGTCGAGGAACGGCTCCCCGCCCAGGACCTCGGCCACCCCGTGGTGGATCTCGTACCCGTCGACCGCCTCGCCGAGCGCCGTCCCGGAGGGCCGCTCCAGGGTCTTCTCCCGCTCGAAGCGGATCCGCACCGGCAGCAGGCCCAGCCCGTCCACCGAACCGGCCCGCGACTCGACCTCGTCCTCGATGTGCTCGCCGAGCACCTGGAAGCCGCCGCAGATCCCGAGCACCGGCCTGCCCTCGGCGGCCCGCCGCAGCAGTGCGTCCGCGAGGCCGCGCTCGCGCAGCCACTCCAGGGCCTTCACCGTGCCGCGCGTGCCCGGCACCACCACCAGGTCCGCGTCGGCCAGTTCCTCGGCCCGGTCCACGAACCGCACCACCACGCCCGGCTCCGCCGCCAGCGCGTCGACGTCCGTGAAGTTCGACATCAGAGGGACCGCGCACACCGCGACCCGCAGCACGTCCTCGCCGACCGGCGGGGCCACGACCGATTCGCGCACCGCGCCCCGCAGCGAAACCCGCAGCCCGTCCTCCTCGTCGATGCCCAGCCCGTGCCGGAACGGGAGCACCCCGTACGTCGCACGCCCGGTCAGGCCGCGCAGCATCTCCATCCCCGGCTCCAGCAGCGACACGTCGCCGCGGAACTTGTTGACCATGTAGCCGGCGATCAGCGACTGGTCCTGCGGCGACAGCAGGGCCGTCGTCCCGAAGAACGAGGCGAAGACCCCGCCCCGGTCGATGTCCCCGACCACGACCACCGGGAACCGCGCGGCCCGCGCGATGCCCATGTTCACGATGTCGGTCCGGCGCAGGTTGATCTCGGCCGGACTGCCCGCCCCCTCGCAGATCACGGCGTCATACGTGCCCCGCAGCTGCTCCAGGCAGTCCGTGACGATCCCGAGGAGCTGCTCCTGGCGCCCGCCGTGGTAGCCGCGCGCGCTCATCTCGCCCACCGGCTTGCCCAGCAGCACCACCTGGCTGCTGCGGTCGCTGCCGGGCTTGAGCAGCACCGGGTTCATCAGTGCCGTCGGCTCCACGCGGGCCGCCTGGGCCTGCATCGCCTGCGCGCGCCCGATCTCGGCGCCCTCGCGCGTCACGAAGGAGTTCAGCGACATGTTCTGCGCCTTGAACGGCGCCACCTTCACGCCCTGGCGGGCCAGCCAGCGGCAGATGCCCGCCGTGACCACGCTCTTGCCCGCGTCCGATGTGGTCCCGGCGACGAGAAGTCCCCCGCCGAGCTTCGCGCCGCTCATCCGCGTCCCTTCCGTATGCCGTACGACACCGCACAGCGCAGTGCCACGCACGCCCCCAGCGCCAGCCACGTCACCCGACGCGACAGCCGCACCGCGCGTTCGATGTCCGCGACCTCCACCGGCCGCCCCGTCTCGCCGTTCAGCACGGCCCGGTGCTCGATGCGCCCGCCGTACGCGAGGGTCCCGCCCAGCCGTACCCCGAGCGCCCCGGCGAACGCGGCCTCCACGGGCCCGGCGTTCGGGCTCGGGTGTGCGGCGGCGTCCGCGCGCCAGGCCCGTACGGCTCCCCGGCGGTCGGGGCCGGCCGCAGCGGCGGCCAGGGCGGTCAGCCGCGCTCCCGGCCAGCCCACGAGGTCGTCGAGCCGGGCCGAGGCCCAGCCGTAGCGCAGGTGGCGCGGGGACTTGTGGCCGACCATCGCGTCCAGCGTGTTCACGGCGCGGAACGCCAGCAGCCCGGGGACGCCGGCGGCGGCGCCCCACACCAGGGCCCCGACCACCGCGTCGGAGGTGTTCTCGGCGACCGACTCGACGACGGCGCGGGCCATCTGCTGTTCGTCCAGGGCCTGCGGATCCCGCCCGCACAGGTGCGGCAGCCGCTCGCGGGCCACCTCGGCGTCCCCGGCGGCGAGCGCGCCGCCGATGGCGCGGGCCTCGCGGCCCAGTGAGGTGCCGCCGACGACGGCCCAGGTGGCCACGGCGGTCAGGGCCACCTGGGCGGCCGCGGGCCGGGAGCGCACGGCGCGGGCGCCCAGCGCGCCGACGGCGACCGCGCCCCCGGCGCATACGAGGGTGTGCAGAGCGCCCCGGGCGCGGTCGTCGCGCCACAGGGCGCGTTCGACGGCGGCGGCGGCTCGTCCGAAGGCGGCCACGGGGTGCCCTCGGCGCGGATCACCGAAGATCCGGTCGCCGATCAGGCCCGCCGTGGCGCCGTACGCGAAAACGCGGTCGGCACGCATGGTGCAGCTATGTCCTCACTCAGGGTCCGCGCCCTGGTTCGACGTGTCCGGCGGTGGGAGTTCCTGGCTCCCGGGGCGCACGTGCCGCGTGCTCCCCGGTGACAGTGGCGGGACCGCGCCGGATTCACACCGGACTTCCTCTCCATGCCGCCGTATTGGCTCGGGCAGTCCACCACGCACCGCGAAGGCCCGTCAACTCGCCGTTGACCTGCGGCGGGGCAGTCCGCGGACCCGGCTCGCGGGCGTACGAAAGCTCCCCCCGGGGAACCCGGAGGGAGCTTTGGCACGCCGTGCCCCGATCGGTCGGACCGGGGCATCGGACCAGGTCAGCTGACGATCAGGTAGATCCCGTACCCCACGGCCGCCGTGACGAGCGCGAAACAGGCGTACGCACCGCTGCGGGCGAGGGTGGCGGTGCCGCCCTGCTCGGTGGCGGTCTCGTGCTTGGAGAGGCCCACCAGACCCAGGGTGAACAGGGCCACGAGGGCGACGGTGGCGGAGAGGCTGACCCCGAAGACGGAGCCGAGTGCTGCCCAGTCGATCTTCATACTGCGGATTCCTCTGTCGTTCTCGGGGTCAGACCGCGGCGGCGGGAGCCGCCGGTGCGGTCGGGGCGGCCGCCGGGATGGTGGCCTTCAGGGCCTCGTCCGTGACCGCGGCGGTCGTACCGGCGACGGCCTCGGCAGCGGCCTCGGCGGCCACCGTCGGCGGGACGGTGACGGCGGCCATGGCCGTGGTGACGACACCCGGCTCCTCGGCCGCCTGCACGTCGTTGACGTTGCTGTGGTCGACGACCTGGCGGCGCGAGATGAGCCAGATGGCGACGCAGGAGGCGATCAGGAAGAGCGCGACGGCGGCGACACCGACGTCACCGGTGCGCATGACCAGCTCGGCGCCCGAGGCGACGACGGCCGCGGCCGGCAGGGTCAGGCCCCAGGCGATGAACATGCGGGTGGCGGTGGACCAGCGGACCACGCCCCCCTTGCGGCCCAGTCCCGCGCCCATGACGGCGCCGGAGCACGCGTGGGTGGTGGAGAGGGAGAAGCCGAGGGTGGAGGAGGCCAGGATGACGCTCGCGGCCGAGGTCTGGGCGGCGAAGCCCTGCTGCGGCTGGAGGTCGGTCAGGCCGGTGCCCAGGGTGCGGATGATGCGCCAGCCGCCCAGGTAGGTGCCCATCGCGATCGCCATGCCGGCGGAGACGATGACCCAGACCGGCGGGTTGGAGCCGGGGGCGAGCGCGCCGCCGGCGACCAGGGCCAGGGTGATGATGCCCATCGTCTTCTGCGCGTCGTTGGTGCCGTGCGCGAGCGAGACGAGACCGGCCGAGGCGATCTGACCGGCCTTGTAGCCCTTGGCGGAGGTCTTCTTGCCGACGTTCCCGCCCAGCTTGTACGTGACCTTGGCGGCCAGCATCGCGGCCGCACCGGCCACGATCGGCGCGGCGACCGCGGGGAGCAGCACCTTGGTGACGAGCGTGCCGCCGTTGACGGCGCCGAGGCCGGCGGAGGCGACGGCCGCGCCGACCAGGCCGCCCATCAGGGCGTGCGAGGAGCTGGAGGGGAGTCCGACCAGCCAGGTGACGAGGTTCCAGAGGATCGCGCCGACCAGGGCCGCGAAGATCACTTCCGGCTGGATTCCCTCTTCGTTGACCAGGCCCTTGGAGATCGTCTTGGCGACCTCCACGGACATGAACGCTCCGACGAGGTTGAGCACGGCGGACATGGCCACCGCCGTCTTGGGCTTGAGGGCGCCGGTCGAGATGGTGGTGGCCATCGCGTTGGCCGTGTCGTGGAAACCGTTCGTGAAGTCGAACACGAGAGCGGTGATGATCACGATCCCGAGGAGAAGCGTTATGTGCTCCATTTACCCAGGCTTCTGTTTGACGTCAGTGGCTCGGCGACCGTAGGCAACCTGGATGAACGGAAGGTGAACTGACTCGGGCGGAGCGGTGTACTGGCCCGTCGTGCCATCGAGACCTTCATCCGCATTTTGCCGCTGATACGGCGATTGATGCACGTCAACCCCGGGTAACCGGGAGAGTCCACCGGCGTCTCCGGCCCCTTCGGCCCGCCCCGCGGGGGCTCCGCGGGAGACGCAGATCACTTCCGCAGGCGGGCCCGCCGGAGCGCCGCCCCCTCCCTGCCCGTCCCCGCCCGGCCGTAACCGGAGCATTCCGCTCCAGTGGCCCGGCGGCGCTCCCGCCTCGACACTGGAGCCGTGCCTTCCGCCACAGCGACCGCCGCGGCCGTCGCGACCACTCTCGTCGGGGCCGGCGCCGCCGCGATCGCCGCCGGCCGGTACGCGGCCGACGCCGCCCTGCGGCACGACCCCGGCCGCCCGCTGCCCGGCGACCCCCGGCTCGCCGTCCACTCCACCGGCCCCGGGCGGATCACGCTGACCCGCTCGCTGGCCTCCCTGCGCCCCGGCACGTACGGGCTCAGCGCCCCCGGGGTGCACGCCGTGGTCGGTTCCGTGCTCGACGGGCTCGACCCCGGCCCGGACGCCGTCGTGCGCCGGCTCCTCGCCGTCACCCACGGCAGCCTCGAGCCCGGCACCCGCGTCACCCTCACCCCGCAGGTCCACGCGGGGAACCCGCGCACCGCCCTCGGGCTGGAACACGCCGACGTGGACGTCCCGGGCGAGCTCGGCGGACTGCCCGCCTGGTTCGTGCCCGCCGCCCGCGACACCTGGGTGATCACCGTGCACGGACTCGGCGCCGGCCGGGAGCACCCGATGGTGGTCATGCCCTTCCTGCACCGCCAGCGGATGCCCGTCCTCGACCTCGCCTATCGCGGGGACCTCGGAGCCCCCGCGTCACCGGACGGTCTCGGCCACCTCGGTGAATCCGAATGGCGGGACGTGGACGCCGCGATCCGCTACGCCGTGCGCTACGGAGCCCGCAGGGTCGTCCTGCACGGCTGGTCCACCGGGGCCGCCATGGCCCTGCACGCCGCCGCGCGCTCGGCGCTCGCCGACCGCATCTGCGGGCTCGTGCTCGACTCGCCGGTGCTGGACTGGCACGCGACCCTGCGCGCGCTCGTCGCGGCCCGCCGCACCCCCGCGGCGCTGGTCCCCTTCGCGGTCCGGGCCGCCGAGGGCCGCGCGGGACTGCGGGGCGACCGCCCTGCCGCCGGCGCGGACCCCGCGGCGCTGCGCGTCCCCGTCCTGATCCACCACGGACCGGACGACACGCTCGCCCCCTGGGAGCCCTCGCGACGGCTCGCGCAGGCCCGCCCCGACCTGGTCACGCTGCGGACCGTCCGCGAAGCCCCGCACGGGGCGATGTGGAACGCGGATCCGGCCGGATACGAGGAAGCCCTGAGGCGCTTCCTGACCCCTCTCATGTGAAGGCCGTGTGCCGGACGGGACAGGGAGGGCGGAGTATCCCGGTATGTACCCCTGACGGTCGACGATAGTGGCTGGTTCCGTTTGGGCTTTCGGCCGGTGACGGGCGAGACTGCTTCCGTGACGTCCCGAAAGCCTGATGAGCAGTTGGCTCGCGACTCCAGACTCCGACTCGTCTCCCCGCGTTCGGTCGCCGCGGCCCGCAAGGCGGTGACCGACCGACGCGCCCGTACCGCTTCGAGGCCCCCGGCCGGCACCCCGGCCACGGCCGATCTCGCGAACCGGGCCCGGGCCTCGCTGGCCGACGCGGTACGGCTCGCCCGCTGGGCCGAGCTCAACCTCGGTGCCGGCGAGGGGGGCAGGCCCGCCCCGGCGGGAGCGCTGCCCGCCCCGGACGTCGAACGCGCCTCCGGCGAACTGAACCTGACCCACGGCCAGATCCAGGTCGGCTGGGACCGCGCCCGCCTCGCGGGACTGGTCGAGGTCCACGGCGACCAGGCCCGGCCGGGCTGGCGGCTGCGCGCCTGGGACCGCGACGACACCGCCGTACTGCGCGGCTGGGTGGCCCTGTTCGACGCCTGGTCGCTCGTCCACCCGGCCCCCGCCGACATCGCCCCCGCGGTCGTCGCCGAGGTGGTCGAGGCGATGCCCCAACTGCTGTCCCTGCTCCAGCTGTCCGCCGGTCCCGTCACCGTCCCGGACCTGCTGGACCTGCTCGGGCAGCGGGTCACCGAACTGCGCGGCGAGCGCTGCGAGATCCCCTACGACACCCCCGCGCGCGAGGCGGCGCCCGGCGACGGGGCGGCGGCCGAACCGGACCCCTCCCCCGAGGCGAACGGCCACGCGGCACCCGTCCCGCTCGCCCGGCTGCTGCGCTGGGCGCTCGGCGGGCTCGCCGCCGTCGACGCCGTCACCCTCGGACCGGCACAGGCCGCCCTCACCCCGCTCGGCAGCTGGGCCGTCTGGGTCAAGCTCGAACAGATCTGCGTGGCCGCGCAGAGCCCCGCGGGCAACATCGAGCAGTCCGCCGCCGCCATGCTGCACGGCTGCGCCCGGCTCAGGCCCGGACCCGCCCGCGCCGAGTACCAGGCCTGGCTCGCCGCCCGGCCCGTCGGCCACGCCGTCAGCGAACTGCTGCACGCCGCCCGCGGTGAGGACGCCCTGCTGCGCGGGCTCGCCTTCGAGGCCCTGCGCGTGGTCGGCGCCCCGGCCGAACCCGAAGTGCGCGCCGCCGTACGCGATCCGGCCCTGCGGCCCTACGCCCTGCTCTGGCTCGCCGAGCACGACGGGATCGATCCCGACGAGGCACAGGACGTGCTCACCGCCGAGGAGAGCACCTGGCTCTGGGTGGACACCGCCGCGGCCATCGCCGACCACGGCGAGGCCGATCTGCTGGCGCGCCACCTCGACTCGGCCGTCCGGACCACCGTCCCGCGCCTGCTCGACGAGGTCCGCGCGGTCGGCCACCCGCGCACCGTCCAGGTCCTGGTCGCCCTGGCGGCCGCCCACCCGGATCCGGCCCTGGCCAAGGCGGTCCGCCGGGCCGCCTTCCGGGTCCACACCGGCGGCGCGTAGCACCCGAGGCGCCCGCGCGCGGGCGCCGGACGCGCCCGGAGCGGGGGGAAGGCGTACGGAAGGACGGGAACGCGCCGCGGGTCCCGGACCTGCGGCGCGCCTCAGACCTGCGGCGCGTACGTCCCGAAGCTCCAGATGTTGCCCTCGGCGTCGCGGGCCATGTAGTCGCGGGACCCGTAGTCCTGGTCGGTGGGCTCCATCAGGATCTCCACGCCGTGCTCCGCGGCCCGCCGGTGGTGCGCGTCGACATCGTCGACCACCACGTAGACCCCCACGGGCCCGCCGTCCCCCATCGCCTTGTCGAAGACGGTGCCGGTGCGTTTGCTGCCGAGCATCACCAGGCCGTTGCCGTACGACAGCTCCGCGTGCATCACCGAGCCGTCCTCACCCTCGTACACCGCGACCTGGCTGAAGCCGAAGGCCCCGGTCAGCAGCTTGATGGCCGCCTTCGCGTCGCGATACCGCAGCGTGGGACAGATGGACGGAACGCCTGCCATGACGACCACTCCCTCTCGTGACGGTGACCTGCGTCACAGCATGGCAGGCGTCGCCGACAGTCAGCGGAAGGTGTTGCACTGGGCCATGTCGCCCGTGCGGTACCCCTGGTAGAACCACTGCTGACGCTGCTGCGCCGAGCCGTGCGTCCAGGCCTCCGGAGTCACCCGGCCCTGGAACTTCTCCTGGATCCGGTCGTCGCCGACCGCGGCCGCCGCGTCCAGGCCGTCCCTGATGTCCTGGTCGGTGAGGCTGGTGAGCAACGGGCGGCCGGTGGCCCGGTCCGGGGTCCGCGTCGCGTTGTGCGCCCACACCCCGGCGTAGCAGTCGGCCTGGAGCTCGACCTTCACCGAGTTGCTGTTCGCGCCCTGCTGCCCGTCCTGGGCCTTCTCCAGGGTTCCGGTCAGGTTCTGGATGTGATGCCCGTACTCGTGGGCGACGACGTAGGCCTGGGCGAAGGGGCCGCCGCTCGCGCCGAACTTCGTCCGCAGGTCCTCGAAGAAGCCCAGGTCCAGGTAGACCTGCCGGTCGGCGGGGCAGTAGAAGGGGCCGACCGCCTTGGTGGCGGCGCCGCAGGCGGTGTTCACGCGGTCCTGGAAGAAGACCGTCGACGCCGGGCTGTAGCGGCCGCCGCGCCGGGTGAACTCGCTCTTCCAGTAGTCCTGGGTGCTGTTGACGACCGCGACCAGCCGGCAGTCCTCGCGGGCGTTCGCGTCCCGCCCGGTCCTGCAGCTCTGCTGCACCTCACTGACCGAGGAGGAGGTCGCCGCCGACTCCGGGCTCCCCGAGGACAGACCCAGCTGGTCCGGTCCCACGCCGAAGAGCAGCCCGAGGACCAGCGCGATGAGGCCCGCGATCCCGCCGCCGATCGTCGCCCGCCCGCCCGGGACGCGGCTGCCGCGCACGTCCTGGACCTCGGACGTGTCCAGATTGGCGTCGTCGTCGAACTGCATCCCGCACCGCCTCGATTCCGCGTGGCCGCCCCTGCGGCGAGTATCACCCGCTCCATCCTGATACGCCGCCTGCCCCACCGGGGCCGTCCGTAAGCCGAACGGGGGACGTGTCAAGGGCCGGACGCCCCGAAAACCGGTTGCGCACCCCCGGTAGAATGAGTCCCATGGCAAATCTCCTCGCGGATTAGCGGCGTCGAAGCATCGCGTCCTGCCCCCCTTCCGCCGTCCCCCCGCCCTGGAGTATTTCCGTGATCACCGCCACCGGCGTCGAGCTGCGCGCCGGCGCCCGCATCCTCATCGAGTCCGCTTCCTTCCGCATCGCCAAGGGCGACCGCATCGGCCTCGTCGGCCGCAACGGAGCCGGGAAGACCACGCTCACCAAGTGCCTCGCCGGCGAGGGCCAGCCCGCGGCCGGCTCCATCACGCGCTCGGGCGAGGTCGGCTACCTCCCGCAGGACCCGCGCACCGGCGACCTCGACATCCTGGCCCGCGACCGGATCCTCTCCGCCCGCGGCCTCGACGTCCTGCTCAAGAAGATGCGCATGAACGAGGAGCGCATCGCCACCGGCTCCGGTGCCACGCGCGAGAAGGCGCTCAAGCAGTACGAGCGCCAGGAGACCGAGTTCCTCACGAAGGGCGGGTACGCCGCCGAGTCCGAGGCCGCGACCATCTCCGCCGCCCTCAGCCTGCCGGACCGGGTCCTCGGCCAGCCGCTGCACACCCTCTCCGGTGGTCAGCGCCGCCGCGTCGAGCTCGCCCGGATCCTCTTCTCGGACGCCGACACGCTGCTCCTCGACGAGCCCACGAACCACCTCGACGCCGACTCGATCGTCTGGCTGCGCGACTACCTGAAGAACTACCGCGGCGGCTTCGTCGTGATCTCCCACGACGTCGACCTGGTCGAGACCGTGGTGAACAAGGTCTTCTACCTGGACGCCAACCGCTCGGTCATCGACATCTACAACATGGGCTGGAAGCTCTACCAGCAGCAGCGCGAGGCCGACGAGAAGCGCCGCAAGCGCGAGCGCCAGAACGCGGAGAAGAAGGCCGCGGCCCTGAACTCGCAGGCCGACAAGATGCGCGCCAAGGCGACGAAGACCGTGGCCGCCCAGAACATGGCCAAGCGCGCCGACCGCCTGCTCGCCGGCCTGGACGCCGTGCGCGTCTCCGACAAGGTCGCCAAGCTGCGCTTCCCGGACCCCGCGCCCTGCGGCAAGACCCCGCTGACCGCCGAGGGGCTGTCGAAGTCCTACGGCTCCCTGGAGATCTTCACCGACGTCGACCTGGCCATCGACAAGGGCTCCCGCGTCGTCATCCTCGGCCTCAACGGCGCCGGCAAGACCACGCTGCTGCGCCTCCTCGCGGGCACCGAGAAGCCGGACACCGGCACGGTCGTCCCCGGCCACGGCCTCAAGCTGGGCTACTACGCCCAGGAGCACGAGACTCTGGACCCGGAGCGCTCGGTCCTGGAGAACATGCGCTCCTCCGCGCCCGACCTGGACCTGGTCGCCGTCCGCAAGACGCTCGGCTCCTTCCTGTTCTCCGGCGACGACGTCGACAAGCCGGCCGGGGTGCTTTCCGGCGGCGAGAAGACCCGTCTCGCCCTGGCCACGCTGGTCGTCTCCTCCGCGAACGTGCTGCTCCTCGACGAGCCCACGAACAACCTGGACCCGGCCAGCCGCGAGGAGATCCTGGGCGCGCTGCGCACGTACAAGGGCGCGGTCATCCTCGTCACGCACGACGAGGGCGCGGTCGAGGCCCTGGAGCCGGAGCGGATCATCCTGCTCCCGGACGGTGTCGAGGACCTCTGGGGCCCGGACTACCGGGACCTCGTCGCGCTCGCCTGATCCTCCCGGAGCCGGTGATCCAGTTCCTTATGGATCATTCGGCTCAGACGTGATCCATCATCTGAGTGAGACGGTCTCGTACCCCTGCGCTCTGTACGACGGCCCCGGCCGTGCCCGTCCGGGTACGCGTCCGGGGCCGCAGTTCTTCGCCGTCCCGCCCCTGACCTGGAGATTCCCGGTTCGGGTGGAGAAGTGTGACGGACATCATGCAGCGGAAGGGGAGATTCCGTTCTGCTGATGTGTCCACGTCTCGGCAAATGTCGTCGTACCGACCTTGCTGAATGGGTGGCCAGGAAGCCGGGGAGGGGTGATCATGAGAAGTCCAGAGCGCACTTCCCATGAGGAGGCACGGGTGGCCGAGACTCTGAAGAAGGGCAGCCGGGTAACCGGCGCCGCGCGCGACAAGCTCGCGGCAGACCTGAAGAAGAAGTACGACTCCGGTGCGAGTATCCGCGCGCTGGCCGAGGAAACCGGCCGGTCTTACGGGTTCGTCCACCGGATGCTCAGTGAGTCCGGAGTCATTCTGCGTGGTCGCGGTGGCGCGACGCGCGGCAAGAAGGCGGCTACGGCCTGACCGACCCCCCTCCAGGCCGTCAGGCCCGGAGCCGGGGTGGATCACGCTCGCCCGCCCGCACCGTAGTTCCTTCGGTGACCCCCGGTCGGCCCTCCGGCCGTCCGGGTGGTTACTGTGCAGTCACTTAGGCCGGGATTGCGGCCGACTGCACACCGGAGGCACACCGATGGCTCTGCTCGACAAGGACGGCGTACGGCTCACCGTGGACGACTCGGTCGCGACGGTGACACTGACCAATCCGGCCAAGCGAAACGCCCAGTCCCCCGCGCTCTGGCGGGCGTTGGCGGAGGCCGGAAGGTCGTTGCCGGGCACCGTCCGGGTCGTGGTGCTGCGCGGTGAGGGCAAATCCTTCTCCGCCGGGCTCGACCGGCAGGCGTTCACTCCCGAGGGTTTCGAGGGTGAGCCGTCCTTCCTCGATCTGGCGCGCGGCTCGGACGAGCTGCTCGACTCCACCATCGCCGAGTACCAGGAGGCGTTCACCTGGTGGCGGCGCAACGACATCGTCTCCATCGCCGCCGTGCAGGGCCATGCGATCGGCGCCGGCTTCCAGCTCGCGCTGGGGTGTGACCTGCGCGTGGTCGCGGACGACGTGCAGTTCGCCATGCGCGAGACCAGCCTGGGCCTCGTGCCCGACCTCGCCGGGACGCAGCCGCTGACCACGCTGGTCGGTTATGCCCGCGCGCTGGAGATCTGCGCGACGGGCCGCTTCGTGCATGCCGAGGAGGCGGAGCGGATCGGGCTGGCCAACCTCGTCGTGCCCGCCGACGAGCTGGACGCGGCCGTGCAGGACCTCACGACGGCGCTGCTGGCCCCGCCGCGCGACGCCGTGATCGAGACGAAGGCGCTGCTCCGCGAGGCCGGATCCCGCCCGTACGACGACCAGCGCTCGGCGGAGCGCGCCGCCCAGGCCCGCCGCCTGCGCGACTTGGCGGGCCTCTCGGACTGACCGGGGACTGCGAGGGCTCCGGAACGGGGGCCGGGAGCTGCGCCCCCGGCCCCCGTTCCGTGTCAGGGGGTCGCGCGGCGGCAGGGGGCCGTTCCCCGCCGACCGGCGTAGTCCCGGAGCGCCATCGCGCGTGCGCGCTTACCGTGGACCGGAGTGAGTCCATCCACGCGAAGGGACACGCGATGACCGAATCCACATCCGGGGGCGCCTCCCGGGAGCCGGCCGAACGCGGCCGCACCACCATCTCCGACGGGGTCGTAGAGAAGATCGCCGGGCTCGCCGCCCGCGAGGTGGTCGGCGTCCACGCCATGGGCAGCGGCAGCGGCCTCTCCCGCACCTTCGGCGCCGTCCGCGACCGCGTCCCCGGCGGGGCCAAGTCCTCGGTCACACGCGGGGTCAAGGCCGAGGTCGGCGAGGTGCAGACGGCCCTCGACCTGGAGATCGTCGTCGACTACGGCGTGTCGATCCGCGACGTGGCCCGGGCCGTCCGTGAGAACGTCATCTCGGAGGTCGAGCGGATGACGGGCCTGGAGGTCGTCGAAGTCAACATCGCGGTCAGCGACGTCAAGCTGCCCGACGAGCCCGACGAGGAGCCGGAGTCCCGGATCCAGTGAAGGAGGCTCCATGAGGATGGCGGTCGTCGGCCTCTTCGCCGGCATGGCGCTCGCGTTCGCCGGGTACTTCGGCGGGTTCGGAGCCTTTCTGCTGGTGGCGGCGCTCGGCGCCGTCGGATTCATCGCCGGCCGGTTCCTGGACGGGGACCTGGAGCCGGGCGACTTCTTCCGCCCCCGCGACCGCAACAGGTGAGGCGCCGATGACCACGCCACGGTCCACCCCGCCGCCGGTGCCCCCCGCCGAACGGGGGGCCACCATGATCGCCGACCGGGTCGTCGCCAAGATCGCGGCCCAGGCCGCCCGGGAGGCGCTCGCCGCGCGGCCGCAGGGGCCGCCCGCAGCCGCGGGGGCCGGCGCCGCCCCGGGCGCCCCGCACGCCACCGTCACCGTGCACCACGACATCGCCCGCGTACGGGTGAGTCTGGAGCTCGACTACCCCTCCGACCTCGCCGCCCAGTGCGCGGCCGTACGCCGCCAAGTGGTCCGCCGCGTCGAGGAGTGCGCCGCCATGTCCGTACCCGAAGTCGACATCGACATCGAGCACCTGCACTCCGCGCACACCCGTACCGCCGCCCTGCGGACCCGGAAGCTGCGGTGACGACGCCCGCCCCCGCCGGCCGGGCCCCGGCCGCCGCCCCCGGCGACGCCCCCGCCCCGGCCCACATCCCCCGTTTCCGGTCGGCCCGGCGGATCCCCGCCGCGCTGACGGCCCTGGCCGTACTCGGCGTCGCGGGCCTCTTCCTCTACGACCTGATCGCCGTACGGGCCGGCCGCCCCGGCATGCAATGGCGCCGGGAACTCGCCGACCAGCTGGGCCACAAGACCCCCGCGGACCCGTGGGTCCTCGTCGCGGCCGGGGTCCTCGCCGCGGCCGGGGCACTTCTGCTGTTCCTCGCGCTGACGCCGGGGCTGCGCCGGATCCTCTCGATGCGACCGCCGCAGCCGGAGGACGGGGTCCGGGCCGGCCTGGAACGCAAGGCGGCCGCGCTGGTCCTGCGGGACCGGGCGATGGAGGTGTCGGGAGTGCGGTCGGCACGGGTCGCGGTGCGGCGCTCGCGCGTGAAGGTCCGCGCGCAGTCGCACTTCCGCGAGCTGGCCGAGGTACGGGCCGACCTGGAGGAGGTCCTCACCGTCGGCATCGCCGAACTGGGCCTCGCCCACCCGCCGCAGCCGCGGGTACGGGTCACCCGGGCCTCCGCCGGGAACAGGTGACGGGATGCTCGGAGCCGTGAACCGCGTCCTGCTCGGGATCATCGGAGCCGTGCTCCTGGCGGCCGGTGCGGCGCTGGCGGCGGCGCTGCGGCCGCTCGGCGGCCGCCACGAGCCGCTGCTGTCGGCGGCCACCCGCGAGCGGTACTGGCATGCCGAGGGCGGCTGGTGGTGGGCGGTCGCGGCCGGACTCGCGGTGTGCGTGGTGCTCGCACTGTGGTGGCTGCTGGCGCAGCTGCGGCGCTCGCGGCTGTCCGCGCTGATGGTCGACACCGGTGACGAGGCGTACGCGGTGCTGCGCGGGCGGGCGCTGGAGGAGGCGGTGGCCGCGGAGGCGGGCGCGCTGGACGGGGTGGCCCGGTGCCGTGCCGACCTGCGGGGCCGGCAGGGCCGCGGGCGCCGGCGCGGCACCCCGAAGCTGCGGATGAGGCTGGACCTGGAGCCGCACGCGGTACCGGCCGACGCCCTGGCCTGGCTGGCCGGGCCGGTGCTCGACCATGCCCGCCGGTCGTCGGGCCTGCCCGGACTGGCCGCGGAGGCCCGCTTCCGGATCACCTCCCACCGGGCCCGGCGCGTCACCTGACGCGGCCGGCCCGGGAGGCGGGGCGTCAGAACCCGTGGCGGGAGCCGCCGTCGACCGGAAGCATGATGCCCGTCAGGTACGAGGCCGCCGGCGACAGCAGGAAGGCCGCCGAGCGGCCGAACTCCTCCGGGGTGCCGTAGCGCCGCAGCGGGATGCCGGACTCGTTGGCCGCGCGGGCCGCCGCCGCGTCGCCGGACAGGGCGTCGAGCTCGCGGACCCGGTCCGTGTCGATCCGGGCCGGGAGCAGCCCGACCACGCGGATGCCGCGCGGTCCGAGCTCCACCGACAGGGATTTGGCGAAGCCGGCCAGCCCCGGCCGCAGGCCGTTGGAGATGGTCAGGCCCGGGATCGGCTCGTGGACCGAGCCCGACAGGACGAAGCCGATGACCCCGCCCTCGCCCAGCTCGGCCGCCGCGGCGCGGGCGAGCCGCACCGCGCCCAGGAAGACCGACTCGAACGCCGCGGACCACTGTTCGTCGGTGTTGGTCGACGCGAGGCCGGGGATGGGGCCGCCCACGCTGATGAGGATGCCGTCGAGGCGGCCGAAGCGTTCCTTCGCGGCGGCGACGAGCGCGGTCGCGGCCTGCGGGTCGGCGTTGTCGGCGGCGATGCCCACGGCGTCGGGACCCAGCGAGGCCGCAGCCTCGGCGGCGCGCGCCGCGTCGCGGCCCGTCACGATCACCTTCGCGCCGTCCGCCGCGAGTTCGCGGGCGGAGGCGAAGCCCAGGCCGCGGGTGGCTCCGGTGACGACGTAGACACGGTCTTTCAGTCCAAGATCCATGCCCGACACGCTACGCCGTCGGCTGCGGCTCCCGCTCGGGGGTGGCGTCGGCGGCTGCCGCCGCCCGGTCGCGCTTCTCGCGCCGTACGAGGACCAGCCAGCCCACCGGCACCGCCGCGGCGAACAGCCACCACTGCACGGCGTAGGCCATGTGCGGGCCGATCGAGTCGTGGTCGGGATCGGCGATCGGCTCGGGGCTGCCGCCCGCCGGGGCCGGAGCGGTGAGCTCCATGTAGCCGCCGAGGACGGACTTGCCCAGGTACTCCGCCTGCTGCGCGCTGTTGATCAGCATCACCTGGCGGTCCGGCAGGCCCTTGCGGTCCTTGATGCCGCTGCCGCCGCTCGTCTCGTCGGCCTTCAGCCGCCCGGTGACGGTCACCTCGCCCGAGGGCGCGGCCGGCACCGGGGGGTACCCGCGCGGGTCGTCGCCGCCCGCCACCCAGCCGCGGTTGACCAGGACCACCCGGCCGTCGGCGAGCACCAGCGGGGTCAGGACGTGGAAGCCGACCTTGTCGTCGTTGTCGGTGCGCATCCGTACGACGACCTCGTGCGCGGGGTCGTAGGTACCGGTGGCGGTGACGGCGCGCCAGAAGTCGGACCGCGGGACCTGGTGGCCGGGGGAGGTCACCTCGGTCACCGGCACGGGCTTCGCGGACAGGTTGCCCGCGATCAGCTGGTTCTGCGCGACCCGGTGCTCATGGCGGTGGTACTGCCAGAACCCCAGCTTGATCATCGCGGGGATGAGGGCGAGGGCGATGAGGGTGAGGCACACCCATTGCCGGGTCAGCACAAAGCGGTACACGCCCACGACGGTACCCCCAGCCGCGGGGACCCCGGCGGCCGGGTGGCCGTCCGGGGTCGGGAGGGAGGACGGGTGGGGGAGGAGGGGGAGGGGAGGGTCACACGGGTCACACGCGGTCGACGATGCCCACCTTCCCCTCCGCGCGGGCGCAGTGCGCCCCGCAGTACCACTGGCCCTCGACCTCGACGCCCTGCCCGATGATCTGCACCCGGCAGTGCTCGCAGATGGGCGCCATGCGGTGGATGGCGCAGGAGAAGCAGTCGAAGACGTGCACGCTGCCTTGCGCGTGCACTTCGAAGGACATGCCGTAATCGTTTCCGCAAACCTCACAACGTGCCATGCGCCACAGGGTGGGACCGGACCGGCGGGACGGGAAAGCGGGCGGCGGGCGAGTCGCCCGAGGCTCACCCGTCTGCCGCAGCCACGTCCCGCAGCAGGTGGGTGAAGGCCGCCTCGTCGACCACCGGCGTACCGAAGGACTTCGCCTTGACCGTCTTGGAGGTGGCCGAGTCGGGGTCGTTCGTCACGAGCAGGCTCGTGAGCCGCGACACGCTCGTCGCGACGTGCAGCCCGGCCTCGACCGCCCGGTCCTCCAGCAGCTCCCGGTCCACCGAGGTGTCACCCGAGAAGGCGATCCGCATGCCCTGCTTGAGCGGTTTGCCGTCCTCGAAGCGCCCCGGGTTCGGGTGCGGGCACGGCGGCCGCTTGCGCGAGGGCCGCCAGCTGTTGCCGCTCCCGTACGAGGCCTGCCGGCCGATCCGCGGGGTGACGGGGGAGTCCGACCACTCCGTCAGCGGCCGGCACTCCAGCAGCGGCAGCCGTACGCCGTCCCGCGCGGCGGCGTGCAGGGACGGACGGAACGCCTCCGCGAGCACGCGGGCGTCGTCGAGGGCGTGGTGGGCGCGCTGCTGGACCACGCCGAAGTGCGCGGCGAGCGACTCCAGCTTGTGGTTGGGCAGCGGGAGGTTCAGCTCCTTCGACAGGGCGATGGTGCACAGCCGCTGACGGACCGGCGCGGTCCCGGCGGCCCGGGCGTACTCCCGCGCGATCATCTGCCAGTCGAACATGGCGTTGTGCGCGACCAGCACCCGGTCCGCGAGCCGGCCGGCGAACTCCTCGGCGATGTCCTTGAACAGCGGGGCGTCCTGGAGCATGTCGCTGGTCAGCCCGTGGATCCAGACGGGGCCGGGATCGCGCTGCGGGTTGACCAGGGTGTACCAGTGGTCCTCGACATTGCCCTGAGCGTCGAGCCGGTAGACGGCGGCGGAGATTATCCGGTCGTCGCGAGCGAGCCCGGTCGTCTCCACGTCGACGACCGCGTACCCCTCGGGGTACGCGGTCGGCCACGTCGTCTCTGCGGTCGTACGGTCGTCGAGCATGGTCACAGAGGATATCGGCACACGCTGACACCCGGCGCCCGGCGGACCCTCACCCCGGTGCCGCCACGAGCCGTTCGGGCCCGCAGCCGTCAGCGGGCGCCGCCGGCGGTCGGGATCGCGCAGCCCGGCCGGCCGGCTCCCCCGGGGGCTGGGTTCCCGCGTCGGCGATTCACCGCGGGGCCGGAGGGGGGCCCGTCAGCAGGGAGTGGACGAGGGCGCGGACGGAGAGCAGGAACAGCCGTTCCGGGTCGGCCGGGCGGGCGAGGGCGCGGGCGAGCTCGGGGTCGTCGGGAGCCGCGCGCGGGTCCCACAGCTCGCTCTCGGCCGGGGACTGGACGGGGGAGCGCTCGCGATTGCGCTCCACCAGGAGGTACCCGACGATCTGGAACTGGACCGCGCGCACGGCGTCGGCGGCCCGCGCCCCGCGCAGCCCGGCCGCGTGCACCTCGTGGACCAGGGCCTGCTGGGCGGGCAGGAACATCCGCTCGGTGAGGCCGCGTTCGTGGACCATCGCGATCAGGTGCGGCCGCTCGCGCAGTTCCCGGCGCAGGGTCCGGGCCACGGAGAGGATCCGCTCGACGGGGGTGCGGCCGACGGGCCGTATCGCGCCCATCTCCTGCACGGTCCGCTCCACGAGGGCGTCGAGCAGCGATTCGCGGTTGCCGACGTGCCAATAGATGGACGTCACGGCCGTGCCCAGCTCGGCGGCGAGCTTGCGCATGGTCAGGGCGGCCGGGCCGTGCTGCTTGACCAGCGAGGCGGCGGCGGCCAGCACCTCGTCCCGGGTGAGCGTGGTTCTGGCCATGGCCGTCTCCCGCCAATCTGTCGGATCGTCAGTTCTGGTCGCTGCAGGGGTCTTTACCCTTCATCGGTGGCGGTGTAACTGTGTTACAGAACCTACCGAAGGGTGGCGCGAGACATGGCACGCGTACGGTACGGAGCGCGCACCGAGGCCGAGATCACGGCGTCGCGCGAGAAGAGTTCCCGGCTCCCCGACATCTGGTCCACCGGAGTGGTGGCGCTCTGGGAGAGCGACCCGGACGTGGTGGCGGCGGTCCTGCCGCCGCCGCTCAAGCCCGCCGAGCGGCCCCTCGTACGGGCCAACATCAGCAAGGTCGACCTGCCGGGCTACCCCCTCGGCGCCGGCTCGGTGGCCGTCGCGGCGCGGCACGGCGGGGTCGAGGGCTGGTACCCGCTGGTCATGCCGATGACCCACGAGCGGGCCCTGATCGGGGGCCGCGAGGTCTTCGGCGAGCCGAAGAAGCTGGGCGAGGTGGAGGTGGAGCGCGAGGGCCTCGTCGTACGGGCCTCCCTGGCCCGGCACGGGATCGCATTCGTCGAGGTGCGCGGGGCGGTGGACCGCGCGCTGCCGCTGCCCGAGCCGGCCGCCAAGACGGACTTCTACTTCAAGTTCCTTCCGGCGGTCGACGGTTCGGGCCTCGACACCGACCCGGTGCTCGTGCACGTCACCCGCAACGAGAAGGTCCGCAAGCTGGAGCACATCACCGGTGACGTGGTCCTGCGCGAGTCGATGTTCGACCCGGTCGCCGACCTCCCCGTCCGCCGGATCGTGGAGATCACCATCGGGGAGAAGACCACGGACCAGAAGGGCCGTGTCGTCGAGCGCGTCAGCGCCCGGGCCCTCCTCCCGTACATCCACCAGCGCTACGACGACCCCCTGCAGATCCTCGACGGTCCGCCCGAGGGGAGCGTGTGACGTGCGGCTCGAAACCGGACAGGTGGCCGTCGTCACCGGCGCCGCCAGCGGCATCGGGCTCGCGATGGCCCGCCGCTTCGCCGCCGAGGGGCTGAAGGTCGTCCTCGCCGACGTGGAGGAGGCGGCCCTGCGCAAGGCCGCCGAGGAGCTGGCAGCCGACGGCGCACGGGTGCTCGCCCGGCCCGTCGACGTCAGCGACCGCGCATCCGTCATCGCGCTCGCCGACGCGGCGTACGAGGCCTTCGGCGCCGTCCACGTGCTCTGCAACAACGCGGGCGTGGGCTCCGGTGCCGAGGGCCGGATGTGGGAACACGAACCCAACGACTGGAAATGGGCCTTCTCCGTCAACGTCTGGGGCGTCTTCCACGGCATCCAGGCCTTCGTCCCGCGCATGATCGCGGGCGGCGGCCCCGGTCACGTGGTCAACACCTCCTCCGGCGACGGCGGCATCGCCCCGCTGCCCACCGCCTCCGTCTACGCCGTCACCAAGGCGGCCGTGGTCACCATGACCGAATCGCTCTACGCCCATCTCAAGGCCGAGCGCGCCCCGGTCGGCGCCTCCGTCCTCTTCCCCGGACCGCACATGCTGCGCACGGGGCTGTGGGAGTCGCACCGCAACCGGCCCGAGCGGTACGCGAAGCAGCGGCCGCGCAAGACCCCGTACCGCAGCCTCGACCAGTACGAGGCCGCGATGAGGAAGGCCGGCCACGCGGTGGACTTCACCCCGGTCGAGGAGGTCGCCGAGCTCGTCGTCGACGGCATCCGCGCCGACCGCTTCTGGATGCTCCCGGCGAGCGAGCACAGCGACCGGCAGATCCGCGCCCGGTCGCAGTCGATGCTCGACCGCGCCGACCCCGCCTACCTCGAGAGCTTCATCCTCGACTGAGGAGCGTTTGCAGTGAGCGAGAACGTGACCGACAGCAGCACGTACGAGGACCCCTACCTGATCATCTCCTCCGACTGCCACGCGGGACTGCCGACCGAGCGGTACCGCCCCTACCTCGACTCCCGTTTCCACCGCCAGTTCGACGAGTTCCTCGGCCAGCGCGACGCCCGCCGCGCCGAGGCCACCAGGCTCGGCGTCCGCAACGAGGCCTTCGCCGAGAAGTGGTTCCACGATCACGAGGAAGGGCTGCGGGGCGGCTGGGACACCGGGCAGCGGCTCAAGGAACTCGACGGGGACGGGGTCGCCGGCGAGGTGGTCTTCCCCGACGCCGACGCCGTGGACAGCCAGACCGCCGCCCCCTTCGGGGTGGGCCTCGGGCTCTCCGGAGACCAGGACCCCGAGCTCGGCATGGCGGGCGCGCAGGCGCACAACCGCTGGCTGGCGGAGTTCGTCTCCCAGACCCCCGAACGGCACTGCGGGGTCGCCCTGCTGCCCATCACCGGCGAGCCCTCGAAGGTCGTCGCCGAGATACACCGGGCCAAGGAGTCCGGGCTCGGCGCGCTGATGATCCCCGCGATGTGGGTGGACAAGGCGCCCTACCACGACCGCCGCTACGACCCGGTGTGGGCGGCGGCGGCCGAGACGCGGATGCCGATCGTCACCCACTCGGGATCCTCGCCGCGCCACGAGTACGGCGACCACTTGGGCATCTTCGTCTCCGAGGTCACGTGGTGGCCGTCCCGCCCGCTGTGGTTCCTGCTCTGGTCGGGGGTCTTCGAGCGGCACCCGGGGCTGAGGTTCGGCGTCGCCGAGTCGGGCTGCTGGTGGCTGCCGAACCAGCTGTGGTTCATGGACCGGCTCTACCTCGGGGCGCACGGCGGAAAGAAGCTCTCGCCGTTCGAGGAGCTGAGGCGCCCGCCGAGCGAGTACCTGGACCGGCAGGTGTTCATCTGCGCGACGAACACCAAGCGGCGCGAACTCGCCCAGCGCTACGAGATCGGCGTGGACAACATCCTGTGGGGCTCGGACTTCCCGCACCCCGAGGGGACCTGGCCGAACACGCGGACCTGGCTGAAGAACACCTTCCACGACATCCCGGTCGGCGAGACCCGCCGGATGCTGGGGCTGGCGGCGGCGGAGGTCTTCGGCTTCGACACGCAGAAGCTGGCCCCGGTCGCCCGCCGGATCGGCCCGACCCCGGCGGAGCTGGGCCAGCCCGCCGACCAGGCCGCGGTGGAGGCCTCGTGGGCCCGCTCGCGGGAGACGGGCCGCCACTGGCTGACGGGCGAGGACTTCCCGGCGCTGGGGGTGACCCGGTGACGGGGGCGGACCGGTACACGGTCGTCTCGGCGGACTGCCACGCGGGCGCGGACCTGCTGGACTACAAGCCGTACCTGGAGAAGCGGTACCACGAGGAGTTCGACGCCTGGGCCGCCACGTACGTGAACCCGTACGAGGACCTCCTCGCGGACACGGCGGACCGCAACTGGAACTCGGCGCGCCGGCTCGCCGAGCTGGAGGCGGACGGCATCGTGGCGGAGGTGGTCTTCCCGAACACGATCCCGCCGTTCTTCCCGAAGGCCTCGCTGATGGCCCAGCCGCCGACGGCCGGGGAGTACGCGATGCGCTGGGCGGGGCTCCAGGCGCACAACCGCTGGCTGGCGGATTTCTGCGCGGACGCGCCGGGCCGGCGGGCGGGCGTGGTCCAGATCCTCCTCAACGACGTGGACGCGGCGGTCAAGGAGATCCGCCGCACGCGGGAGGCCGGCCTGACGGGCGGCATCCTGCTGCCGGGCGTCCCGCCGGGCTCGACGGTGCCCGAGCTGTACTCGTCGGCGTACGACCCGATCTGGGCGGTGTGCGACGAGCTGGACGTCCCGGTCAACCACCACGGCGGTTCGGCTTCACCGCCGCTCGGCGAGGAACCGGCCGCGCGGGCCGTCTTCATGGTGGAGACGACGTGGTTCTCGCACCGGGCCCTGTGGCACCTGGTCTTCGGCGGCGCCTTCCGCCGCCACCCGGGCCTGAAGCTGGTCCTGACGGAGCAGGGCTCGGGCTGGATCCCGGGCGTGCTCGACATGCTGGACTACTACCACGGCCGCCTGGTCGCGGCCTCGGCGACGGCGGAGTCGAAGTTCGGGGCGGGGCTGGCGGATTCGATGGGCAAGGGCCCGAGCGAGGTGTGGCGGGACAACTGCTTCGTGGGGGCCAGCTTCATGCGCCCGCACGAGGTGCCGCTGCGGGACCGGATCGGCCTCGACAAGATCATGTGGGGCAGCGACTACCCCCACGACGAGGGCACCACCCCGTTCTCCCGCGAGGGCCTCCGCATCGCCTACGCAGGCCTTACGAGGGACGAGGTGGCCGCGATGGTGGGCGGCAACGCGGCTCGCGTCTACGGCTTCGACCTCGCCCTGCTGGACGCGGTCGCGGCCAAGCACGGCCCGACGGTCGCGGAGATCGCGGAGCCCCTGGACACGATCCCCCCGCAGGCCACGAGCCCCGCCTTCGCCCGGGGCGGCTCGGTCCGCATCTGGTAGCCCGCCGGCCCGCTGGGGCGGCTCACGGGAAGTAGGTGAGCCGCTCCGGCGGGATCCGCTCCGTCCCCCCGAAATCGGTGCGGCGGTCGAGCTCCAGCCGCAGGTGCTCCAGCCGAGCCAAGGGGGAGAGGTCCACAGTTCCCGCGCATTCGGCGATCCGCAGCCGGGTCAGACCCGGGAGTTCGAGCAGGGGATCCAGGCCGCCACGGAGTTCGCAGCGAAGCAGCATCAGTTCGGTGAGCTGCCGGAACGGGCGCAGCATCGTGGGGTCGACCCTGGTGGCGAAGCGGATCTGGAGCGAGGTCAGCCCGGTGATCTGCCGGGACACCAGCTGCTCGTACTGGGTGTCCCCGGCGATCGCCAGGGATGTCAGCGAACTCCAGCGCTCCAGGCCGTCGAGGGAGACACCGCGCGCGCCCTGCCACAGGGTCAGCTTGGCCAGACCTTCGGCCGCCGGGATGTCGCCGAGGCGGCGTTCCTTCGGCTCGAAGCCGAGGACCAGCGATCGGAGGCCTGGGATCCCGGCCAGGGCGGCCAGCGACAGCCCCTCCGGCACGTATCCGAATGCCAGACTCGTCGGAGTCAGCTCGGACACCGGATCGATGCTGGTCAGTTGCGGGCAGTCGAAGACGCCGAGGTGACGCAGCGCGAGGTGACCGCTCAGGCGTGAGAGGTCCGTCAGTGCCGGGTTGCCCTGCAGGACCAGCCACTCCAGGTCGGGCCGCCCGATGATCCCGCGCGGGATGGGCCCGAACCAGGTGAGGTGAACGCGGCGGATATGGGGAAGCCGGGTGTAGGCGTCCAGCTGCTTGCGCGTGCGGATGTGCAGGTGCGCCGCGTGCATGGAGGCGTCGGCCAGCACCGCGTCCGCGTAGTCGGTGGTGGGGAACCGCCCCCAGGACTCCGACACTTCGTGGCCCACCTCGTACCGGTCGTCCTGGCGGAACCCCGCGATCACGCGGAGCGCCCGGTCCCCACCCACCAGTGCGGCCGTGCGGACGACCGTCGCGGCCACGGCCTCGCTCAGTCCCGCGGGTGCCGGCAGCAGTTCCAGGACCAGCTCCCCCGCTTTGGCCAGCTCAGCCGCCTCGGCCGGGCTGCGCGGCGGCAGCAGTTCCGCCGTCCGGGCATGGATCTCGCCGTGCACCTGCGCATCCAGTTCCGGGGCGTGTTCCAGGCAGGCCGCCGCCAGCAGGATCAGGCGGTTGCGGGCGCCTTTGACCTTGTCCGCGCGCTTCAGCAGCCCCCGCAGGATGCGGGTCCGTTCGTCCGGCCGGGCGTGGCCCACGGCCATGCGGACCACGTCGTCCCAGGTGTCGTCGTGCGCGTTCTTCACCAGGACCCCGAAGTCCCGCGACTCCACGGCCGCCTTCGCCCCCAGGTAGTCCTGGAAGGTGCGGTGGACGAAGTCCACGGAGCCCCGGACCGGTTCGCGCAGCAGTCCGCTGCGGATCAGCAGGTGGGAGAAGACCTGCTCCGCGCCGGCGCGTACCTGCGGCATCGCGTCCAACCACCCGGCCACCATCTCAACGGCCTCGTCCCGCCCCGCTTCGACCTGGCCGTTCCTGATCAGCCAGTACGCGAACCGCTGCAGCAGCGCGATCTGCTCCTCCCGGGTGAGGTACACGCCCTCGACGCCGAGGATCTCCCGCTCGGTGTCCCTCCGGACCAGCAGCATGTCCAGCGCCGCGTCGTACAGCTCCTTCCGCGCCCGTGGCAGCTGCATCCGGCGGTCCTGGTTCAGCGCGCACAGCAGCGCGCACATCAGCGGGTTCGTCGCCAGCCGGCCGAGGTCGCGGCGGCCGGCGACCGCCTCCAGCAGTGCGGACTCGTACGCGTCCACCTCCTGGCCCCCGGCCCGGGCCGCCGCGTGCCAGTGCCTGACGAAGGCCTGTACGTCCTCCCGCTCCATCGGCAGCAGCGAGTGCGGGGCGAACCCCTGACCGGCGAGCCAGCTCTCCGGGACCGCCGACGGCCGGGTCGTCACCACGTACCGCGCCTTCGGGAACGCGGTGATCAGCGAGCGCAGCCACGCCTCCGTGCGGGTGCGCAGCCGCCGCGGGACCTCGTCCACGCCGTCCACCAGGACCAACGCCCGCCCCGAGGCCATCAGTTCCTCGACCCACCCCGGCGGAGCCGTCAGCGGTACGCCCGATGCCCGCAGGAACTCCTCCGGCAGCGGCAGGGCATCGGCCGACGTGAAGGAGCGCAGGCGCAGCACGAACGGTACGCACGCGCTCCACGGCCCCTCGGCCTGCCGGGCGGCGTTCAGCGCCAGCCACTGCACCAGCGTGCTCTTGCCCGACCCCGCCGGGCCCCGCAGCAGGACCCGGTCGGCCGCGCCGAGTGCCTGCTCCGCCCGGACGGGGGTCTGGTGCGTCCCTGGCCCGCCCGGCATCAGCTCCTGCTCGCCGCTCACCGCGAGGCTGATGTACGCGAGGTCCAGCGGCCATTCCTGGCGCGTCGTACTGGTGGTGACCCCGAACAACAGCATGCGCCCGTGGGCCTCGGCGACGTACCGCGCGTAGCGCTCCTCGAAGGCGTGGGCCGCCCCGTCCGAGCGGTCCGCCAGCCGGTCCAGCGCCCGGCCCAACTCGCCCGTCCGCCGGACCAGTTCCACGTCCGCCCGGGCGCCGAAGGCCGGGAGGGTCGTCACGTACTCCACCGCGTGTGCGCAGCACAGTCGGATCAGGCGCCCGTACAGGGCCCCGGCCGGCGGGCTCAGCCCGGGTGGGGGCGGCGGGAGGGCGGCCGCCAGGGCGCCGGGGTCCAGGTCCGCCGCGAACAGGGAGTCCGGGGTCAGGGCCCCGAGCGCGGCGAAGGCGTCCGCGACGGCGTCCAGCGCCGCCAGGCGCTCGTGCTCCGGCAGTGATCCGCACGCCGGGCCCACGCGGGACGCCAGGGCCTGCGTCAGGCGGCGGATCTCCGGGTCGCCGAGCTGCGCCGGGCGGCGCCAGCGCGGGGCCGGGGCGGCCGGGTCCGCCGCCAGGCCCGCCCCCGGGGACCGGCTCAGCAGGGACTTCACCAGGGCGCCCGCCGCGGTGCCCGCCACCCGTAAGACCACCGTCTCGAAGCCCGTCATCCCCCGCCCTCCCCTTGGCCCGGAGATTATCGCGTGAACCGCCGGTAACCCCGATGGATACCGATCGGTAACAACCCCTGGCGGAGCCCCCGAACCCGCTCTATGGTGCGGGCATGCCGAACCTGCCCGATGTCGTGCTGTGGTCCATACCTGCCTTCGTGCTGCTCACCGTCATCGAGGTGGTGAGCTACCGGCTCCATCCCGACGAGGACGCCGCCGGCTACGACACCAAAGACGCGGCGACCAGCGTCGCCATGGGCATCGGCAGCATCGGCTTCGACCTGCTGTGGAAGATCCCGGTCGTCGCCGTGTTCACGGCGGTCTACGAACTGACCCCGCTGCGCGTGCCGTTCCTGTGGTGGACGGTTCTGCTGATGCTGCTGGTGCAGGACTTCCTCTACTACTGGCAGCACCGGCTCCACCACGTCATCCGCATCCTGTGGGCCTGCCACGTGGTCCACCACAGCAGCCGGAACTTCAACCTCACCACCGCCCTGCGCCAGCCCTGGACCAGCGCCACCACCTGGTGGTTCTACCTGCCGATGGTCGCCGTCGGCGTGCACCCGGCCGCGATCCCCTTCTGCTACGGCATCAACCTCCTCTACCAGTTCTGGGTCCACACCGAGCGCATCGGCAAGCTGCCGCGGCCCTACGAGTACCTCTTCAACACCCCCTCCCACCACCGCGTCCACCACGCCTCCCAGGGCGGCTACCTGGACCGCAACTTCGGGGGGATCCTGATCGTCTGGGACCGCATGTTCGGCTCCTGGGTGGGGGAGACCGACAAGCCGGTCTACGGGCTCACCAAGAACATCGGCACCTACAACCCGCTGCGCGTCGCCACCCACGAGTACGCCGCCATCGCCCGTGACGTCCGCGCCGCCGGCAGCTGGCGCGAGCGCGCCGGACGCGTCTTCCGCGGGCCCGGCTGGCAGCCGGCCCAGACGCAGGCCCCGTCGCAGGCCCAAGCCCAGGCCCAGGCCCCCGCCTCCGCCTCCGCCCCGGCGGCCGGGAGCGCCCCCGCCGCCGAGCCCGCGACCGCCCCGGAGCACGCCGCGTGAGCGACACCGACTCCCGTACGCCGTCCTGGGCCCGCCCCGCGGCGGCCGCCGCCGACGGCTCGGCGGGCCGGATCCCGCTCGCCGCCTTCGCCGTCGCCACGGCCGTCGACCTCGGTTCGCTGCTGGCCGGCTGGCACCTCGGGCACCTCCTCGCGAAGCCGCTGCTGATGCCGCTGCTCGTCGCGTACGTGATCACGCGAAAGGCCCCCCGGCCGCTGATCGCCGCCCTGCTCTTCGGGTGGGGCGGGGACCTGGCCCTGCTCTTCGACGCCGACCCCGCCTTCCTGATCGGCATGGGCTCCTTCGCCGCCGGACACGTCTGCTACCTCGTGCTCTTCGGCCGGGGCAGGACGCACCCGGCGCTCGGCGGCGCGTACGCCCTCGCGCTCATCGGGACCGTCGCCCTGCTCTGGCCGGACCTGCCGGCCGACCTGCGGGTCCCGGTAGCCGGGTACAGCCTGCTGCTCACCGCCATGGCCTACCGCTCCAGCGCCCTCGGCCTGCGCGCCGGCCTCGGCGGGGCGCTGTTCCTGCTCTCCGACACGCTGATCGCCACCGGGGTCGCCGACTGGCCGCAGGCTCCCCGCCCCGACTTCTGGATCATGGCGACGTACGTCGCCGCCCAGTACCTCCTGGCCACTGGAGCACTCGCCCCGCGGCAGGCGTACGGTAGGGAAGTCCTACAAGACTGAACGAACTGATCCGGAGGGCTGCACACCCATGCGCGCCACCGTCATCCACGCCCCGCACGACATCCGCGTGGAGGAGGTGCCCGACGCTGCGATCCAGCGCCCCGAGGACGCCGTCGTCCGCGTGCTGCGTGCCTGCATCTGCGGCAGCGACCTGTGGGCCTACCGCGGCGAGGCCGCGCGCCAGCCCGGCCAGCGCATCGGCCACGAGTTCCTCGGCATCGTCGAGGAGACCGGTTCGGCCGTGTCCGGCCTGAAGGCCGGCGACCTCGTCGTCGCCCCCTTCATGTGGTCCGACGGCACCTGCGACTTCTGCTCCGAGGGCCTGTACACCTCCTGCGTGCACGGCGGTTTCTGGGGCTCGGTCGGCTTCGACGGCGGCCAGGGCGAGGCCGTCCGCGTCCCGCACGCCGACGGCACCCTCGTGAAGCTGCCGGCCGAGGCCGTCTCCGACGACCAGCTGCTGACCGGCCTGCTGGCCCTCTCCGACGTCATGGGCACCGGGCACCACGCGGCCCTCGGCGCGGGCGTCCGCAAGGGCTCCACCGTGGCCGTCGTCGGCGACGGCGCGGTCGGCCTGTGCGGGGTGCTCGCCGCCAAGCGCCTGGGAGCCGAGCGGATCATCGCCCTGGGCCGCCACACCGCCCGTACGGACATCGCCAAGCTCTTCGGGGCCACCGACGTGGTCGCCGAGCGCGGGGAGGCGGCCGAGGCCGCCGTCCGCGAGCTCACCGGCGGCCACGGCGCGCACGCCGTCATCGAGGCCGTCGGCACCGAGCAGTCGATGCGCACCGCCGTGAACATCACCCGCGACGGCGGGGCGATCGGCTACGTCGGCGTCCCGCACGGCAGCGGCACCGGCCTGGACCTCGGCGTGATGTTCGACCGCAACATCGCCCTGCGCGGCGGCGTCGCGCCGGTGCGGGCGTACATCCCGGAGCTGCTGGAGGACGTCCTCAGCGGCGCGATCGACCCGGCGCCCGTCTTCGACCGGGCCGTGTCGCTGGACGAGGTCCCGGACGGCTACCGCGCCATGGACGACCGCAGCGCGCTGAAGGTGCTCATCAAGCCCTGAGCCCGGCGAGCCGTGCTCTGTGACGTACTGAACGACGGCGGGAGGGGCCGGCCCGGGGGAATCCCCCTGGCCGGCCCCTCCCGTATCGGGCGTACGCCCCGCTACTTGACGGCCTTCAGCGCGTCCACCACGCCGTAGCCGTAGTACCCGGTCTGGCCCCACTTGCTCTGGCAGGTGGTGGCGTCGACCAGCGCGCCCGTGGCGTCGTAGATCTTCTCCGGGCAGGCCGTCTTCGTGGCCTGGGCCTTCAGCATGGCCTGGAGCTGCGAGGGCGTGGCCTTCGGGTGCGCGCTCTTGAGCAGTGCCGCCACGCCCGCCACGTGCGGGCCGGCCATCGAGGTGCCCTGCTTGTAGCCGTAGCCGCCGCCCGGCAGCGTCGACAGCACGCGCCCGTTGGCGTCCGGGGTGGCCGGGATCTGCCACTTGTCGCCGCCGGGGGCGGCGACGTCGACCACGCCCAGGCCGAAGCTGGAGTAGTACGACCGCACTCCCTGGTTGCCGGTCGCGCTCACCGTGACCACACCCGGGAGCTGGGTGGGTATGTCCAGGCAGACGTGCGGGTCGATGGTGCGCGGGACCGGGGTGCCGTCGTCCGGGCTGGAGTCGTCGACGATGGCGTTCGACGCCAGGTCGTGGTTGGAGTTGCCCGCCGAGGCCACGCTGAGCACGCCCTTGCGCTCGGCGTACTTGGTCGCCCGGCCGAGGGCCTCCACCAGCGCCTTCTGGTCGTCGTCCGCCTTGCAGTTGTAGAGCCAGGGGTCGACGTAGTAGCTGTTGTTGGTCACCTCGATCCCCTTCTCGGCGGCGAACATGAAGCCGCAGACGACGGCCTCGGTGAAGAACAGGCTGGTGCCCGGCTCGCTCACCTTGATCGCGGCGACCTGCACGCCGGGCGCGACGCCCGCGACGCCGATGCCGTTGCGCGCGGCCGCGATGGTCCCGGCGACGTGCGTGCCGTGGTCGCTGCCGTCGGGGTACGGGCGCCACGCGCCGTCGGTGGTGTCCGCGACCCCGCCGACGCAGTTGGCCGACTGGCTCTTGGAGAAGTTCGGGGCGAGGTCCGGGTGGGTGTCGTCGACACCCGTGTCGATGACGCCCACGGTGACGTCCCGGCTGCCATCGTTGATCTTGTGTGCCTGATCGGCCTTGATCGCCCGCAGGTCCCACTGGTTGGGCTCCAGCGGCTCCTGACCGTCCGTGGCCGCCGCCGCCGCCTTCGCGGCGTCCGCCGCGCCGAGCTTCTGCGTCGTGCCCTCCTCGGTGGTCGCCACCGTCTGGAGGGGGGCCGTCCGGGTGGCGCCGACCGACACGAACAGGCTGCGCTGCGCGCGCAGCTGCTTGGCGAAGTCCGGGTTCTGGGAGTGTGCGACGACGACCCCGATCTGCTCATAGGACGTCACCACCGTTCCACCGGCCCGCTCGACGGCCTTCTTCGCGGCCTTCACCGAGGCGTACGTGGTCAGGTTCGCGACGTACGAGAGCTTGGGGCCGGTGGTGTCGGGCTTGGCCGCGGCCGCCGTACCCGCCGCCGTGCTGCCCAGCGGGGCGGCGGAGGCCGCGACCGAGGGCAGGAAGGCGAGCGAGGCGGTGAGCGCCAGGCCGACCGGAACGGCGAGACGGCCGCGCCATTCAGGGGATCGTGACCCCAGCTGAGCCATGGGTTCTCCACATCATCAGTGAAAGAAGCCGCCCGCGCGGGGTCGCGCCGGACGGCGGGTTCATGACAACCGAACCTAGTGCCGGCGATCGACTTTCCGCCATCAGTTCGACGAAATCAGGTTTCGAAGAATCATCCGAAGAACCAAAGGGTGTTGAACCGTCCCGACGCGCCGTACGTGCCGTTGACAAGGGGGGATCAGCGCCACCGTCCCCCCACACGGAGGTTGTTTTGTCCGTCGTCCCCACCGCACCCGCGTCACAAGGAGAGCCCCCCGTGACCACCGAAGCAGCGCCGCCGCACGGCAGCGCGGGAACGCCCGCGCCGAGCCCCGCGGCAGAGCAGTTCGCAGCCGTCCAGCAGAGCGCCGAGTTCGCCGAACTGCGCAGTTCCTACCGCTCCTTCGCCTTTCCCCTCACCGTGGCCTTCATCGCCTGGTACCTGCTCTACGTCCTCCTGTCCAACTACGCCGGCGGCTTCATGGGGACCAAGCTCTTCGGCAACATCAACGTCGCCCTGGTGTTCGGCCTGGCCCAGTTCGCGACGACGTTCCTCATCGCCTGGCTGTACTCCCGCCACGCCGCCACGAAGCTGGACCCGAAGGCGGCGGCGATCAAGGCGCGGATGGAGGCGGGCGAATGAGCGCCACCCTCCCCGTCCCCCTCGCGGCGGACGTGGCCGCGGGGGCCACCGAGCACCGGCCGCTGATCATCACCCTGTTCGGTCTGTTCGTCGTCGCCACCCTCGTCATCACGATCTGGGCCGGCCGCCAGACCAAGGACGCCGCCGACTTCTACGCGGGCGGCCGGCAGTTCACCGGCTTCCAGAACGGCCTGGCCATCTCCGGCGACTACATGTCCGCCGCGTCCTTCCTCGGCATCGCCGGCGTCATCGCCCTCAAGGGCTACGACGGCTTCCTGTACTCCATCGGCTTCCTGGTCGCCTGGCTGGTGGCCCTGCTGCTGGTCGCCGAGCCGCTGCGCAACTCGGGCCGCTACACCATGGGCGACGTACTCGCCTACCGGATGCGCCAGCGGCCCGTGCGCACCGCCGCGGGCACCTCCACCATCGTGGTCTCGATCTTCTACCTGCTGGCCCAGATGGCGGGCGCCGGCGTGCTGGTCTCCCTCCTCCTCGGGATCACCAGTGACGGCGGTCAGATCGCCATCGTCGCGCTGGTCGGCGTCCTGATGATCCTCTACGTCACCATCGGCGGCATGAAGGGCACCACCTGGGTCCAGATGGTCAAGGCCGTCCTCCTCATCGCGGGCGCGCTGCTGATCACCTTCCTGGTGATGTGGAAGTTCGACTTCAACGTCTCCGACCTGCTGGGCAAAGCGGCCGAGAACAGCGGCAAGGGCTCGTCCTTCCTGGAGCCCGGACTCAAGTACGGCATCACCGGCACCTCCAAGCTGGACTTCATCTCCCTGGGCCTCGCCCTGGTCCTCGGCACCGCCGGCCTGCCGCACATCCTGATCCGCTTCTACACGGTGCCCACCGCCAAGGCCGCCCGTAAGTCGGTGAACTGGGCCATCGGCATCATCGGCGTCTTCTACCTGATGACGATCGCCCTCGGCTTCGGCGCCGCCGCGCTGCTCAGCCCCAAGGAGATCACCGCCTCCAACCCGTCCGGCAACACCGCCGCCCCGCTCCTCGCCCAGGCCGTCGGCGGCGGCGCCGACTCCACCGGCGGCGCGATCCTGCTCGCCGTGATCTCCGCGGTGGCCTTCGCGACGATCCTCGCCGTGGTCGCGGGCCTCACCCTCGCCTCCTCCTCTTCCTTCGCGCACGACATCTACGTCAACGTGATCCGCAAGGGCGAGGCCACCGAGAAGGAAGAGGTACGGGCGGCCCGCTGGTCCACCGTCGTCATCGGCGCCGTCGCCATCGTCCTCGGGGCCCTCGCCCGGGACATCAACATCGCGGGCCTGGTCGCCCTCGCCTTCGCCGTCGCGGCCTCGGCGAACCTGCCGACGATCCTGTACAGCCTCTTCTGGAAGCGCTTCACCACCCAGGGCGCGCTCTGGTCGATCTACGGCGGCCTGATCTCGTCCGTGGTCCTGGTGCTCTTCTCGCCCGTCGTGTCCGGCAACGAGAAGACCTCGATGTTCAAGGGGGTCGACTTCCACTGGTTCCCCCTGGAGAACCCCGGGATCATCTCCATCCCGCTCGGCTTCCTGCTGGGCTGGCTGGGCACGCTCCTGTCCAAGGAGCCGGCCGACCCCCAGAAGTTCGCGGAGCTTGAGGTCCGCTCCCTTACGGGAACGGGCGCGCACTGACACCGTGCACATGTGAGATGGGCCGAGCACGCAACGTGGCCGCGTCGTACTTCTCTACGACGCGGCCACGCCGCGTCTCGTTCATTCGGGCACCCCTACGCGTCATGGCCGTCGCGTAGGCTCGGATACAGCGCCCGGCGTTTACCCGAAGTGGCGCGAACGTCTCTATGGACCGGACAGGGAGGGGGCCCGAAATGCTTCTGGACACCTACGGCCGCGTGGCCACTGACCTGCGCGTCTCGCTCACCGACCGGTGCAATCTGCGCTGCACCTACTGCATGCCCGAGGAGGGCCTGCAGTGGCTCGGCAAGTCCGATCTGCTCTCCGACGAGGAGATCGTCAGGCTGATCCGGATCGCCGTGACCGAGCTCGGGATCACCGAGGTCCGCTTCACCGGCGGCGAGCCGCTGCTGCGCCCCGGCCTGGTCGGGATCGTCGAGCAGTGCGCGGCCCTGGAGCCGCGCCCCCGGATGTCCCTGACCACCAACGGCATCGGCCTCAAGCGCACCGCACAGGCGCTCAAGGCCGCCGGGCTGGACCGGGTAAACGTTTCGCTGGACACCCTGCGGCCCGAGGTCTTCAAGACGCTCACCCGCCGTGACCGCCACCGCGACGTCATCGACGGCATGGCCGCCGCCCGCGAGGCCGGCCTGACCCCCGTCAAGGTCAACGCCGTCCTGATGCCGGGCCTCAACGACGACGAGGCTCCCGACCTGCTCGCCTGGGCCGTGGAGAACGAGTACGAGCTCCGCTTCATCGAGCAGATGCCGCTCGACGCCCAGCACGGCTGGAAGCGCGACGGCATGATCACCGCCGGTGACATCCTCGCCTCGCTGCGCACCCGCTTCACCCTCACCGAGGAGGGCGCCGAGGAGCGGGGCTCCGCCCCGGCCGAGCGCTGGGTCGTCGACGACGGCCCCGCCACCGTCGGCGTCATCGCCTCGGTCACCCGCCCCTTCTGCGGGGCCTGCGACCGTACGAGGCTCACGGCCGACGGCCAGGTCCGTACGTGCCTGTTCGCCACCGAGGAGTCGGACCTGCGCGCCGCGCTGCGCTCCGGGGCCCCGGACGAGGAGATCGCCCGCCTGTGGAAGGTGGCGATGTGGGGCAAGAAGGCCGGGTCCGGACTCGACGACCCGTCCTTCCTCCAGCCCGACCGGCCGATGTCCGCGATCGGCGGCTGACGCCGCCGGCCACGGGTCACCGCGGCCGACGGCAGCCGACCGCGGCCGTCGTCGGCCGTCAAGGGCGCTCCGAGCCCTCCGGCTGCACCCACTCGTCGAGCTTCACGACGTCCTTGAGGAATCCGCGCACCCCCAGGAACCGGGAGAGGTGCTCCCGGTGCTCCTCGCACGCCAGCCACGTCTTGCGGCGCTCGGGCGTGTGCAGCTTCGGGTTGTTCCACGCCAGGACCCAGACGGCCGCCGCGCGGCAGCCCTTGGCCGAGCAGGAGGGCGCGGGCGCGTCGCCGGGCCGGGCGGGGAGAGCGGATTCCGGGGAGCCGGGGGAGCCGGGGGAGCTGAAGGAGTCAGGGGAGTTCACGCCTCAACCCTACAAACCCCTGTCACGGAAGGGCGACGCCGAGCAGCCACGGGGGGAGCTGCCCGGCGTCGGTCCGTCGCTCCGACGGGGGATGCGGAGCGCGTAGGCAGTATGTCACGCAGGACCCGGTGCGGTGCACCGGAACTTCATGATTGATCTGAGCTTTTCTTGAGGTTTCCCGTATCCAGTGCCGGACGCACAGGTGACGGGATGAAGTGCGAGGGCAGCGAGGGGGTCGACTCGCGCCCCGCGTTGGCGATGACCACGGCCACGTACGGCAGCAGCCCGCCGGCGATGAGCGTCACGATCGCCACGTGACGCTCCACGTTCCACAGGATCACCGTCGCGAGCACCGAGAGCGTCCTGATCACCATGGAGACGACGTACCGGCGCTGCCGTCCCCGCACGTCCTCGTGGAGGCTCATCCGGGCCCCGGTGATCCGGAAGACCTGGGCCCCGTTCCGCTTCTTCCGCTCCATGCTCCACCGCCCGATTCGCCTGCCGGACACTCCCGGTCCGGACCCTCCCACCGTACGCCGCCCGCTCCGCGGGGAGGAGAGGGGGTGTGCCCCGAATGGGGCTGTCCGGAATGCGCAGTACGCCGTACGGGTCGAAACTGGGCCCACATGCGCACAACGCGCCACGAGGAGGCTCGACATGTCATGGTTGTGGGCGATCATCGTCGGTTTCGTGCTGGGGCTCATCGCCCGGGCCGTCCTGCCGGGCAAGCAGTTCCAGCCCCTCTGGCTGACCACCCTGTTCGGCATCGCCGGCGGCATCCTCGGCAACGCCGTCGCGGTGTGGATCGGAGTGGGGGAGACCAAGGGCATCGACTGGACCCGGCACCTGCTGCAGCTCGCCGGAGCGGTGCTGATCGTGGCTCTCGGTGAGATGGTCTACAAGTCGCTCAAGGGCGGCAGCAAGCAGATGACCTGAGGGGCGCATGACGCGGGGGCCGCTGCGGACGAGTCGTCCGCAGCGGCCCCCGCGTCATGCCGGGCGCCGGGCCCCGGGCGTCAGCCCGTGACCTCGACCGCCGCCAGGTTCTTCTTGCCGCGGCGCAGCACCAGCCAGCGCCCGTGCAGCAGCTCCTCCTTGGCGGGTACCGCGTCCTCGGCCGTGACCTTCGCGTTGTTCACGTAGGCCCCGCCCTCCTTCACGGTCCGCCGGCCGGCGGACTTGCTCGCCACCAGCCCGGTCTCCGCGAGCAGGTCCACCACCAGGCCGGGCTCGGCGACCCGTACGTGCGGCAGCTCGGACAGGGCCGCGGCCAGCGTGGCCTCGTCCAGGTCCGCCAGCTCGCCCTGGCCGAACAGCGCCTTCGACGCGGCGATCACGGCCGCGCACTGGTCGGCGCCGTGCACCAGGGTGGTGAGCTCCTCGGCCAGCGCCCGCTGGGCGGCGCGCGCCTGCGGCCGCTCGGCGGTCTGCGCCTCCAGCTCCTCCAGCTCCTCGCGGGACTTGAAGGACAGGATCCGCATGTAGGTGGAGATGTCCCGGTCGTCCACGTTCAGCCAGAACTGGTAGAACGCGTACGGGGTGGTCATCTCCGGGTCGAGCCAGACGGCCCCGCCCTCGGTCTTGCCGAACTTGGTGCCGTCCGCCTTGACCATCAGCGGGGTCGCCAGCGCGTGCACCTCGGCGTGCGGCTCCAGGCGGTGGATCAGGTCGAGACCGGCGGTCAGGTTGCCCCACTGGTCGGACCCGCCCTGCTGGAGGGTGCAGCCGTAGCGCCGGTAGAGCTCCAGGAAGTCCATGCCCTGGAGCAGCTGGTAGCTGAACTCGGTGTAGCTGATGCCCTGGTCGGACTCCAGCCGCTTGGCGACCGAGTCCTTCGTCAGCATCTTGTTGACGCGGAAGTGCTTGCCGATGTCCCGCAGGAACTCGATGGCGGACATGCCCGCCGTCCAGTCCAGGTTGTTCACCATGACCGCGGCGTTCTCGCCCTCGAAGGACAGGTACGGCTCGATCTGGCCGCGCAGTCGGTTCACCCAGTTCGCGATCGTCTCCGGGTCGTTCAGCGTCCGCTCCGCGGTCGGCCGCGGGTCGCCGATCTGACCGGTGGCCCCGCCGACCAGCGCCAGCGGCCGGTGCCCGGCCTGCTGGAGCCGGCGTACGGTCAGCACCTGCACGAGGTGTCCCACGTGCAGGGAGGCCGCCGTCGGGTCGAAGCCGCAATAGAAGGTGACCGGACCGTCCGCGAACGCCTTGCGCAGCGCTTCTTCGTCGGTGGACTGGGCGAAGAGCCCGCGCCACTTCAGTTCGTCGACGATGTCCGTCACGGTCTCTCGACTCCTTCACATGGGGAAATGCGTCACGCCAAGGGCTCAGTCTAGGTGGTCACACACCCTTGCTGACCGAGCTCATGTTGAAATCGGGGATCCTCAGCGCGGGCATCGCGGCCCGCGTGAACCAGTCGCTCCACTCGCGCGGCAGGGTCTTCTCGGTCCGCCCCGCCTCCGAGGCCCGCGACAGCAGGTCCACCGGCGACTCGTTGAAGCGGAAGTTGTTGACCTCGCCGACGACCTGCCCGTTCTCCACCAGGTAGACCCCGTCCCGGGTCAGGCCCGTGAGCAGCAGCGTCGCCGGGTCGACCTCGCGGATGTACCAGAGGCAGGTCAGCAGCAGACCCCGCTCGGTGGCGGCCACCATCTCCTCCAGCGAGCGGTCGCCGCCGCCGTCCAGGATGAGGTTCCCGAAGCCCGGCGCGACCGGCATGCCGGTCATGGCGGCGCTGTGCCGGGTCGTGGTCAGCCGGGCCAGCTCGCCCTCGCGGATCCACTCGGTGGCCGGGACCGGCAGCCCGTTGTCGAAGACCGAGGCGTCGTCGCCCGAGCTGTGCGCGATCACGAACGGCGCGGACTCCAGGCCCGGCGCGTTCGGGTCGCTGCGCAGGGTCAGCGGCAGCCGCGACAGCTTCTCGCCGAGCCGGGTGCCGCCGCCGGGCTTGGAGAAGACCGTACGGCCCTCCACCGCGTCCCGGGCCGCCGCGGACCACATCTGGTAGATCAGGAGGTCGGCCACGGCCGTCGGCGGCAGCAGGGTCTCGTACCGGCCCGCGGGCAGGTCGATCTTCCGCTCGGCCCAGCCCAGCCGTACGGCGAGCTCGGCGTCCAGCACCGTCGGGTCCACGTCCTTGAAGTCCCGGGTGGAGCGGCCGGCCCAGGCCGAGAGCAACCGGCCATCGGCAGTGGCAGCGGACTTGGCGTTGAGCTCCAGGGTGCCGTTCGGCTGGTCGTGGCGCAGCCGCAGGCCGGTCGAGGCGCCGACGTACGTGGAGACCAGCTCGTGGTTGGCGAAGCCGTACAGCTCGCGGCCGCCCGCGCGGGCCCGGGCGAAGGCCTCGCCGAGGGCCGGGGCGAAGTCCGCGAACACCGCCGAGGAGGTCTCGGCGGGCGCTTCGGTGAAGTCCGGCGAGGCCGGGGTGCCGGTGACCAGCGGCCGGGCGTCCTCGGCGGGGCCGGCGCCGCGGGCGGCCGCCTCGGCGGCGCGGACCAGCGGCTCCAGGTCCTCGGCGGTCACGGCGGAGCGCGACACGACCCCCGAGGCCGTGCCCTCCTTGCCGTCGACGGTGGCGACGACCGTCAGGGTCCGGCCGCGGGTGACTCCGTTGGTGGTGAGCGCGTTGCCCGCCCAGCGCAGGTTGGCGGTCGACTGCTCGTCGGCGATGACGACGCAGCCGTCGGCGGTGGACAGCTCCAGCGCGCGCTCGACGATCTCGTGGGGACTCGTACGGCTCATCGGCCGGCCTCCTGCGTGGTGTTCAGGATGTTCACGTCGCGGAACAGCGCGGAGGGGCAGCCGTGCGAGACGGCCGCGACCTGGCCCGGCTGGGCCTTGCCGCAGTTGAAGGCGCCGCCCAGCACGTACGTCTGCGGGCCGCCGACCTTCTCCATCGAGCCCCAGAAGTCGGTGGTCGTGGCCTGGTAGGCGACGTCGCGCAGCTGCCCGGCCAGCCGGCCGTTCTCGATCCGGAAGAACCGCTGCCCGGTGAACTGGAAGTTGTAGCGCTGCATGTCGATCGACCAGGAGCGGTCGCCGACGACGTAGATGCCGCGCTCCACCCCGCCGATCAGGTCCTCGGTGGACAGTCCGCCCGGATCGGGCTGGAGCGAGACGTTCGCCATCCGCTGCACGGGCACGTGCCCGGGGGAGTCGGCGAAGGCGCAGCCGTTGGAGCGGCCGAGATCGGTGAGCTTCGCGATCCGCCGGTCCAGCTGGTAGCCGACCAGCGTGCCGTCCTTGACCAGGTCCCAGCTCTGCGCCTGGACGCCCTCGTCGTCGAAGCCGACGGTGGCGAGCCCGTGCTCGGCGGTGCGGTCACCGGTCACGTTCATGATCGGGGAGCCGTACTTGAGCTTGCCCAGCTGGTCGAAGGTGGCGAAGGAGGTCCCCGCGTACGCCGCCTCGTAGCCCAGCGCCCGGTCGAGCTCGGTGGCGTGGCCGATGGACTCGTGGATGGTCAGCCACAGGTTGGACGGGTCCACGACGAGGTCGTAGCGCCCGGCCTCGACGCTCGGCGCCCGCATCTTCTCGGCGAGCAGCCCGGGGATCTGCTCCAGCTCGGCGTCCCAGTCCCAGCCGGTGCCGGTCAGGTACTCCCAGCCGCGGCCGGCCGGCGGGGCGATGGTGCGCATCGAGTCGAACTCGCCGGTGGTCGCGTCCACCGCCACCGCGGTGAGCTGCGGGTGGATCCGCACGCGCTGCTGGGTGGTCATGGTGCCGGCGGTGTCGGCGTAGAACTTGTTCTCGTGGACGGCGAGCAGCGAGGCGTCGACGTGCGCGACCCCGTCGGCGGCCAGCAGCCGCGAGCTCCAGTCGGCGAGCAGGTCCGCCTTCTGCGCGTCCGGCACCTCGAACGGGTTCACGTCGTACGCGGAGATCCACGTCTTGTCGGCGTGCACCGGCTCGTCGGCGAGCTCCACCCGCTCCTTCGATCCCGCCGCCTTGATGACCTGCGCGGACAGCTTCGCCATCGCCACGGCCTGCGAGGCCACCTTCGCGGCGCCGTCCATGGTCAGGTCGACGCCGGAGGCGAATCCCCAGCTGCCCCCGTGCACCACGCGGACCGCGTACCCGAGGTCGGTGGTGTCGGAACTGCCGGACGGCTTGGCGTCCCGCAGCCGCCAGGAGGCGCTGCGGATCCGTTCGAGCCGGAAGTCGGCATGGTCGCAGCCCAGCGCGCGGGCCCGGGCGAGCGCCGCGTCGGCGAGCGCCCGCAAGGGCAGCGCGGTGAAGGCCGCGTCGATGGAATGGGGCACGGTGGTCCTCCCGGGGTCGGGGCTGGTCGCCTCGATCATGTCGCGCCCGGGGCTCTCGTGCCTACACCTTTCTGTAGGGACTCGACAGACCCCGTACCGAGGCCCTGTGGGAGATCGATTCTGCGTGCGGGGGGCCCGGCCTATAGGTTTCTGGTACTCAGACCGCTAGTCGAAAGGGTGATCCGTTGAGCCGCTCGGTTCTCGTCACCGGAGGAAACCGGGGCATCGGCCTCGCCATCGCCCGAGCCTTCGCACAGGCCGGCGACAAGGTCGCGATCACGTACCGGTCGGGTGAGCCGCCGCAGGAGCTCACCGCGCTCGGCGTCCTGGCGGTCCGCTGCGACATCACCGACTCCGAGCAGGTGGAGCAGGCCTACAAGGAGATCGAGGACGCGCACGGCGCCGTCGAGGTGCTGGTGGCCAACGCCGGCATCACCAAGGACACGCTGCTCATGCGCATGTCCGAGGACGACTTCGCCTCCGTCGTCGACACCAACCTCACCGGCACCTTCCGGGTGGTCAAGCGCGCGAACCGCGGCATGCTCCGTGCCAAGAAGGGCCGCGTCGTCCTGATCTCCTCGGTCGTCGGGCTCCTCGGCTCGGCCGGCCAGGCCAACTACGCCGCCTCCAAGGCCGCGCTGGTCGGCTTCGCCCGCTCGCTCGCCCGTGAGCTCGGCTCGCGCAACATCACCTTCAACGTCGTGGCCCCCGGCTTCGTGGACACCGACATGACGAAGGTGCTCACCGACGAGCAGCGCGCCGGCATCGTCGGCCAGGTGCCGCTCGGCCGCTACGCGCAGCCCGAGGAGATCGCGGCGGCCGTGAGCTTCCTGGCGTCCGACGACGCCGCGTACATCACAGGAGCCGTCATTCCCGTTGACGGCGGATTGGGCATGGGTCACTGATCACCATGAGCGGAATTCTCGACGGCAAGCGCATCCTCATCACCGGGGTGCTGATGGAGTCGTCCATCGCCTTCCACACCGCCAAGCTGGCCCAGGAGCAGGGCGCCGAGGTCATCCTCACGGCGTTCCCGCGGCCGACGCTGACGGAGCGCATCGCCAAGAAGCTGCCGAAGCCGGTCAAGGTGATCGAGCTCGACGTCACCAACGACGAGCACCTGGCCCGCCTGGAGGGCCTCGTCCGCGAGGAGCTCGGGGGCCTCGACGGGGTCGTGCACTCCATCGGCTTCGCCCCGCAGGACGCCCTCGGCGGCAACTTCCTCAACACCCCGTTCGAGTCGGTCGCGACGGCCATGCACGTCTCGGCGTTCTCGCTGAAGTCGCTGACCATGGCGTGCAAGCCGCTGTTCCCGGCGGAGGGCGCGGCCGTCGTGGGCCTGACCTTCGACGCGCAGTACGCCTGGCCGCAGTACGACTGGATGGGCCCGGCCAAGGCCGCGCTGGAGGCCACCAGCCGCTACCTCGCCCGTGACCTGGGCAAGGAGAACATCCGCTGCAACCTGGTCTCGGCCGGTCCGATCGGCTCGATGGCCGCGAAGTCCATCCCGGGCTTCTCGGAGCTGGCGGACGTGTGGAACTCCCGCTCGATGCTGGAGTGGGACATGAGCGACCCGGAGCCGGCGGGCAAGGGCGTCGTCGCCCTGCTGTCGGACTGGTTCCCGAAGACCACCGGCGAGATCGTCCACGTGGACGGCGGCCTGCACGCGATGGGTGCCTGAGCGGCACCGGTACGTCCGTACGGCGGCGGCCGCGTCTTCCTTCCGGAAGGCGCGGCCGTCGCCGTTCGCCCCGGTGGGCGCGGGGGACCGGGCCGGACGCTCGATCAGATGTCCGCCCTCCGACCGGATCTTCCCGAGTCGAAAACCGGGACAGATGCCTGCAAACTGACCGAGTCGGGATCTTCCCGGCTCGTGCGGGGAGGAGGTACGCGGGTGCGCGCGAGGCGGAGCCGAGCGGTATCGCTGCTGATCACCTCGGTGGTCCTGACCGGATTCCTGGTCCCCGGCGCCGACGCGCGCCAAGAGGGGGAGCAGGCGCTGCCGGAGCCGGGGGCGGCAGCCGTCGTGGAGCCCGCGGCCGTGGACCTCGACGAGATCCCCGCGGAGCCGCCCGTACGGCCCCCGCCGCCCGCACCCCGGGAGCTCTTCGGCGCCGACTGCGACACGGTGATCGAGGGCTCGCTGGCCACGGCCACGTGCCAGAACGGCTATCCGGAGACCGACCTGCTGCGCCTGCACGTGGAGTGCGACCGCTGGTGGGACGTGGACACGGACAGCGCCGCCGTCTCCCTGTCGCCGGCCGGGCGGACCGAGCTCACCGGCCGCTGCTGGAAAGAGGTCCGCTCGGCCTGGGTCACCCACCAGCGGCCCTGACCCGCGCCCCCGCGCGGGCTACTTCCCGCCGAGGCAGACGTAGGGGTAGCCCGCCGCCTCCGAGGCCGCCGTGTCCCCGTCCCCGCGCCGGACCGCCTCGATCAGGCGGGCGTGGTCCAGGTGCGCCGCCGGATCCAGCTCCGTGCCCACGTCCGTGCGCAGCCAGTCGGCGACCAGGTCCCCGAGGTCCGCGTAGAGCTCGATGAGCACCTCGTTGTGCGAGGCCGCCACCACCGCCATGTGCAGGGCGACGTCCGCCGCGATGAACCGCTCCGCCTCCCCGCTCGCCCAGGCCTCCTCGCGCCGCGCCAGCAGCGCGTCCAGCTGCCCCATGTCCCGCTCGGTGCGCCGCTCCGCCGCCAGCCGGGCCGCCGCGGACTCCAGCGTCGAGCGGAGCTCCGCGATGTGCCGCGGGTCGGCGCCCGCGAAGCGGCGGTGCATCACCCCGGCCAGCTCGCTGGTGGCGATGACGTAGGTCCCCGAGCCCTGCCGGATGTCCAGCAGCCCGTTGTGCGCCAGCGCCCGTACGGCCTCCCTGACGGTGTTGCGGGCGACGCCCAGCAGCTCCACCAACTCCGGCTCGGTGGGGATGCGGGCCCCTACGGGCCATTCGCCGGACGTGATCTGGTTCCGGAGCTGGGCGATCACCTGATCGACCAGCGCGGAGCGCCGGGGCGAGGTCAGCGGCATACGGACGGGTTCCTCTCCGAGATTGGACAACCAATCATCCCATGATTCTATGATGGTGTAATGCCCGACGAAGAAATACGGACCCTGAACCGGCCGGACGCCGCGCCCGCCATACCGGCGCCGACCCGTTCCGCAGACCCCGCGAGCGCCCGGAAGCCGTCGCAGCCGAAGCCGGAGCCCGCGTGGCTCGGGCCGGTCCTCATCGTCGGCATCGTGCTGGCCGCCCTCAACCTGCGGCCCGCCATCACCAGCCTCGGAGCCCTCTTCGAGGAGGTCCGCACGGGCCTCGGCATGAGCGGCACCGTGGCCGGACTCATCACCTCCGTCCCCGCCCTCTGCTTCGCCGTCTTCGGCGTCACCGCGCCCCGGCTCTCCCGCCGCTTCGGCCCCGCCGCCGTCGTCTGTGCCGGCATGGCCGCCGTCGCCACGGGCCTGCTGATCCGGCCCTTCACGCACGGGGCCGCCGGCTTCCTCGCCGCCAGCGCCCTGACCCTGGCCGGCATAGCCCTGACCAACGTGCTGCTCCCGGTCATCGTCAAGCGCTGGTTCCCGGACCGCGTGGGCACCATGACCGGCCTGTACTCCATGGCCCTGGCCCTCGGCACCTCGCTCGCCGCCGCCGCGACCGTCCCGATGACCTCCGCCCTCGGCGGCAGCTGGCGTGCGGGTCTGCTGGTCTGGGCCGTGCTCGCGCTGGTCGCCGTACTGCCCTGGCTGCCCGTCGCGGCGGCCGCCCGGCGGGAGAAGCGGGCCGCCGCCGGCCGCCCGGGCGTGAGCGTACGGGCGGACGCGGGCCCGAAGATCGTCCGCAGCCGTACCGCCTGGGCCCTGGCCTGCTACTTCGGCCTCCAGGCCACGGGCGCCTACATCACCATGGGCTGGCTGCCGCAGATCTTCCGCGACGCAGGGGTCTCCGCCTCCACCGCCGGCGTCCTGCTCGCCGTCACGATGGTCATGGGCGTCCCGCTCGCCTTCGTGATCCCCAACCTGGCCGGCCGGATGCGGAACCAGGGGGCCATCGCCGTCACCCTCGGCCTCTTCGGCCTCGTCGGGTACACCGGCCTCTACCTCGCGCCCGCCGCCGGAGCCTGGGCCTGGGCCCTCCTGCTCGGCGTCTCCAACTGCGCCTTCCCCCTCGTCATCACGATGATCGGGCTGCGCGCCAAGTCCCCGGCCGGCGTGGTCAAGCTGTCCGCCTTCGCCCAGAGCGTCGGCTACCTGATCTCCATCCCCGGACCGCTCCTCGTCGGCGCGCTCTACCAGCACAGCGGCGGCTGGGACCTGCCGCTCACCCTCATGGCGGCCCTGCTGGTCCCGCAGATCGCGCTGGGCGTCCTGGCCGGCCGGGACCGCACGATCGAGGACGAATGCGGCATGCGAGACTGAGCGGCATGTCGCCCGTACTCGAACCGAACCCGCAGAACAGCCACAAGAAGCTCGGCCTGGTGCTGGGCGCGATGCTGGTCGTGACCGTGATCATCTCCGTCCTCGCCTCCGTCGTCTCCCCCTGACAGGCCGCAGGGGTAGGGGTAACCCCCCCACCCCCTAGGGGGCCAGGGTCAGGGTCGACTGGGGTGTGTCCCGGATGGGCACCGCGCCTTCGAATCCTTAGATTCGAAGAGAGCGAGCCAGTCCCACCCCGCGTACCCACGGAGGCGGCCATGTCGGCCCCCACGCACACCCCCGGTCCCCGAGTCCACGGCGCGAGCACCCGCCTGCACTGGTGGGCGCTGGCCCTGCCGGCGCTCGCCTTCGGCCTGCTGCTGCTCCTCCTCGCCGGCTCCGGCCAAGCCCACGCCGCCACCGGCGAAGCCTCCGCGATCGTCCAGGTCACCGAGCAGATACTGCGCGTCGTCGGCTGACCGGGGCGCGCTCCCGGCCACGCGGCCGAGCCCCGCGTCCGCCTCCCGCCAAGCCCCCAACACCCTGCGCCCGATGGCCCGATTCATGCGAAGCTGGGAGCCATGAGCGCCGACACACCCCGCAGGATCGTCCTCCTCCGGCACGCCAAGGCCGACTGGCCCCAGGTGGCCGACCACGACCGCCCGCTGGCGGAACGCGGCCGCAAGGAGGCACCGGCCGCCGGGCTGAAGCTGGCCGAGACCGGCATCGCCTTCGACCTGGCCCTCTGCTCCACCGCCGTCCGCACCCGCGAGACCTGGAAACTGGCCGTCCACGAGATGCCGCACCGGCCGCGCACCTCGTACGAGGAACGGCTGTACGACGCCTCCCTGGGCGAGCTCATCGCCCTGCTGAACGAGACGTCCGACGAGGTCGAGAACCTCCTCGTCATCGGCCACAACCCGGGCATGCACGCGCTGGCCGACGCCCTCTCCGGGAGCGCCGAGGGCGACGCCGCGGTCCGGATGAGCCGCACCGGCTTCCCGACCGCGGCCTTCGCCGTCGTCTCCTTCACCGGCTCCTGGAAGACCGTGGAGCACGGGGTGGGCACGCTGCTGGACTTCTGGACGCCCGAGGACCACTGAGCACGCCACCGCGCACGGCAAGGCGTACGCGGAGGGAACGAGGGCGGGCCCCGGCGCGATCGATCCGCCGGGGCCCGCCCTCCTCACGTGCGCGCCATCAGGTCAGGCCGGCGGCCTCGACCTCTTCCCGGGTGATCCCGAGCAGGAACAGCACCGCGTCCAGGAACGGCACGTTCACCGCCGTGTGCGCGGCCTCGCGCACCACCGGCTTGGCGTTGAACGCCACGCCCAGCCCGGCCGCGTTCAGCATGTCCAGGTCGTTGGCGCCGTCGCCGATGGCCACCGTCTGGGCCAGCGGCACGCCGGCCTCCGCGGCGAAGCGGCGCAGCAGCCGCGCCTTGCCCGCCCGGTCCACGATCTCGCCGGTGACCCGGCCGGTCAGCCGCCCGTCGACGATCTCCAGGGTGTTGGCCGAGGCGAAGTCCAGGCCCAGTCGCTCCTGCAGATCGTCCGTCACCTGCGTGAACCCGCCGGAGACCACGCCCACCTGGTAGCCGAGCTGCTTGAGGGTGCGGATCAGGGTCCGGGCGCCCGGCGTGAGCCGCACCTCGGAGCGGACCTTGTCCACGACCGAGGCGTCCAGTCCGGCCAGCAGCTTCACGCGGGCGTGCAGCGACTGCTCGAAGTCCAGCTCGCCGCGCATGGCCCGCTCGGTCACCTCGGCGACCTCCGCCTCGCAGCCCGCGTGCGCGGCGAACAGCTCGATGACCTCGTCCTGGATCAGGGTCGAGTCCACGTCCATGACGACGAGGCGCTGGGCGCGGCGGTGCAGCCCCGCCGAGACCACGGCCACGTCCACGCCGATGTGGGAGGCGGAGGTGGCCAGCTCGGTGCGCAGCGGCCCGGTCTCCACGCCGGAGACGGCGAACTCGACCGCCGTCACCGGGTACTTGGCGAGCCTGAAGATGCGGTCGATGTTGCCGCCGGTCGCGGTGATCCGGGAGGCGATGGCCGCCGTGGACTCGGCGGTCAGGGGATTCCCGAGCACGGTGACATGGGAACGGCCGCTGCCGCGCGGCCGGTTGTCGCCGGTGCCGGAGAGGATCTCGGCCTGGAGCTTCAGCGAGTCGGCCCAGCTGTGGACCGTGGCCCGCAGCTCGCCTTCGCCGCCGGAGGCGGGCCTGGTGACGAGGGCGCACAGGACGATGCGGCCACGGGTGACGACCTGCTCGATGTCGACGACGTCGACGGAGTAGGCGGCGAGGGTGTCGAACAGCCCGGCGGTGATCCCGGGACGGTCCTTGCCGAAGATCTTGACGAGGAGGGTGGGGACGTCGGAGGTCTGCGAAGCGCTCATGGTGCCCTCACCGTATCTTCCCGTCCCACATGCTCGGACCCCTGTCCCACCTGCCGGAACCATTTTCCGGCGCAGCGCCCTCCGCCGCCGTGCGTGGCAGGCGCACGGGGGGTGGCGGGGCGGTGGAGGCGGGGTGAATGCGGGCCGACTGCGAGGTGTCCGGAGCGCCCGGAACGAGCTGGTGGCCGAGCGTGTTCGATTCGGTACGGAACGTTCCCCGCCGCCGCCTCAGCCCGGCGGGCCCACGGGTGGCGGCGGGGAAGGGGGCGGTGGGGTGAACGGCGGGCGCGGGCCCGGCGCCGGGCGCCGGGAGGGCCTGCGGGGCAGCGAGGTGATCGTGACGTCCCAGGAGCCGTCCGGCTCGCCGTCGGGAAACCGCCGCGGCTCGTCGCCCGGACGGGGGTACGGGTGCGGCCGCCCCGGCGGGGTCCGGTACGCGAGGGTGGGCGCGCCGGGGCCGGACCGCCGACCCCTCCCCGCGCGGCCCCCCGCACTGGCGCCGGCAGCGGCGGACGCCGCCGCCCCGCAGCCAGAGCCCCCGC
>NZ_LFML01000050.1 GCF_001044425.1 Streptomyces roseus
CTGGTCGTCGGCATGAACTACTACTACGCCACGCTCCACTTCGTCGTCACCATCGGCGTCCTGGTGTGGATCTACCGCTTCCACCCGGCCGGTCCGGCGGTCCGGCCGGGGCCGCGTCTGGCAAGCTGCGGCCATGACCGCGCAACTGCCCCCCGATTTCACGCAGATCACCCGGCCCCGGGAGCTCTCCGCCGAATTGCGGGAACAGCTCGTCGACTGCTGGGTACGAGTGATCAACACCGGGGGCGCGGTCATCCCGCGGGGGCTCCCGATGCCTCCGGTGAGCACCGGCCAGGCCGACCCGGCCCTGGGCCGGCTCGTCGGGGCGCTCGATCCGCGGCGGGCCCGCCTGCTGATCGCCACCGTCGGAGGCAGGCTCGCGGGGTGGCTGGTTCTGCGCCGTGACCCCCACCCGCTCGTCGCGCACTGCGGGGCCGTCAACCACGTCATGACCCACCCCGACTTCCGCGGCCGCGGCATCGGCACGGCGCTGATGGGCCGGGTCCGCGAGCTCGCCCGCCAGGAGATGGGGCTGGAGCAGCTGCAGATCGCCGTCCGGGCCGGGCTGGGGCTCGAAGAGTTCTACGGCCGCCTGGGCTGGCACGAGATCGGGCGCTGGCCCGGCGGCCTGCGGGTCGCGCCGGGCGACGACCGCGACGAGATCCTCATGCACCTGGCCCTCTGAACAGCGCGCACCCGCCCCCGTCGCCTTTCGGCCATCTCCCCGCGCCAGGCGTCCAAACCCTGCCAGCAGGGCATGAACAGGACCGCGAAAGATGTCGTCGTACGATCGGCGCGCGGGAGGAGCAGCTGGTATGGACACCGGCCCCCTGTACCTGGAACCGCGGTTGGCGCCGCGGCTCGCCTCGCTGCTCGGCTCGGCCGCGTTCCTGCACACGCTCGTGGACGCCCTCGGTTCCCCGCTCAACGTCCTCGTGCCCGACCAGATGGCGGAGAACGCCGAGGGCTTCCGAGCCGTCTACCGCCGCCACCGGCTCGGCGGACAGGTCTTCTTCGCCCACAAGGCCAACCGTTCCCGCTCCCTCGTCCGGCGGCTCACCACGGCGGAGGCGGCGGTGGACGTGGCGTCCGTCGGCGAGCTCCAGCACGCCCTCGGCGCGGGCTTCACGGCGGACCGCGTCCTGGCGACCGGCCCCAAGGACCCGGCGTTCCTCTGGCTCGCCGCCCGGTCGGGGGCGACCGTGAACGCCGACGGTCCCGGCGAGCTGGACTCCTTGGCGGGCCTCGTACGACGCCACGACCTGCCCCGCCCCAAGGTCCTGCTCCGGCTGAGCGAGTTCGAGACGTCCGGACCCCGGATGCTCTCCCGCCGGAGCCGCTTCGGGACCTCCGTGAAGGCCTTGGAACCGCTGCTGGACCTGCTCGAACGCCACCGCGCGTTCGTCGATCCGATCGGTGTCGCCTACCACCTCGACACCACCAGCCCGGACGAGAAGGCCATCGCCCTCGAAGGCTGCCTGCGCGCCATGGACGACCTGCGGTTACGGGGGTTCCAGCCGCGCGTGGTCGACATCGGCGGCGGCTTCGGCGTCAGCTACCTCGCGCACGCCGCCCAGTGGGACCGCTACACGAGCGAGCTCGCCGCCGCGGTGCTGGGCCGCCGCCCGCCGCTGACCTGGGGCGGACACGGGTACGGTCTGCACGCCGAGGGCGGGACGCTGCGCGGCGCCCTGAGCCTGTATCCCGCCCACCGCCCGGTCGCCGGAGCCGGCTACCTCGACGCGCTGCTCTCCCAGCCCGCCCCCACCCTGGGCCGGTCCCTGGGGACCCTGCTGCTGGAGAGCCTGTACGACCTGTACACCGAGCCGGGCCGGGCCCTGGCGGACCAGTGCGGGCTCTCCCTGGCCCGGGTGGTGGAGGTACGCCGGACGGACGCCGGCCCCGCGCTCGTACGCCTCGCCATGAACGCCGGCGACGTGGCGCTGGAGGACCACGGGATCCTGATGGACCCCGTGCTCGTCCCCCGCGGCCTCCCCGGCTCCGGAGCCGGGGAGGCGGTCGGCGTCCACCTCATGGGCAACCTCTGCCTGGAGGTCGATCTGGTCACGCGCAGAACGGTGTTCCTGCCGCGGCTGCCGCGTCCGGGCGATCTGCTCGGCTTCGCCAACACCGCCGGGTACTGCATGGACTTCAGCGCCACCTACGCCCAACAGCAGTCAGTGGCACGCAAGGTGGCGGTACGTCAGTCGGAGGGCGGCGCCTGGCACTGGTGTCTGGACGAGGAGTACTGGCCGGTCGACGCGTACGGGCCGATCACCGATTCGGGGGGACGTGGATGAGGTACGACAGCATCACCGAGGCCATCGGCAACACCCCGCTGGTCCGCATCGATCCGGCCGTGCACGGCCTGCGCCACATCGATCTCTACGCGAAGCTGGAGATGCTCAACCCCTTCGGCTCGGTCAAGGACCGGGCCGCCTGGAACATGGCCCGCTCGCGACTGCCCGGCGCCCGGGAGCGCGGCGAGGCGATCGTCGAACTGTCGAGCGGCAACACGGCGAAGGCCCTGGCCGTGATCGCGGGAATGCACGGGCTGTCGTTCAAGAGCGTGACGAACCGGATGCGCATCCCCGAGGTCAAGGACCTGCTCCTGCTGCTGGGCGCCGAGATCGAGGAGCTGCCCGGGCGCAGCGAATGCCTGGACCCGACGGACACCGAGGATCCGCTGACCCTCTTCCACCAGCGGCTGAACGAGTCCGGCAGCGCCCACCTGCACACCGACCAGTACTTCAACGCCCTCAACACCGAGGCGCACGAGTCCGGTACGGGGCCGGAGATCGTGGCGGACCTGGACGGCCGGGCCCCGGACTGGTTCGTGGCCTGCGTCGGCACGGCCGGGTCTTCCACGGGCGTGGCCCGGGCTCTGCGCGCGCACGATCCGGCCGTCCGGGTGATCGGGCTGGTGGGCGAGAAGTCGGACTTCATCCCCGGCATCCGCAATGTCGACGAGGTCCACGAGGTCGGGCTCTTCGACCCGGCGACGTACGAGACGATCGAGTCGGTCGGCGCCGACGACGCGATCGACGGCATGCTCACCCTGGTGCGGCGCTGCGGCATCCTCGCCGGCCCCACCGGCGGCGCCGCGTACCACGGGACCGTGCGCCACCTGCGCCCCGTGGACGCGCAGTTGCGGGAGCGCAGGACCGCGGTCTTCATCGTCTGCGACCGGGTCGAGAGCTACCTCGGCTACGTCAAGCAGCGCCGCCCCGAACTGCTAAGCCGCCCGCCCGCCCGCAACTCCGTGTCCGCGCTGACCGGCGACGAGGTCCGGGCCGCGCAGGTCATCGAGGTGGCGGACGCGCAGAAGTGGATCGCGGCGGAGCGGCCGCTGGTGATCGACCTGCGCAGCTCGTTCGCGTACGCCGCGCTGCACATCGACGGATCGGTCAACATCGTGGACGAGCTCTTCGACGAGGTCGTGCGGGGCGGCCTGCCGTTCGGCAAGCGCCAGCCCGTCCTCCTGGCGTGCCCGGTGGGCGAGCAGTCGGCGCGCTATGCCGCGCTGCTGACCCGGATGGGCCATCCCGACGTGCGCAGCCTCGCGGGTGGGATCATCGCGTGGCGGGACGCGGGCGCGCCGCTGGTGCGCGACTGACATGGCCGAGGCGGCGGAGGTCCTGGAGGAGCTGGGCCCGTGGCAGCGCCGGCTGCGCGCCCAGTTCCCGATCATCGTGGCCCATCCGGAGCTGGCGTACCTGGACAGCGCGGCCACCGCACAAAAACCCCGTGCGGTTCTGGACGCCGTGCAGCACTACCTCGTCTCGTCCAACGCCAACGCGGGCCGCGGCTCGTACCCCTGGGCCAACGCGACGACCGCGGCGGTGGAGCGGGCCCGGGACCGGGTGAAGGAGTTCCTGGGCGATCCGGCGCCGGACCTCTCCTCCGTGCACTTCACCGGCGGGACCTCCGAGGGGCTGCGGACCGTGGCCCGGGAGTGGCTGGCGGGCCTGCTCGCGGACGGGGACGAGATCGTCGTGCCGTTCGCCGACCACGAGGCGAATCTGGCGCCGTGGCTGGAGGTACGGGAGTCGCTGGAGCGGCAGGGGATCAGGATCCGGGTCCGTGAGCTGCCGTACCAGGACGGTTCCGGCGACTACGATCCGGCGGCGCTCGCGGCGGTGGTGGGCCCCCGTACCCGCTTCGTGGCGGCCACCCACGTGCACCACGTGTACGGCGCCGACATGAACGTGCACCGGATCCGCCGGGTGGTCGGTCCGGACGTGGCGATCTGCCTCGACGCCGCGCAGAGCGTCGGGCACCTGCCGGTCTCCGTGGCCGCGCTCGACGTGGACTTCGTGGTCTTCTCCGGGCACAAGGCCATGGCGCTGCCGGGCACGGGCGCCGTGTGGGCCCGCGGACGGCGGGGGCCGCGGTTTCGCCCGGGCGGGTGGGCCGGCACGCCGAACACCGTCGGCATCGTGAGCCTGGCGGCCGCGCTGGACTGGCTCGACGCGGCCGGTACGGACCGGATCGAGGCGTGGACGGTGGCGCTGGCGGCCCGGCTGACGGACGGCCTGAGCCGGCTGGACGCGTACGAGGTGCTCGGCTGCCGCTCCAGCCTGGCGGCAGGCTCCGAGGTGCAGCGGCGGCGGAGCATCGTGACGTTCCGGCACCGCGAGATCCCCTCGCGCGACTTCGGGTTCATCCTCTACGGCCACGGGTTCATGGTGCGCTCCGACGGCCACTGCCAGGCGGGTGCCGGGGAGGCGGACGGCTCGGTGCGGGTCAGCCTGCACGTCCACAACACGTCGCAGGAGGTGGAGAAGTTGCTCGCCACCCTCAGCAGTCTGCAATGATTTTCATGTGGGGTTCACAGCCGTGGGAACGGCGGAGCACGAGCGGACAGCGACATGAACGTGGGCAGTGCGAGCGGCATGGGCGGCGTGGGCACCGTACCGGCGGCCAGCCGGTGGGTGGAGCGCTGGGAGCGGCAGCAGCAGCGTTACGCGATCGACCGCGAGGAGCGGTTCACCGTCATCTCCGACGTGGTCGAGCGCGTCACGGTGGGCGGCGGCCGCAGCGCTCCCCTCCTCCTCGACCTGGGCTGCGGGCCGGGGTCGCTGGCCGCGCGCCTGGCCGCGCGGATGCCCGCCGCCGAGGTCGTGGGCGTGGACGCCGACCCCCTGCTGCTGGAGCTGGGGCGGGCCCACCACGGAACGGCCCTGCGCTTCGCCGAGGCGCGCATCGGGGAGCCGGGGTGGCTCGACGCCCTCCTGCTGGAGCGCCCGGTGGACGCCGCCGTCTCGACGACCGCCCTGCACTACCTCGGCGAGGCCACGCTGCGGCGCACGTACCGGGAGCTGGCGGGGCGGATCCGCCCCGGCGGGGTCCTCGTCAACGGCGACCACCTCGACCCCGACTCCCCCAAGGTGCACGAGCTGGCCGTGGACATCGGCCGGCGCCGCGCCGAGCGCCAGCAGGCCCTCGCGCACGAGGACTGGGAGTCGTGGTGGTCGGGCGTACGGGCCGACCCCGAGCTGGCCCCCCTCCTCGCGGCCCGCGACCGCCGCACCCATCCGCACTGCGAGGGCAACAAGCTGACCCTCAACGACCACCTCGCACTGCTGCGCGAGTCGGGCTTCGAGCACGTCGGCACGGTCTGGCAGTTCGGCAACAGCCACGTGGTGGTGGCGGTCCGCTGAGCAGCGGCCGGCAGGTGCGGCCCTCGCGGCCTTCAGCCCCTCCCCGAGGGACGCCCGCGGGCCACGCCACGGCTCGGCCTCCCGCGGACGCGTTGACCGGGAGCGACCGGGCGCGCACCCGCAGCGCACGGTCGCGGCGTTCCGGAGCGTTCCCCGCCCATCGAACATACGATGGGCGGGAAACGGTGCGGGCAGCTCGCCATGCGGCCCGCCCAGAGCACTCGGGGTGGAGACGTATGGCACAGGCCGCCGAAACGGCGCGGACCGTGATCCTGACGGTGGACGACGACCCGGGAGTCTCCCGTGCGATCGCCCGTGACCTGCGGCGCCACTACGGCGCCGACCACCGGATCGTGCGCGCCGAGTCCGGCGAGTCCGCGCTGGAGGCGCTGCGCGAGCTGAAGCTGCGGGGCGACCTGGTGGCGGTGATCCTCGCCGACTACCGGATGCCGCAGATGAACGGCATCGAGTTCCTGGAGCAGGCCCTCGGCATCTACCCGGGAGCGCGGCGCGTCCTGCTGACCGCGTACGCGGACACCAACGCGGCGATCGACGCGATCAACGTCGTCGACCTCGACCACTACCTGCTCAAGCCGTGGGATCCGCCGGAGGAGAAGCTCTATCCGGTCGTGGACGACCTGCTCGCGGCGTGGCGCTCCAGCGACTACCGGCCCGTGCCCGCCACCAAGGTGGTCGGCCACCGCTGGTCGGCGCGCTCCTCGCTCGTGCGGGAGTTCCTCGCCCGCAACCAGGTGCCGTACCGCTGGTACTCCTCCGACGAGCCGGAGGGGCAGCGCCTGCTGGAGGCCGCCGGGGCGGAGGTGCGGCGGCTGCCCCTGGTGGTCACGCCGGACGGCACCGCGCTGATGGAGCCCGAGCCGGCCGAGCTGGCCGCGCACGTGGGGCTCGCGACGACCCCGACCGCCGACTTCTACGACCTCGTGGTCATCGGCGGCGGCCCGGCCGGGCTCGGCTCGGCGGTGTACGGGGCCTCCGAGGGGCTGCGTACCGTGCTGGTGGAGCGGTCGGCGACCGGCGGGCAGGCCGGCCAGAGCTCCCGCATCGAGAACTACCTCGGCTTCCCGGACGGCGTCTCGGGTGCGCAGCTCACCGAGCGCGCCCGCCGCCAAGCCGGCCGGTTCGGCGCCGAGATCCTGACGGCCCGCGAGGTCACAGGGCTGGAGGTGAACGGCGCGGCGCGCGTCGTCCGCTTCTCCGACGGCTCGGCGGTGGCCGCGCACAGTGTCATCCTGGCCACGGGCGTCTCCTACCGCCAGCTCCGCGCCCCGGGCTGTGACTCGCTGACCGGCTGCGGGGTGTACTACGGCTCCTCGCTCACCGAGGCCGCCGCCTGCCACGGGCAGGACGTGTACATCGTCGGCGGGGCCAACTCGGCCGGGCAGGCCGCGATGTACCTGGCGCGCGGAGCGAAGTCGGTGACGCTGCTGGTGCGCGGGGAGTCCCTGCGGGCGTCGATGTCGTACTACCTGATCCAGCAGATCGAGGAGACGCCGAACATCACGGTACGGACCCGGACCGTCGTGGAGGAGGCGCACGGCGACGGCCACCTGGAGCAGCTGACGCTGCGGGACGTGGACAGCCGGGCCACCGAACTCGTCGACTGCCAGTGGATGTTCGTGTTCATCGGCGCGGCCCCGCTGACCGACTGGCTGGACGGTACGGTGCTGCGCGACGAGCACGGGTTCATCCTGGCCGGACCGGACCTCACCGCGGACGGCAGGCCGCCGGCCGAGTGGGAACTGGACCGGCCGCCCTACCACTTGGAGACCAACATTCCCGGCGTGTTCGTGGCGGGCGACGCGCGCGCCCAGTCCGCGAAGCGCGTCGCGTCCGCCGTCGGAGAGGGAGCCATGGCCGTGATGCTCGTACACCGGTACCTGGAGCAGTCATGAGCGGGCGGGCCATGCCGTGCAGCCCGCAGGAGATCGCTTCGCTGTTCCTGTTCGAGAAGCTCTCCCCGGAGCAGCTCGGGCGGCTGTGCGCGGAGGGCCGGGTGGAGCGGTTCGAGGCAGGCCCGGTGTACACCGAGGGCGATCCCGCCACCTGCTTCTACGTGATGATGGAGGGCACCGTCGTCCTGTCCCGCCGGGTCGGCGGCGACGACGTCGAGGTGAGCCGGACCTCGCAGCGCGGCGTGTACGCGGGCGCCATGCAGGCGTACCTGGGCGACCAGGTACCGCAGACGTACACCAACTCCATGCGGGTGACCGAGCCGACGCGGTTCTTCGTCCTGCCCGCCGAGTCGTTCGCGGCCGTCATGCGGGACTGGTTCCCGATGGCCGCGCACCTGCTGGAAGGACTGTTCTTCGGTTCCAGGAACACCCAGCGGGCCATCGGCCAGCGTGAACGGCTGCTGGCACTGGGATCGCTCTCCGCCGGCCTCACCCACGAGCTCAACAACCCGGCCGCGGCGGCCGTACGGGCCACCGCCTCGCTGCGGGAACGGGTGGACAAGATGCGGCACAAGCTGGCGGTCATCGCCCGGGGCCCCTACTCGCGCGAGGCGCTCGCCGAGCTCATCGAGATCCAGGAGCGCACCGCCGAACGGGTGGCCAAGGCTGCGGTGCTGAGCCCGCTGGAGGCCGCCGACCGGGAGGACGAGCTCGCCGACTGGCTCGACGACCACGGCATCCAGGAGGGGTGGCGGATCGCGCCGACCTTCGTCCAGGCCGGGCTGGACACGGACTGGCTGGAGCAGGTGGCGGCGACCGTGGCCGAGGACATCCTGCCGGGGGCCATCGGATGGCTCAACTACACGGTGGAGACCGAGCTGTTGATGGACGAGATCAACGACTCCACCACCCGCATCTCCCACCTCGTGGACGCGGCGAAACAGTACTCGCAGCTCGACCGCGCCCCGCACCGGGTGGTCGACGTCCACGAACTCCTCGACAGCACCCTGCTGATGCTGTCCGGAAAGATGGGCCGGGGGGTGCGGGTGGTCAAGGACTACGACCGCTCCCTGCCCGAGGTGCCCGCCTACCCGGCGGAGCTGAACCAGGTGTGGACGAACATCATCGACAACGCCGTCTTCGCCATCGGCACCACCGGCGGGGAGGGCACGCTGACCGTGCGCACGGCACGCGAGGGCGACCGGCTGCTGGTGGAGTTCCGCGACACCGGGCCCGGCATCCCGGCGGACATCCGCAGCCGTATCTTCGACCCCTTCTTCACCACCAAGCCGGTCGGCGAGGGGACGGGGCTCGGCCTCGACATCTCCTGGCGGATCGTCGTGAACAAGCACCACGGCAGCCTCCAGGTCGAATCCGCGCCGGGCGACACCCGGTTCCAGGTGCTGCTGCCGCTGACCGATCCCGAATCCGAGAGTCCCGAGGAGACGGCATGACAGAGCACATCAAGGGAATCGACCCGAGCGTCCCGCCCGCCGCAGCCGGCTGCGTCGACTGCGACGCGGTGGGCGGCTGGTGGTTCCACCTGCGCCGCTGCGCCCAGTGCGGCCACATCGGCTGCTGCGACTCCTCGCCGGCGCAGCACGCCACCGCCCACTGGAAGTCCGCGGGCCATCCGCTCGTACAGAGCTTCGAGCCCGGCGAGGAGTGGTTCTGGGACTACGACACCGATGCCCTGTACGAGTCCGGCCCCGCGCTCGCCCCGCCCTCCGCCCACCCGGCGGACCAGCCGGCCCCCGGCCCGGCCGGCCGGGTCCCCCCGGACTGGACGCGGCACCTGCACCAGTGACCCGCGCACCGGCAACCGCCGCCGGTCCGCGGCCCGTGTCCTGATCGCCACCCTCCTTGGACCTTCCGCCGAGGCGACCAGGTGGCGATGGTGGGGAAAGCGCCTTGCCCGTGCGGGTGGTGGGGGATTGGCTTGCCAGGTCAGGATCCGCTGGGCTCCCGGTCGCGCGGACCGGTACTGAAGGACACGCATGGCACCGATGCTCGCCGGCTGCACCCCCTGGCCCGAGGAGTTCGTCGACCGCTACTGGGCGGCCGGCCACTGGCGGGGCAACACGTTGGACAACCTGCTGCGCGGCTGGGCCCTGCAGTACGGGCCGCGGACCGCGCTCGTACACGGCGCCACCCGCCTCACTTACGCGAACCTGAACCGGCGCGTGGAGCGGATGGCCGCGGGGTTGCGGCTGCGGGGCCTGCGGCCCGGGCAGCGGGTCGTCGTCCAGCTGCCGAACGTCCCCGAGTTCGTCACCACCGTCTTCGCGCTGATGCGCATCGGCGCGCTCCCGGTGCTCTGTCCGGTCTCCCACCGCGCGGCCCAGGTGTCCCCCATCGTGCGGGTCACGGAAGCCGTCGGTTACGTCGGCCCTTCGGTGTACCGGGGCTTCGACCACACGGCGATGGCCGCGGACATCGCGGCCCGGGGCCCTTTCCTGCGGCGGGTGTTCACCTTCGAGGCCCCGGGTGAGTCGTCCCCGTACGGCGGCTTCTCGACGGACCCGGCAGGCTGCCACTACTTCCCGCTGGGCTCCCTCGACTCGCCGCCCGGGCCGGCGCTCGCGCACAGCGCCGACCAGGTGGCGCTGTTCCTGCTCTCCGCCGCCGACGGCGGTGCGCACCTGCTCGTCCCGCGCACGCACGACGACTACGCGTACCAGGCGCGGGCCACCGCCGAACTGGTGTCGCTCACCGAGAGCGACGTGTACCTGGCCGCGCTGCCCGCCTCCTCACCGCTCGTCTTCGGCAGCCCCGGCATCGTCGGCACCCTCTCCGCCGGCGGCACCGTCGTCCTGGTCGAGGAAGCGGACCCCGCCGCGTGCCTGGCGGCCATCGCCCGGGAGCGGGTCACCGTCACGACGGTGACGCCCGCCACCGCGCTGCTGTGGCTCGACGCGCACCCCGCGGCCGGGGCCGACGTGAGCGCCCTGCGTCTCGTGCAGGTCGGTGGAGGCGCAGCGCCCGTGCCCCGGGCGACCATCGAGCGCATGGCCGCCGAATGGGGCTGTCGCCCGCAGCAGTTCCTCGGCACGGCCGAGGGTCCGCTCGCGCTCACCCGGCCGGGCGACCCGGACGAGACCGTACTCACCACGCAGGGCCGCCCGCTGTCTCCCGACGACGAGATCCGCATCGTCGGCGCGGACGGGCAGGAGGTGCCCGACGGGGAGCCCGGCGAACTCCTCGTCCGCGGCCCCGCCATCCCGCGCGGCTACTACCGGGCCCCCGACGTCAACGCACGCTCCTTCACCGCCGACGGCTACTTCCGCACCGGGCAACTCGTCCGGCGCACCCCGGACGGCAGCCTGGTCGCGGCCGCCCCCGCCCGGGCCTGACGGGCCGGCAGCCGCCCCGACGGGAGGTACGCGTTGACCCTGGCGTCAGTCCGTGGCGCCGTCCAGGGCGCTGTCGGGCACCCAGGAGCCGTGGATTCCGGCCGTCACCCGGCGGGGCAGGTGGACGGTGGCGACCCGGTCGAGGCCGGCGGCGTCGAGGACCAGCAGCTGGGAGGAGTCCTGCTTCAGGTCGGAGACTACGGTCAGCAGATAGCCGTCGTCCTCGTTCGTGGCACGGTCCGCGGGGACGAAGACGGCCTCGCTGGGCATCCGGGCGTCGCCCACCTGGTGGATGCGGCGGGCGCCGGTGGTCCGGTCGTACTTGACCACCCCGTAACCGCCGAAACCCTTCTCGTCGGGGAAGCAGATGGCGTACTGGTACCGGTTCTCCGCGCCCAGGTAGTCCTCGTTGAGGGTCGGGAACTCCACCGCCAGGTCGTCGATGATCTGCTCGCCGACCGTGCCCTCGGCCATGTCGATCTCCCAGCGGCGGGTGTACGAGCGGGAGCCGGGCTCGCTGCCGCGGTCGGGCGCGCCGATCCACCAGTTCCAGGAGAGCCGGAAGCCCTCGCGGTCCACGGTGGGGCCCTCCAGGACGATGCGGCCCCGGCCGTCCTCGTAGGCGTTGGAGACGTGGAGCATGTTGCCCGGTTCGATGGAGAACCAGCGGATGTGCCGGGCCCCGTCCTCCCCTCGGGGCATGACCCCGATGCGGGCGGGCTGCCGGTCGCTCCAGCCGTAGGGGATGCCGGAGTGCTCGGTGGGGTCGAAGGTGACGTTCCCCTCGACGAACACCACGTGCCGGCGGGTGATGGTGAAGTCGTGCTTGAGGGAGGCGGTCGCCCCAGGGATCTCGGCGCTGTGGACGATCGCGCCCTTGGCGTCGCAGACGTAGTAGGTCAGGAACGGCGGGAACGGCGAAGAGCCGAAGAAGTGGAGCTCCCCGGTCACCGGGTCCTCCTTCGGGTGCGCGGTCATGGCGCTGCGCAGTCTGCCGTCGAAGTCGTGGGGGCCGACCGTCTCCAGCTCCCGGGTGAGCTCGAAGGGGAGGTTCGACTCGCACAGCGCGAGGAGGCGTCCGGCGTGTTCGATGACGTGCGTGCCGGCGGTGCTGGCGGTGAGGTCGGGGCCGTGCTCGGTCATGTAGGGAGCGCCGTCGAAGGCGGGGGTGTGCACCCAGCGGTTGCGGTACCACTCGGCGCGGCCTTCTCGCAGCCGGATGCCGTGGACCATGCCGCTGCCCTTGAACCAGTGGGTGGGGGTGACTCCGGGCTTGGGGTTGTGCCCGTTGCGCAGCAGCCGGCCGGTCAATTCGGGGGGCAGTGCGCCCTCGACGGTCAGGGAGGTGGCGGTGATCTCGTCGGCGACGGGGGTGTAGTGACCGGTCAGGTACGGCTTGGCAGTGGTCATGGTTCGCATCTCCTTCTCTGGTGTGACGTGTGCTCAGGCGTGGTGTTCGACGGGGGACGTGGGAGGAGCGGGCGCGGTCCGGGTGGGTCGCTGGGCGGGCGCTCTCCGGGCGCTCCGCGGCGCGGCCGTGGTCGTGGTGCGCGCCCTCGCGCGGCGGGCGAGGAGCAGGGCGAGGAGGGCGGTGGCGGCCAGTACGGCGGCCGAGACCGCGAACGCGGCCCGGTAGCCGGCCGTGAGGGCCTCCAGCGGGGGCGTACCGGCGGACGCGTGGGCGGTGACGGAGCCGGCCAGGGTGGCCAGGGCGGCGAGGCCGACCGCTCCGCCGACCTGCCGGGTGGTGTTCACGAGTCCGCCGGCGAGACCGGCGTCCTGCCCCGGGACCCCCTCCACGGCGAGTGCGGTGAGCTGGACGAAGGCGATGCTCAGGCCCAGGCCGACCAGGATGCTCGGGCCGAGGACGTCCGTGGCGTAGCTTCCGTCGGCGCTCATGCGCGAGAGCCACAGCAGTCCGGCGGCCTCGGTCAGCAGGGCCGCGGTCACGGTGACGGTGGCTCCGAGGCGCCGGGCGACCCGGGGCGCGAGGGAGGATCCGAGCATATGGGCGCAGGCCAGCGGAAGTTGGCCCATTCCGGCGGCCAAGGGGCCGGATCCGAGGACCTGTTGCTGGTAGAGCGGCAGGAAGAAGAACAGGGCGATCCACACGGATCCCAGCAGGGCCATCAGCACGTTGCCCGCGGCCACCCGGCCGGTGGCGAACAGGCGCGCCGGAACCAGGGCGTCGGGGCGGCGGCGCTCGATCACGGCGAAGGCCGCGAGCAGCGCGGCGGCCGCGCCGAGGGCGCCCAGGACCCGGGCGTCGGTCCAGCCCGCCGCGCGCGCGGTGGTCAGGCCCCACACCAGGCCGGTCAGCGCGAGGGTCACGGTGACGGTGCCCGGCAGATCGAAGCGACCGGACTTCCGTCCGGCGTCCCGCGGCACGTACACGGCCACCGCGGCCAGGACCAGGGCCGCTCCGAGCGCGACCGAGTGGAAGATCCAGGGCCAGCCCCAGGCCTGGGTGAGCGCGCCTCCCAGCAGGACGCCGCCCGCCGCTCCCCCGCCGGAGACCGCTCCCCACACGCCCAGGGCCCGGCCGCGCCCGGGGCCCGACCGGAACCGGTCCATCGCCAGGGCGAGGGCGGCCGGGGCGATGGCGGCGGCGCCGAGGCCCTGCGCCGTACGGGCCGCGATCAGCACGCCGGCGGAGGTGGCCAGCCCCGCCGCCAGCGAGGCCGTCGCGAACAGGCCGAGTCCGGCGATCAGCACCCGGCGGCGGCCGAGGAGGTCGGCGGCCCGGCCGCCCGCCAGGAGCAGCGCCCCGAAGGCCAGGCCGTAGGCGTTGACCACCCAGGTGGTGCCGCTGTCCGTGAGCCCGGTGCCGGCTCTGATCTGCGGGAGCGCCACGTTCACGATCGAGGTGGCGAGCATGACGGTGAACTGGGCGGCGGCGAGTGCCGCGAGGACCCCCCGGGGCGGCGGGGCGACGTACTGGCGGGAGTGTCCGTGTGCGTGCGACGTTCATGGCGCACAGACTCGGCGCGGACGCTGTCCACTCTCCAGGCCCGGCGCGGACGGGCGCTGTCCACTCCTGTCCATTCCTGTCCGCGCCGCCCGCGCTGCCCGCACTGTCCGCGCTGTCTGCCCGGGCTCGCCGGGCGCTCGCGACGGCCGCTACCGGGGGTCGTGCAGCTCCTGCTGCCACAGGGCTTCGCAGAGCAGGTCCAGGCCCTGGCGGAGGTGGCGGCGGTAGGTCCCGTACGGCAGGCCCAGGCGGCGGGCGGCGGCTTCCTGGGTGGGCGCGCCGGAGAAGTGGCCCGCCGTCAGCGCCTCGCGGGCGCGCGCTCCGCGCGGGTCCCGGGCGAGGTCGTCGACGGCCTGGCGCAACAGGGCGCGGAGCTCCCCCACCGGGTCGGCGAAGTCGGCGGCGAGACGGCTGCGCAGCAGGGCGCAGGTCGCGAAGGCGCCCGCGTCGCGCCAGTGGGCCAGCGCCTCGCGCACGGCCTGGTCGAAGGCCGTCCGCGACACGGGCGAGGGCCCCGCGCGCACCGGCTCCTCGCTGGGCGCTATGAAGCGCATGAGCCATGCCTCCACGGGCACCTGACGCCAGTCGACGCCGAAGACCCCGTACGTGTGGTCGCCGACGCGCGGGCGCGCCCCGGTGTCGGCGAGGGTGCCCTCGACGCGCTGCGCCCAGGTCTCGGCGTCCCGGTAGACGGCGAACCCGTACGCCCGCCCGCGGGCCCGGGCCGCCTCCGCCTGGGCCCGGGAACTGCTCAGGTCGATGACGCGCGAGGGGACCTGGTAGCGCTCGGGGTAGACCGAGAAGCGGCTGACGCCGATGTGTTCGCCGGGGCTCACCGGCCCGGCGGCGTCGGTGTGGCGCCACGCGGCGGCGACGACGGGGTCGGTCGCCAGGTCCTGGGGGTCGGCAGGGCCCGGCAGGACCAGCCGGGCCGTGAACGCCACGATCCGGCCGGTGCTCACGAGCCGGTAGACGCTGAAGGCCTGCGGCTGGCGCTGCGCCCAGTAGCGGACCAGCTCGACGGAGGCGGCCCCTTCCGTCTCCTCGGTCATGCGCAGCACGTGGTCGAGGTCATCGGGGTGCAGGGGGCGGTCGTGCACCTCCTCCTCCCGGGACCAGGACCGCAGCCGGGCCAGGGTCTCGCCCTCCCGGAAGAGGTAGAAGAGCTCGTCGGTGACGGTCCACACCCGCTCCTCGGGTGCTTCGCGCAGGATGCGCAGGTACTCGTCCGCGAGGCGCCGGCGCATCGTCTCGAAGGCGTTGGGCGCCCGCCAGCGCAGATCGGCGGCCAGGGTCTCGCGGGCGGCGTCGTGCGGGTGGAGCCCCCGGGGGGTGGACTCCATGAAGGGGAGCTCCCGAAGCCAGGCGAAGAGCAGGTGGGCGTCCTCTCCGGGCAGAACGGTGGTCAGCAGCTCCTCGGACGTGGAGTGGGCCTGCGCGGCCACCTCCAGGGCGCGGCGGTGGGCCGCCGTGGGCACCTCGCCGATCAGCCCGGCCAGCAGGGTGCGCAGGACGTCCGCCGTCGGGCTCCAGATCTCCTCCCGGCCGCAGCCGGCCGATCCCCCCGCGGCGGCGAGGGAGAGGGCCAGCGGGTTGCCCCCGGCGAAGCGCAGTACGCGGTCCCGCAGTTCGGGTCGGATGTGCGCCGACACCAGTACGCTGCGGGCCTGTTCCTCGGAGAACGGCTCCAGTTCGGTGACGTGCAGGAGCCGGGACCAGGCGGGGTCGGCGGCCCACTGCGGCTGCGGGGCGCGCCGGCCGGCCAGTACGACGAGGGCGTCGTCCGCGGCGCGCGGCAGGAAGTGCTGCCACAGCCGGCTCTCCAGCCACTGGCAGTACTCGAAGGAGTCCACGAACAGGACCGTTCCCGGAACGTCCAGGAACGGTCCGGCGGCGCGCTCGAAATCGGCCGGGTCCCGGCTGACGAAACGGCCGTCGAGTTCGACGAGCAGCCGGCCCGCCGCACGGGCGTGGTCCGCCAGGCGCCGCAGCAGCGTCGACTTCCCGATACCGCCCGGTCCGTACACGTAGAACGCGAACGGCGCCTGCGGTTCCCCGGCCAAAGCCTCGCCGAAGCGCCCGAGTTCCTCTTCCCGGCCGACGAAGGCCCGTACGCGCGCGCTGCTCAGCCTTTCCCCCACGGACACCATGGCGGCTCCCAACTTCCTTGTGCGCGACCCGGATGCGACGGGTCGAACGGAGATCCTAATGGAGAGGTCAGAGGGTGGGTCCGAGGCGCCGTTCGCCGGCGCGGACGGGGGTGAACTCCAGCGGCAGGGAGACCGGGCCCCGGGTGTACAGGCCGGCCTCCTGGTAGCGGAGGCCCGGGCTGTGGCGGACCTGGTCGAGCAGGGGCAGGAGCATCGCGGCGACGGTCTCGATCTCGGCGCGGGCGAAGGCCGCGCCGACGCACTGGTGGAGTCCGGTGCCGAAGGACAGGTGCTGCGCCGCCGCGGTGAAGGAGCGGGCGACGCCGAGGTCCGGGCGGTGGATGTCGAAGGAGTCCGGGTCGGTGAAGGCGGCGGGATCCCGGTTGGCCGCGCCGATCATGCAGAAGACGGTGGCACCGGCCGGGACGGTGCCACCCGCGAACGCCGTGTCCTGCCCGGCCCGGCGGGGAACGAGCTGGACCGGTGGGGTGAAGCGCAGGGTCTCGGCGATCGCCGCGCCCAGCAGGTCCGGGTCCCGGCGGACCTGCGCCAACTGCTCGGGGCGGTCGATCAGGTGCTTGAAGAGCAGGGCGAGGGTCTTGTCCGCTGGTTCGGCGGCAGCGACCAGGACGTTGAAGATCAGTGCGGTGACATCGCGGTCGCTCATGCCGATGCCGTCGAACTCGGCGGCGCAGAGTCTCGACACGAGGTCCTCGCCGGGGTGGCGGCGCCGCTGTTCGATGACGGGGAGCAGGTACGCCTCCAGTTGCTCGGCGCAGTCCATGCAGTGCCGGCGGCGCTCGGGGGTGAGGTCCATGCTGGTGATGAACTCGGCGATCCCGCCGTGCCAGGCGGCCACCTGTCGCCAGTCCCGTCTCTCCAGGCCGAGGACGTCGAGCGTGACCTGGACGGCGAGGGGTTTGCCGAAGTCGTTCACGAGGTCCATCCGGCCGCGGGTGAGGAAGGGGGCGATGAGTTCGGCGGCGTTGGCGCGGATGGCGCGGATCTGCTCCTGGAGCGCCGGGCCGGTGAAGCCCCGTACGACGATCTTGCGTTTGGCGGTGTGCTCGGCTCCGGTCATCTGGGCGAGGACCCGGCCCCGCATCACCGGCTCGGCGCGCACCTGGAGCGTCTCGGTGGTGAACGCCTCGTGGTCGGTCAGCACCCGCTTGACGTCCTCGTGGCGCGAGAGGAAGTAACTGTCGATCGCCGGCTCGTAGTGCACGGGAGCCTGGTTCCGCAAGGGCGCGAAGTAGCGGTAGGGATCGGCGGCGAAGTCCTCGGACAGGACACTGAAACGGGTACGGGCGACGGGCACGGTGGGGGCCTCTCGAAACACGCGGCGCGGGGAAACATCACAAGTCGCGCTGCAAGACGAGGAATTGGCGGTACAGGTTGCCCCCGCCCGACCACAGCCGGGGCCGGACACAGCCGTGCCCCGGCGATCAGAACCGCCGGGGCACCGCTGTGTCCGGAAATGACCGCTCCGAAGGGCAGCCCCTAGGCGAGCGGGAGGGCTCGGGGGTCGGCGGGGCGGGGGACGTAGACCGGGGAGTCCGACTGGTAGAAGAGGTCGATGTCGGCCTCCTCGCCGCCGACGATCAGGGTGTCCCAGGCGCCGCTCTCCCGCAGGGTGCGCAGGGTCAGCGGGGAGATCGGGGCGAGGTGGGAACGGAGTTCGTCGTCCGTGGGCAGGCCGGGCAGCCGGGCGCCCAACCGGTCGCGGATCCCGGCCATCCGCTCCAGCAGCGCGTCCAGATCGCTTCCGTCCGCGGCGGCGCGGGGCGCCCCGTCGGACGCCGGACCGCAAGCCCCACCGGAAGCCGGACCGGGCCCCGCGCCGGACCCCGCTTCCGCGCTGCGCGCGATGATGTCCTTGATGGCGCGGGTGACGCCCTGCTCGTCCGTGGTCACCATGGCGTTCCAGGCCCGGCTCTTGTGCCGGTACTGGAGCATGGACATCGCTGCCTCGTGCCGGATGAAGTCGGCGTCGCGCAGCGGCTTGCCCCGCCAGGCGCGGCTGAGCGAGCGGGCCAGTGAGGTGGCGGAGGCGAGACCGCTGTTGAGGCCGCGTCCGGGCCAGAAGTGGATGGCGTTGGCCGCGTCGCCCAGCAGGAAGCCGTAGGTGCCGGGGCTGCTCGCGGTCGGGCGGCGCAGCTGGGCGGTGAACCGCGGGCGCTGGACCATGTCCAGCCGGAAGGACGTGATGGCGGACAGGTCGTCCTCGGCCACCCCGAACAGGCTCAGGCCCTGCCGGATCTCCTTCCACAGCGGGGAGCTGCGCAGCAGGGCGGGCAGGAAGAGGGTTCCGTGGGTGGGGCAGCGGAACTCGTTGTCCTCCTCCTGTCGGCTCATCAGGCAGGGGCGGGTGGCGATGCACTCCTCGAAGACCTGGCGGACCGGGTCGATGCCGATGACGTTCCTGGCCTCCTCCCGGGTGAGCCGCATGTTCAGGAAGCCCTCGCCACGCAGCGAGTTGAGCAGGAACCGGTTCTGCGACACGGTGAGCAGCACGCTCATCGGGTCCGGCAGTTTCGACTTGACGCGCAGCCCGAGCACGATGTCCTGGAGGTGCTCGCCGTCGAGGGAGTAGATGGAGGCGTCGGCCGCGCCGAAGCGGTCGGCGTAGTGCTCGCGGGTGCGGGAGCGGCCGCCTTCGGCGACCACGAGGACGTGTTCCTGGGTGAGCCGGTTCTGCTGCTCCTCCACCTCGAAGCGCCTCGGCACGAGGCGGATCGCGGGCCGTCGGTTGGCCAGGGCCAGCAGCCGGTCCTCGATGTGGGCGATGCGGATGTTGCGCGGCGGCCGACCGTCGACGGAGTCCGGACCGACGGGCCACATCTCGGAGTAGGCGCCTGCGTCGTCGAACAGGGCGGAGAGGACCTCCTCGGACAGGGCGAGGTACTGGCGGCTCTGGACGGTCACCACCTGCTGGCGGCGGAAGTTGCCCTGGGTCTCGTCCTTCCAGACGATCTCGGGGCCCTTCCTGGTCCAGCGGCCGTCGTAGAGGGTGATGGCGGTGCGGCCGGGCAGCATCTCATCGAGTGCCAGCGCGAAGGCGAGGCCCACCGGGCCGCCGCCGGTGATCGTCACCCGCAGCGTGCCGGGGTCGGCCGCGCTCGGCCGGGGGACGTCCAGGAGGGAGAGGTCGATGAGCGTCTCCATGGAGTCCTGCGCCTCGTAGAGGAAGGTCTCGTCGCCGATCCTGATGCAGTCGTTGGGGCGCAGGGCGTGCCGGCTGATGCGCTGGTCGTTGACGAACGTGCCGTTGCGGCTGTCCCGGTCGTGGAGGACGTATCCGGCGTCCTCCACGAGGATCTCGGCGTGCAGCCGGGAGGCGCTGGGGCTGACGATCACGACGCCGTTGTCGCTCTTGCGACCGAAGGTGAGGGGCTCACTGCCCAGAACCACGCTCTGCCCGGTGAACGGACCCGTGCGCCCGACGATGACCGATGGCACTGCAACTCCTAACGGGCGTCGCTGCTGTTGACTGTTCGTACGTCTGCCATCACGCGATCGATAACGTATTTGGTTCAACCAACTTTGAAAATTTCCTCTCATCCGCTGAACCGGGGTCACGGCCCGTACGTGATGCTCACGTCGGCCGGGATCGAGAGGGAGAACCGCCCCCATGCGCAACGAGGACAGCGAGACCGAGACCGTGACGGAGACCCCGCTCGCGGCCGCCACCGCGGGCACGGGCCGCCATGCCGCCGTGCCCGGTACACCCGGTGCGCCGGACGGGCAGCGGCTGGTCGCGGGCCGCTACCGGCTGCTGTCCCGGCTCGGCGAGGGCGGCATGGGCGTCGTGTGGCGGGCCCGTGACGAGACCCTGCAGCGCGAGGTCGCCGTCAAGGAGGTGCGGGCCCCGGCCGGTCTGTGGGCCGGCGACCTCGCGCGGATGTACGGCCGGCTGGAGCGGGAGGCATGGGCGGCGGCGCGGATACCCGGCCGCAACGTGGTGACGGTCCACGACGTGGTCACGGAGGACGACCGGCCCTGGATCGTGATGGAGCTGATCCGCGGGCAGTCGCTGGCCGACCTGCTGCGTTCCGAGGGGCCGCTCACGCCTCGGTACGCCGCGCACGTCGGCGCGGAGGTGCTGTCCGCGCTGCGCGCCGCGCACGCCGCCGGGGTGGAGCACCGGGACGTGAAGCCGGCGAACGTACTGCTCGGCGCGGACGGACGGGTGGTGCTCAGCGACTTCGGCATCGCGACGGTCGACGGCAGCACCGCCCTCACCATGACCGGCGAGGTGGTCGGCTCCCCCGAGTACCTGCCGCCGGAGCGGGCGCTGGGCCGCTCCTCGGCCCCCGAGTCGGACCTGTGGTCGCTCGGCGTGATGCTGTACGCGGCCGTGGAGGGGACCTCCCCGTTCCGGCAGGACAGCGCGCTCGGCACCCTGCGGGCCGTCGTGGACGAGGAACCGCCGGTCCCGACCCGGGCCGGTCCGCTCGCCCCGGTCATCGCCGGTCTGCTGCGCAAGGAGCCCGCCGAGCGGACCCCGGCCGCCGAGGTCGCCGAGGCCCTGCGGCACATCGCCCGCGACCCGGACGCCACCACGGCCGCCTCCCCCGGCCTGGCGGAGCACAGGCCCGCCCCGGCCGCCGCCCTCCCCCGCAGGCGTCGTACGGCGGCCTTCGTCGCGGCCGGCGCGGCAGCCTGCGTACTGACCGCCGGCGGCCTGGCCTACGCCCTCACCGGTGCCGGGACCGGGACGGGCACGGGGACCGGGACGGGCACGGGGACCGGGACGGGCACGGGGACCGGCGGCGGCGCCCCGACCGGCACCGGCGCCGCCATCGGCCGGGGCGCCGCGCCCGGTTCGGGCGTACGGATGTCGGTGGCGGGCGCGAACACCGTCTACACCGGCGGCTGCCCGGTCCCCGCCGACCGCGCCCCCGCGTTCACCGTGACGTTCAGCGCGTCCGAGCCGACCCTGATCTCCTACCGCTGGGTGTCCGGGGACGGCTCGGTGGTGGACCCGCACTGGCGCACCCTGTCCATCGGGAGCAAGGCCGACCCGACGGGCCGCGACACCGTACGCCTGACCACCTACGCCAAATCCGGCACCCTGGCCACCGGGATGGCCGTGGAACTCCAGAGCCCCACCCGCGCCACCTCCAACCCGGTCCCCTTCTCGATCACCTGCACCGGCTGATCCCGCCGGCCGGGCGGTCAGGCACCGTACAGGGAGGTGTGCAGGGTGCGGGCGGCCAGGCCGATCGCGGCCTCGGCGGCCTGGGTCTCGCGCAGCGCGTCGAGCATGACGAAGTCGTGGATGGCGCCCTGGAAGCGGATCGCGGTGACCGCGACGCCGGCCGCGCGCAGCTTGTTCGCGTACGCCTCGCCCTCGTCGCGCAGTACGTCGGCTTCGCCGGTGATGACGAGCGCGGGCGGAAGGCCGGTGAGCTGCTCGGTGGTGGCGCGCAGCGGGGAGGCGGTGATCTGGGCGCGCTGGGCCTCGTCGGTCGTGTACTGGTCCCAGAACCACTGCATGCCGTCGCGGCGCAGGTAGTACCCGGTGGCGAACCGGTGGTAGGAGTCGGTGTCGAAGCGGGCGTCGGTCACCGGGTAGAACAGCACCTGCTGGAGCAGCGGGACGCCTCCGCGCTCCTTGGCCATGAGGGTGAGGGCGGCGCTCATGTTCCCGCCGACGGAGTCGCCCGCCACGGCGATGCGGGCGGTGTCCAGTCCGCGGGTGGCTCCCTGCTCGACCACCCACCGCGCGACGGTGAAGTTCTGTTCGATGGCGACCGGGTAGCGGACCTCGGGGGACAGGTCGTATTCGGGGAAGACGATCGCGGCGTTCGCGCCGACGGCGAGCTCGCGCACCAGGCGGTCGTGGGTGTGGGCGTTGCCGAACACCCAGCCGGCGCCGTGGATGTAGAGGACGACGGGGAGCGTTCCGGTGGCGCCGGCGGGCTTGACGATGCGGGTCCGGACGCTGCCCGTGGGGCCGCCCGGGACGGTGATCCACTCCTCGTCGACCGCGGGCTTCGCGATGTCGCCGGACTGCAGGTCGTCGACCGCCTTCCGGCCTTCCGCCGGCGGCAGCTGGAACAGGTAGGGCGGGTTGTCGGTCGCCTTCGCGAGGGCCGCTGCGGCGGGCTCCAGGACCGGCGCGACCGGCTCCACGGCGTTGGACATGCACGTCTCCTGACGTTCTGGGGGCTGCTGTCGTTCCTGCCTGCGCATACGTCACGCGACAAGCGCGGGAGGGCTCGGACCTGCCCGGAGCGCACCACCGCGCGCCCCACCGTGCACGGCGTCCCCACGGCCCGCCGGTACCGGCGCGGCCCCCTGGGCCGCGCACCGCATCGCATCCCACTTTCGGGTGACGAGCGGAGCCACGAGGCGGGTCGGGCCCTCCCCGCAGCGGCGCCTGCGCCTCACTCGGCGCCGCGACGGGATCTCGCCCGAGGTGGCGCCGGCGGGCGGAGCGGGCCGTGCGCGCGGGAGGCCTCAGGCGCCGGTGCCCGCGGCGGGTGCGAGGGAGTCCACGTCCTCCATGAAGGACAGCATCCGGGCGTTGACCATGTCGGGGTGGTCGATCTGCGGTCCGTGCCCGGTCGCGGCGATGATCTCGGCACGGGCCCCGGGAATCACGCGCGGCACGCGCTCCAGCTGCCTCTTCGGATGCACGAGCAGGCTCCGCTTGCCCATGATCAGGTAGAACGGCGTCCGGATGGAGCCCAGTTCTGCATCGGTCAGCGGAAGGGGCGCGGGCCGGCGGATCCTGAAGGCGCGGGCGCCGGCCTGGATCCACTCGCGCATCTCGGGGACGACGATGACCGGCTGCTCCAGCCATGCGGCGAGGCGCGGCCGCAGCGCCTTGGGCGCGTAACTGGCGAAAAGGCTCGCGAAGATCCAGACGAAGAAGCGCAGGCCGACCTTTTCCAGCCCGCCGGGGTCGAGGGCGGTGACCGAGGCGAGCCGGCCGGGACGCAGGTGCGCCTGATTGATGACCAGCCAGCCGCCGTACGAGGCTCCTACGAGGTGCACGCGGTCGAGGCCGAGGGCGTCGAGGGCCTCGTCCAGCCACTGGGCGGCACGCTCGGGCTGCCACATGGGCTCGCGCTGCACGCTGCGCCCCGCGTCGCCGGGGGTGTCGAGGGCGTAGACGGGCCGATCGGCGCTGAGCGCGGGGGTGTTGGGGTACCACATGGCGGAGCAGTAGCCGGATCCGTGGATCAGCACGATCGGCGTGCGGGACTCGGCGGCCGGATCGGCGGGACCGTGCCGGTAGACGTGCGTGGTGCCGAAGCTGGTCTCGACGTCCGTCTCGGAGCGGATCGGCGCGCCCATCGCGTAGAGCGTGTCGCACGTGGCGAAGTACCGGTCGCGCAGGGTGTCGTTGACGTAGCGGCCGATGTCGCGGCGCGCTCGGGTCGCGTTCTCGGGCACGGGGCACCTCCATGGAAGATCCGTCGTTCGTGATACGACCGTACCATGCATTTGGTACGGCGGTACCATGAAGAGCCGCTCCAGCCCCTCACCCCCGGAGACCCCACCGATGCCCAAACGCGTGGACCACGAGGAACGCCGTGCCCAGATCGCCGAGGCGCTCGTCCGGGTCGCCGGCCGGCGGGGGCTGCACGCCGTCGGAATGCGCGACGTGGCGGCGGAGGCGGGGGTGTCCCTGCGCCTGGTCCAGTACTACTTCCAGACCAAGGAGAACCTGCTCTTCTACGGGCTCCAGCACCTGACCGAGCGCTTCACGGCGCGGGTGGGCGCCCGCCTCGCCGCGGCCGGCCCGGATCCCGGTCCGCGCGCCACCATCGAGGCCCTGCTGCTGGCCTCCCTGCCGACCGACGAGGAGGGCCGGACCTTCCACCTCCTTTACAGCTCCTACTCGATCCTGTCGGTGACCGACGAGGCGCTCGCCGCCCAGCCGTTCATCGACAACCCGAACGCCGCCGAGGACGCGGTGACCGGCCTGATCGCACGGGCGCAGGAGGCCGGTGCGGCCGACCGCGGTGTCGACGCGCGCACGGAGGCCATCAGCCTCCTCGCGATGACGGCGACGATGGGCACGAGCATCCTCGTGGGCCAGCGCGAGCCCGAGTCCGCCATCGGGGTCCTGCGCCACCATCTGGACCGGATCTTCACGGGGCAGGAGCGCGACGGCGGCGGTGGAGCCGATGAGGAGTCCTCCGGGCCCCGGGGCGGGGGCGCAGGGGCTCGGTGAGCCGCACCTGCCGCGCGCGGTCCGGCAGGGCCGGGTGAGGCGCGGGGCCCTCGCCTTCCGCCTGCTGACGCGCGGGCCCCCG
>NZ_LFML01000051.1 GCF_001044425.1 Streptomyces roseus
CCTCCCGCCGCCCGTCGACCCGTTGTGGGACCTCACCGAGGCGTACGGCGCCGACGCCCGGCCCGAGCGCCTGAACCTGGTGCTGGGCGTCTACCGGGACCAGACCGGCGGCACCCCGGTCATGGCGGCGGTGCGCGAGGCCGAGATACGGCTGGCGGAGCGCTCCGCCTCCAAGGAGTACCGGGGGCTCTCCGGCAACACGGCCTTCAACCGGGCGATGCTGTCCATGGTCCTGGGCTCCGGCGGCGCCGCCGAGCGGGCCGTCGCCGTCCAGACCGTCGCGGGCAGCGGCGCGCTGCGGCTCCTGGCCGATCTGATCTGCCGGACCCGGCCGGGCACCACGGTGTGGATCAGCGACCCGGCGTACGTCAACCACCGGCCCATCCTGGAGGCCGCCGGGCTGACGGTGCGCACCTACGGCTGGCTGGACGCCGAGGGCCGCTTCGACACGGAGGGCATGCTGCGCGACCTCGGGCGGGCGCGGCGCGACGACGTCGTCCTGCTCCAGGGCTGCTGCCACAACCCGACCGGCGTCGACCCGACCGCGCAGGCCTGGGAGGCGGTGGCCGAACTCGCTTCGGAGCACGGCTGGGTGCCCTTCGTGGACCTCGCGTACCACGGGCTCGGCGACGGCCTGGAGGCCGATCTGGCGGCCACGCGCCTGTTCGCGGAGCGGGTGCCCGAGATGCTCGTCGCCGTCAGCTGCTCGAAGAACTTCGGGCTGTACAGCGACCGGACCGGCTGCGCCGTCGTCCTCGGGGCCTCGCGTCAGTCGCTGCGGCACGTGGAGACGGCGCTGCAGAACGCGGCGCGCACCCTCTACTCGATGCCGCCCGAGCACGGGGCCGCGGTGGTGACGGCGATCCTCGAGGACGACGGGCTGCGGGACCTGTGGCGCGCCGAGCTGGACGGGATGCGGGCCCGGATCGAGGACAACCGGCGCGGGCTGACCGCGGAGCTGACCGCGCTCGGCCGGGGAGAACAGGCCGACGTACTGGCGCGGCAGAAGGGGATGTTCTCGATGCTGCCGCTCACCCCGCGCCAGATGCTGCGGCTGCGCAGCCGCTTCGCCATCTACGGGACGACGGCCGGGCGCATCAACATCGCGGGGATCCCCGCGCACCGGATCCCCTGCCTCGCCCAGGGCGTCGCGGCGGTGCTCGGCGAGGGGACCGGGTAACCGGGCCGGGGCCCTCCCCCGGATCGCGGCCCTCCTCCGGACCGCGCCGCTCCCCCGGACCACCCCGGCCCAGCACCTGACCTTCCATCAGGTCATCCGTCCCGGACCCTTGACTCTGTTACCGCCGGTAGCCATTCTCGTCACACTGCCTGCGCGGGACATGACAATCAGCCGGCTCCCTCAGACGGTCTGCGTCCTCGACCGCGCCATCCGCCGACCGATGACGTGAGTGATGACCATGACCCGAGTCCCGCACCGAAGGCGCAGGCCCCTCGCGCTGCTCGCCCTCCTCCTCGCCATGGTGGCCATGGCCCTCGGCCCCGCGCCCGGCGCGGCCGCCGAGGCCGATGCCGGCTGGTGGAACCCCACCGCGCGGCCCGCGCCCGACTCCCAGATCAACGTCACGGGCGAGCCGTTCAAGGGCACCGACGCCAAGGGACAGGTCCGGGGCTTCGTCGACGCCCACGACCACATCATGTCCAACGAGGGCTTCGGCGGCCGGCTCATCTGCGGCAAGGCCTTCTCCGACCAGGGCGTGGCCGACGCCCTCAAGGACTGCCCCGAGCACTACCCCGACGGCTCCCTCGCGATCTTCGACTTCATCACCAAGGGCGGGGACGGCAAGCACGACCCCAACGGCTGGCCGACGTTCAAGGACTGGCCCGCCCACGACTCCCTGACCCACCAGCAGAACTACTACGCCTGGATCGAGCGCGCCTGGCGCGGCGGCCAGCGCGTCCTCGTCAACGACCTCGTCACCAACGGGGTGATCTGCTCGGTCTACTTCTTCAAGGACCGCGGCTGCGACGAGATGACCGCCATCCGCCTGGAGGCGCAGAAGACGTACGACATGCAGGCGTTCATCGACAAGATGTACGGCGGCCCGGGCAAGGGATGGTTCCGGATCGTCACCGACTCCGCGCAGGCGCGCGACGTCATCCGGCAGGGCAAGCTGGCCGTGGTGCTCGGGGTCGAGACCTCCGAGCCCTTCGGCTGCAAGCAGATCCTGGACGTCTCCCAGTGCAGCAAGGAGGACGTCGACCGCGGCCTCGACGAGCTGTACCGACTCGGCGTGCGCAGCATGTTCCTCTGCCACAAGTTCGACAACGCCCTGTGCGGGGTCCGCTTCGACGAGGGCGCGCTCGGCACGGCGATCAACGTCGGACAGTTCCTGTCCACCGGCACCTTCTGGAAGACCGAGAAGTGCAGCGGCCCGCAGCACGACAACCCGATCGGCCTGGCGCCCGCGCCGGGGGCGCAGAAGGAGCTGCCGGCCGGGGTGGCGGTCCCCTCGTACGCGGCCGACGCGCAGTGCAACTCCCGCGGTCTCACCGACCTCGGCGAGTACGCCGTGCGCGGCATGATGAAACGCAAGATGATGCTCGAGGTCGACCACATGAGCGTCAAGGCGGCCGGCCGGGCCTTCGACATCCTCGAATCCGAGTCCTACCCGGGCGTGATCTCCTCGCACAGCTGGATGGACCTGGGCTGGACCGAGCGCCTCTACAAGCTGGGCGGGTTCGCCGCCCAGTACATGAACGGGGCCGAGGGCTTCAGCGGCGAGGCCGCCCGTACGAAGGCGCTGCGCGAGAAGTACCAGGTCGGCTACGGGTACGGCACCGACATGAACGGGGTCGGCGGCTGGCCGGGTCCGCGCGGCGCCGACACCCCGAACCCGGTGAAGTACCCGTTCCGCAGCGCCGACGGCGGCTCCGTCATCGACCGGCAGACCACGGGGCAGCGCACCTGGGACCTCAACACCGACGGCGCCGCCCACTACGGCCTGGTCCCCGACTGGATCGAGGACATCCGGCTCGTCGGCGGACAGGGCGTGGTGGACGACCTCTTCAAGGGCGCCGAGTCCTACCTGCACACCTGGGGGGCGTCCGAGCAGCACAAGGCGGGCGTCAACCTCGCCGCGGGCGCTCCCGCCTCGGCCAGCTCCGCCGAGTGGAACCCCTTCGTCAGCTACGCGCCCGGCAAGGCCGTCGACGGTGACAAGGGATCCCGCTGGGCGAGCGACTGGAGCGACGACCAGTGGCTGCGGATCGACCTCGGCTCCCCCGCGACCGTCAGGCGCGTCACCCTCGACTGGGAGCGCGCGTACGGGAGGTCGTACCGGATCGAGGTTTCCTCCGACGACGTGAACTGGCAGACCGTCTGGTCCACGACCACCGGTGACGGCGGGCTGGACACGGCGCAGTTCGCCGGGGTGCCCGCCCGCTACGTACGCGTCCACGGCGTGGGCCGCGGCACGCAGTGGGGCTACTCCCTGCACGAGGTCGGCGTCTACGGCAGCTGACGGCCCGCAGCGGCTCCCGCAGGCCGGGGCCGGGAGGATCGGCTCGTCCGATCCCTCCGGTCCCGGCCTCGGCCGTCTGTCCGCCCGTACGAAGGGAACCGATTCCGCATGGCACGGATGCCGTTGGCGCAGCGGCGCAGGCAGCTCACCGAGGCGGCGATCCGCGCGATGGCCCGCGACGGCGTCCCCCGGACGACGACCCGGTCGATCGCCGCCGAGGCGGGCGTCTCGCTGAGCGTCTTCCACTACTGCTTCGACTCGAAGCAGGCGCTGCTCGAAGCGGTCATAGAGACGATCACCGAGCACTATCTGACCGTGGTCAAGGAGGCGATCCGGCCGCGCACCACCCTCCGCGAGACCGTGCGGGCCGGCTTCCAGGCCTACTGGGACCACGTCCGGACCCACCCGGCCGAGCACATGCTCACGTACGAACTCACCCAGTACGCCCTGCGCGAGCCCGGGTTCGAGCACCTGGCGCGGCGCCAGCACGAGCTGTACTGCGCCACCTACGCGGAGCTGCTCGAACAGGTCTGCCTCCGCATGGAGACCGGACTGCGCGTTCCCGTCCCCGTGCTGGCCCGCTATCTGGCGGCCATGACGGACGGCCTGACCCTGAACTTCCTCGTCCTCGGCGACACGGCCGCGGCGGCGGCGATCCTCGACATGGTCTCCGACCACGTGGCCGGTCTCGTCCAGGAAGTGCCGCTGCCGTCCTCCCCCGGCCCGCCGCTCCTGGGGCCCGCGCTCCCCTGAGGCACGTGCTCAGCCGAGGACCGGGTGGGCCTCCGGGTGGGCGTTCCACCATGCGCGGTGGAAGGGGTTGTTGTCGACGTTGGCCAGGTACGCGCCGGCCGCGGCGCGGTAGAGGGAGTCGGCCTGTCCGGCGGAGACCGCCGAGCGGTTCCAGGCGAGCCGGATGCGGCCCGTGATCGGGGTGCCGAGCAGCGGGCGCATCACCGTGCCCTCCACCGCGGGGGCCGTGGGCTGGGTCAGGGAGATGGCGCGGCCCGCCGCCACCAGGTCGTGGCGCATCTTGCGGTCGGTGATCCGGTGACGCAGGGAGGGGGCGAAGCCGGCCTTCGCGCAGGCCTCGACCAGTGCCTCGGGGCCGCCGTCGTCGTCCTCGACCAGGGTCATCCACTGCTCGCCGGCCAGTTCGGCGAGGTCGAGGACCTCCCGTCCCGCCAGTGGGTGCCGCGTGGACATGCGGATGCAGAAGGGCTCCTTGGGCACCAGGGTCCGGGCCAGGGCCCCCTGGGGCAGCGCGACCTCGTGGTCGTTGACCTCGCCGTAGACGATGACGTCGTACTGTCCGGCGCCGAGCATCCGTACGAGCGCGGTCACGGAGTGCTCCACGTCCACGGTCATCTCCCGCCCGGACAGGACGAGGTCCGTCCGTGCCAGCAGACCGTCGATGAGGACGAGCAGGATGCAGCCGAGCCGCAGGGGCGTGTCGGTCGCCATCGCGCGGCTCTCGGCGCCCAGGCTCTCCATCTCGGTCAGCACGCGGCGCGCCTTGGCGAGCACGAACTGGCCCAGCGGGGTGGGCTCGACGCCGCTGCGACCGCGGACGAAGAGCTCACCGCCCGTGACCCGCTCGATCCTGCGCAGCTGGGCCGAGAGCGCGGGCTGGGAAACTCCCAGCCGCCGGGCCGCACCCCCCAGACTGCCGGACTCCGCTATCTGGCACACGGCTTGCAGATGCCTCAACTCCAGCTGCATTCCGGCAGCTTACGCAGCGTGACCCCACGGCACCATAACGCGGACCTTATGGGCGCAGGGATGTCCCAATCTCGCCATGTCCACGCCCATACTCGGCGCCAACACCCACCCGCAATCCCCCCACACACGATCGGAGTGGACTCTTGCAGCCCACCAGATGGATGGCCTCCGTGGCGGCCCTGGCGCTGACGGCCGGCCTCGCCGGCACGCTGGCCACCGCCGCGTCCGCCACGGCACAGGCCCAGCCCCCCGCGCCCTCCCCTCGGGCCACGCCCGCCGAGCGCGCGGTCGCGGCCGCCGACGCGGCGGTCCGCAGCGGCCTCGACACCCTGGTCAACTCGGCCCAGCAGCAGTACGACCGGCGCCTGGTCACCCCGTGGGTGCAGGACCTGTACTCCGTCTCCTACGAGCGCAGCTACCGCGGTCTGCCGGTCGTCGGCGGGGACGCGGTCGTCCTCGCCGACGGCGAAGGCCGCGTACGGGCCGTCCAGTCGGCCTCCGCCACGGCGATCGACGTGGCCACCACCCCCTCCGTCGGCGCGAAAGCGGCCGAGGCCACCTCGCGCGCGGAGCTGGCCAAGGTCGACAAGGTGCTCGACAGCCGGCTCGTGGTCAAGATCAAGGACGACAGGCAGGTGCTCGCCTGGGAGACCGTCCTCTCCGGCAGCACCAGGACGGCGCCCAGCAAACTGCACGTCTTCGTGGACGCCCGCACCGGCAAGGTCGTCGACCGCCACGACGAGGTCGTGGCGGGCAGCGGCACCAGCAAGTGGAACGGCCCGAACCCGCTCACCATCGACACCACCGCCTCGGGCGGCTCCTACTCGCTGCGCGACCCGAACCGGCCCGGCCTGAGCTGCGCCGACTACGGCACCGGAAGCGTGTTCACGAAGTCCTCGGACTCCTGGGGCACGGGCAACGCGACGTCCAAGGAAACCGGCTGCACGGACCTGATGTTCGCCGCTCAGAAGCAGTGGGACATGCTGGGCCAGTGGCTGGGCCGCAACGGCGTCAGCGGCAACGGCCGCAGCTTCCCCGGCAAGGTGGGCCTGGGCGACCTGAACGCCTACTGGGACGGCAGCTCGGTCACCATCGGGCACAACAACGCCAACGAGTGGATCGCCGGGATCGACGTGGTGGGCCACGAGTACGGGCACGCCATCGACTCCAACACCCCCGGCGGCACCAGCGGCCAGGAGGCCGGGCTCGGCGAGGGCACCGGCGACATCTTCGGCGCGCTGACCGAGGTCTACGCCAACGAGCCGGCCCCGTACGACACCCCCGACTACACCGTCGGCGAGATGATCAACCTGACGGGCAACGGTCCGATCCGGAACATGTACAACCCGTCGGCCGTCAACAACGACCCGAACTGCTACAGCTCCGCGATACCCGGCACCGAGGTGCACGCGGCCGCGGGTCCCCTGAACCACTGGTTCTACCTGCTGGCCGAGGGCAGCAACCCGGGCGGCGGCAAGCCCGCCAGCCCCACCTGCAACCAGTCCACGGTCACCGGCGTGGGCGTGCAGACCGCCGGCAAGATCTTCTACGGCGGCATGCTGCTGAAGACCAGCAGCATGTCCTACAAGAAGTACCGGACGGCCACCCTCAGCGCCGCCAAGTCCCTCGACCCGGCCACCTGCAACCTCTTCACCAAGACCAAGGCCGCCTGGGACGCGATCAGCGTGCCCGCCCAGTCCGGCGACCCGACCTGCACCCCGAGCGGGCAGAACGACGACTTCTCGATGGCGCTGAACCCCGCCTCGGGCACCGTCCAGCAGGGCGCCTCGGTCACCACCACCGTGACCACCGGCACCACCTCCGGCCAGGCCCAGCAGGTGACCCTCACGGCCACCGGCCTGCCGTCCGGGGTGAGCGCCTCCTTCAACCCGGCCACCGTGCAGTCCGGCCAGTCCTCGACGCTGACCCTGTCCGCCACGGCCAACGCTGCGCCCGGGGCCTCCACGATCACGGTCAAGGGCCAGGGACCGGGCGTCGCGCACACCGTCGACTACGCGCTGAACGTCGGCGGCACCCAGCCCGGGAACGACCCGCCGAACATCAACGTCGCCAACGTGCAGGCGCACCTGGCCCAGCTGAACACGATCGCCTCGCAGAACGGCGGCAACCGCCGTGCGGGCAGCGCCGGTCACACCCAGTCCGTGGCGTACATCAAGGGCAAGCTGCAGGCGGCCGGCTTCACCGTCACCGAGCAGAGCTGCACCTCCTGCACCTACCCGTCCAACAACCTGATCGCGGACTGGCCCGGCGGCCCGGCCGACCAGACGGTCATGTTCGGCGCCCACCTCGACAGCGTCTCGGCGGGACCGGGCATCAACGACAACGGCTCGGGCTCCGCGACCCTGCTGGAGAACGCGCTCGTCCTCGCGCAGAAGAACCCCACCCTGACCAAGCACGTGCGCTTCGCCTGGTGGACCGACGAGGAGCAGGGCCTGAACGGCTCGGCGTTCTACGTGAGCCGGCTCAGCAGCGCCGAGAAGGCCGCGATCAAGGGCTACTACAACTTCGACATGGTCGGCTCGCCCAACGGCGGCTACTTCATCAACAACCTCAACTCGGCCACGGCCGCGCCGCTGAAGGCGTACTGGGCCTCGCTGAACCTCGCCCCCGAGGAGAACACCGAGGGCCAGGGCCGCAGTGACGACTACTCGTTCCAGCAGGGCGGCATCCCGACGTCCGGCTACGCGGCCGGCGCCAGCGCCCGCAAGACCTCGGCGCAGGCCACCAAGTGGGGCGGGACCGCGAACGCGGCGTACGACTCCTGCTACCACAGCTCCTGCGACACGGCGAACAACATCAACGCGACGGTGCTGGACCGCAGCGCCGACGGCGTCGCCTACGCGATCTGGAAGCAGGCCGTGGGCGGCGACACCCCGGCGCAGGACTTCTCCATCGCCACCTCCCCGACCGCCGGCTCCGCCACCCCGGGCACCAGCGTCACCTCCGCGGTGAACACCACCACCGTGAGCGGCAGCCCGCAGACGCTCGCCCTGTCGGTGTCCGGCGCCCCGTCCGGGGTGACCGCGACGCTCAGCCCCGCCTCCGTGCAATCCGGTGGTTCCTCGACGCTCACCGTGCAGGTCGGCGCGGCCACCGCGGCCGGCACCTACACCCTGACCGTCACCGGCACCGGCACGGTCGCCCACAGCACCACCTACACCCTCACAGTCGGCGGCGGCGGGGGCACCTGCACCCCGAAGCAGGTCGTGGTCAACGGCGGCTTCGAGAACGGCAGCAGCCCGTGGACCGCCACCACCGGGGTCGTCACCAACCAGTCCGGCCAGATCTCGCACAGCGGCGCGTACATGGCGTGGCTGAACGGGTACGGCGCCTCCCACACCGACAGCGCCTCGCAGTCTCTGTCGCTCCCGGCCGGCTGCGCCACGGCCAGGCTCGCCTTCTACCTCCACATCGACACCGACGAGAACGAGAGCGTGGTCTACGACCGGTTCACCGTCTCGGTCGGCGGCCAGACCCTGGAGACCCTGTCCAACCTGGACGCGGCCCCGGGCTACGTGCTCAAGAGCTACGACGTGTCCCGGTTCGCCGGCCAGACCGTCACCCTGCAGTTCCAGGGCGTGGAGGACCAGTCCCTCCAGACCTCCTTCGTCGTGGACGACGTCACCCTCCAGGCGAGCTGACCCCGCCCGGTGTCCCCGCGTCAGTAACGGCGCGGGGACATCACCTGCGGCACGGCGTCCGGGGCCTCCAGGAGGCAGCGCGGGACGCCGGGGCCGGGGGTCGCCCGTACGGACACGGCCGTCGGCGGATCGGTCGGGAGTTCCACCTGCACGGTGACGGGCCGGTCGTGGTGCGTGGTGCCGTGGCCCGTCTCCTTGCCGTCGACCAGGATCTCCACCTCGACGCGGCGGCCGGTCTCGACGGTCGCGCTGACGGAGTGCCCCGCGTGATCGATGTGGAAGTGATGGCGTCGTCTCATGGGATCGCCTCCGTCGGGGCACTCCTGACCATCCCCCCGTCCCCAGCGTAGCCGCGCCCGCCGGGGGCGGCAGGTCGGGAGCGTTTTGGTCCCGGGGGCGGATCCTCAATACGATCCGGCGATGATCACAAGAAAATGGGTGGCGGCCGGGGCCTGCGGCCTGTTGGCCACTTTGGCGGTCGGGCTCTTCCCGGCGAATGCCGCCGCCGGCGAACCGGTGGCGAAGGAGTCCCCCAAGGTCGAGCTGGTCCTCGACGTCAGCGGCTCGATGCGGGCGACCGACATCGACGGCAAGTCGCGGATGGCCGCGGCGAAGCAGGCGTTCAACGAGGTGCTGGACGCCACGCCGGACGAGGTGCGGCTCGGGATACGGACCCTCGGGGCCACCTATCCCGGTGACGACCGGCAGCTCGGCTGCAAGGACACCAAGCAGCTCTACCCGGTCGGCAAGCTGGACCGGACCGAGGCGAAGACGGCGGTGGCCACCCTGGCCCCCACCGGCTGGACGCCGATCGGGCCGGCCCTGCTGGGCGCGGCCGACGACCTCAAGGGCGGCGACGCCACCCGGCGGATCGTGCTCATCACCGACGGCGAGGACACCTGCGCCCCGCTCGACCCCTGCGAGGTGGCCCGTGACATCGCGGCGCAGGGCATCCACCTCGTCATCGACACGCTCGGGCTCGTCCCCGACGCCAAGACGCGCAACCAGCTGATCTGCATCGCCGAGGCCACCGGCGGCACCTACACCTCGGTGCAGCACACCGCCGAACTCTCGGGCCGGGTCAAGCAGTTGGTGGACCGGGCGGCGACCCCGGTCGTCACCCCGGTGGCGACCGAGGGCGCCAAGCAGTGCGCCGGAGCCCCGCAGCTCGGCGCGGGCCTCTACACGGACCGCGAGGCCTTCGGCGAGCACCGCTGGTACCGGGTCGACGTCAAGCCCGGCCAGGAGCTGCGCGCTTCGGTCAGCGTCGCGGCCGACCGGGCCGTCAACAACGACTACGGGGTCATGCTGCGGGCGACGACCGTCCACGGCCGGGAAATCGTCCGGGGCTCGGAGGCGGGCGACGGGCGCACCGACATGATCTCGACCGGTCTGCGCTATCCGAAGGCCGAAGCCGACGGCTCCGACAAGGACGGCGACGCGAAGGCGGCGGTGGAGACCGTCTGCCTCCAGGTCAGCAACTCCTTCTCGGCTCCCGCCTCGGTGAAGACCACGCCGGGCCTGCCCGTCGAGCTCACCATCGACGTGGTGGACGGACCCGACGACGCCTCGGACGCGGCCTCGTTCGGTCTCGGCCGCGGCTGGTGGCTGATCGGCGTGCTGGTCCTCGCCGGTCTCGTCGCCGGTGTCCTGTGGGGCTGGATCTCCCGCTGGCGTATCTCGGTCTGGAGGACCAACTGATGCGTACCGTACGCATACTGACCGCCGCCGCCCTCGCCGCCGCGGGGCTGCTCGGCACGGCGGGCGCAGCCCTGGCGGACACTCCGTCGGCGGGCGCGAGTACGAGCGCGAGCCCCGGCGGCAAGGACTCCGGGCCGACCGAGGCGGGCACGGGCTTCCGGACCGCCACGGCGATCCAGCCGGGCCGGCGGGCCACGGCCGATGCCTCCACGGGCGACTACCTGTACTGGGTGCTCCCGCTGGACTCGGGGCAGCGGGCCACGGTCAAGGCCACGGTGAAGCTGCCGCCGGCGGCGAACCGGCACGGCGCCTCGGCCTGGCAGCTGGACGTCTACGACGGACTGCGCCGCCGCCAGGCCTGTACGTACGGCACGCAGCAGGCAGCGGCGGCCAAGGAGGCCGCCTCGGTCGAGCTCTCCTGCACGCTGCGCACCGTGCGCCCGGGTGCGGAGCCGTGGGCCAACGACCCGCTGCCCGGCAGCTACTACGTCCGCCTGACGGTGGTCGGCGTGGCGCAGGAGGACCTCGGTCTTCCCGTACGGGCCGAGGTCGAGGCCTCCACCCGGGACACGGGAGGCGCCTTCGCGGTGGACGGCGCCCTCGCGAAGCCGCTCGTACCCGGCATCGGCAAGACCGCCCAGGCGGGGCCCGGGACTCCGGCGCAGCAGGCGGCGGCGGGCGAGCCGGCCGACGGCTGGTCCGGAGGCCGGTGGTCCGACCGCTGGATCTGGACGGCGGCGGGCGGGATCCTCGGGGCCCTGGCGGGCATCTTCGGCTACTCCCTCACCCGCGGCCGGGGCCGCCCCTCCGGGGTCCCGCCCCGCGGCTGACCGCGGCCGGCCGCACCGGCGGCCACGGCATCGCGCCGTGGCCGCCGGCGGGGCGCTGTCGCACCCCTCAGTAGCCCGCCTCCGCACGGCCCGTGTCCGCCGAGATGTCCAGGCGGCCCGGAGCGGAGGGGTCGTCCATCCCCGGCGCGACGTCCAGGCGTCCCGACCCGGTACGGGCCGTGACCCGGAACCGGGTGGCCCCGGGCACGGTGAGCCGGAGCGCCCCGGCGCCCGCCCGGGCGGTGACCCGCTGCGGCGGCGCGGCGAAGCCGACGGTGGCCGACCCGGCCCCGGCGCGGATCTCCGCCTGCGGCGAGCTGAGCCCCGAGGCTTCGAGCGAGCCCGAGCCGATGGCCGCCCGCAGCGGCCCGCGCAGCGCGCTCAGCCGCAGCGTCCCGGCACCCACCTCGGCGTCGACGGCGCCGCCGAGCCCGCTGATCACCACCGTCCCGGAGCCCGCCGTCACCTTCACGGGGATCCCGGCGGGCACGGTGACGCCCAGGTCGACCGAGCAGCCGATCCCGGACGCCACGAACTCCGCGACCGCCGGGCAGCGCGGGGTCAGCTTCAAGGTGTCGCCGAGCCAGCTCTCCTCGATCTTCGGAGCCCCCGTCGACCAGCGCACCCGGGCCTCGTAGGCCACCCGGCCGTCGGGGCGGGGGGTGACGCGCACCTCGGCGCCGCCGGCGTCGATCTCCACGGCGGTCACCGGCCGTTCGCCGCTGCCGCCGCTCAGCGTCCCGCTCTCGGTGGAGGCGTACGACCAGACCTGCCAGGCGGCGGTGGCGACGACGAGCACGCCGCTCAGGGCGGCGACCGCGATCCAGGTCGTACGCCGGGGGCGCCGGGCGCCGCCCGCGCTCCCGCTGCCGCCCCCGCTCCCGCCGCCTCCGCCACTCACGAGCTGCCGTCCAGGAAGCGCAGGACGGCGAGCACCCGGCGGTGGTCGGCGTCGGCCGGCGGCAGGTCCAGCTTGGCGAGGATGTTGTTGATGTGCTTGGCGACGGCGCTCTCACCGACGACGAGTTGCGCCGCGATCCCCGCGTTCGAACGGCCCTCGGCCATCAGCGCGAGCACCTCCCGCTCGCGCGGTGTGAGGCGCTCCAGCGGGTCGGCGCCGCCCCGGCGCAGCAGCAGCTGCGCGACGACCTGCGGGTCGAGGGCGGTTCCGCCGGCGGCGACCCGCCGGACGGCGTCGATGAACTCCTCGACGTCGGCGACCCGCTGCTTGAGCAGGTACCCGATGCCCCCGGCCCGAGCGGTCAGCAGATCGGCGGCGTACCGCTCCTCCACGTACTGCGAGAGCAGCAAGACCGAGGTGGCGGGCCACTGCCTGCGGATCATCAGGGCGGCCCGCACGCCCTCGTCGGTGAATCCGGGCGGCATGCGGACGTCGACCAGGGCGAGGTCGGGTTCGTGCTCGGCGACGGCGGCGAGGAGGGCTTCGGCGTCCCCGGTCTCCGCCATCACCTCGAATCCGGCCATTTCGAGGACCTTGACCAGCCCTATTCGCAGCAGCACCGAGTCCTCGGCGATCACAGCCCGCACGGCAGCTCCACAGTCACGACGGTCGGGCCCCCGAGGGGGCTGTTGATCAGGATGGTTCCGTCGACCGACCCTACGCGTTTGCGCAGGCCCACCAGTCCCGTGCCGCGGGCCGCGTCCGCGCCGCCCACCCCGTCGTCGGTGACGGTGATGCGCAGCAGGTCGCCGGCGCGCCGGACCTCCACCCGGCAGCGGCCGGCCCGGGCGTGCTTGGCGACGTTGGCGAGGGCCTCGGAGACGACGAAATAGGCGACGGCCTCGACGGTGGGGCCGGGACGCCGGGCCAGTTCCACGGTCAGTTCGACGGGCAGGGGCGCCCGGGCCGCGATCCCCGAGAGCGCCGCGTCGAGCCCGCGGTCCTCCAGGACCGCCGGATGCAGGCCGCGCACGAGGTTGCCGAGCTCCTCGATGGCCTCCTTGGCCTCGCGGTGGGCCTCGTCGATCACGGCCTTGGCCTCGGGCGGCAGGTCGGTGAGCGTGGCGCGGGCGATGCCGAGGTTCATGGCGAGGGCCACCAGCCGCTGCTGGGCGCCGTCGTGCAAGTCGCGTTCGATCCGGCGGCGTTCGAGGTCGGCGGCGTCCAGGACGCCGGCCCGGCTCTCGGCCAGGTCCTCGACGCGGCGTTCCAACTCCTTGGACCGGTTGGGTCCGAGGAGCGCTGCCGCGGCGAGGGAGTCGAGCCGGGCCAGGGCCGCGGCGAGCCAGGGCGTGGCGAGCAGGAGCAGGGCGCCGAGCGCGGTGACGGCGTCGTAGCTCCTCGTCCAGCCGGGGCCGCCGTGCTCGAGGGGCAGTAGCCACGACCAGCCGTAGACGGCGGCCGCGGCGAACCCGCACGCCCAGGCCAGGACGATCGCCGCCCCGCCGATCGCGGCGAGCGGGCTGACCAGCAGGTGGTAGCCGTACTGCCGCCAGGTCGACTCCGAGCGCAGCCGTGCGAGCAACGCCCGCGGGCGCAGCGGCCGGTCCCCGTGCGCGACGGCCGGGATCTCCCGCTCCAGCAGCTCGCGGAAGCGGCTGCGCTGGAGCCGGGTGAGGAGCGGGGTCAGGAACAGCGCCACGAGCAGGACGAGCGGGGCGGCCTTGAAGAACACGAGTGCGGCCGCGGCCGGCAGGGCCATCGGGATCGCGGCGGCCGTGAACGCGGTGGTGCGCCAGGCCCAGGCCGACCACGGCGCATGAGCGGCGCTCCAGCGCGTGGTACGCCGCAGCGCTCCGGAAATTCCCATGGCCGTACGGTAATCGCACTGGTCAGGGCCGCTCCATCATCCTGGTGCCCGGCCGGGGGTGTAGCCAGTGCCACCCCCGGTTCGGACGGTGCCGCCAGTGATTGCGCTCCCCCGGGCGACCAGAGTGATCTTCGTACCCGGAGGACGGACCGCCGGGGCCGGAAGGAGCTCCTCCGCCATGACCCTCGTCGCCCCGCGCTTCGGTACCCGCCGCACCACCCGGCCCCGCCTCGCCACGCTGCTCACCGGCGCCGGGGTGGCGCTGCTCCCGTGGATGGTGGTGCTGGCGAAGACGCTGCCGCAGACCGCGGAGGTCTCCAACTGGTCGACGGCCTGGGTCGGGCTGGACGCCGTGCTGGCCGTGGGGCTGAGCGGTACGGGCCTGCTGCTGGGGCGCCACGATCCGCGGGCCGCGCCCCTGGCCGCGGCGACGGCCGCGCTGCTGCTGATGGACGCCTGGTTCGACGTGATCACCGCTGCTCCGGGCAGCGCCCGGGCGGCGGCGCTGGCCCTGGCGCTCTGCGCGGAACTGCCCCTGGCGGCGGCCTGCGCGGCGGTGGCGGCTCGCCCTGCCGGGCCGCCGACGGCACGGTGACGATGCTCCCCGGGACGCCCGCCGCGGGTCAGAGCGGGTGGCCGTCGTCGTCGGTCGGTTCCTTCTGGCTGGAGAACCGGGAGACGAACACGTCGAAGAGGCCGTCCGGGCGGCGGGTCAGCGTGGCCCCGTCCTGCCAGATGCCGTTGTCCGGCCACCACTGGCTGCCGTACGGATCACCCTGGTTCTGGTGGACGTTGTGCATGCCGAGCCCCTCGTCGAAGGGTTCGCCGAAGACCAGGACCGGCCGGCCCGTGACGAGGATCGGCTCCAGCGCCGCCGAGGCCTCCAGGTACGAGCCCGAGACCCAGGGGCGGGGCGGATTCAGCCGGTCCAGGATCCGCTGGAACCAGCGCGGCGGATGACCGCCGAGGAGACAGCCTGGGCGGTCCGCGAGCGCCGGGTGCCGCAGGTAGTCGAGCGCGCCGGATCCGGAGGTCCGGGCGAGGTCGTGGTAGCCGGGCGCGGGCGAGGCGACGGGGTCGAGCACCGAGGCGTGCAGGGTGAAGACCTTCCACTGCACCCCGATCGCGGAGTGCTTGCTGTCCACGTCGACGGCGCACTCGTAGCGTCCGGCGGGCGCGTCGACCTCCAGGTGGACGTGGAACCAGCGGCCCTGGTCATCGGGGCGGTCGCGGAAGTGGCGGTGCAGGGTTCCGGACAGCACTCCGTAGTTTTCGAGCGGCATCCCGCCAGTGAACCACCCGGGCCGCCCGGCGGTGGGCGCCCGGGGGCGTGTCCCGGCGATCCCCCTGCCATGGTCAACACTTGACGCAACGTTGACTGCTTCCGGAGCGAGCCCGGCCGGGCCCGGTGGCTACCGTCCCTGCCATGCCCCTACCTCCTCCCCTCCCGGTCCTCCCGTACCGCAAGCCGACCCGCGGGCGCGACTACTGGGTACTGGACGACGTACTGCCGGATCCGGACGCCGTGCGCGAGCGCTGCCTGGCCAAGGACGACTGGACCGAGGGCTACCCCCACAAGCCCGAGAGCTGGCCGGGGCTGCGCGCGATGCCGGGCCTGGAGCCCGCTGAACTGGCCCTGGTGGAGCGGCTGGTGCGCAAGTCGACCGGCGCGCCGAAGATCTGGGCCGAACGGCCCGGGGGCGGCGGGACCTTCAACCACAACTGCGTCCAGGTCGTCGGCGAGGGCGAGTCCGAGCCCCGCCCGCACACCGACTCACGGAGCCTGTGCCGCTACGCCGCCGTGCTCTACCTCAACCCGAAGGTCCCGAAGGACTGCGGGACAAGCTTCTACCGGCAGAGCCTTCCCGGTGGGGCCCTGGGCGGCAACCAGGTGATCGCGCCGCACAACAACCTGGTCGACGCGCTGGGCACCCGTTTCGTGGCCCCGGACTCCTTCACCGAGGACGTACGGGTCCCCCACCGCGCCAACCGCCTGCTGCTCTACTCCGCGAACCTGATCCACAGCGCCACCGGCTACTGGGGGCAGACCCTGGAGGAGAAGCGGATGACGGCCGTCTTCTTCTGGAAGGCGTAGTCCCGAGCACCGGGGCGGGCGGTTCAGCGCCCGCTCGTACGGACCCGCTCCGCCTCGGGCGCCGGCGCCTGGGCCGGCACCCCGGGGACGGCGGGGAGCGCGGCGGGGACCGCGGGGACCGCCGGCGGGCGCGCGGACATCCGGCGGATGTCGTGCACGGCGCGCCGCAGGGCGGTGCGCAGCCGGCGGCCCAGGGGACGCTCGATCAGCCGGTGCACGAGCCAGGCGAGCATCACCATGAACGCGGTCACGCCGAGGACGAGGGGGACGGGCCGCACTTGGTGGCGGAAGTGGTGGATGAACGTCAGCCCGGCCATCATGTGGATCAGGTAGAGCGGGTAGGTGAGCGCTCCGGCGTGGCCCAGCCAGCGCCACCGGACGCGGTCGAAGGCCCCGAGGGCGATCCCCGCCATGACGAGGAACCCGCAGGCTATGACGGCGTGCGCGGGCCAGACCGGCGTGTGCGCGGCGAGGCCGCGCCCCAGGTTGCTGATCATGCGCCCCTGGACGTGGCCCTGCGCGAGGACGAACTGGAGGCCGGCGATGCCCCACAGGACGGCATTGGGGCCGAAGCGGCGCATGAGGTGGAAGGCGATCCCCGCGATGAAGTACGGCGAGAAGGTCGGGATCGCGAAGAAGGACAGCACTCCGCTGTCCGCGGTGGGCGCCACCACCCCGGCCACGGTCCAGACCGTGCAGAAGACCACGCAGTTGCGGTAGGTGAGGCCGCGCACGACGACCAGCGCGAACAGGGCGTAGAACTTCAGCTCGACGAAGAGGGTCCAGTACGCGTCGTCGATGTGGGGCACCTTCATGCCGCCCTGGAGCATCGAGAGGTTCACCACGACGTCGCTGAACGCCTTGACCCCGCGTACCTCCGGCCAGGTGAACAGGATCCCGGCCGTGAACAGGACCGCCGCCCAATAGGCGGGGAAGAGGCGGGAGATGCGGGAGGCGGCGAACTCGCCCACACCTCGGTCCCAGGCGCTCATGCAGATGACGAACCCGCTGACGACGAAGAAGATCTCGACGCCCAGCCAGCCGTAGGCCGCCCAGGCGCTCGCGACGGGGAAGACGGAGGTGGCCGGTTCTCCCCAGCCGCTGTCGAGGGCCAGGTAGTGGTAGCACAGGACGCCCAGCGCGGCGAGGATCCGGACGCCGTCCAGGGCGGCCAGGCGGGCGTCGCCGCCCGGCACGCCCCCCTGCCCGGGGTGTCCGGTGGCTCTCGACGCGCTCATACCGTGGCTGCCGCTTCCCTGGATGATGGTCCGATGAACAGATTTGATCAACCGGCACCCTACCGGGCACCTCCGGCAGCCACCCGTGTCCGCCCGGCAAGGTGTGACGGAAGTCTGACGGAGGGCCGCCGGGCCTGGTGCGGGGGCGGCGGCGGTGGTCGAATCGGGATGTGAGCCCAGCACCCGATGCCGTACCCGCGCCGCCGCCACCGGACCCCGGCCCCGATCCCGATCCCGATCCCGACGGCCGGGGCGCGCCGGTCGGGCGCCGCCTGGTCCTCGGCATGGTCGGGCTCGGCGCCGCCGGACTGGTCGCAGCCCCCTACCTCCAGAGCGGTTTCGAAGCCGTCCTCGGCGCCGCCTCCACCAAGGACCCCACCGGTCTCACCGGCCTGCTGCCGAACGGCGGCGGGTTCCGCTACTACTCGGTGGCCTCCTCCGTCCCCGAGCGCGGCCCCGAGGACTACCGGCTCACCGTCGACGGCCTGGTCGAGCGCCCCGCGACGTACACCCTCGACGCGCTCCGGGCCCTTCCGCAGACCCGGGTCGTACGGGACGTCCAGTGCGTCACCGGCTGGCGGGTACCGGGCACGCCCTTCGAGGGGGTCCCGCTGACGCGGCTGCTCGATGCCGCCGGTGTGCGTCCCGAGGCGCGGGCCATCCGGTTCACCTGCTTCGACGGCACGTACACCGAGTCCCTGACCCTTCCGCAGGCCCGGCGGGACGACGTCATGGTGGCGCTGCGCATGCAGGACAAGCCGCTCGGCCACTCACACGGCGGGCCGGTCCGCCTGTACGTCGCCCCGATGTACTTCTACAAGTCCGCGAAGTGGCTCTCCGGCATCACCCTCACCCGTGACGTGGAGCCCGGTTACTGGGAAAACCTCGGGTACGACGTCGACGCCTGGGTCGGCCGTTCGAACGGACGCGACGATGCCCCGACCGTCTGATCCGGTGCCGCGGCACACCGAGCACACCGAGCACGCGGGGCCCGGCGGGCCTGCCGGGAGGATCCGCCGGTTCAGCCGCGGCGAGCGGTGGATCCACCGGTCCACGGCCGCGCTGATGGGCTTGTGCGTCGCCACCGCCGCCTGTCTGTACCTGCCCGCTCTCGCGGAACTCGTCGGCCGCCGCCACCTCGTCGTCACCGTCCACGTCTGGTCCGGCCTGCTGCTCGTCGTGCCGTTCCTGCTGGGGCTCGCCTCGCGGGCGTTCCGCGCCGATCTGCGGCGCCTGGGCCGGTTCGGGCCGCACGACCGGGTCTGGCTGCGGGCCGCCCTGCGGCGCGACCGGGTGACCCGGCGGCCCGCCGGGAAGTTCAACGCGGGGCAGAAGGTGTACGCGGGCTGGCTGGCCGGGGCGGTGCTGGTGATGGCGGGCACCGGCATGCTGATGTGGTGGACCGGACTGGTCCCGCTGGTCCAGCGCACGGCGGCCACCTTCGTCCACGACTGGCTGGCCCTCACCGTCGCCGTCGTGCTCGCCGCGCACATCGGCAAGGCCCTGGGCGACCCCGAGGCGCGCCGGGGACTGCGGACCGGCTCCGTCGGCCGCGCCTGGGCCGAGCGCGAACACCCGCTGTGGCGCCCCGGGGAGTGACGGGCCGGTCGCCGCGGATGCCGCCGCGGCCGGCCCGGCCGGTCTCCGTCAGCCGCCGTCGCGCACGGCGACGATGCCGTTGAAGACACCGACGTACGCGGTGCCGTCGGGTCCGAGCGTGATCGGCGCCCAGTTGTTGTCGTACAGCGGCCCGGTGCCGGTCAGTTGCCGCCAGCGGCGCTCGCCGGTGCGGAAGTCCACTGCCGTCAGGTACCAGGCGTCGATCCCCCAGGCGTTGGGCTCCTTCTCGTAGAAGTAGAGCAGCCCGTTCGCGGTGGACAGTTTCGGGACCACGGAGGGGGAGCGGACCGCGCTCTGCCACACCGTGTCGCAGCCGCTGCCGTCGGCGCGGACGTCGATCCGGCTGGCCCCGCCGACGACCGACTTGCCGAGCAGCAGGCTGGTGAGGTTCTCGTAGCCGTAGTTGTTCTCGACGACGATGCTGTTGCCCCAGGTGATCAGGGAGTTGTCGGTGGTGGACGCGCCGCTGCCGAAGACCGGGACCTTGCAGACCAGCCGCCGGTCGTCCGGTACGTCCGTCCCCCGCCGGTAGACCAGGACGTTCATCCGGTCGTCGGCGTTGTCGGTGATGGCGACGTAGCCGTCTCCGAAGAGGTCCGGGGTGGTGCCCGAACCCTGGTTCACGGATCCGGGTTTGGTTCCCGTACCGCGGTCGTACGTCTGGCGCCACTGCACCTCGGGGGTGCCGTCGGCGGCGGCGCGGAAGCTGTAGAGGGCGTGGTCGGTGACGATCGACACCCCGTCCTCGGCGACCGAGAAGGAGTTCTGGATCTCCTCGCCCGGCAGGCGGACCGAGCGGATCTGCGCGGTCCCCGGATCCACGGTGCCCACGCGGCCCTGGCGCGTGACCCACCAGATGCGGCCGTTCCAGTCGGGCATCACGGAGGTGACGGGGTCACAGGTACCGCTGGGGCGCAGGTTGGTCCAGGTGACGCAGTCGTGCGGGACCTGGCCGGTGAGGTCCCAGTCGTCGTCGACGTCGAACGTCCAGCTGCCGTCCGGCTGCCGGGAGTGCGAGAGGCGCAGGATGTGCTGGCGGGAGTCGGCCAGCACGGCCCGGTCCTGGTCGTCGAGGTAGAAGTAGGCGCCGCCCGAGGTGTCCTTGAAGATCTTGGAGAAGTCGAGCGTGGTGATCGCCTCGACCGTCGAGGAGCGCTGCGCGAGTTGGTGTTCCGCGAGCGTGGCCAGCGTACGGGGATCGAGGAGCTTGACCTTGAAGCCCGTGAAGGTGCCGCACACCGTGACCAGTCGGCCGCCCGCGTCGAAGGTGGCGGTGGCGCATTCGCCGCCGAGGGCCGCGATCTTCTCGCTGCTGACCTGCGGGCTCTTGCCGAGTGGCCCGGACCAGGGGGAGGTGGCGCTGCCCCCGGCGTCGGAGTGCATTCCGCTGCGGCCGTTGGGCGCGAGGAAGGGGTGCTGGGGCGGGGCCTCGCCGGGCAGCGGGGCGGCGGCCGCTGGGGCGCCCTCGTAGTGGCTGACCAGGCGGTGGCCGGGTGCCTGGGGTATCTCCGCGGCCTGTGCCGGGGAGGTCCCGTACATCGCGGTGCACACGATGAGGGCGGGGACCGCGGCGCAGTTCAGCGCTCTTCGGAACATCCGGACTTCCTCCGTTCTCTTCAGTTTTATTGACAGTGCGTATGACATCGCGCCGCCGCCAGACGCTAGATCGCACGGCCCGAGGAGTCCATGGAGGAGCCGGATGATTCATGAAGGCGCAACAGTTGATCGATCCGGCCGGAACCGGCCCTGCCCGCCACGATCCGAAAGGCACCGCCTACGGGCGCAGGCCCGAGACCACCTCGGCCGTGGCCGTCACGCCGTCGTGGATGGTCGCCGCCATGCTGCTGCTCGCGAGGTAGAAGCCGAGCAGCACGCAGACGAGGGCGTGGGAGAACTTGAGGCCGCCGCTGCGCATGAAGATCCACGCGAGAACGAGGAGCAGCACGACCACGGAGAGCGAGATCACCATCGTTACCTCCTGAGAGCGGCGCCCATACTGGCGCAGGAGGGGGTGGATTCGGGCGAAACCCGTGTCCGCCGTACGGGTGTTGACCGTCCGTGACGGGAGATCAGTGCTTGACGATCTCGTCCCGGTGGGTCGTACGGTCGCGCCGGCGCGCGAGCAGGACCGGATCGAGGCCCCGCGCCGCACGGGTCTTGCCGCACCGCCCGCAGCCGTGCCATATATGTCTAGACCTTTACGAGGAAGCGGAAGCCGAGGAAGGCCCCCGTGCGACGCACCGCCCCCCTGCTCGCCCTCTGCCTCGCCGGCACCGGGCTCACCGCCTGCACCGCCGCCGACACCACGCCCCCGGCGGCCCCCGCCGGGATCACCGCCCAGGCCGGCAGCGCCACCTCCGTGCACGTCATGTGGCAGGCGGCGGCCCCGGCCGACGCGGTGACCAACTACCAGGTCTTCCAGGCGGGCCGGCTGGTGCGCGAACTCCCGGCCGACAAGACGATGGTGGACGTCACCGGCCTCACCCCGCAGACCTCCTACGCCTTCACCGTCCGGGCCCGCGACGCCGCCGGGAACACCTCCGCCGCGAGCGCCTCCGCCGCAGCCACCACCCCCGCCGCCAAGGCCGAGGACCACCAGGCACCGGCCTCCCCCGCCCGCACCACCGGCCGGGCGGACGGGCCGCGGTCCGCCACGCTGTCCTGGGCCGCGGCGAGCGACGACACCGGCGTGACCGCGTACGACGTCTACCAGGGCGGCGTACGGATCCACACGGCGGGTCCCGGCGAGACCGCCACCACCTTGACCGGCCTCCAGCCCGACACCGTCTACACCTTCACCGTCCGGGCCCGCGACGGGGCGGACAACTCCTCCCCCGACGGTCCGCCGGTGGACGTGACCACCCCGCCCTCCGCCGGACAGGGCCCGGGCACCGCGCCCACCGAGTTCACCGCGACCGCCTCCCCCGGCGCCGTCACGCTGACCTGGACCGCCCCGGACACCGGCCGCCCGACCGCCGAGTACGAACTCCACGTCAACGGAAGGCCCGTCACCGTCATCCAGTTCGGGGCCGGGGCCGTGCCCGCCTCCGGTGCCGCCCGGGTGGAGCACCGGCTCACCGTGACCGAGCCGGCCGGCACGCGGTGGACGCTCAAGCTGCGCGCACGGCTGCCCGACGGCAACTGGGGGGCCTTCTCGGCGGAGCGGAGCATCGTACTCGTGGTGTGAGGCGCACGGCGTGCCCGCTCCGACATGACGGCGATCCGGACGGAACGGAGCGACAGGGCCATAAGATCGCGCACAATACACCCGTGTTCGGTGAGTACGCGTTCAACAAAAAACGGCCGGATTCCGGGGACGCCGACGGTGATTCCGATCCGCCTCCCTGCGCCCCGCCGGGAAACCTGCCGCCCGATCCCACGGGCTTCGTCGGCCGGGAGAGCGAACTCGCGGAACTCCACTGCCTGTTGCGCTCCCGCCGACTGACCACCCTCACGGGCGTCGGCGGCGTGGGCAAGTCCCGCCTCGCCCTGCGGGCCGTCACCCATCCCGCACAGACCCGGCCCGACGGGACCTGGTGGGTGGAGCTCTCACCGCTGCGCGACCCCGGCCTGCTCACCATGACCGTCGCCCACGCCGTGGGCCTGGCCGAGCACTCCGCCCGCCCCCTCGACGAAGAGCTGTGCGCGTGGATGGCCGACAAGGAACTGCTCCTCGTCCTCGACACCTGCGAGCACATGGTGGCCGAATGCCGCCACCTCGTGGGCGAACTCCTGCAGTCCGCACCGGGACTGACGGTCCTGGCGACCTCCCGGGAACCCCTCGACAGCCGCTGCGAACAGGTCCTCGAAGTCTGCCCGCTGCCCTGCGAGGGGCTCGACAGCGACGCCGTCGCCCTGTTCCGCGCCCGGGCCGTGGCCGCGACACCGGAGGCCGCCGCGGCCTTCGACGACCCCGAACGGGTGCGACTGGCCGCCGAGGTGTGCCGCCGCCTCGACGGGATCCCGCTGGCCCTCGAACTCGCGGGCGCCCGGCTGCGGCTGTGGACCCTGGAGCAGGTGGCGCAGCGCCTCGGTGCCCGCTTCGCCGTTCTCTCCGACAGCGGGAACGCCCTCCAGCCCCGGCACCGGACGATGCGGACCGCGATCGGCTGGAGCCACGAGCTGTGCGAGCCGGTGGAACGGCTCTTGTGGGCCCGGCTGTCCGTCTTCACCGGGGACTTCGACATCGCCGCCGCCCGGGCCGTGTGCTCGGGCGGACCGCTGCCCGCCTCCGGGGTGGAGCGCGTACTGGCCGGCCTGGTCGCGAAGTCCGTCGTACGGCGCACCAGGGAGCGGGGGTCGGGTACCCGCTACCGGATGCTGGACACCATCCGCGAGTACGGCCACGACTGGCTGACCGAGCTCGGCGAGGTGCAGACCGTCGCCGACCGGCACGCCCACTGGTACGCGGCGCTCTGCCAGGCGGCCGACCGCGGCTGGATGAGCCCGGAGCAGGTGGACTGGTACCGCAGGATGACGGCCGAGCACGCGCAGCTGCGCACGGCGCTGGAGCACCTCCTCGGCGCGGATCCCGCGGCCGCGCTGGAGATGGCCGGGTCCCTGTGGTTCTTCTGGTTCTCCTGCGGGCACGCCCACGAGGGCCGGGGCTTCCTGGAGCGGGCCCTGCGCACGGCCCCGGGTACGGGCGCCGCCTACACCCAGGCCCTGTGGGCCCTCGGTCTGACCGCCCTCCTCCAGGGGGACATGGAAGCGGCCCGGGAGCTGGGAGGGGAGTGCACCCGCGCGGCGGGCCGGCTGGCGGACCCCGAACCGGAGCTGCGCGCCGCCTACTTGCACGGGGTGTCGCTGCTGATGCCCGGCGATCCCGTACGGGCGCTGGAGCTGGCGGGGCCGCGGGCGCGGGCGGGCCACGGCGGGCGCCCCAGCGGCCCGGGCTGGCTGCTGTGCCGGCTGGCGACCGGCTACGCCCTGTGCGACCTGGAGCGCTTCGAGGAGGCCGCCGAGGAGGCCAGAGGGCTGCGCGAGGCCTGCGCGGAGCTGGGCGAGCGCTGGCTGCGGGCGTACGCGGACTACATCCTGGCGGTCGCCGCGCTCGGGCTCGGCCGCCACGGCGAGGCGGCGCGCCACGTACGGGCGATGCTCTCCGGGAAGCGGCTGCTCGGCGACCGCTTCGGCATCGCGCTCGGCCTGGACGTGCTCGCTGCGGCGGTGGCGGCCCTGGGCGACGGGGAGCTCGCGGCACGGCTGCTCGGCACCGGGCACGCCTGGTGGCGCACGGTCGGGCGGCCGCAGATGGGCTCACCCTCGCTGACGGCCCTGCGGGACCGGGGCGAACGCCAGGCCCGCGCGGCGATCGGGGACGAGGCCTTCGAGGCCGCGTTCCTGGGCGGAACCACGGCGTCCACCGGCTGAACTCCAGCCGGTGGGGCCGCGTGGCGTCGGGCTCCCGTCAGTACGGGAGGGGTCTGCCCGACGGGGTGCGCAGGTCCAGGTCTCGTGGTGCGGGCTTGGGGACGGGCTTGCGGATCAGCTGCTGGCGCATGCGGCCTCCTAGCTCAGACGAGGGCCGGGCGGCGGGGTTCCACCGCGCGGCCGTCGGGAAGCAGCTCACCGGTGTCGTCGAAGACCACCAGGCCGTTGCAGAGCAGGCTCCAGCCCTGTTCGGGGCGGAAGGCCACGGTGCGGGCGGCGTCGTGGTCGGCGCTGTCGGCGGACGGGCAGGGGGGCTGGTGGGAGCACATGGCGCACCTCCTCGCTGTGTGGGGCGGGAGGGCCGGTGGTCACCCGGTCGAATCCGCGATCCACGGTGGCGGTGAGTATTGCTGATCGCCGCCCCCGGACGGAACCCATATTCGGGGTCCAGTTCAGGGTGTGTATGCCCGCTTACCATGCGCTCATGCCCGGTATCCGGATCGTTCACCGAACCCCCCTCCCACCCACCGCGGCCTGGTCGCGGGTCACGGACTGGGAACGCCACGGCGCACAGGTCCCGCTCACGCGGACGATCATCGCGACGGCGCCGCCCACGGGCGCCGGCACGCGGTTCACGGCGCGTACGGGCGTGGGGAGGATGACGTTCGACGACCCCATGGAAGTGGTGCTCTGGCGGCCCCCCGCCGAGGACTCGGCGGGACTGGTCCGGCTGGAGAAGCGCGGTCGCGCGGTCACGGGCTGGGCGGAGATCGAGGTCCGCCCCGGTCCCGGCGGCGGATCGCTGGTCGAGTGGCGCGAGGAACTGCGCGTGCGCGGGCTGGGGCGCCGCTTCGACCCGTTGGTCTCGGCGGCCGGCCGGGTGCTCTTCTCGCGGGCCCTCGCCCGGCTGCTGCGGGGGTGACGGCGCGGGCTAGGGTGCCGGTGATCACCGACCGCCCGGTGATCACCGCGAGACCCGAGGAGAGATCCGTGGCCACTCCGCCACCGCAGCACGGCGCCGGCCCGTACAACCACCCGTACGGCCCGCAGCAGGGCGGACCCCACTCGCCGTACGGGGTCCCGCCGCAGGCCGCCCCGTACGGGCACGGCCACGGCCACCAGCCGGTGCCGCAGGTGCCGTACGGCTGTCGCGTGTGCGGGGCCCAGCCGGCGGTGCGGGCCACCGTGCGCGGGCACCAGGGCATGCTGGTGCTGATGCGGTTCCTGCGCCAGGAGGGGCCGTTCTGCCGCGACTGCGGGCTCGCCACCTACCGCACGATGTCCGCGGACACCCTGTGGCAGGGCTGGTGGGGGCCGCTGTCCGTGTTCATCACGCCGGTGACCGTGCTCATGAACCTCGGCGCGCGCTCCCGCTTCCTGCGGCTCGCTCCTCCGGCGGGGCGCATCCTGCCCTCGCTGGACCCCGGCAGGCCGCTGTGGCGCCGCCCGCCCGCGCTGGTCTTCCTCGCGGCGATCGTGCTGATCGCCCTCGCGCCGCCCCTCCTCGTGCTGTTGGGCCTGGCGGCCGGGGGCGACGAGTCGTCGGCCGCCGGCCCGGCCATCGGGACCTGCGTGCGCGACGCGGCCCGGCTGCGCAACGAAAAGCTGGTGCCGGAACCCTGCGGTTCCCCGCTCGCCGCGTACCTGGTCACCAAGGAGCGGGGCACCGGCGGCGCGGACTGCGCCGACGGCGACCTGATCAGCGTCCCCGAGAAGTGGTCCGAGGGCGCGCACTCCCTGTGCCTCACGCCCGTGCCCCACTGACGCACTCGCGCGCGGGACAGGGCGGCCGGCGCCCCTGCGCGGATCTAGCGGATCGGCATGTCCGAGATCGCGCGGGCGATCACCAGCCGCTGGATCTCACTCGTGCCCTCGAAGATGGTGTAGATGGCGCTGTCGCGGTGCATGCGCTCCACCGGGTACTCGCGGGTGAAGCCGTTGCCGCCGAGGATCTGGACCGCCTGGGCGGTGACCTTCTTGGCGACCTCGCTCGCGAACAGCTTCGACATGGACCCCTCGGCGGAGGTGAAGGGCTTGCCCGCCACGGCCATCCAGGAGGCCCGCCACACCAGCAGCCGGGCCGCGTCGATGGAGGTCCGCATGTCGGCGAGCTGGAAGGCCACGCCCTGGTTGTCGATGATCGGACGGCCGAACTGCGTACGGGTCTTGGCGTAGTCGAGGGCCACCTCGTACGCGGCGCGCGCGGTGCCGACGGCCATGGCGCCGACGGCCGGGCGGGAGGCCTCGAAGGTGGCCATGGCCGCGTTCTTCACGCGCTCGCCACCGCCGCCGGCCCTGGCCCGCTCGTGGGCCCGCGCGAGCCGCTCGTCCAGCTTCTCCTTGCCGCCGAGCAGGCAGGAGCCGGGCACGCGGACGTCCTCCAGGACCACCTCGGCGGTGTGCGAGGCGCGGATGCCGTGCTTCTTGAACTTCTGGCCCTGGGACAGGCCCGGGGTGTTGGGCGGCACGATGAAGGAGGCGTGGCCCTTGGTGCCGAGCTCGGGGTCGACGACCGCGACGACGATGTGGACGTTGGCGATGCCGCCGTTGGTCGCCCAGGTCTTGGTGCCGTTGAGCACCCACTCGTCCTTGGCCTGGTCGTAGACGGCGCGGGTGCGCATCGAGCCGACGTCGGATCCGGCGTCCGGCTCGGAGGAGCAGAAGGCGGCGACCTTCACGTCGTCGGGGGTGCCGTACATCTGCGGGATCCAGGTGCCGATCTGCTCCTCGGTGCCGTTGGCGACGACGCCGATGGCGGCGAGCCCGGTGCCGACGATCGACAGGGCGATGCCCGCGTCACCCCAGAACAGCTCTTCCATGGCCACCGGGATGCCGAGACCGGTAGGGTCGAAGAACTGCTGGGCGTAGAAGTCGAGCGAGTAGATGCCGACCTTCGCGGCCTCCTGGATGACGGGCCACGGAGTCTCTTCGCGCTCGTCCCATTCCGCGGCCGCGGGGCGGATCACCTCGGCCGCGAAGCCGTGGATCCAGTCGCGTACCTGCTTCTGGTCGTCATTGAGCTCCATGGTGAACTCCGCCATGTTCCCCTCCAGCTGTGCGTCCACCAGCGTGTTACTAGCGGTAACCCATACGGTGGCCACAGTCTGTTACCGGCGAGTAGCCACTGTCAAGCAGGGCCGCCCGCGGTGCAGCCGATCGATCGCGTGGGTGTGCGGGGTGTTACGTTGCGTGGGCGTCACGCACCATCGCAAGGGCGGGGAGAGAAACACGTCATGGAGACCACTCAGCAGGCCGGCGAACCGGGAACGGCCGAGCGCCGCAGGCGGGAGCTGCTCGAAGCGGCCGACCGGGTCGTCCTCCGGGACGGGCCCAAGGCGTCCATGAACGCCATCGCGGCGGAGGCCGGCATCACCAAGCCGATCCTCTACCGGCACTTCGGCGACAAGGCCGGGCTCTACCAGGCCCTGGCCGTCCGGCACACCGACGCCCTGCTCGACTCGCTGCGGGCCGCGCTCGACGCCCCTGCCGAACGCCGCAGCCGCGTGGAGTCCACCCTCGACACCTACCTCGCGGCCATCGAGGCCCGCCCTCAGGTCTACCGCTTCCTCATGCACCCCGCCGAGGACTCGCAGGCCGCCGAGAAGGGTTTCGACGTGGGCGTGCACTCGGCCCCGCTGCTGCGCCGCCTCGGCGAGGAGCTCGCCGACGTCATCGGCGAGCGCGTGGACCTCGGCCCCGGCGGCGAGCGCCTGGCCCGGGTCTGGGGCCACGGGATCGTCGGCATGATGCACGCCGCCGGCGACTGGTGGCTCGGCGAGCGTCCCTGTGAACGCGCGGAGTTGGTCAGCGGACTCACCGACCTCCTGTGGGGCCGGCTGGCCACGGCCGGCAACCGCGCGGACGGCCCGGGATTCTGAGGCCCCGCCGTCCCCGAGGGGCCGCGCTCAGTCCCGCGCGGGCGCCGCGGCCCGTGCGCCCCACGGCGTCCTGCGGATCGCCCGCCGCAGCCGCCTGGCGCGCAGGCCCGTGACCCGGTCCGCGTAGACCGTGCCGTCGAGGTGGTCGCACTCGTGCTGGAGACAGCGCGCGAAGAACCCGGTGCCCTCGATCCGTACGGGCGTGCCGTCCGAGGTGACCCCCTCGACGACCGCGCGGTCGAAGCGGACCGTGCCCGCCTCCAGGCCGGGCAGCGACAAGCAGCCCTCGGGGCCGCGGAACGCGTCCCCGTCGGCCGCCACCAGGCGCGGGTTGACGATGTGCCCGACGTGGCGCACGTCCTCGTCGTCGGGGCAGTCGTACACGAACACCCGCTGTCCGACGCCGATCTGGTTCGCGGCGAGGCCGACGCCCTCGGCGGCGTACATCGTCGCGAACATGTCCTCGACGAGCCGGTCGAGGGCCGGACCGAACGCGGTGACCTCCTCGCACGGCGAGTGGAGCACCGGATCGCCCAGGAGGCTCATGGTGCGGACGATGCCGGTGGTGCCGGGGATGGGGCGCTGTCGCATGGCCGTAAGGGTACGACGGGCGAATATATGAGGAGATCTGCGGCGCCCTGGGGCGCCGCGGTCAAGGCCGTGGCCGGTACTGGATAGGCTGGGGCCGACCGACGCAAGGAGGACAAGGGACGATGGCAGGCAACACAGAGCCGCTTTCGCCGCGGGCCAAGCTGGCCGTGACGGCGGGCAAGGCCGCGGCGGCGGTGTCGCGGGCCGCGGGACGCGGAAGCGGATCGGTGATCGGCGGGAAGGTCGCACTCAGACTCGACCCCGATCTGCTCGGAGCGCTCGCGCAGCATCTCGACGTCGTCCTCGTCTCCGCGACGAACGGCAAGACCACGACGACCCGGCTGATCGCCGAGGCCCTGCGGGCCAGCGGTCCCGTCGTCTCCAACGCCCTCGGCGCGAACATGCCGGCCGGCATCACCTCCGCCCTCGCGGGCGGCTCGGACGCCAAGTACGGCGTCATCGAGGTGGACGAGAAGTACCTCGCGGGAGTGGCCCGGGACGTCACCCCCAAGGTGATCGCCCTGCTGAACCTCTCCCGCGACCAGCTGGACCGCGCCGCCGAGACCCGCATGCTCGCGGAAAAGTGGCGCGAGGGCCTCCAGGGCTCCAAGGCCGTCATCGTCGCCAACTGCGACGACCCGCTCATCGTGTGGTCGGCCTCCTCCTCGCAGAACGTGGTGTGGGTCGCCGCGGGCCAGGAGTGGAAGGACGACGCCTGGTCGTGCCCCTCCTGCGGCGGTGTCATGCAGCGCCCCGGCGACGACTGGTTCTGCGGCGAGTGCGGCTTCCGGCGCCCCACCCCGAGCTGGGTGCTCTCCGGGGACCACGTCCTCGACCCGCACGGCTCGGCCTGGCCGATCCACCTCCAGCTGCCCGGCCGCGCCAACAAGGCGAACGCCGCCAGCTCGGCCGCCGTGGCCGCCGTCTTCGGCGTCCCGCCGCAGGTCGCGCTGGAGCGGATGTACCAGGTGCAGGCCGTCGCCGGCCGCTACGACGTCATCACCTTCCAGGGCCGTGAGCTGCGCCTGCTGCTCGCGAAGAACCCGGCGGGCTGGCTCGAAACGTTTTCGCTGATCGACCCGCCGCCGACCCCCGTGATCCTCTCGGTGAACGCACGCGGCGCCGACGGCACGGACACCTCCTGGCTGTGGGACGTGGACTACCCGCGCCTGGCCGGCCATCCGATCTTCGTGATCGGCGACCGCAAGCTGGACCTGGCGGTCCGGCTCGAAGTCGCGGGCCTGGACTTCCGCGTGTGCGAGACCCTCGACGAGGCCGTGCAGCTGGCGCCGCCCGGTCAGATCGAGCTGATCGCCAACTACACCGCCTTCCAGGACGTGCGCCGCCGCGTCGGCAACTAGTCACCCATAGAGGACAAGAGCATGAGCGACAACAGCCTGCGTCTGGTGTGGGTCTACCCCGACCTGCTGAGCACGTACGGAGACCAGGGCAACGCCCTCGTGGTGGAGCGCCGCGCGCGCCAGCGCGGCCTGGACGTGCAGCGCGTGGACGTGCGCAGCGACCAGCCCATCCCCACCTCGGGGGACATCTACCTGATCGGCGGCGGTGAGGACCGCCCGCAGCGGCTCGCCGCGGAGCGCCTGCTGCGCGACGGCGGTCTGGAGCGGGCCGTCTCGAACGGGGCGATCGTCTTCTCCGTCTGCGCCGGCTACCAGATCCTCGGCAACGAGTTCGTCAACGACATGGGCGAACGCCAGGAGGGCCTCGGCCTGCTGGACGTGGTCACCGTGCGCGGCGAGGGCGAGCGGTGCGTCGGCGACGTTCTCGCGGACATCGACCCGCGCCTGAACCTGCCCCAGCTGACGGGCTTCGAGAACCACCAGGGCGTCACCCACCTCGGCCCGACCGCGCGGCCCTTCGCCCGCACCCGGCTGGGCCGCGGCAACGGCACGGGCGACGGCACGGAGGGCGCTTACAACGACACCGTCTTCGGCACCTACATGCACGGTCCCGTGATGGCCCGCAACCCGCAGATCGCGGACCTGCTGCTGAAGCTGGCCCTCGACGTGAACGCGCTGCCGCCCATCGACGACCGCTGGTACGAGGCGCTGCGCGCGGAGCGCATCGCGGCGGCCACGCAGCCCGCGTAACACCGCGCGGACCGCTCATCGGGGCGGCCCCGCCATCATGTGTTCGGCCCGGTTTTCCCTAGGGGGAACCGGGCCGACGTGGTTTCGTACGACGACCGTGACCAGCATGTGGAGGATGGTTCAGTCCACCTCTCCACCGCTTGTAGGGTGGCCGTAGTTCCAACCGGACGACGTGGTCCGGTCGTCGGCCCACGTTGCAAAGGTCTTCCTGCCATGCGCATTGGTGTGCTCACCTCCGGCGGCGACTGCCCCGGCCTCAATGCGGTCATCCGCTCCGTCGTCCACCGCGCCGTCGTCGACCACGGCGACGAGGTCATCGGCTTCCACGACGGCTGGCGCGGCCTGCTGGAGTGTGACTACCGCAAGCTGGACCTCGACGCCGTGGCCGGCATCCTGGCCCGCGGCGGCACCATCCTCGGCTCCTCCCGGGTGCAGCCCGCGCACCTGCGCGACGGCGTGGAGCGGGCCCGCGGGCACGTCGCCGACCTCGGCCTGGACGCCATCATCCCGATCGGCGGCGAGGGCACCCTGAAGGCCGCGAACCTGCTCGCGCAGGCCGGTCTGCCGATCGTGGGCGTACCGAAGACCATCGACAACGACATCGCCTCGACGGACGTCACGTTCGGCTTCGACACCGCCGTCGGGGTCGCCACCGAGGCGCTGGACCGGCTGAAGACCACCGCCGAGTCCCACCAGCGCGTGATGGTGGTGGAGGTCATGGGCCGACACACCGGCTGGATCGCCCTGCACTCGGGCATGGCGGCCGGCGCGCACGCCATCGTCGTCCCGGAGCGTCCCTTCGACATCGACGAGCTGACGGCGATCGTCGGCGAGCGGTTCTCCGCGGGCAAGCGGTTCGCGATCGTCGTGGTCGCCGAGGGCGCCAAGCCGCGCGCCGGCTCCATGGACTTCCAGGAGGGCGGCACCGACCAGTACGGGCACGAGCGCTTCGCCGGCATCGGCAACCTGCTCGCGGTCGAGCTGGAGCGGCGCCTGGGCAAGGAGGCCCGTCCGGTCATCCTGGGCCACGTCCAGCGCGGCGGCACGCCGACCGCGTACGACAGGGTCCTGGCCACCCGCTTCGGCTGGCACGCGGTCGAGGCGGCGCACCGCGGCGAGTTCGGGATGCTGACCGCGCTGCGCGGCACGGACATCGAGATGGTCCCGCTCGCCGACGCGGTGCAGGCCCTGAAGACGGTCCCGGCGGAGCGGTACTCCGAGGCGCAGAACGTTCTGTGACATTTCCCCCCTTCTGGTCCGATATCCCGTAGTTGCCGCCCCCGGACGCGATCGCGCACGGGGGCGGCACTACTGTGGTGGGGCACCACAGGTCAAGGGAGTGGACAGATGGATCACAGCGGGCACGGCATGGACATGAACATGGACCTGCCGCCGTTCACTCTCGGGCGCGGGCTGGAGTTCTCCTTCGACGCGTTCTTCCTGATCGGCTCGCTGGTGGGCCTCGGCCTGTACCTGTGGGGCGTGGTGCGGCTGCGCCGGCGCGGGGACGCCTGGCCGCTGGGCCGGACGATCGCCTTCACGGCCGGCGTGCTGAGCGTCGCCCTGGTGATGTGCACCAAGCTGAACGACTACGGCATGGTCATGTTCAGCGTGCACATGATCCAGCACATGGTCATCAGCATGCTCTCCCCGATCCTGCTCCTGCTGGGCGCACCGGTGACGCTGGCGCTGCGCGCCCTTTCGCCCGCCGCCCGCGGCCACAAAGGGCCGCGTGAGCTGCTGCTGATGCTGCTGCACAGCCGGTACATGAAGGTGATCACCCACCCGGTGTTCACGATCCCCCTGTTCATCGCCAGCCTCTACGCCCTCTACTTCACCCCGATCTTCGATTTCCTCATGGAGAGCAAGGCCGGGCACATCGGCATGATGGTTCACTTCCTCGCCGTCGGCCTGGTCTTCTTCTGGCCGATCATGGGCGTGGACCCGGGTCCGCACCGCCCCGGCTACGTGATGCGGATGCTGGAGCTCTTCGCCGGCATGCCCTTCCACGCCTTCTTCGGCATCGCGCTGATGATGGCGAGCGAGCCGATGATCAAGACGTACGCGAACCCGCCGGCCTCCCTCGGCATCGACCCGCTGCTCGACCAGCAGTGGGGCGGCGGCATCGCCTGGGCCTTCAGCGAGATCCCGTCCGTCCTGGTCCTGATCGCGCTGGTCTACCAGTGGTACCACTCCGAGCAGCGGGCGGCGACCCGCGCGGACCGGGCCGCGGACCGCGACGGCGACCAGGAGCTGGAGGCGTACAACTCCTATCTCGCCTCACTCCAAGCGCGTGGCCAGTAGCGCGCCGGCACCTTCGCGCGCGACCATGGGGCATGACCGGATCCGTTAAGGCGATGGCCGTCATGACCTTCGCCGCTCTGGTGGCCGTCGCCACGTACTCCGTGGCCCTCGGCAGCAACGGCTGGCTGTGGTTCGGCTGGGTCGTTCTCGGCCTGCTGACCGCCGGCATGGCAGCGTCCGGCAAAACCTGAGACGGCGCCCGCGCGCCCCGTTCGTTTCCCGCCACCCCTCCCGCCGCAGGAGCCCCTTCCCACGCCCGGCTCCTTCGGCCGGTTCCGACCGGTCCCCACATGAATCCCCGGTGTCGCCGTCCGTTCTACCGGGCAACGGAAGTCAGGCAAGGAAGTTCCGCGCTGATGCTCGCGATGTCGGCGGCCGTGCTGCTGGTGCTCAGCCTGGCCCTTTGTCCGTCCCAGGCCGGGCCGCTCGCCGCGGCCATGCTGTGCCGGCTGGTCGGATTCTGGTTCGCCACGCCCATCCGGCACCGTGTCCGGCACACTGACCTGACCCCCAGGTGAAGGGAAAATGCCCCGGTGTTCTACCACTTGCTCAAGCACGTGCTGCTCGGTCCGCTGCTCCGGCTGCTGTTCCGGCCGCGCATCGAGGGACTGGAGAACATCCCCGAGGAGGGGGCCGCGATCATCGCGGGCAACCACCTGTCGTTCTCCGACCACTTCCTGATGCCCGCCATCCTCAAGCGCCGGATCACCTTCCTCGCGAAGGCCGAGTACTTCACCGGACCCGGGGTGAAGGGGAAGCTGACCGCGTTCTTCTTCCGCAGCGCCGGGCAGATCCCGGTGGACCGATCCGGCAAGGACGCCGGAAAGGCGGCGCTGCGCGAGGGGCTCGGAGTACTGGCCAAGGGCGAGCTGCTCGGGATCTACCCGGAGGGCACCCGCTCCCACGACGGGCGGCTCTACAAGGGCAAGGTGGGCGTGGCCGCGATGGCGCTCGGGGCCGGGGTGCCCGTCGTACCGTGCGCGATGGTCGGGACCTTCGAGATCCAGCCACCCGGGCAGAAGATCCCGAACATCCGGCGCGTGACCATCCGCTTCGGCAAGCCGCTGGAATTCTCCCGGTACGACGGGATGGAGGGCGAGCGGGCCGTCCTGCGGGCCGTGACCGACGAGATCATGTACGCGATCCTCGGCCTGTCCGGGCAGGAGTACGTCGACCGGTACGCCGCCGAGGTCAAGGCCGAGGAGGAGGAAGCGCGGAAGAAGGCCCGGCGCAGGACGCGCTGAGCCTTCTCCCGCACTGTCCCGGCAGATCCCGGGCCGTGCCGTGCTGATGCCTGATGCCTGATGCCTGCCGTCCCACCGTCCTAGCGGACGGCGGGCAGCTCCTCCAGCGCCGGAAGCGCCGAGGCCGGGGCCTTCTCCAGGGAGCGGGCGGCGGCCGGAGCGGGGGCGACCGGAGTGGCGTGCGGACCGCACTTCACGTCCTTGGCGTCGACCTTGCCGGTCAGCAGGTAGTCGTCCACCCGGGTGTTGATGCAGGGGTTCACCAGGCTGGTGACACCGTGCGAGCCGGCGTTCTGCTCGGTGATCAGACGCGAACCGGCCAGCCGGCGGTGCATCTCGACGCCACCCTCGTAGGGCGTGGCGGCGTCACGCTCGGACTGGACGATCAGGACCGGCGGCAGGCCGCGCTTGGCGCCGACCTCGATCGGGTTGCTCTGCTTGGACTTCCAGGTCGCGCAGGGCAGGTTCATCCACGCGTTGGACCAGGTCAGGAACGGGTACTTCTCGTTCAGCTTGGTGTTGTCCCGATCCCACTTGGCCCAGCTGGTCGGCCACTTGGCGTCGGCGCACTCGACCGCGGTGTAGACGGCGTTGCTGTTCTCGGACGCGGCGTTGCCCTTGGTGTCCGACATGTCCGGGGCGATCGCCTCGATCAGCGGCTTCTCGTCACCGGCGGCCCAGGCGCTGAACGCCTGCGCGACCGGGACCCACGAGGAGTCGTAGTACGGGGCGCCCTGGAAGAAGCCGATGAGCTCGTTCGGGCCGACGACCCCGCCCAGCGGGTTGGCCTTGGCCTTGGCGCGCAGCTCCTGCCACTTGGCCTCGACCTTGGCGCGGGTGTCGCCGAGGTGGAAGACGCCGTCGTTCTTGGCGACCCAGTCCTGCCAGTCGTTCCAGCGCATCTGGAAGGCCACGTCCTGGCCGAGGTTGGCCTCGTACCAGATGTTGTCCGTGTCCGGGTTGACCACGCTGTCGACGATCATGCGGCGCACGTGGGTCGGGAACAGCGTCGCGTAGACGCCGCCGAGGTAGGTGCCGTAGGAGACGCCGAGGTAGTTCAGCTTCTTCTCGCCGAGAGCGGCCCGGATGACGTCCAGGTCGCGCGCGGTGTTCGGCGTGGTCATGTGCGGCAGCATCTCGCCGCTGCGCTCCTTGCAGCCGTCCGCGTACTCGGCGGCCAGCTTGCGCTGGGCGCGCTTGTCCGCCTCGCTCGACGGGACCGGGTCGGCCTTGGGAGCCTTGACGAACTCCTGCGGGTCGATGCAGGAGATCGGGGCGGAGTGGCCGACACCGCGCGGGTCGAAGCCCACGAAGTCGTACGCCTTGGCGGTGTTGACCCACAGCGGGCTCTTGGTGGTGATCCGGCGCGGGAAGCGCATGCCGGAGCCGCCGGGGCCGCCGGGGTTGTAGACGAGCGCGCCCTGGCGCTCCTCCTTGGTGCCGGTGCTCACGGCACGGTCGACCGCAAGGTCGATCGTCTTGCCGAACGGCTTGGAGTAGTCGAGCGGGACCTTGACCCAGCCGCACTGGATCGGGGCCGCGAAGCCCCAGTCGGCGGGGCAGTCCTTCCACTCGATACCGGTGGCCGCGGCGCGGGCCGCGGCGAGCTGGACGCCCAGCGCCTCCGGCAACCTGCTGTCCTGGCCGGCCGGGGCGGCGGCTGCCGGTGTGGCCAGCAGCAGGCCCGCGGCCAGTGCTCCGGTGATCAGAGTGGCAGCGCTCCCCAGCGCTGCATTGCGTATCACGTGGTTGTTCCCCCTGCGTCAGACCCGGCCGGAAGAGGCCGGGTCGGGTCGGTCGGGTGGGTGGGTCGAACAGGGGGATCCTTGCGCCTGACCTACACCTGACAACAGAGCGCGGTCATGTTCTTTGCCAACCCGATAACCGGAAAGGCGTGTACCGCTGAGCGGAGTCCCATTCCTCCCAGGTTCGCTCAGCTGTTACCAGCCATACGTGCGACACGCCGCGTCGAGTACCTCGCGCAGCCGCAAGGCGTCCGGTGCCAGCGCCGTCACGAGGACCGCGGGACCCGCCAGCGGAGTGACGGCCGCGAACTCCCCGAGCACGGCGGCGGTCGGCGGCGACGCGGTGAACGCCGGGTCCACGACCAGGAGCTGACCGAGCGTCCGGTGACCCGCCAGCCCCGCCGGGCCGTCCCAGCCGCCGGGCGCCCCCGGCCCGCAGGCCAGCTCTTGGTCCAGCAGCGGGATCCCGCCCCGGGTCACGGTGAGCCGGCTGCGCAGCAGGCCCGGCTCCTCCCCCGACCGGCCCAGCACCTGCTCCTCGCGCAGCAGCAGCCGGGCCGTCGGGGCGAGTTCGGCGCGGGTGCGCACCCGCAGGTCACTGCCGCGCACCGAGACCAGCGGCTCCGGCATCCACCGCACCGCCGAGTCCTCGGCCAGGGTCAGCCGTACGTCGTACCGCGCGGGCTCGCCACCGCGGCCGGGCAGCGCGAGGGTGGCGGCCGCGGAGGCCAGGGCGAGCCGGGCCCCGGGCCCGGCGGAGGCCTCCACCGTGAGGTGGTCCCCGCCGAGCGGGGCGCTCATCGCGCCGACCAGCATGACCCCGGCCTCGGCACCCGTGCCCCGGGTGCGGCGCAGCGCGAGCGGTCCTTCCCCGGCCAGCAGGGGCAGGGCGGTTGCGCCGCGGCCGTCGGCGACCGCGGCGATCCGGGCGGTGGCCCGGACCCCGGCCGGCGTCGTGGCGGGCTCGGGCGGGGCCGGCGGGACCGGGCCGGGCGGAGCCGGGGTCCGCAGGGCGACGGGAGGCGCGCCGGCCACCGTAAGGCTCACCGTGCGGCCCAGGCGGCGATCCGCTCGCGCACCCACGCGGCCACCGGGGCCACGCCCTGCTCGCCGCGCAGCGACTGGAAGGCGACCGGGAGTTCGCCGCGCTGCGCGGCCGCGTCGCGGGCCATCCGGTCGAGGTCGGAGCCCACGTAAGGGGCGAGGTCGGTCTTGTTGACGACGAGCAGGTCGGCGGTGGTGACCCCGGGGCCGCCCTTGCGCGGGATGTCGTCGCCGCCCGCCACGTCGATGACGAAGATCTGGGCGTCGACGAGCCCGCGGGAGAAGGTGGCGGTGAGGTTGTCGCCGCCGGACTCGACGAGGATCAGGTCGAGCGGACCGACGGTCTCCTCCAGCTCCTCCACCGCCTCCAGGTTCGCGGAGATGTCGTCGCGGATGGCGGTGTGCGGGCAGGCGCCGGTCTCCACCGCGCTGATCCGCTCGGGCGGCAGGACCGCCTCGCGGAGCAGGAACTCGGCGTCCTCGCGGGTGTAGATGTCGTTGGTGACGACGGCCATGGACAGCTCGGCGCGCAGGGCGCGGCAGAGCGCGGCGACGGTGGCGGTCTTGCCGGAGCCGACGGGTCCGCCGAGCCCGATGCGCAGGGCGCGGCGGGAGCCGTCCGCCCGTACCGGCTCGGCGCTGTGGGTGTGGCGCTGGGGATAGGTCACGCCGTGGTCGAGGTGCATGGGGGTCTCCGGTCGTGGAGGTGGTCGTAAAGGGTGGGGGAAGGACCGGTCAGGAGGCGAACAGCCGTACCGGCCAGTCGGCATGGGCCTGCGCCGCGATGTCGAGCAGCGGTGAGGAGGCCGCGGGCAGGGCGTCCGGGCCTTCCCGGCGGGCCCGGTCCGCGGCCCGCGCGGCCCGCGCGGAGACGGAGTCGAGTTCGGGGGCGAGGCGGGCCAGGACCCCGCTCGCCTGGAAGGGGTCCAGGCCGAGGAGGCGTACCGTCGCCGTCGCCGGTCCGCTCACGCTCTCGTACGCCGCGACGTGCGCGGCGTCCAGGGGCCCGAGCCCGGCCGCCCGGGCGGTCAGCCCGAGCACCACCGGCTGGTGGGCGCCCCGCGGAAAGGCCGCGGCGAGCGCGTCGAGTTCGGCGGTGGGCCAGGTGGCCCGGGCGGCGCGCAGCAGCTGGCGGCCCAGCCGCCGGGCCGCGGTGCGCAGCGCCGGCGAGGGCGTACGGGCGTCGGCCGCGGCGTCGAGGACCGCCGGGTCGAGGCCGAGGGCTGCGGCGGCGGCGAGTGCCGCGGCGGTGAGGCCGGCGGTGTGGAGCCGGCCGCGGCAGAACTCCTCCAGGGTGGCGGCGTCGTGGATGCGGCCGGCCTTGCAGGCGGCCTCGGCCCCGCCGGAGTGGGCGTGTCCCCCGGCGGGGAACCGTCCGTCGGCGAGGACGAGCAGGGCGGCGAGGCTCATGGGGCGGCGCCCGTCGGTTGCGGTCCCATGTCAGAAGAGGAAGTATCTCTGAGCCATGGGCAGTTCCGCGGCCGGCGCGGGCTCCACCACCTCGCCGTCGATGGTGACGGTGAAGGTGTCGGCGTCGACCTCGACCCGCGGCATCGCCTCGTTGTTGCGCATGTCCGTCTTGGCCACCTTGCGGGTGCTCTCGATGGCGACGAACTGCTTCCCGAGTCCGAGCCGTTCGGGCAGCGCGTCGTCGAGGGCGGCCTGCGCGGTGAAGTTGAGCGAGTTCAGCCCGGGGGCCCGGCCGTGGCTGCCGAACATCGGGCGGGGCAGTACCGGCTGCGGGGTCGGGATGGAGGCGTTGGCGTCGCCCATCTGCGCGTAGGCGATCTGGCCGCCCTTGATGACCAGTTCGGGCTTGACCCCGAAGAAGGCGGGCGTCCAGAGCACGAGGTCGGCGAGCTTGCCGGTCTCCACGGAGCCGATCTCCCGCGCGAGTCCCTGGGCCACGGCGGGGTTGATCGTGTACTTGGCGACGTAGCGGCGGGCGCGGTGGTTGTCGGCCGGTCCGTCGCCGGGCAGGAAGCCGCGCCGCTTCTTCATCACGTGGGCGGTCTGCCAGGTGCGCATCACGACCTCGCCGACACGGCCCATGGCCTGGGAGTCGGAGGAGATGATGGAGATCGCGCCGAGGTCGTGCAGGACGTCCTCGGCGGCGATGGTCGAGGGCCGGATCCGGGACTCGGCGAAGGCCAGGTCCTCGGGGACGGCCGGGTTGAGGTGGTGGCAGACCATCAGCATGTCGAGGTGTTCCTCGATGGTGTTGACGGTGTGCGGCCGGGTCGGGTTGGTGGAACTGGGCAGGATGTTCGGCTCGGAGACCACGGTGATGATGTCGGGCGCGTGCCCGCCGCCCGCGCCCTCGGTGTGGTACGAGTGGATCGTCCGCCCGGCGATGGCGGCGAGGGTGTCGCCGACGAATCCGGCCTCGTTGAGGGTGTCGGTGTGGATGGCCACCTGGGCGCCGGTCTCGTCGCAGACGCCGAGGCAGGCGTCGATGACGGCGGGGGTGGCCCCCCAGTCCTCGTGGATCTTGAACCCGAGGGCGCCGCCGCGCAGCTGCGAGTGCATGGCCTCGCGGGACATGGTGTTGCCCTTGCCCAGCAGACCGATGTTGACGGGGTAGGCCTCCAGGGCCGCGAACATCCGGGCGAGGTGCCAGGGTCCGGGGGTGACGGTGGTGGCCTTGCTGCCCTCGGCGGGGCCGGTGCCGCCGCCGACGAGGGTGGTGATGCCGGAGGCGAGGGCCTCGTCGATGACGGTCGGCGAGATGAAGTGGACGTGGGCGTCGATGGCACCCGCCGTGACGATCTTCCCGTTGCCCGAGATGATCTCGGTCTCGGGGCCGATCACGAGCGCGGGATCCACCCCGTCCATGGTGTCGGGGTTGCCGGCCTTGCCGATGCCGCAGATGCGGCCGTCGCGGATGCCGACGTCGGCCTTGACGATGCCCCAGTGGTCGAGGACGACGACCCCGGTGATCACGGTGTCGGGGGCGCCCTCGGCGCGCGTGGTGCGGGCCTGGCCCATCGACTCGCGGATCACCTTCCCGCCGCCGAACACGGCCTCGTCGCCGGAGCGTCCGGGTCCGCCGCTGAGGTCCTGCTCGATCTCGACGAAGAGGTCGGTGTCGGCGAGCCGGACGCGGTCGCCCGCGGTCGGCCCGAAGAGGTCGGCGTACGCGCGCCGGTCGAGCTCAGCCATCGAGCGGCCCCCCGGTCTCCCCGCGCAGGCCCGGTACGGTGCGCAGCCCGCCGATCGGTACGAGTTCCACCGCGACCGGGATGCCCGGCTCGAAGCGCACGGCGGTGCCGGCGGCGATGTTGAGCCGCAGCCCGCGGGCGGCCCCGCGGTCGAAGTCGAGGCCGGGGTTGGCCTCGGCGAAGTGGTAGTGGGAGCCGACCTGGACGGGCCGGTCGGCGGCGTTGAGCACGGTGAGGCGGGTGACGGGCCGGCCCTCGTTGAGGCGTACCGGGTCGTTCCCGTGGACGATTTCGCCGGGGATCATGCGGGTTCTCCCCTTCAGACGATCGGGTCGTGGACGGTGACGAGCTTGGTCCCGTCCGGGAAGGTCGCCTCGACCTGGACGTCGTGGATCATCTCGGGGATCCCCTCCATCACGTCGGCGCGCCCGAGCACGGTGCGTCCCGAGGCCATGAGCTCGGCCACGGTCCGCCCGTCGCGGGCCCCTTCGAGGATGTGCGAGGTGATCAGGGCGACCGCCTCCGGGTGGTTGAGGAGGACGCCGCGCGCCTTGCGCTTCTCGGCCACGTCCGCGGCCACGTGGATGAGCAGTCGTTCCTGCTCATGCGGTGTCAGTTGCACTCGTATCACCAAGTTTCCGGGACCAGATCAGCGTCGCGCCGGGCCGACCATAACCGCCTTCAACACTTTGTTGACCTGCGGATATCCGAGCCAAGCGTCTCTTGTCCCAATGCAGGGGAAGGCTTTCCGTCCCGACCACCCTCACTTTGCCGAAGGATGGGTGATCTTTGACGGAACGTCATGCCCGCCACGCTAGGTGCCGCGCTTTTCCGCCGCGTTAACCCACGTTTCGGGGAAGCACCCGGTTCAACTCCCACGCCGCCCAGGCACGGATCCGTATACGGACACCTGAGGTGATGCGTGCTCGCGGACGCCGTCGCTCAGCAGCCCGAGACGCTCTTCGCCGGTGCTCCGACGGGCCAGGGGAGGGCGATCCAGACGGTCTTGCCGCCGGCCTCGGTGGGGTTGACCGAGAGCCGGCCGCCCGCTTCGGCGGTGAGCCAGCGGATGATGACCATCCCCCGGCCGTTGTCCTGCTGGACGGCGGCCGGCAGGCGCCGGGGCCAGCGCGGGTGGCTGTCGGTCACCCCGACGCGCAGCCACTCCCCGCGCTCCAGGCGGACGTCGACGGTGAAGACGGGCGACTGGCCGAAGGTGTGCTGGACGGCGTTGGTGGCGAGCTCCGAGACGATCAGCCGTACGCTGTCGGCGGTGTCGGCCCCGTCGGGCAGTCCCCATTCGCCGAGCACCTCCGCGACGAAGCGACGGGCGGTGGCGACCGAGGCGGGATCGCTCGGCAGAGTGACGGATGCTTCCTGGTGGTCTGCCATGGCGACGGTCCCTTTCCCACCGGGGCGAACCGCCCCGGATCTGTGCTGGACGCCAGAGTGCCACCCATCGTCCCGTCGGCGGGGCCGTTCCCCCAAGATATGCATATATCTGTCGCTCAATGCGGTGAACTCTGCTACGGAAGAGCGTATTTGGACGGCAGACTGGTGCGAGCTGTGCCGGTGGAAGGAGGCGGGTATGCAGCACGGTCCCGCGGTGCGCCGGCGCAAGCTCGGCGAGGAACTGCGCGCCCTGCGCGACCGGACCGGACTCACCAGTGGTGAGGCCGCCCGGATCGCGGGATGGCACCAGTCGAAAATCAGCCGCATCGAAACCGGGCGCAGTGGCGTGAAACCGGAGGACATCCGCCTCCTCCTGGACGTGTACGCGAAGGTGGTCAGCCCCGAGCAGAGGGCCCTGCTGGAGGCCCTGTCGGCCTCGGCGGCGGGACCCGGGCCGGGCGGCGGCGAGGCCGGGCGCGGCCGCCAGTGGTGGCACGACTACCGGGGTCTCCTGCCCCAGGAGTACCGGGACTTCATCAGCCTGGAGGCGAGCGCCCGGGCGGCCCGTACGGTCGAACTCTCGGTGGTGCCGGGCCTGTTGCAGACCCCGGAGTACGCGCGGGCGGTGACCCGGGCCGCACTGGGCGGGCTGCCGGAACCCAAGGTGGACGCGCTGGTGGACGTGCGGCTGGCCCGGCAGTCGGTGCTGCGGGCGACTCCGCCGCTGGAGCTGAGCGCGGTACTGGACGAGGCGGTGCTGCGGCGGCAGATCGGCGGACCCGGGGTGATGGCGGCGCAACTGCGGCATCTGGTGCAGGTGGCCCGATTGCCTCAAGTGCGCTTGCAGGTACTGCCGTTCAGCGTGGGGGGTCATCTCGGCCTCACAGGACCGTTCGTAATTTTCTCATTTCCGAACATCGCCGATCTGGATGTGGTGGTACTCGACCATTTGACGAGTAGCCTCTACCTGGAGCGGAAGGAAGACCTAGAGGCGTACAGCGCCGCATTCCGCACCATCCAGGCGCACGCCCTACCGCCCCAGGACTCGTCGGATCTCATCAGCTCACTCGCTGACGACGCGTAAGGAGGCACCCCCGTGTCCGCAACCCCCCTTTCCACCAGCGGACTTCTGATCAGCGCGCGGTGGCGGCGGAGCAGCCGCAGCACCGGAATGAACAACTGCGTGGAAACCGCCGCGCTCGGTGGCGGCGGCCTGCTGGCCGTCCGCGACTCGAAGCGGACGGACGGCCCGGCCGTGCTCTTCACCGGGCCGGCCTGGGACGGCTTCCTCGCAGCCGTACGGGCCGACGCGGACTTCGCGGACGCCCCTTAGCGGTCCGTGGCACCGGCGGGAGCGGTCTTCAGGATCGTCTCGACGGCACGGTCGATCTCGTCCCCCGTGAGATCGGCCCGCGCGGTCAGCCGCAGCCGGGAGATGCCGTCCGGCACCGACGGCGGACGGAAGCACCCCACGGACAGTCCCGCCCCGCGGCAGTCGGCGGCCCAGCGCAGTGCCGCCGAAGCCGACGGGGCCCGTACCGACACCACGGCCGCGTCCGGCCGGGCCGCGGTCAGGCCGGACGCGGTGAGCCGCCCGTACAGCCGCTCGGCCACCTCGCGGGCCCGGGCGGCGCGCTGCGGCTCCCGCCGGAGCAGACGCAGGCTCGCCAGCGCCGCACCCGCGGCGGCCGGCGCCAGCCCCGTGTCGAAGATGAAGGTCCGGGCCGTGTTGACCAGGTGCCGGATCACCTTGGCCGGCCCGAGCACGGCCCCGCCCTGGCTGCCGAGGGACTTCGAGAGCGTGAGGGTGGCGACCACCCCGGGCGCGCCCGCGAGCCCGGCGGCGTGCAGGGCCCCTCGGCCGCCCTCGCCCAGGACGCCCAGCCCGTGCGCGTCGTCCACGACCAGGGCCGCGCCCCGCTCCCGGCAGGCGGCGGCGTACGCGGCGAGCGGGGCGGCGTCCCCGTCCACGGAGAACACCGAGTCGCTGACCAGCAGCGCCCGGCCCCCGTGCGTGGCGAGCGTCTTGCGCGCGGCCTCCGGATCGGAGTGCGGGACCACTTCGACCGCGGCCCGCGAGAGCCGGCAGCCGTCCACGATCGAGGCGTGGTTGCCGGCGTCGGAGACGACGAGGGTGCCGCGGTCGCTGAGCGCGGTGACGGCCGCCAGGTTGGCGGCGTAGCCGGAGGACAGGACGAGCGCGGCCTCGAATCCGCAGAACCGCGCGAGCTCGCGCTCGAGCTCCGCATGAAGCTCGGTCGTACCGGTCACCAGACGTGATCCAGTGGCCCCCGCCCCCCACCGCTCGGCCGCCTCGCGCGCGCCGCGTACGGTCTCCGGGTGGCGGGACAGGCCGAGGTAGTCGTTGCTCGCCAGGTCCAGCAGCGGCGAGGAGGCCGGGCGGGGGCGCAGCGTCCGGACGAGTCCGGCCTGCTCACGGGCCCGCTCCGCGTCGTCGATCCAGGCGAACACGTCATCGGGTTCGGGGCTGTGCTGGCTCATCGGCGGGTCCTCGTTTTTTGTCGGCAGTCCACAGACCTGCCTGACCCTAACGGCCGCCACTTGAGTGCCAGGTGTGGCGATCCACACACTCCGTTCCGGCCATGTTGTGCGATCTCTCCTTGGCCGGGAGTGCTCGTGTAGTCCAGGATCGGCGTCATGGACCTGCTGAACACCCTGGTGGACAAGGGGCTGCGGCGCGAGCTGCCGACCCGCGAAGAGGCACTCGCCGTACTGGCGACCTCTGACGACGAACTGCTCGACGTGGTGGCCGCGGCCGGCAAGGTGCGCCGCCAGTGGTTCGGGCGTCGGGTCAAGCTGAACTACCTGGTCAACCTGAAATCGGGCCTCTGCCCCGAGGACTGCTCCTACTGCTCCCAGCGCCTGGGATCGAAGGCGGAGATCCTCAAGTACACGTGGCTGAAACCGGACGAGGCCTCGCAGGCCGCCGCGGCCGGTGTCGCGGGCGGCGCCAAGCGCGTGTGCCTGGTGGCGAGCGGGCGCGGTCCGACCGACCGCGACGTGGAACGCGTCGGCAAGACGATCGAGGCGATCAAGGAGCAGAACGAGGGCGTCGAGGTCTGCGCCTGCCTCGGTCTGCTGTCGGACGGCCAGGCCGAGCGTCTGAAGGACGCGGGTGCCGATGCCTACAACCACAACCTCAACACCTCCGAGGCCACATACGGCCAGATCACCAAGACCCACACCTACGCAGACCGTGTCGACACGGTGCAAAAGGCGCACGCGGCGGGCCTGTCGGCCTGCTCCGGTCTGATCGCGGGCATGGGCGAGAGCGACGAGGACCTGGTCGACGTCGTCTACTCGCTGCGCGAGCTGGACTCGGACTCGGTGCCGGTCAACTTCCTCATCCCCTTCGAGGGCACCCCGCTGGCCAAGGAGTGGAACCTCACCCCGCAGCGCTGCCTGCGGATCCTGGCGATGGTCCGGTTCGTCTGCCCCGACGTGGAGGTCCGGATCGCCGGCGGCCGCGAGGTGCACCTGCGCTCGATGCAGCCGCTCGCGCTGAACATCGCCAACTCCATCTTCCTCGGCGACTACCTCACCAGTGAGGGCCAGGCCGGCCAGGCCGACCTCGACATGATCGCGGACGCCGGTTTCGAGGTGGAGGGCGCCGGTACGACGACCCTGCCGGCGCACCGCGCGGACGCGCTCGCCGCGGCCCGGTCCGCGGCGGCCCAGGGCCCGTGCGGCTCCTCGGCGGCCGAGGCGGGCTGCGGTTCGGCGTGCGGCGGCTGCTCGGGGCACGGGCACGAGGCCGTTGCGGCGCAGGCATCGGCACCCGAGCCGGCCGCGGTTCCCCAGCCGGCCCAGGCCCCGGCCGGCGAGGTCCGCTCGGACCTGGTGGCGGTCCGCCGCCGGGGCGCGGGAACGGACCTCGCCCCCAATGCCTGATCAGCACCACCCGCTGCCGGCCGCGGAGCTGCTCGCGCTGGACCGGCAGCACGTCTGGCACCCGTACGGTCCGATGCCCGGGCGGCAGGAGCCCTTGGTGATCTCCTCCGCCTCGGGCGTCCGGCTGCGGCTGGCCGAGCCCTCGCAGGGGCAGGACGAGCTGGTCGACGGCATGTCCTCCTGGTGGTCGGCCATCCACGGGTACAACCACCCGGCACTGAACGAGGCCGTGACCGACCAACTCGGCCGGATGTCACACGTGATGTTCGGCGGGCTCACCCACGAGCCCGCCGTCCGCCTCGCCACCCGGCTGGTCGAGATCACCCCGCCCGGTCTGGAGCACGTCTTCCTCGCCGACTCGGGATCGGTGTCGGTCGAGGTCGCGGTGAAGATGTGCCTGCAGTACTGGCGTTCCACCGGCCGGTCCGGCAAGACCAGGCTGCTGACCTGGCGCGGCGGCTACCACGGGGACACCTGGACGCCGATGGGCGTCTGCGACCCCGAGGGCGGCATGCACGAGCTCTGGTCGGGGATCCTCCCGCAGCAGCTCTTCGCGGACGTCCCGCCGAGCGGGTTCGACGCGCCCGTGGACCCCGCGTACGCCGACCACCTGCGCTCCCTGCTCGCCGCGCACGCGGACGAGCTGGCCGCGGTGATCGTGGAACCGGTGGTGCAGGGCGCGGGCGGCATGCGCTTCCACCACCCCGGATACCTGCGGGTGCTGCGCGAACTGTGCGACGAGTACGACGTGCTGCTCGTCCTGGACGAGATCGCGACGGGCTTCGGCCGCACCGGCGCCCTGTTCGCGGCGGACCATGCCGGGATCACTCCGGACGTGATGTGCCTCGGCAAGTCCCTGACCGGCGGCTACCTCACGCTGGCCGCCACCTTGTGCACGGAGCGGGTGGCGAACGGGATCTCCCGCGGCGCCGTCCCGATCCTGGCCCACGGTCCGACCTTCATGGGCAACCCGCTCGCCACGGCCGTGGCTCTGGCCTCGATCGACCTGCTCCTCGGACAGGACTGGCAGCGCGAGGTCAAGCGCATCGAGGCGGGTCTGTCGCAGGGCCTGGCCCCGGCCCGGGAGCTGCCCGGCGTGCGGGACGTACGGGTGCTGGGCGCGATCGGCGTGGTCCAGCTGACGCACGAGGTCGACGTGGCCGCGGCGACCCGGGCCGCGGTCCGCGAGGGCGTGTGGATACGCCCCTTCCGGGACCTGATCTACGTGATGCCGCCGTTCGTCACGGGCGACGCCGACGTGGCCCGCATCTGCCGCGCGGTGTGCGCGGCCGCGCAGGAGGGCTGACATGACGGTATTGATGGTCTCGGGCACGGGCACGGAGATCGGCAAGACGGTGGTCACGGCGGCGGTCGCGGCTTCCGCGGTGGCGGCGGGCCGCTCGGTGGCGGTCCTGAAACCGGCTCAGACGGGTATGGAACCGGGTGCTCCGGGCGACGCGGCGGAGGTGGTCCGCCTCGCGGGCCCCTCGGTCACGGCGAGGGAACTGGCGCGGTATCCGGAACCGTTGGCCCCGGACACGGCGGCCCGCCGGGCCGGGCTGCCGACGCTCTCCCCCCGCGAGATCGCGGACGCGGCGCGCGAGCTGTCGCGCTCCCACGACCTGGTCCTGGTGGAGGGGGCGGGCGGGCTGCTGGTCCGCTTCGACGAGGCCGGCCACACCCTGGCCGACGCCGCCCGCCTGCTCGACGCCCCCGTCCTGGTGGTCACCCCGCCGGCCCTCGGCACCCTCAACTCCACGACGCTGACGGCGGAAGCCCTCCGGGCGCGCGGCCTGGCGTCGCCCGGCGTGGTCATCGGCAGCTGGCCGGCGGAGCCGGACCTGGCCTGCCGCTGCAACCTGGCGGACCTCCCGTCGTCCTCGGGGCTCCCGCTGCTGGGCGTCGTGCCCGAGTCCTCGGGATCCCTGTCCCCGGAGGACTTCCGCGCGGCGGCCCCGACGTGGCTCGGTCCCGACCTCTCGGGCTCGTGGTCGCCGGAGTCCTTCCTGACGGCCTGGCAGCCCTGAGCGGTGGGTCGACGGCCCCGCGGTGGCCACTGACCCGTGGGTCAGTGGCCACCGCGGGGCTCGCGGCATCCGCCCTCCACGTAGACGGCGTGCGCCTGCACGCTCAGCGGCGGGGTCAGATGCCCCGTCACGCACGGCCCGCTCTCCGGGATCGACAGCACGAACGAGACGTCGCCCGCGCTCGACCCGTACACGTCCCCGGCCTGCGGCGCGTAACCCATCCCGGCCAGCAGCGCGCTGAGCTCCTGCGCCGTCCGCGGTGCGCCCTTGCCCTCGGAGCCGTCCAGCGCCGCCCTGATCCGGGCGGCGTGCGCATCGCCCCGGCACCGGGCCGCGGGCGTGAGAGTGCCCTGCTGCTTGTACCCGTGGTTCTCCGCGTACTTGCGCGCCTCGGGGTCCGTGGGCAGGCCCTCCGGCACGGCCGACCGGCTCGGGAGGACGGTCGCCTTCCCCGCGCACGCCGCGGCCACCTGGGGGAAGAGCGCGTCGTGGCGGGCCACCGCGGCCGCCGCCTCGGCGGCGTAGTCCGGGGCCGGGCTGCGGGACGGGAGCGGGGACGGGGCCGCGGCGCTCCCCGGCACCTTGGTGCCGCAGGCGGCCAGGACCAGCAGTCCTGCGGCGAGCAGCACCGCACCCGCGGGGGTCGTACGGGACGTCACGGGGTCTCCGCTCTCGAATCCTGCGATCAGCCGATTGTCGTCACCGCGCCGCGCCGGGCACATGAGTACGCGTACTCAGAGGGCGGGCCGCGCGCCGGTCACCCGCGGGGACCGGTTACGGGCGTCCCGGCGGGGAACACGCCGGGCAGGCCCATCCGCCCATCGCCCCGTCCCCCGCCCTGCCCGTCGCCCTTCACCCGGAGGTCCGCCATGCCCTCACCGCGCCGCGACCCGGACTCCGTCGGCCATCCGCTCTTCGCCCGGTTCTACGCCCGGTTCAGCACCGCCGCCGACACCCGCGGCGGCGTACGCGATCTCCGTCGTGAACTCCTGCACGGAGCGTCGGGCCGCGTCATCGAGGTCGGGGCGGGCAACGGCCTGAACTTCGCCCACTACCCGCGCGCCGTCTCCGAGGTCGTCGCCGTCGAGCCGGAGCGCCGCCTTCGCCGGCTCGCCGCCGACGCCGCCCTGCGCGCCGAACTCCCGGTCGATCTCGTGCCGGGGGTCGCCGAGGCCCTGCCGGTCAAGAGCGAGGCCTTCGACGTCGCCGTGGCCTCCCTGGTGCTGTGCACCGTACGGGACCTGCCGCGCGCGCTCTCGGAACTCCACCGGGTGCTGCGCCCGGACGCGAAGCTGCGCTTCCTCGAACACGGCCGCGCGCCCGGCGCCGGCATGGCCGCCGTCCAGCGGACGCTGGACCGGACCCTGTGGCCCCGCCTCTTCGGCGGGTGCCACACCGCCCGGGACCCTGCCGCCGCGATCGAGGACGCCGGGTTCCGGATCACCTCGTCCCGTACCTTCCGCCTGCCGGAGCACGGGCCGGCCCTCCCGATCTCGTACTGCGTGATCGGTACGGCGCGCCGCGGTCCCGCGTAGCCCTCGGCCCTCGCAGGATCCGCGCGCGATCTCCGGGCCGGTCCTCAGACCAGCGGCTTGACCCAGCGCGTCCAGTGGTCCTCGGGGTGGTAGCCGCCCGCGGCCCACGCCACCTGCGCCCGCTCGTTGCGGTCCAGCACCATCGCGTCCGCGCGCCGTCCGCCGAGCTCGCGGAATCGCTCCTCCGCGGCGGCCAGCAGCGCGGATCCGATGCCCCGGCGGCGGTGGTCCGGGTGCACCGCCAGCCGGTAGAGGTGGCAGCGCCAGCCGTCGAAGCCCGCGATCACGGTGCCGACCAGTTCACCCTCGCGCCGGGCGAGCAGCAGGGCGTGCGGATCGCGGGCGTGGAGGCGCTCGACCCCGGCGAGGTCGTCACTGATACTCGTTCCCTCTGCGGCCGTCTTCCAGAAGTCGAGCACGGTGGTGAGGTCGGCGACGGACGCGGGACCGATGTGAAGATCACTCATGGCGGGATCCCATCATCCGGTGGCACCCGCCAAAAAAATCATCCAGCTTCTTTGCCTTTCCTTTACTATGGTGACCGGCAGTCGGCCCACCCCGAGCCGATCCGAACGAAAGGTGTGAGCGTCCGCCCATGGGCGAGCCCCCCAGTACCCGATATCGCGCGACACCCCTCCTCCTGGCTGATCATGGGACGGAGGTGACCGACCGATGACCGAAGTGCTCCTGCTCCTCGTGGCGCTGCTGCTCTGCCTTGCCTGCGGCGCTTTCGTCGCGGCCGAGTTCTCGCTGACCACCGTCGAGCGCAGTGAGCTCGAACAGGCCGCCGAACGGGGTGAGCGCGGGGCCGAGAGCGCCCTCATGGCCGTCCGGAGCCTGACGTTCCAGCTCTCCGGAGCCCAGCTCGGCATCACCGTGACCGGCCTGGTCATCGGCATGATCTCCAAGCCCTCGATCGCCGCCCTGCTCCAGGGCCCCTTCGAGGCCATCGGACTGTCGGCCGGCGCCGCCTCCTCCACCGCCCTGATCCTCGGCACCGTGCTGTCGACCGTCGTCCTGATGGTCGTCGGCGAGCTGGTGCCCAAGAACTGGGCGATCTCCTCCCCGCTGGCCATCGCCAAACGCGTGGCCACCACGCAGCGTGTCTTCACCCGCGCGTTCCGGCCGTTCATCAGCCACCTGAACTCCACGGCGAACCACATGGTCCGCCGGCTCGGCATGGAGCCGGCCGAGGAGCTGGCCTCCGCCCGCAGCCCGCAGGAGCTGGTGGCGCTGGCCCGGCACTCCGCGAAGGCGGGCGCGCTGGAGAAGGACACCGCCGAGCTGTTCGTACGGACCCTGAACCTGGCCGACCTGACCGCCGAGAACGTCATGACCCCGCGGGTCCAGGTCACGGCCCTCGATGTGCAGGCCACCGCCGAGGACGTGGCGAACGCGACGCTCGCGACCGGCCTGTCCCGCTTCCCCGTCTACCGGGGCAGCCTCGACACCGTCGTCGGGACCGTCCACATCAAGGACGTGCTCGCGCTGCCCGCCGAGGAGCGCCGCCGCCACCCCGTCTCCCGGCTGCTGCGCGATCCGCTGCTGGTACCCGAGTCGCTGACCGTGGACCGGCTGCTGGACCTGCTGTCCGGCCGCCAGACGATGGCCGTGGTGATCGACGAGTACGGCGGCACGGCCGGCGTGGTCACCCTGGAGGACATCGTCGAGGAGGTCGTCGGCGAGGTGCGCGACGAACACGACCCGCACGAGACCTCCGATCTGGCCCCGGCCGGTACGGACGCCTCCGGGCGCCGCCTGTACTCCGCCGACGGCTCCGTGCGCACCGACCAGCTGGAGCGGATCGGACTGCGCGTCCCGGACGGCCCGTACGAGACCCTCGCCGGGCTGATGGCGACGGAGCTGGGCCGGATCCCGGCCGTCGGCGACAGCATGGAGCTGGCCGGCTGGCAGCTCGACGTACAGGACGCGAGCGGCCGGCGGGCCGCGCGGGTGCTGCTGCGCGCCCCGGCCGACCCTTCACAGGACTCGTCGGACCAGGGCGGGGAGGGGGCCCGATGACGGTCATCCAACTGCTGATCGGCCTGGCGACCCTGGTCGTCAACGCCTTCTTCGTCGGCGCGGAGTTCGCGCTGATCTCGGTGCGGCGCAGCCAGATCGAACCGTACGCCGAGCAGGGCGACCGGCGGGCCCGCGCCGTGCTGTGGGCGCTGGAGCACGTGTCCGCCCTGATGGCGGCGGCCCAGCTGGGCATCACCCTGTGCACCCTGGTGCTGGGCGTGGTGGCCGAGCCGGCCATCGCGCACCTGCTGACCCCGCTGTTCGACCTCGTCGGGGTGCCTTCCGGGCTCACCCACGCCATCTCCTTCGTGGTGGCGCTGGCCCTGGCGACGTACCTGCACATGCTCTTCGGCGAGATGGTGCCGAAGAACGTGGCCCTGGCCGAGCCGGTACGCACCGCGCTCCTGCTCGGGCCGCCGCTGGTGACCCTGACCCGGGCCCTCAGGCCGGTGATCTTCGCGATCAACGCCTTCGCCAACCTCCTGCTGCGGCTGCTGCGGGTGGAGGTGAAGGACGAGGTCGCGGCGACGTTCTCGGACGACGAGCTGGCCCGGATCGTGAAGGACTCCAGCAACGCGGGGCTGATCGACGACCGTGCGCGCGAGCGGCTGCACGACGCCCTGGAGCTGGGCCGGCGGCCGGTCACCGATGTGGTGCTGCCGCTGGACCGGGTCGTCGTGGCCCGGGAGGGCGTCACGCCGGCGGCCCTGCAGCGCCTGGCGGCGGAGTCCGGGTACTCCCGTTTCCCGGTCCTCGACGCGCAGGGCGGGATCCTCGGATACCTGCACGTCAAGGACGCGCTGGACGCGGACGGGCCCGAGCGGGACGAGCCCTTCCCGGCGTCCGCGCTGCGCCCGATCGCCCAGGTGCGGGCGGAGACCCCGCTGGACGACGTGCTCACCGCGATGCGGCGCAGTCGGACCCACCTCGCGGCGGTCATGGGCTCGGGCGGGACGATGACGGGCCTGGTCACCATGGAGGACGTGCTGCGCGAGCTGTTCGGCAGGTCGGCCTCCGCCTGAGGCGGCCGCGACCGCGGCGGTGCCCCGGCCCTGCACGGCCGGGGTACCGCGCGGTAGCATCGCAGCGCCATGGAGATGAATGCCTCTTACACCAGTTTCGTCGCGGTCGGCGACTCCTTCACGGAGGGCATGTCCGACCTGATGCCCGACGGCTCCTACCGCGGCTGGGCCGACCTGCTGGCCGCCCGCCTCGCGGCGCGCGAGCCCGGGTTCCGCTACGCGAACCTCGCGGTGCGCGGGAAGCTGATCGGGCAGATCGCCGAGGACCAGGCCCCGGTCGCGGCGGCGATGGGCGCGGACGTCGTGACGCTGGTCGGCGGTCTGAACGACGCGCTGCGGCCGAAGGTGGACATGGGCAGGGTGCGCGGGCACCTGGAGGAAGCCGTGGGCCTGCTGGCCCCCTCGTGCAAGACGCTGGTGCTGATGCGCTCGCCGGGGCGCAACGGGCCGGTGATGGACCGGTTCCGGCCGCGCATGGAGGAGCTCTTCGTCATCATCGAGGAGCTCGCCGCCCGCCACGGGGCCCTGGTGGTCGACCTGTACGGGGCCGCGGCGCTCGCCGACCCCCGCATGTGGGACGTGGACCGGCTGCACCTGACGGCCGAGGGCCACCGCCGGGTCGCGGAGGCCGTCTGGCAGACGCTGGGCCTGCCGCCCGAGCAGGACTGGCGCACGGACCTCCCGGCCACCGCGCCGCCGGGCTGGGCCGCGCGCCGCTCGCAGGACCTGAGCTTCGCCCGGCGGCACCTGCTGCCGTGGGTGGGCCGCCGGCTGACGGGCCGTTCCTCCGGGGACGGCCGCCCGGCCAAGCGCCCGGAGCTGCTGCCGTACGAGGCCACGGCGGCCGAGCCGCTCTCGTAGCAAGGCACAATCCGGGGCAGGGTCCCTACCTGCGTAAACACACAGCCGCGGCCCAAGTAGAATCCCTACACGTGACAGCCAAGCCCCGCATCCCCAATGTCCTGGCCGGCCGCTACGCCTCCGCGGAGCTCGCCGTCCTGTGGTCCCCCGAGTACAAGGTGACGCTGGAGCGGCGGCTGTGGCTCGCCGTGCTCCGCGCCCAGAAGGACCTCGGCATCGAGGTCCCGGACGCCGCCCTCGCCGACTACGAGCGCGTCCTGGAGACGGTCGACCTCGCCTCCATCGCCGAGCGCGAGAAGGTCACCCGGCACGACGTGAAGGCCCGCATCGAGGAGTTCAACGCCCTCGCCGGTCACGAGCACGTCCACAAGGGCATGACCTCGCGCGACCTCACCGAGAACGTCGAGCAGCTCCAGATCCGGCTCTCGCTGGAGCTGGCCCGCGACCGCACGGTCGCCGTCCTCGCCCGCCTCGGCAAGCTGGCCGGCGAGCACGCCGAGCTGGTCATGGCAGGCCGCTCCCACAACGTCGCCGCGCAGGCGACCACCCTGGGCAAGCGGTTCGCGACGGCGGCCGACGAGCTGCTGGTCGCCTACGCCCGCCTGGAGGACCTGCTCGGCCGCTACCCGCTGCGCGGGATCAAGGGCCCGGTCGGCACCGCCCAGGACATGCTCGACCTGCTGGGCGGGGACGCCTCGAAGCTGGCCGACCTGGAGCAGCGGATCGCCGCCCACCTCGGCTTCGCCCAGGCCTTCACCTCCGTCGGCCAGGTCTACCCCCGCTCGCTCGACTACGACGTGGTCACCGCCCTGGTGCAGCTGGCGGCCGCCCCCTCGTCGATCGCGAAGACCATCCGCCTGATGGCCGGCCACGAGCTGGTCACCGAGGGCTTCAAGCCCGGCCAGGTCGGCTCCTCCGCGATGCCGCACAAGATGAACACCCGCTCCTGCGAGCGCGTCAACGGCCTGATGGTCATCCTGCGCGGCTACGCCTCGATGACCGGCGAGCTGGCCGGCGACCAGTGGAACGAGGGCGACGTGTCCTGTTCCGTGGTCCGCCGGGTGGCCCTGCCCGACGCGTTCTTCGCGTTCGACGGACTGCTGGAGACCTTCCTGACGGTCCTCGACGAGTTCGGCGCCTTCCCGGCCGTCGTGGCCCGCGAGCTGGACCGCTACCTGCCGTTCCTCGCGACCACCAAGGTCCTGATGGGCGCGGTGCGGGCGGGCGTCGGCCGCGAGGCCGCCCACGAGGTCATCAAGGAGCACGCGGTGGCCTCCGCGCTCGCCATGCGCGAGCAGGGCGCCGAACGCAACGAGCTGCTGGACAAGCTGGCCGCCGACGAGCGGATGCCGCTGGACCGGGCGCAGCTCGACGCCCTGATGGCCGACAAGCTGTCCTTCACGGGCGCGGCCGGTGACCAGGTCGCCACGGTGATCTCCCGTATCGAGGCGATCGCCAAGCAGCACCCGGAGGCCGCCGGGTACGCGCCGGGGTCGATCCTCTGACCCCCGAGGAGCTGAGCGCCGCCCGTGACCGCGTCCTCCCGGACGTGGTCGCGGGCGGTCTGCGGGTGCTGTTCTGCGGGATCAACCCCGGTCTCCTCTCCGCCGCGACGGGCCATCACTTCGCCCGCCCAGGCAATCGCTTCTGGCCGGTCCTGCACCTGTCCGGCTTCACCCCGCGCCGCCTGGACCCGGCGGAGCAGGAGGAGCTGCTGACCTACCGGCTCGGCATCACCAACGTCGTCGCCCGCGCCACGGCCCGCGCCGACGAGCTGAGCGCGGAGGAGTTCCGCGAGGGCGGCCGCATCCTGACCGCGAAGGTGGAACTGTTGCGCCCGCAGTGGCTGGCGGTCGTCGGAGTGACGGCCTACCGCACGGCCTTCGGCGAGCGGAAGGCTCAGATCGGCCCCCAGGAGCGAACCATCGGCTCCACCCGCATCTGGGCCCTCCCCAACCCCAGCGGCCTCAACGCCCATTGGACCGCGGAGTCCATGGCCCAGGAGTACGCCCGCCTGCGCACGGCCGCCGACCACACCCCGGATGCCTAGGGCGGGTCGATCACGGTCACCGCGGCCATCAGCTGCGGCGAGTGGTCGGCCCCCCAGCGGGCCTCGTAGACGGCGACCCAGCGGCCCTCGACCCGCCAGAGGTGCAGGTGATCGCTGGTGTCGCCGATCTCCTGCCACGGCTGCGCCACCTCCCGGGCCTCCGTCCGCAGCCGCAGGCTGTCGAGCGTGAACCGGTCCGGCTTGCCCCAGCGCTCCTCCAGCCGCTGGGCCAGAGCCTCGAACTCGGCGGCCACCTGCTCCTCGTGCGCCAGGCGATCGGCCGCGTCCTCGTCCCCGTACCACCGGCTGCCGCCCAGCTCGGCGAGGTGGTAGCCGGGCCCGCTGGTGCCCACTTCGGACCTGCCCCGGACGTCGGGGAAAGCACGCGTCCGGAGCCGGTCGATCGTGTCGAGATGCTCTGCCGTGGTCATGCCGTCAGTATCGCGCCGGGGTCTGACAACTGGCCCGGCGTCACGCGTCCCGCCGGCGCACCGCCAGCCAGCCTGCGGCCAACGCGGCCACCGCCCACAGCGCGAGCACCCCGAGGCCGCTCCAGGGGCCGAGCCGACCGGTGGACTCCAGACGCAGGACCAGCTGTCCCGCCTGGTCCGGCAGGAACTCGGCTGCACCGCCCGCGGCTTGGCCGATGATGAACGGCACCATGACGACGAAGGGTATGAGCACGCTCAGCACGATCGCCGCACTGCGCAGCACCGCCGTCAGTCCCGCCGCGAACAGCGCCATCAGCGTCAGGTACACCCCGCTGCCGAAGACGGCCCGGAGGGCACCCGGGTCCCCCAGCGACAGCGCGTACCGGCCCATGAACGCCTGCCCCAGGACGAATGTGAGCAGGCCGGTGACCTGCCCCACCAGGAAGGCCAGCGCACCGACCATGGCGATCTTCGACAGGTAGAAACGGGTCCGGTTCGGCACCGAGGTCAGCGTCGTGCGCAGGGCGCCGTGGTGGAACTCGGCGGCCAGGGCGCTCGCCCCAAAGGTGAACGCCGCTATCTGGCCGAAGTTGATGCCGTAGAAGGCTCCGAGCAGCGGATCCTCCCCCAGGGCGCCCGCTTCCGCCTGGCCGACGGCGGCGCAAGCCAGCGCCTGTATCCCGGCGGTGGCCACGAACACGGCGATCAGCGCCCCGAACGTGCCGCGCAGGGACCGTATCTTGAGCCATTCCGAGTGCAGGACGGGGACGGTGGGCAGAGCGGCGCTCATGGCGGAGCCTCCTTGGGTCTGGATGAAAGTCAGTGGGTGGCGGCGAACTGGGCATGGCCGGCCGTGAGGTCGAGGTACGCCTGCTCCAGCGAGGCCCGCTCGTCGGAGAGTTCCAGCACGGGGATGCCCTCGCGGGCGGCCAGGGGGCCGAGCTGCTCGGCCCGTATGCCCTCCACGGTCCAGCGCCCGCCGTCGGCGGCCGCCAACTCGAAGCCGTCCCGGGCCAAAGCCGCCCGGAGCCGGACCGGATCCGAGGTGCGCAGCCGCACCTTCGGGGTGCTGCGGGCCTCGATGAACTCCTCCATCGAGGAGTCGGCCAAGAGCCTGCCCTGACCGAGCACGACCAGGTGGTCGGCGAGCGCCGCGGTCTCGGACATCAGATGGCTGGAGACGAGCACGGTGCGGCCCTCGGCAGCGAGGCCCCGCATCAGCTCGCGGATCCAGATGATGCCTTCGGGGTCGAGCCCATTGGTGGGCTCGTCCAGCAGCAGCACCTCGGGATCCCCCAGCAGCGCGGCCGCTATGCCGAGACGCTGGCGCATGCCGAGCGAGAACGTCTTGATCCGTCTCTTCGCCGCCGCGGCGATCCCCGCCTGCTCCAGTACCTCCTCCACTCGGCGCACCGGAATGCGGTTGGCCGCCGCCAGGAAGCGTAGGTGGTCCCGGGCGGTTCGCCCGCCGTGGGCCGCCTGGGCGTCCAGGAGGGCGCCGACCCGGCGGAGCGGATCGGAGAACTCGGTGAACCGAACCCCGCCGATCGTGGCCGTGCCGGAGGTCACCCGGTCAAGGCCCAGCAGCAGGCGCATCGTGGTGGACTTGCCGGCGCCGTTGGGGCCCAGGAATCCGGTGACCCGCCCCGGCAGGACATCGAAGGTGAGGCGGTCCACGGCCCTGGTACGACCGTATTCCTTGGTCAGTTCTCGGATCTCGATGCTGTTCATGGCTCAAGAGTCGCCGCCCGCCCCACCCCCCTTCCTCCCCCATGCGAGGGTCCCGTCTCCCCCACGTGGGGGAGACGCATCCTGGCCGGTCACTGCCACGATGGAGCCATGTACCGACTGCTCCGTGCCCCCTTCCAACCAGTGACCTACTCACGCTGGTTGCATCTGTGCGTGCCCGTGCTGCTGCTGGCGCTGTGGATGTTCATAGAGCCGGCGTGGCCGTGGATGCCGTTGGTCATCGTCATACCGTTCGGCCTGGTGCCGTGGGTGCGGCTGGCGGAGGGGCTTCAGGCGCAGTTCCTGCTCACACCGTACGATCGCGGCTCCACGGACAGCGGCATCAGTGCCGCGCCGTCGGCTCGGTGGGGCGACCGGTGGCGGACGCTGCTGTGGCTCGAAGCGCGGCTCGCCATCGCGCTCGGCGCCATGACCGCGACCGTATGGCTCCCGACGATCACGGTCGAACTGATCGCGGCCGCACTCGGGCATCCGCTCCATGCGGACCTCATGATCCCCTTCACTCCCCCGCGTTGGGCCGCCGCTCTGCTCGTGCCCGTGCCGTTGATTCTCCTCATGGTCATAGTGGTGCTGCTGGGAGAGCTGGTCACCGCGATCGCGCGCCGACTGCTGGGGCCTTCGGCCGCCGAGCGGCTCACCGCACTGGAAGCCCGCACCGAGCAGCTGCTGGAGCGCACCCGCATCGCGCGGGAGCTGCACGACTCGATCGGGCACGCCCTGACGGTCGCCGTGGTGCAGGCGGGGGCGGCCAGGGCCGCGGGCGACCCCGCGTTCACCGACCGGGCGCTGAGTGCGATCGAGGAGACGGGCCGGGCCGCGCTGGAGGACCTGGAACGGGTCCTGCTGGTCCTGCGGGAGTCGGCGCAGCCGGCGTCGCAGCGGCCGACGCTGGCCGAGGCGGACCGGCTGCTGGAGTCCGCCCGGGCCTCGGGTTCGGAGGTGGACGCACAACTCACGGGACCACTGGAGCGGTTGCCGGGCCCGGTCACCCGGGAGGGTTACCGGATCCTGCAAGAGGCACTCACGAACGTACTGCGGCACTGCGGTCCGGTACCGGTCCGGGTCCGGGTGGAGATGGCCGTCGGCAGGCTGGACATGGAGGTCACGAACCCGCTGCCACCGGGGCGCGCCTTCACCTCCGGCAGCGGGAGCGGGCTGCGCGGGATGCGGGAGCGGGCTGCGCTCCTCGGCGGAGAGGCCGAGACCGGTCCCTTCGAGGGCAGTTGGAGGGTGCGCGCCCGGCTTCCGCTGGAGCGAATACGCTGACCGGATGCCGGTTACCGTTCTGCTCGTCGATGACGAACCCCTGGTGCGCGCGGGTCTGCGTGCCGTCCTGGATGCCCAGCCCGACATCGAGGTGGTGGGGGAGGCGGCGGACGGCGCTTCCGTCGTCCCGCTCGTGCGGCAGCTGAGGCCGGACGTGGTGGCCATGGACGTGCGGATGCCGCTGCTCGACGGGATCGAGGCGACGCGGGCCGTGCTGCGGACCGTGGACTCCCCGCCGAAGATCCTCGTGGTGACCACGTTCGAGAACGACGAGTACGTGTACCAGGCACTGCGGGCCGGTGCGGACGGGTTCTTGCTGAAGCGGGCCCGCCCCTCCGAGATCGTGCACGCGGTACGGCTGGTGGCGGAGGGCGAGACGCTGCTGTTCCCGGCGGCCGTGCGGGCGCTGGCCGCCGAGTACGGGAACCGGCAGGCGCGGGCGGTGCTGGAGCGGGCCGCCCTCACCGAGCGGGAGGAAGCCGTGCTGAGGCTGATGGCGCGCGGGTTGACGAACGTCGAGATCGCCAAGGAGCTGATCGTCGGCACGGAGACGGTGAAGTCCCATGTGAGCGCGATTTTGGGCAAGCTGGGAGCGCGGGACCGGACCCAGGCGGTGATCACGGCGTACGAGTCGGGATTCGTCGCCCCGGCCTGAGGGGAGGGGCCGGTTCCGGCCGATGGGGGGCTGCGTCTCGCAGCGGCCCCCGGCGCACAGTACGATCCGGCAGACAAGCTCGCTAGCTGGGAGGACACACGTTGGGGCAGCTGACCGGCGGGGATCCCTCTCTGCTCCGGCGGATCAATTCGGCCGTGGTGCTGCGTGCGCTGCGGGCGGCCGGGTCGCCGACCCTCACCGACCTCACCCGGGTGACCGGGCTGTCCCGGCCGACCGTCGAAGGCGTGGTCGAGGGGCTGATCGGGACCGGGCTCGTCGTCGAGGCCGGCGCGGAGGAGGGTGCACGGCGCCAGGGCCGGCCGGCCAGGCGCTACCGCTTCCGGGCCGAGGCCGGGCATCTGCTCGGCATCGAAATCGGCTCGCACCGCGTCGCCGTGCTGCTCTCCGGACTGGACGGGCGGGTCATCGGCGCCGGCACCAAGGAGGTCGCCGAGACGGCGTCCGCCGACGAGCGGTTGGAGCGGGTACGGGCGGCCGTGGCCGATCTGCTGCGCCGGGCGGGCGTCCCGCGGGACTCCCTGCGGGCGGTCGGCGTCGGCAGCCCCGGGATCGTGGAGGCCGACGGCACCGTGCGCCTGGGCACGGCCCTGCCGGGCTGGACGGGCCTCCCGCTCGGGGAGCGGCTGCGCCGCTCGTTCCGGTGTCCGGTGCAGGTGGAGAACGACGCCAACGCGGCCGCGGTCGCCGAGCACTGGAAGGGCGCCGCCCAGGACACCGACGACATGGTGTTCGTGATGGCGGGGCTCAGCCCGGGGGCGGGTTCCCTGATCGGAGGCCGCCTGCACCGCGGGTACGGCGGGGCGGCCGGCGAGATCGGCGCCCTGCACCTGCTGGGCCGCGACGTCACGCCCGAGAAGCTGCTGTCCACGACCGGCGAGCCGCTGCACCCGCTGGACGAGCAGGCGGTGGCCGAGGTGTTCACGATGGCCCGCCGGGGCGACGAGCGGGCCGTGGCCGCGGTGGAGCGATTCATCCAGCGGCTGGTGCACGACGTGGCGGCGCTGGTCCTGGCCATGGATCCGGAGCTCGTCGTCGTCGGCGGCTGGGCGGCCGGCCTGGACGGGGTCCTCGATCCCCTGCGCCGGGAACTGGAGCGCTACTGCCTGCGCCCCCCGAGGGTGGCGCAGTCACTGCTCGGCGAGGCCGCGGTGGCCACCGGCGCCCTGCGCCTGGCGCTGGACCACGTGGAGGAAGAACTCTTCGCGGTGGAGAAGACGGTCACGACCCGCCGCCGCTGACCCACCGCGGCGGGCGCCGCGAAACGGCCCCGTCCCGGCGGGTGGGCCGGAAGGGGGCCGTCGGAAAGCCTGGCGGCGACGCCGGAGCCACCTGGCAGGCACGCCGGAGGCAGCCTGGCGCAGGGGCGCCGGAGCCGGCGGAACGCGGGGTCAGGAGGCGACGCGGGCTTCGTGCGTGATCTCCACGTCACCCGAGTCTCCGAAGGTCAGGCGGCAGGTGTCCGCACGGTACGTGGCCACCGAGACGGCTGCCGTCCCCGCGGCGGTGAAGTACCGGGTCGTGACCACGAGCACCGGCGCCCCAGGCAGCCGGTCCAGTTCCTTGGCGTCATCGGCGCGCGCCGAGCCGAGCTCCACCGAGCGGTCCTGCCCCTCCAGGGCGAGCCGCTGGAGCTCGCGCAGCACGGCCCGGCCGCGGGCGGCTCCGGCCGGGCCGTCGATGGCGGAGAGGCCGGGTACGGAGGCGGCCGGGACGTACAGCAGCTCGGCGGCGACGGCCTGCCCGTGGGAGACCCTGGTCCGGCGCACGGTGTGCACGGGCTGGTCGGCGACGGCGGCGCCGCCCAGCAGTTTCAGGACGGCGGCGGACGGCAGGGCGGCTTCGGCGCCGTCCGCGTCCACGAGCTCCCAGCCGTCGACGCTCTCGCCCGGCCAGCCCTGCCCCGAGCTGCCGACCGCGACGCCGACCCGCGGCGGGGCGACGGTGGTGCCCACCCCGCGGCGGCGCTGCAGCCGTCCTTCGAGTTCGAGCTGCTCCAGGGCCTGGCGCAGGGTCGCGCGGGCGACTCCGAAGCGGGCGGCGAGCTCGCGCTCGTTCGGCAGGATCTCGCCCACCGCGAAGTCCTGGTCGAGCGCTTCGCTGAGGACGGTCTTGAGGTGCCAGTACTTAGGCTCCGGCACCGTTTCGAGCTGCGTGGTCCCCACCCTGACTCCTCCTGCCATCGCTGCAATCGCCGTGTTCCAGCGGCAGTTCCGCGCCTTTGTTTATTAAAGGTTCCTGCACTATCCCTAGCGACGATAGGACGGCGCACCCCCTTGGTCAAGACCAATCCTCACCCCTTTACCGGGCACATCGGGCATACGTATCAAGCCGTTCATGCGATGTTCTGCTCACCGCGACACGCGCCGCAGGCTTGTCCCGCCGGGCTACCGGGCGGTAATCATGGCGGTAGTCATTACTGACAACCTGTCTCACACGCGTCCACCCGACGAGGAGCAGCATGACCGCCACGGTCTCCTTCCCGATCGAATCGCCGCTGGGTCCCCGCACCGCCACCGTCGCCTACGAGCGCAAGGGCTCGGGCACACCGCTCCTCCTGCTGCACGGCATCGGCCACCACCTCCAGGCCTGGCACCCGGTGACCGACATCCTGGCGGCCGAGCACGACGTGATCGCCGTCGACCTGCCCGGCTTCGGCGCCTCGGAGCCGCTGCCCCAAGGGGTCCCGTACGACCTCGGCACCTTCGTCCCCGCTCTCGGCGCGCTCTGCGCGGCCCTCGGCGTCGAGCGCCCGCACGTGGTCGGCAACTCCCTCGGCGGGCTCCTCGCCCTCGAAATGGGCCGGAGCGGCCTCGTCCGCTCGGTCACCGCGCTCTCCCCCGCCGGGTTCTGGACCGAGGCCGAGCGCAAGTACGCCTTCGCCACCCTGCGCGCCATGCGCGTCGGCGCGCTCACGCTGCCCCCCTCCACCCTGGAACGGCTCTCCCGCAGCGCCGCCGGCCGGGCCGCGCTCACCGGCACCATCTACGCGCACCCGGCCCGCCGTTCCCCCGAGGCCGTGGTCGCCGAGACCGTCGCCCTGCGCGAGGCCACCGGCTTCGAGGAGACGCTGGCCGCGGGCCGCTTCGTACGCTTCACCTCGAACGTGCCCGGCCTGCCGGTCACCATCGCCTGGGGCTCCCGCGACCGCCTGCTCCTGCCCCGCCAGGGCGTGCGCGCCAAGCGGACGGTCCCGGACGCCCGCCTCGTCCGGCTCCGCGGCTGCGGCCACGTCCCGATGAACGACGACCCGGCGCTGGTCTGCCGCGTGGTTCTGGACACGGTGCGCGCGACAACCGGCCACTCGGCCTGAGCGGCTGACGGCTGTTCATCCCCGGTTCGGTTGGGCGACGCGGGCGGGCCCGTGTGCGACGGCACACTGGTCCGACCCGTCCCCGCCGGCCCCTGGAGACGCTCCGATGGCACCGATGCCGCACACCCGACGGTCCCTGCTCGGCGGTTCACTCGCCGTTCCGGTGGGCCTTGCCCTGTCCGGCGCGCTCGCCGCGCCCGCGTTCGCCGCACCCGCCACCGCAGCGGCGTTCACCCGCTCCGGGCGCCCGAGCGCGCCGTGGGGCACCCAGTCCGGTGAGATCACCGCGCACTCGGCCACCCTCTGGACCCGCTCCGACCGCCCCGCCCGGATGTACGTCGAGACCTCCCCGAGCGAGTCCTTCCGCTACGGCGTCCGGCGGCACGGCGGCCCCTTCCTCGGCCCCGCCACCGACTTCACCGGCACCACGACCCTGCGCGACCTTCCGCCCGGGCAGCAGATCCACTACCGGGTGGTCCTGGCCGACCCGGACGACCCGCGCCGCACGGGCGAGCCTGCCCGCGGCACCTTCCGGACCACCCCCGTCTCCCGCCGCCACCCCGTGCGCTTCCTGTGGTCCGGGGACCTCGCGGGCCAGGGCTGGGGCATCAACCCGGACCTCGGCGGCTACCGCGTCTTCGACGAGATGCGCCGGCGCGACCCGGACTTCTTCCTCTTCAGCGGCGACACCATCTACGCCGACGGGCCGATCCAGGCCTCCGTACCGCTGCACGACGGCAGCATCTGGCGCAACATCACCACCGAGGAGAAGGCGAAGGTCGCCGAGACCCTCGACGAGTTCCGCGGGAACTTCCGCTACAACCTGCTCGATCGCAACCTGCGCGAGTTCAACGCCCAGGTACCGGTGCTCGCCCAGTGGGACGACCACGAGGTGCGCAACAACTGGTACCCCGGCCAGGTGATCGACGCCCCCCGCTACACCGTGCGCGACGTCGACACCCTCGCCGGCCGCGCCCGCCGCGCCTTCGGCGAGTACTTCCCGGTCACCGACCTGCGCGGCGGCCGCGCCGAGGGCCGCATGTACCGGGTGATGCGGTACGGGCCGCTGCTCGACGTGTTCGTCCTCGACATGCGCACCTACCGCGACGCCAACTCCCCCGGCCGCCAGACCGTGGACCCCGTCGGCATCCTGGGCCGCGAGCAGCTGGCCTGGCTCAAGCGCGAGCTGTCGCGCTCCCGCGCCACGTGGAAGGTCATCGCCTCCGACATGCCGCTGGGCATCGTCGTACCCGACGGGACCGAGAACTACGAGGCAGTCGCCCAAGGCGACCCGGGCGCCCCGCTCGGCCGCGAGCTCCAGATCGCCGAACTCCTGCGCCACATCAAGCACCAGCGCATCACCGGCACCCTCTGGCTCACCGCCGACGTCCACTACACGGCCGCGAACCACTACGCCCCCGAGCGGGCCGCCTTCACGGACTTCGCGCCGTTCTGGGAATTCGTCTCCGGTCCCGTCGGCGCGGGCGGGTTCCCCGCCGGGAAGCTCGACGCCACTTTCGGCCCGGAGACCGCGTACGTCCAGTCGGCGCCGGTCGCCAACATGTCACCGTCCGAGAACCCCCCGTACTACGGGGAGGTCGAGATCGACGGCGCATCCGGGGAACTCACCGTCCGGTTGCGCCGCCAGGGAGGCGGCGTGCTCTTCGCCACCTCGCTCCAACCCGGACGCGTCGGCCAGTAGCGACCGCAGGTCCGGGGCCCGGGAGGGCCGCGACCCCGGGCCGCGGGCCGCCGGAGCCCGGGGGTTCCGGCGGCCCGGACCCGGCCACCGGCCCCGCCGCCGCCGCCGATTCCGCACGCCCGCGCCCCGCTCGGAAAACCAGGCGAAATCGGCCAGACGGACACTTAACCAGGCGGACACAGATCGTTCGTGATCACGCAACACCCCTGCGTCACAGTGGCATGCATGACTGAACGCAACCACGCCCCCGCCCAGCGCCACCACCGCCACCACTGGCGGCGCGACCTCGTCGAACTGGCCGCGCTGTTCTGCGCCGTCGCGGTCGCCGACGGCATCGCCAATCTCGTCGCGCACGGCCCCCACGGCCCGATCCTGCTCATCGCCTCGGCCGTCGCGCTCCTCGTCACGACGGCCTTCCACACCTGGTGGGCGCGCCGCCACAACAGCCATGCGCCGCCGCCGTACGCGGCGCCCTCCGATCCGGGCGCGGGCGCCGATCCGGCCGCGGCCGCCTCCGAGAGCGCCTCCGCCACGACCACCGCCCTCTGGCGGATGCGGACGACCGTACGGGACGAGCCCGGCAGCCTGGCCGCGATCTGCGGGGCCCTCGCCCACCAGGGCGTCGACATCCTGACCCTCCAGACCCACCCGCTCCCCGAGGGCGGCACCGTCGACGAGTTCCTGGTGCGCTCCCCGCACCGGCTGACCTCCTCCGAACTCTTCCGCGCCGTCGCCGGAGCCGGCGGTCACAGCACCTGGATCGAACGCGCCGACGCGCACGACCTCGTCGACACCCCGACCCGCGTCCTGGGCCTGGCCACCCGCACCGCCTTGGACGCCGCCGAGCTGCCGCTGGCGCTGCGCCAGCTGCTCGGCCGCTGCACCATCCACTCGATCCCGGCCACCACCCTCTCCGGCCGCCCCAACGCGGGCGCCGACGCCCCGGTCGAGGGCGTCCTGGAGGCGACGGTGATGCGGCTGCGCGATCCCTCGGGCGGCGCCATCACCGTCGAGCGCCCGTACCTGCCCTTCACGCCGACCGAGTTCGCCCGGGCCCGCGCCCTCGTCGAGCTCGACGCCCGGCTCGGCCCGCGCGTCCCGCGCAGCCAGGACGTGCTGACCCTGCCCGAGGGCAACGAGATCACCGTGCGCCGCGCCGACGGCTCCGACCTCGCCGCCGCCCGCGCCATGCACGACCGCTGCTCCGAGCGCACCCTGGGCCTGCGCTACCACGGTCCCGTGGCCGACGCCGACCGCTACCTCAGCCACCTGCTGAGCCCCCGGTTCGGCCGTACGCTGGCCGCCAGCACCGCGTCCGGCAAGCTCGTCGCCCTCGGCCACCTGCTGTGGGACGGGGACGAGACCGAGGTCGCGCTCCTGATCGAGGACGACTGGCAGCGCCGCGGCATCGGCTCCGAACTGCTGGGCCGCCTCATCGCGATGGCCGCCGAGACCGGTTGCGACAGCGTGTACGCCGTCACCCAGTCCTCCAACACCGGCATGGTCGCGGCCATGCGCGGCCTCGGCCTCCCCCTCGACTACCAGATCGAGGAGGGCACCCTGGTGATCACGGCCCGGCTGGACACCGCGCCGGCCGCCTCCGGCGCGTACGAACTCCCGCGCGCCCAGCAGCCGCAGGGGCAGCGGCACTTCCGCTGAACCGGGCGCTGCCCGACCCCGCATCCGGCGCGGCCCCGGCCCCGCATCCGCCGCCGCCCCGGCCCGGCTCGGGGCCGCCTCCGCTCCCGTGCGGCCGCCGACGGCACGGGAGCGAGGCGGGCTCAGCCGCTCCCCTGCACGTCAGGAGGCCGAGAGCGAACGCTGATGACGCGGGGCCGTCCTCCGTACGAAGATGGCCGCATGTCAGAGACCCTTCGCAGCGACAGCGCCGCCCGGCTGCCCCGCCAAGTCGCCGACGCCTATGTCGACGATCTCATTGCCATCGATCCGATCTCGGGCACCTATCTCGGTGTCGCGGCGTGCTCCAGCCGACTCCCGGACTTCTCGCCGGCCGGCCGTGCGGCCGCCGCCGACCTGTCCCGCTCCACCCTCGCCCGTCTCGACGCCGCCGAGCGGCTGCCCGGCGCCGACAGCGACGTCGAGCGCCGCTGCGGCCGGCTGCTGCGCGAGCGCCTCAACGCCGAACTCGCGGTGTACGAGGCCGACGAGGACCTGCGCGCCGTCAGCAACATCCACTCGCCCGCCCACTCGGTCCGCGACGTCTTCACCGTCACCCCGTCCGACACGGACGAGGACTGGGCCGCCATCGCCGAGCGGCTGCGCGCGGTCCCCGCGGCCCTCGCCGGCTACCGCGAAAGCCTCGCCCTCGGCCTGGACCGCGGCCTGTACGGAGGCCCCCGCGCCACCGCCACCTTCGTCGACCAGCTCACCACCTGGGCGGGCGAGGACGGCGGGGACGGCGAAGGCGCCGGCGAGGCCTTCTTCGGCGAACTCGCGTCCCGCGGCCCGGAAGCGCTGCGCGCCGAGCTGGAGGAGGCGGCCGCCGGAGCCACCGCGGCCCTCGCCGAACTGCGCGACTGGATGCGCGACGTGTACGCGCCCGCCGTGGCCGACGCACCGGACCCGGTGGGCCGCGAGCGCTACGCCCGCTGGTCGCGCTACTTCAACGGGACCGACCTGGACCTGGACGAGGCGTACGCGTACGGCTGGTCGGAATACCACCGGCTGCTCACCGAGATGAAGGCGGAGGCCGCCAAGATCCTGCCGGGCGCGAGTCCTTGGGAGGCCCTCAAGCACCTCGACGAGCACGGCACCCACATCGAGGGCGTCGAGGAGGTCCAGGCCTGGCTCCAGGGCATCATGGACGAGGCCATCGAGAACCTCGACGGCACCCACTTCGAGCTCGCCGAGCGCGTGAAGCGGGTGGAGTCCATGATCGCCCCGCCGGGCGGCGCGGCGGCCCCGTACTACACGAACCCCTCGGAGGACTTCTCCCGCCCGGGGCGCACCTGGCTGCCGACGATGGGCCAGACCCGCTTCCCGGTGTACGACCTGGTCTCCACCTGGTACCACGAGGGCGTTCCGGGCCACCACCTCCAGCTCGCGCAGTGGGCGCACGTCGCCGACCGGCTCTCCCGCTACCAGGCCAGCATCGGCCTCGTCAGCGCCAACGTCGAGGGCTGGGCCCTGTACGCGGAGCGGCTGATGGACGAGCTGGGCTACCTCAAGGACGCCGAGCAGCGGCTGGGCTACCTGGACTGCCAGATGATGCGCGCCGCGCGCGTCATCGTGGACATCGGCATGCACCTGGGTCTGGACATCCCGGCGGATTCGCCGTTCCACCCGGGCGAGCGCTGGACGGTGGAGCTGGCCCAGGAGTTCTTCGGCCTCCACAGCGGCCGCCCGGCGGACTTCATCGAGAGCGAGGTGACCCGCTACCTGTCGATGCCGGGGCAGGCGATCGGCTACAAGCTGGGCGAGCGGGCCTGGCTCATCGGCCGGGACAACGCCCGCGCCGCGCACGGCGACTCCTTCGACCTGAAGGCGTGGCACATGGCGGCGCTGTCGCAGGGCTCGCTGGGCCTGGGCGACCTGGTGGACGAGCTGTCGATGCTCTGACCGCCGCCGGCGGTGCCGTGTTCGGGCCGCCCGCAGCCCCTCGGGGGTGCGGGCGGCCCGTACGGCCGTCCCGGCGCGGGGCCGTCCCTCAGCAGCCGCAGTCGTCGGAGTCGGTCGGCGCGGTGAGCGGGTCCGCCTCGGCGCGCCGCTCGCTGCCCTGCCAGGTCTCGACCTCGAAGCCCTCCCGGATCCAGTACTCGATGCCGCCGAGCATCTCCTTGACCTGGAAGCCGAGCTGGGCCAGTGCGAGGGCGGAGCGGGTGGCTCCGTTGCAGCCGGGGCCCCAGCAGTAGGTGACCACCGGAAGGCTCTTGTCGAGCAGCCGCTCGGCCTGTTCGGGGATGAGGGCGGTGGGCAGGTGGACCGCACCCGGGACGTGGGCCTGGTCCCAGGCCGGTGTCGACCGGGAGTCGAGCAGCTGGAAGCCGAGTTCGGAGCCCTGCTCGCGGTGGGCCGCGAAGGCGGCGGCGACGTCGGACACGTCCGCGTGGAAGGCGAGGCTCGCGGCGAAGTAGGCGGCGGCCGCGGCCGGGGCGGCCGGGGGCACCCGCAGCACGGGGTTCACGGCGGAAGCGGGGGCCGGGGCGGAAGCGGGGGCCGGGGCGGAGGCGGCCGGGGCGGCGCTGTTCCGTGTCGTCGTCATGGCTCTGAATCTACGAGCCCCTGATCATCTCGGGAAGTCACTTTCCCCGGCCTTCCCCTTGTTCGGCCGGGGATTTCCCTGCTACATCTGCCTCATGACCGACTATTCCCCTGACGCAACCGACTGGCGCATCCTGACCGCCCTCCAGGAGGACGGCCGGGCGAGCTTCGCCGATCTCGCGCGCACCGTCTCGATGTCCGCGAGCGCGGTCACCGAACGGGTGCGCCGCCTGGAAGAGGCGGGCGTGATCACCGGGTACAGCGCCGTGATCGACCCGGAGAAGCTCGGCAAGTCCATCCTGGCCCTGGTCCGGCTGCGCTATCCGCACGGCAACTACAAGCCGTTCCACGACCTGCTGGAGGCGACCCCGGAGATCCTGGAGGCCCACCACGTCACGGGCGACGACTGCTTCGTGCTCAAGGTCGCCACCCGCTCGATGAGCCACCTGGAGGAGGTCGCGGGCCGCATCGCGGGCCTCGGCTCCGTCACCACGAGCATCGTGTACTCCTCCCCCCTGTCCCGACGCCCGCTGAGCCCGTGAGCCCCGCTCCCCGGGAACCGGGGTCAGTCGGTGAGGGAGGCCGTGCGGTGGCGGACGCGTGAGCCGCCGCGCTGCTTGACGATCTCCAACTGGGCCTGGACGCGCGTGCGCAGGTCGGCGACGTGGCTCACGATGCCGACGCTGCGGTCCCGTTCGCGCAGGGAGTCCAGTACGTCGAGCACCTCGTCGAGCGCCTGGTCGTCGAGGCTGCCGAAGCCCTCGTCGATGAAGAGGGTGTCCAGGCGCATGCCGCCCGCCTCGTCGGTGACCACGTCGGCCAGGCCGAGGGCCAGGGCGAGCGAGGCGAAGAAGGTCTCGCCGCCCGACAGCGTGGCCGTGTCGCGCTCGCTGCCGGTCCAGGCGTCGACCACGTGCAGACCGAGTCCGGAACGCCCCCGGCCGCTCGCCCTGGCGTCGGAGTGGACGAGGGTGTAGCGGCCGCCGGACATCCGCAGCAGCCGTACCGTCGCGGCGGCCGCCACCTGCTCCAGGCGCGCGGCCAGGACGTACGCCTCCAGCCGCATCTTGCGCTCGTTGTCCGCGGAGGTGCCGGCGGTCAGCCCCGCCAGCCGGGCCACCCGGTCGTAGGCTTCGCGCAGCGGGCCCATCGCGCGCAGCTCGTGCTCCGCCTGCCGGGAGAGCCGGTCCAGCTCGGCGCAGCGCACCCGGGCCGCGTCCACGGCGGACCCTGCCGTACGCAGTGCCGCCGCGGCCCTGGCCTCGTACGCCTCGGCGGCATCCGGCGCGGCCGGGGGCCGGGTCGCGGCCAGGGCGGTGTCGCTCTCGCCGCGCCGGTCGGCCAGCATGGCCTCCTCCGCCTGCCAGGCGTCCAGCCTCCGCTGGAGCGCGGTGCGTTCGTAGTCGGGCAGGACCGCATCGGCCGCGGCGTCGATGGTGTCGAAGCCCGCCTTGAAGGCGGCGTCGGCGAGCTGCGCGTCGGCCTCCTTGAGCCGGGCGGCGGTGTCCTCGGCCCGGCGCAGCGCGGCCGCGGCGCCCGTGACCATCCGGACCCGGTCCTCCAGGGTCCGGGCGCGGGCCGCGACCGTCGGCGCGTCGCCCCGTACGAGGGCCAGCTCCGCCTCCAGCACGGCCTGCTCCTGGTCCAGGGCCTCGCGCCGGGAGGCCCGGCCGGCGGCCCGGCGTTCGGCGTCCAGTCGCTCGGAGCTGCGTACGGCGTGCTCGCGCTCGGCGCCGGCCAGCCGCTCCCGGGCGGCGTGCAGCCCGGCGGCCGCGGCGTGGGCGGCGGCGTGCCGGGAGCTCAGGTCCGAGGTCAGCGCGAGGAGTTCCGCGGTGGTGGCCTCCCCGGCGGCGGCCGCGGCCTCGGCGCGGGCCTCCCGGACGGCGGCGAGCTTCCGCTCGACGGCGGCCCGGCGCTCCTCGGCCTGCTCGTAGCGGGCGTGGGCGGAGTCCTCGGCGGCGCGGTCGACGTGCCCGGGGGCCGGGCGCGCCGGAGCCGGGTGCTCCGCCGATCCGCACACCGTGCAGGCCTGACCGGCCACCAGCGCCTCGGCGAGCTCCGCGGCGATCCCGCGCAGCCGGGCCTCCTTGAGCTCCAGCCAGCGCTCCCGGGCGGCGGTCGACTCCTCCCGCAGGGACAGCAGTTCGCCCTCCGCGTGTTCCGCTTCGGCGTCCAGGGCGTCGCGGCGCCGGGCCGCGTTCAGGTGCAGCCGGGCCGGCTCCAGCCGTCCCGCGAGCTGCTCGGCCAGGGTCGCGGCCTGCTGGGCGCAGTCCACCCGCTCGACCAGGGCGGTCCGGGTGGCCTCCCAGCGGGCGAGCCAGTCGGCGGAGTCCCGCAGCTGCTCCTCGGCGTCGCGCGCCTCCCGCTCCAGGGTGGCCCGCTCGCGGCCGATCTCGGCGCTGCGCTGCTCGGACCGCTGGGCGGCGCCGAGCGCGCCGAGGTCCTCGCGCAGCCGCTGCTCGACGGCGGAGAGCTGTTCGGGGCCCGCCTCGGCGAGGGTGTGCGGGAGCGCCGAGCGGGCCGCGGTCTCCGCGTGGGCGGCGGACAGGTGGGCGGCCGACGCGGCTCCGCGCAGTTCCAGGGCGGGGGCCACCAGGGCGCCGCGCCGGGCCCGGTCCAGCAGGGCGCGGACCCGTTCCCGCTCGGGCTCCGCCTCGGCGAGCAGGGCGGTGCGGCGCGCCGTCTCGGCGTGGCGGCGCTGGAGGCGGTCGAGTTCCCGCTCCTCCTCGGCGGCCCGCCGGGCGGCGGCGTGGCGGCCCTCGACGGCCGCCAGCGCGTACTCGGCGACCGTCAGCCGCTCCCGGGCCGAGCAGCGGGCGACGGCGGCCCAGGCCCGGATCGCCCCGGCCAGGCCGGGATCGCCGGGCTGGTGTCCGGG
>NZ_LFML01000052.1:0-45647 GCF_001044425.1 Streptomyces roseus
GGCCCACCGGCATTGCGATGTCAGTGGGGGGTGTCACAGTGGGGGAGTGAGCAAAACCGCCGCAGGGCAGAGGGGGTGAGGTCCGGCCGTGTCCGGAACGGGTTCGATCGTGGAAGGGGGCGCGCCGTCCGCGCGTTCCCGGGCCCTGGCCGTGCTGCGGGTGCGCAGCCGGGCGCTGGCCCTCGGGGTGCTGCCCGCCGCCCTCGCGGTGGTGCTGGTGAGTGCCCGGCTGACGGGCCGGCTGGCCGGTGACCCCTGGCCCGCGGTGACGGTCGCCGTGTGCGTGGTCGCCGCCCTGGTGCTGCTCGTCGGCGGGGTGTTCGCCGCGGTGGTGCTGCGGGCGAGCCCGGCCGTGACGCCGACGGTGCCGCTGCCGGAGTCCGCCGCGCCCGACCTGTACCGGATGGTGCGGGATCTGGCCGACCGGATGGACGTGCCTGCGCCCTCGGCGATAGCCCTGACGCCGGACTGCGACAGCTGGCTGGAGGACCGTACGCATGCGGCCCACCGGCGCGCCGGCATATCGGGCGGGCGCGAGGTGGAGCCGGGCGCGGCCCCCGTGCTGGTGATCGGCTCGCCGTTCCTGTGGTGGATGCGGGTCGCCGAACTGCGGGCGGTCCTGGCGCCGGTCGTCGCCGGTACGGGTCCCTCCGCGCATCCGGACATAGCCGACGCCCGGAACTTCGTGCGCGGGCTCGACGCCGCGGTGGACGTGGGCAGCCGGCCCGGCCTCGGCTGGATCGGGCGCCCGGCCCGGCTGCTGCTGAGGTTGTGCCAGGTGGACGCGGCCGAGATGGAGCGCGGGGTCGCGGCCGCGGCCTCGGACCGCGCACAGGGTGTGGACTACGGGCTGCGCATCGTCGCCCAGGAGCAGGTCGGCCTCGCCTACGCGGGCTGGGACCGGCTGCTGACCAGGGTCGCCCTGCCCGCCTGGCGGATGGGCCGCTGGCCGGCGCACCTCGACGCCGGGGTGGTCTCCGCGCTGACCGAGCTGTCCCGGCGGGACCGGCTGGCCGAGGGCTACACCTCCCGGCTCGGCGAGCGGCCCGCCTGTGACCTGCTGGAGCGGCCCGGGGTGATCGACGAAGCGGCTTCGCTGCTGGCCGCCCGGCTGTTCCACGGCGGTCCGGCCAAGGCCGGACCGGACTGGTCGCCGGTGGAGTGGGCCGCCTATCCGGAGGAGGTCGTCGACCGCAAATGGCGTGCGGAGGCGACCCGGCTGCACGAGGCGCTGGACGCCCTCGCCGTGCCCCCCGGCCCGGGCCCGACGCTGGACCGGGTACTGGGCTATCTCACGGACGCCGCCGGAGAGGGCGCGGCCGGCGAGGCGCTGGCCGGCCGGCTCAGTGGCGACCTGGCCCGGGAAGAGCGCTGCACGGGTGCGGCCGGGAGCGGTGCGGGCGCCCCGGTGGCGCGCGGGGCGGACGCGGTGCCGCTGTTCCCCCTCCAGCCGCCCCGCAGCGGGCGGGACCTCCTCGCCGACCACGTGACGGCTATGGTGTGCGCCGCCGCCGTCGACTCGGCCGACGCCGCGCCGGGGCTGGACTGGCTCGACGGCCCGGTCCTCCTGGTCGACGGCGTACGGCGCGCGGACCTCGCCCCCCGGGTGCTGAGCCTGGTGGAGGACGGGGACCCGGAGCCCCTGCGCGACTGGCTCGCCGAGATCGGCGTACGCCCGGAGAAGCCGGTCCGGCTGGTCTGACCGTTCCGCCCGCGGCGGCACGCCCCCCAATCCCGGCCGACCCGGGCCGGGCGGACGCGGCACTCCACGACTCCGGATGTGGCGAACGGTGACGGAATGAGTGCGTTATGTGATGTGCTGGGACCGGTAGCGGTTCGATGTCCGGAAACCGAGCCGTGACGGCGTGTTCAGAGTCCGTTCGGGGGAGTGAGGGAGGGGAGCGACATGAGTGGTGCGGACCAGATCCGGCGGTGGGAATCAGGTGCGCTCGCGCACGCGGTGAACGACCCCTTCGGCCAGGGCCCGCTGCCGTGGTTCCGGGGCAGCGAGCTCTACTTCGACGACACCGGCCACGTCGTGCCCTGGTACGTGGACCCGGCGCTCGCCGACCCCGAGCTCGCCCCCGGCCGGATCCCCCGCGCCCGCGGCAACGGCGGCCCGCGCACCGCCGACGACGTGCACCGGCAGATCAAGGGCTTCGCCTCCACCGGAGCCGTCGCCCCCGGCGAGGCCATCGACTTCCACATCACCGTGGACCCGCCCCAGCAGTTCTCCGTCGACGTCTACCGCATCGGCCACTACGGCGGCGACGGCGCCTCCAAGATCACCACCAGCCCCCGGCTCTCGGGCATCGTCCAGCCGGCCCCGCTGACCGCCGACCGCACCGTCTCCTGCCACCACTGGTGGCTCTCCTGGCGGCTCCAGGTCCCCTCCTACTGGAGCGTCGGCGCGTACGTCGCCGTCCTCACCACCGCCGACGGGTACCGGTCGCACATCCCCTTCACCGTCCGCGACGACCACCCCGCCGATCTCCTCCTCCTGCTGCCCGACATCACCTGGCAGGCCTACAACCTCTACCCCGAGGACGGCCGGACCGGCGCGAGCCTCTACCACGCCTGGGACGAGGAGGGCCGGCTGCTCGGCGAGCGGGACGCGGCCACCACGGTCTCCTTCGACCGGCCCTACGCCGGCGCCGGGCTGCCCCTGCACGTGGGCCACGCCTACGACTTCGTCCGCTGGGCCGAGCGCTACGGCTACGACATCGCCTACGCCGACACCCGCGATCTGCACGCGGGCCGCGTCGACCCCACCCGCTACCGCGGCCTGGTCTTCCCCGGCCACGACGAGTACTGGTCGGCTCCCATGCGCCGCACCGTCGAGCGCGCCCGCGACCACGGCACCTCGCTCGTCTTCCTCTCCGCCAACACCATGTACTGGCAGGTCGAGCTGGGCCCCTCCCCCTCCGGGGTCGACGACCGGCTCCTCACCTGCCGAAAACGCCGCGGCCCCGGCCGCCCCAGCCTCTGGCGCGAGGTCGACCGCCCGGAGCAGCAGCTGCTCGGCATCCAGTACGCGGGGCGGGTCCCCGAGCCCGCGCCCCTGATCGTGCGCAATGCCACGCACTGGCTCTGGGAGTCCACCGGCGCCGCCGAGAACGACGAGCTCCCCGGCCTGGTCGCCGGCGAGGCCGACCGGTACTTCCCGCGCACCCAGCTCCCCGAGCACCAGGACCGGATCCTGCTCGCGCACTCCCCGTACCGGGACGGCGAGGGCGCCAAGCGCCACCAGGAGACCTCCCTGTACCGGGCCCCGAGCGGTGCGCTGGTCTTCGCGTCGGGCACCTTCGCCTGGTCCCCCGCACTGGACCGCCCCGGCCACATCGACGAGCGGGTCCAGCGGGCCACCTCGAACCTCCTCGACCGGATCTGCAAGCGGGACTGAGCCGGGGACCGGGGCAGGGCAGGGCTCGACCGGGCCGGGCCCGTCACGGCCGGGCCCGTCACGGCCGGGCCCGTTACCGCAGGGCCGGACGGGGGCCCGACGCGGGAGCGGCCGGGCACCCCTGTGGCCGGGCACGGGCCCCCGTGCGGGAGAATGGGGCTGCGCTCGTACAGAACCACAGGGAGACCCCGTGTCCGGATTCGTCGAAAAGCCCGAGCCGGTTCAGGTGCCCGGCCTCGTCCACCTCCACACCGGCAAGGTGCGCGACCTCTACAGCGACGGCGACGGCAACCTCGTCATGGTCGCCAGCGACCGCATGTCCGCCTACGACTGGGTGCTCCCCACCGAGATCCCGGACAAGGGCCGCGTCCTGACCCAGCTCTCCCTCTGGTGGTTCGACCAGCTGCGGGACCTCGTCCCGAACCACGTGATCGGCACGGACCTGCCTGCGGGCGCGCCCGCCGACTGGGCCGGCCGCACGCTGGTCTGCAAGAGCCTCGACATGGTCCCGGTCGAGTGCGTGGCCCGCGGCTACCTCACCGGCTCCGGCCTCGCCGAGTACGAGAAGACCCGTACGGTCTGCGGGCTCGCCCTCCCCGAGGGGCTCGTGGACGGCTCCGAGCTGCCCGCCCCGATCTTCACCCCGGCCGCCAAGGCCGCCGTCGGCGAGCACGACGAGAACGTCTCGTACGAGGAGGTGGCGCGCACCACCGGCGCCGAGACGGCGGCGCTGCTGCGCCAGACCACCCTGGCCGTGTACGGCCGGGCCCGGGACATCGCCCGCGAGCGCGGGATCATCCTGGCGGACACCAAGTTCGAGTTCGGCTTCGACGGGGACGGCACGCTCGTCGCCGGCGACGAGGTGCTGACCCCGGACTCCTCCCGCTTCTGGCCGGCCGACCAGTGGGAGCCGGGCCGCGCCCAGCCCTCCTACGACAAGCAGTTCGTCCGCGACTGGCTCACCTCCCCCGCCTCCGGCTGGGACCGCAGGGGCGAACTCCCGCCGCCGGCCCTTCCGCAGGAGGTCGTCGAGCAGACCAGCGCCAAGTACATCGAGGCGTACGAGCGGCTCACCGGCCTCGCCTGGACCTGACGCCGTCGTCCCGGGCCCCGACCCGCGGGCCCGGGACACGGCGGCAAACGGCGTCCCCGGAAACGGCGTCCCCGGAAACGGCGGCCCGGGCCGCGGCGGTCCCACCCGGGCCCCTGGTCCCGCCCCGGACGCGGCCCGGGACACGAAGAAGCCCCCGGTCACAGGACCGGGGGCTTCTTCGATGGAGCGGACAACGCGACTCGAACGCGCGACATCCACCTTGGCAAGGTGGTGCTCTACCAACTGAGCTATGTCCGCAGGTGCGCCGTAGCGCGAGAACCACTATACCCAACCTCGCTCGCGTGCGAGACGCACTGCCGTGTGACGGTTCTCTGCGCCCAGCTTGTTCGCCGCCGAGGACAGGTAGTTCCGTACCGTCCCCGGCGAAAGCGAGGCCCGCTCGGCGATCTCCGCGATCGGCGCCCCGTCCCCCGCGAGTTCCAGCACCTCGGCCTCGCGCGCGGTCAGCGGGGAGTCCCCCGCGCTGATCGCGTCGGCCGCCAACTCCGGGTCCACATAACGCCCTCCGGCGTGCACGGTGCGGATCAGCTCGGCCAGCCGCTGCGCCGACACCGTCTTCGGCGCGAAGGCCCGCACCCCCGCGGCCAGGGCCCGCTTCAGGTGCCCGGGACGCCCGTGGCTCGTCACGATCATGGTCTGGCAGCCGGGGAGTTCGGCCCGCAGCGCTGTGGCGACGCTCACACCGTCCGCCCCCGGCATCTGCAGGTCCAGCACCGCCACGTCCGGCCGGTGGGCGCGCGCCATCGCGAGGGCCTCCGGTCCCGAGGCCGCCTCCGCGACGACGAGCAGATCGTCCTCCAGGGCCAGCAGTGCGGCGAGCGCGCCGCGGATCAGGTGCTCGTCGTCGGCCAGCAGTACGCGTACGGGGGTCATGCCCGTGCCTCCGGTCCTCGCCCTTGCCCGCCCGGGATCCGGGCCGTCAGCCGGAACCGGCCGTCACCGACCGGGCCGGCCTCCAAGGCGCCGTCCAGGGCCGCGAGCCGCTCCCGCAGGCCCGCGAGGCCCGAGCCCGGCGGTCCGGCCAGCACCTCGGGGGCCCCGTCGTTCTCCACCACCAGGGTCAGCGCGCCCGACTCGGGCGCCGTGAGGCTGATCACACAGCTGCGGGCGTCCCCGTGCCGCAGCACGTTGGTGGTCGCCTCCCGGACCACCCAGCCCAGCGCCGACTGCACTTCGGGCCGCAGCGCCCGGCCGGCCCGCACCTCGACGCGGCAGTCCATCCCGGCCGCGCTGAGCACCCCGCGGGCGCCCTCCAGTTCCACGGTGAGATCCGCCTCCCGGTAGCCGCGTACGACGTCCCGCACCTCGCGCTGCGACTCGCGGGCGATCCGCTGGACCTCGATCATCTGGTCCACGGCCTCCGGGCGTTCGCGCCGGGCCAGCTGGACGGCCAGCTCGCTCTTGAGCGCGATCACCGCCAGGTTGCGGCCCATCACGTCGTGCAGGTCCCGCCCGAAGCGCAGCCGCTCCTCGGCCACGGCGAGCTGGGCCTGGAGTTCCCTGGCCCGGTCCAGCTCGTACACCGTCTTCAGCAGCCAGGCGGAGAATCCGCAGGCCAGGACCAGCAGGCCGCAGGTGAGGAGGACGCCGACCCCGTAGCCGGCCGCCTCCCCGGCGGGGTGGCCCACCGCCAGCGCCACGGCCGCCGCAGCGGCCCCCGCGGCCGGGGCCACGCACAGCATGTGCCGCACCCGGGTCAGGACCAGCGTCAGGGAACCGGCGGCGAACGCGACCGTGTTGACCGCGAGGGTGGGGGCGACGCCCGCGTGGGAGACGGCGCCGAACGAGCGCAGGACCAGGACGGCGACCGACAGGACGGCGGTCAGCGCGAGGAGGGCCGCCGCGAGCCGTACGGGGCGCTCGCGCCGGCCGAGCACCCAGTCCAGCGCCTTGGAGGACACGACTCCGCACAGCGCGATCTGTGCGCACAGGGGCAGGAGCAGGGCGCCGGTGACGAGATCGGGGCCCTGGGGGACGAGGCCGAAGAACACCGCGCAGGATTCGAGGAGCACGAAGAAGTGGAACGACCAGCGGGTGTAGAGCTCGACCTTCGCCGCACTGCTGCGGTTCTTCCACCACCCCGTCAGTTTCGACATGCCCCCGGCCCCCCGATGGTTGAACACATACGACAAAGGCCCTGATCAATGATCAGGGCCTTTGCACGCTGAGCGGACGACGCGACTCGAACGCGCGACATCCACCTTGGCAAGGTGGTGCTCTACCAACTGAGCTACGTCCGCATGCTTGCTCCGGCATGAATGCCGTCGCGATGCGTGCATCACTCTACCCGATCCACCGGAGTGGTCGGTAAAGCGTTGCAGAGCGGGTGACAGGGATCGCACACTGCGCCTTCCCCCTGGAAGGGGGATGTTCTGCTACTGAACTACACCCGCACGACCTTCGGGGCTTTGACCTGCGGCCTCGCCCCTCGGCGTGATCCACACACTAGCGGACCGGAGGGGGTGGATGGCAAATCGGCTCCCGCCGGGCCCCGTTAGCGGACCTCCGTCGGCGCCGGGCCGGGCCCCGCAGGCCCCCGGCCCGGCCGCCCCGCAGAGACCGCGCAGACCTCAGTGGGCCTCGTTGTACGCCGCGTACACGCGCTTGGGGATGCGGCCGCGCGGCGGCACGTCGAGGTCGTTGGACCGGGCCCAGGCGCGGACGACCGCCGGGTCGGGGGCCAGGGAGGTGTGCTTGTACGTCTTCCCGGAACGCGCCTGCCGGCGTCCGGCGGCCACGAAGGGCGCGAGGCTCTTCCGCAGTTTCTTTGCGTTGGCCAGATTGAGGTCGATCTCGTACGACTTACCGTCCAGGCCGAACGTGACCGTCTCCGCCGCTTCCCCGCCGTCGATGTCGTCGGAGATCGTGACTACTACGCGCTGCGCCACGGATATCGGTCCCTTCGCGCGACGCCGCCCACCCGTGGGACGTGCGGTGATGTCGCCTGTGTGGATGTTTCGGAGCAATGCATGATTCCGCCCCGGATCGTGCGGTGAAAAATGCCGCTCTTCCGGTGGAATCCTTTGTACCGCGATTCCCATTGCATTGCGAAGCCCAGTTAATTGTCTCCGCGTGTCCCGCCGCAATGCCGGGTGCGTGGTTTTCCGGTGGATTTTGCGAAGCGTTGGTGAAGCGAAACGGGGCGCCGGTTGTCCCCGGAGGATATCTACCCGCGTAGAAATTTCGGCCGGGTACGCTGATGGAACCGCCTTTGCACCAACCACCTCATCGGGAGTGCCAGTGGCACGCGTCGTAGTCGACGTCATGCTCAAGCCGGAGATCCTCGACCCCCAGGGCCAGGCGGTGCAGCGTGCACTACCGCGCCTGGGCTTCGAGGGCATCGCCGACGTCCGCCAGGGGAAGCGCTTCGAGCTGGAAGTGGAGGGACCGGTCGACCAGGCCGCCCTCGACCGCATCCACAAGATGGCCGAAACGTTCCTCGCCAACACCGTCATCGAAGACTTCACCGTGAAGGTCGAGGCCTGAGGGTGACCACTCGCATCGGAGTCGTCACGTTCCCCGGAACGCTCGACGACCGTGACTCGCTGCGCGCCGTGCGCCTCGCGGGAGCCGAGCCCGTCTCGCTGTGGCACCGCGACAAGGACCTGCACCAGGTCGACGCGGTCGTCCTCGCGGGCGGCTTCTCCTACGGGGACTACCTGCGCGCCGGAGCCATCTCCCGGTTCTCGCCGGTGATGGAGACCATCATCGAGCAGGCCAAGGCCGGGATGCCCGTCCTCGGCATCTGCAACGGCTTCCAGGTCCTCACCGAGGCCCACCTGCTGCCGGGGGCGATGCTCCGGAACAACCACCTGCACTTCATCTGCCGCGACCAGAAGCTGCGGGTGGAGAACGCGGAGACCGCGTGGACCGGCGACTACGCCGCCGGCCAGGAGATCTCCGTACCGCTCAAGAACATGGACGGCCGGTACGTCGCCGACGAGCGCGTCCTCGACGAGCTCGAAGCCGAGGGCCGCGTGGCCTTCCGGTACGTCGACGTGAACCCGAACGGTTCGCTGCGCGACATCGCCGGCATCACCAACGCCGCGGGCAACGTGGTCGGCCTCATGCCGCACCCCGAGCACGCGGTCGAGCCGCTGATCGGGACGGGCCGCACCGACGGCCTCCCGTTCTTCACCTCGGTCCTGAAGAAGCTGGTCTCCGCATGAGCCTCGACACCGTCAAGAACGCCACCGAGACCCCGGACGCCTCCCAGCCCTGGAAGGAGCTCGGCCTCAAGGAGGACGAGTACGCCCGGATCCGGGAGATCCTCGGCCGCCGCCCCACCGGCGCCGAGCTCGCCATGTACTCGGTCATGTGGTCCGAGCACTGCTCGTACAAGAGCAGCAAGGTCCACCTGAAGCAGTTCGGCGAGAAGGTCCCCGAGAACGACGCCATGCTCGTCGGCATCGGCGAGAACGCCGGCGTCGTCGACGTCGGCCAGGGGTACGCGGTCACCTTCAAGGTCGAGTCGCACAACCACCCCTCGTACATCGAGCCCTACCAGGGCGCGGCCACCGGCGTCGGCGGCATCGTCCGCGACATCCTCGCCATGGGCGCCCGCCCGGTCGCGGTCGTCGACCCGCTGCGCTTCGGCGCGGCCGACCACCCCGACACCAAGCGCGTCCTGCCGGGCGTGGTCGCGGGCATCGGCGGCTACGGCAACTGCCTGGGCCTGCCGAACATCGGCGGCGAGGTCGTCTTCGACGCCTGCTACCAGGGCAACCCGCTGGTCAACGCCGGCTGCATCGGCGTGATGAAGCACGAGGACATCCACCTCGCCAAGGCCTCGGGCCCCGGCAACAAGGTCATCCTCTACGGCGCCCGCACGGGCGGCGACGGCATCGGCGGCGTCTCGGTCCTCGCGTCCGAGACCTTCGACGCTGCGTCTGACAGTGCCGATGGCACGGGCAAGCCCAAGAAGCGCCCCGCCGTCCAGGTCGGCGACCCCTTCCAGGAGAAGCTCCTCATCGAGTGCACCCTGGAGATCTTCAAGGAGAAGCTGGTCGCGGGCATCCAGGACCTCGGCGGCGCCGGGCTCTCCTGCGCCACCTCCGAGCTGGCCTCCGCCGGCTCCGGCGGCATGCGCGTCGAGCTCGACACCGTCCCGCTGCGCGACGCGACGCTCTCGCCCGAGGAAATCCTCATGAGCGAGTCGCAGGAGCGCATGTGCGCGATCGTCGAGCCGCAGTACGTGGACCGCTTCATGGAGATCTGCGAGAAGTGGGACGTCATCGCCACCGTCATCGGTGAGGTGACCGACGGCGAGCGCCTGGAGATCTTCTGGCACGGCGAGCAGATCGTGGACGTGCCGCCGGGCACCGTCGCCCACGAGGGCCCGGTGTACCACCGCCCGTACGCGCGCCCCGAGTGGCAGGACGCCCTCCAGGCCGACGACGCGGGCAAGCTGCCCCGGCCGCAGAGCTCCGAGGAGCTGCGCGCGCAGGTCCTGGCGCTGGTCTCGTCCCCGAACCAGGCCTCGAAGTCCTGGGTCACGGACCAGTACGACCGCTTCGTCCAGGGCAACACGGTGCTCTCGCAGCCCGAGGACGCGGGCATGGTCCGCATCGACGAGGAGTCCAACCTCGGCGTGGCCATGGCCACCGACGGCAACGGCCGCTTCGCGAAGCTCGACCCGTACACGGGCGCCCAGCTCGCGCTGGCGGAGGCGTACCGCAACGTCGCCGCGACCGGCGCCAAGCCGCTCGCCATCTCCGACTGCCTCAACTTCGGGTCCCCGGAGGACCCGGGCGTCATGTGGCAGTTCGCCGAGGCCACCCGCGGTCTCGCGGACGGCTGCCTGGAGCTGGGCACCCCGGTGACCGGCGGCAACGTCTCGCTGTACAACCAGACCGGTGACATCGCGATCCACCCGACCCCGGTCGTGGCGGTCCTCGGTGTGATCGACGACGTCAACCGCCGCCGCCGATGGCGTTCGCGGAGGCCGGCCAGCTGCTGTACCTGCTGGGCGACACGGCCGAGGAGTTCGGCGGCTCGGCCTGGTCCCAGGTCGTCCACGACCACCTCGGCGGCATGCCGCCCAAGGTGGACCTGGGCCGCGAGAAGCTGCTCGGCGAGATCCTGATCTCGGCGTCCCGCGACGGCATGGTCGACGCGGCGCACGACCTGTCCGACGGCGGCGTGATCCAGGCGCTCACCGAATCCTGCCTGCGCGGCGGCAACGGTGCGCGGATCGTGGTCCCCGAGGGCCTGGACGCGTTCACCTTCCTGTTCTCCGAGTCGGCGGGCCGGGCCATCGTGGCCGTCCCGCGCAGCGAGGAGCTCCGCTTCACCGACATGTGCGGCGCGCGGGGCCTGCCCGCCACGCGCATCGGCGTGGTGGACGGCGAGGAGATCGAGATCCAGGGCGAGTTCACGATCCCGCTCGCGGAGCTGCGTACCGCGCACGAGGCGACGATCCCGGCGCTCCTCGCCTGATCACGCGCTCGTTCACGAGCCCCCGTCCGGAGACTCCTGGTCTTGCGGGCGGGGGCTCGGGCGTTGCCGGGCGCCGTCCGGTGTTGCGCGCCCGGCCGGTTGTCGGCCCCGGCGGATAAGGTCGGGCCATGCCACCCGCCAAGAAGAGGGCGCGTACCTACGACGCCGCGAAGATCCGAGCGGCCGTCATCGCGCAGTTCGGTCATGTAGCCGCCGCCGTGGGGGAATTGGGCGACGAGCAGCTCGCGCGGCCCAGCGGGGTCGGCGCGTGGAGCGTCGCCGAACTCGCCGCCCACATCGCGTGGATCGCGGACTCGCTGGCCGCCGGACTGGCCCGGCCCCCGGCCGCCGTGCCGGAACTGACCGCCGTCGAATGGCCCTTCGCCACGGCGTCCCTGGCCGGGAAGATCGCCGAGGCGGCCAAGGAGACCCTGGGGGGCGCCCCGCTGTCCGAGCTGTACGAGCGCGCCGGCACCCGCATGGGTGAGGAGCTGGCCGCGAACGCGGCCAGCCGGGTGCTGGACCTGTGGGTCGGGAACATGACCCTGGCGGACTTCCTGGTCACCCGGACCGTGGAACTCGTGGTGCACACGGACGACCTCAACCGGGCGGCGGGCCTGGACGTCCCGATCGAGCGCCAGGCCCTGGCGGCCTGCACCCGGCTGCTCGCGGACGCCCTCGCCCTGAAGGCCCCGGGCGGCTCGGTGGAGGTACGGATCCCGCCGTTCGCGGTGGTCCAGTGCATCGAGGGGCCCCGGCACACCCGCGGCACCCCGCCGAACGTGGTGGAGACGGACCCGCTGACCTGGATCCGGCTGGCCACCGGCCGTACGGACTGGGCCTCGGCCGTGGCGGACGCGCGGGTCAGGGCCAGTGGCGAGCGGGCGGACCTGTCGGCGCTGCTCCCCGTCATGAGCTGAGCAGAACCGACCCGTCATGAACCGAGGGGAACCGCCCCCGGCCCCCCCCGTCATGAGCCGAGGGGAACCGCCCGCGGGCCGGATCCGTCCCAGGGGCATGCGTACGCCACGGCACCTCCCCGCCGCCCTCGTCGCCCTCCTGACCCTGGCCGCCGCCACCGCCTGCGCCGACGGCGGTCCGCGCGGCACCCTCCCCGGCCACGGCTCGGCCGGGACCTGGTTCGTCCAGAGCCTGACCACGGGCGGGAAGACCCTCACGGCGCCGCCCGTCGCCCAGGTCCACCTCCCGCCGTCCGCGTCCGAGCAGGCCACCGGCAACTACGGCTGCAACGGGTTCACCGCGCAGGTCGCGTACGAGTCCCCGGGCGCCATCACCGTGAAACCCGGCTCCACCACCGCGATGGCCTGCGAGAACACGGAGTTCGAGACGGCCTTCGCGAAGCTGTTCACCGGCCGCCTGACGGTCGACCGGCAGGCGAACGCGCTCACCCTGAAGACCGCCGACGGGAGCACCATCGTGTTGAGCGCGGAACCCCCCGCCCCGGACGCCCCGCTCACCACCACCGCGTGGACCGTGACCTCCCTGGCCGGCGGGCAGGGCGCGGCCTCCGTACCGGCCGGGGCGGCCGGCAAGGCGGTCTTCACGATCGCCGCCGACGGCTCCGCGAGCGGCAGCCTCGGCTGCAACCGGTTCAGCGCCAAGGCCGCCGTCGACGGGCACACGCTCTCCTTCGGTCCGTTGACCAGCACCCGGATGGCCTGCGAGGGACCGGTCGGCGAGCTCGAACGGAAGCTGACCGGGCTTTTCGCCGCCTCCCCCCTCACCTGGAGCGTCAGGGGCGGGAGCCTCACCCTCACCGCCCCGGACGGTACGGGCCTGACCGCGACGGCCGGTTCGGCCGCGGAATGACCCGGGCCGGCGCCGGTTCCCGTCAGCCCGGGTACGGGAGGAGCCCCGCGTCCACCTTCTCCCAGGCCGCACGCAGCTGCGCCAGCCGGGCCGGCTCCAGAGCCGCCTTGTCGGCCTGCTCGCGGATGTCCCCGGCCAGGTCGAACAGCTGGTCCCTGCCCCCCTTGCCGCGGTAGTACTTCCAGTTCCCGCGGCGCAGGGCCCGCTCCCCGCGCACCCGCCAGAACAGGTCCCGCTCCGCGGTCTTCTCGCCGCGCAGCAGGTATCCGGCCAGGCTCACCCCGTCCAGCGGGTGGGCGGGGTCCGGGCGGGTCCCGGCCAGTTCGAGCAGGGTCGCCGTCCAGTCCGGGGTGAACACCGGGACCCGGCTGACCTGCCCGCCGTCGATCCGGGCGGGCCAGCGCACGATGTTCGGCACCCGGATCCCGCCCTCCTGGAGCGAGGCCTTGTTGCCGGAGAGCGGCCAGTTGTGGGAGAAGCGCTCGCCGCCGTTGTCGCTGGAGAAGAAGACCAGGGTGTCCTCCTCCTGGCCCGAGCGCGCCAGGGCCTTCAGGACCTCGCCGACCGAGCGGTCGAGGTCCTCGACCATCTGCTTGTACTTCTCGATCGAGCCGCCGTCCTGGTGCCACAGGGCCCGAGCGTCGCCCGCCTTGATCCGCCGCTCGATCTCGGCGCTCTCCGTCGTGTCCCCGTCGGCGATCCAGGGCCAGTGCGGGGTGGTGAAGTTGAGGTTCAGCAGCCAGGGCTTGCCGTGGTGGTCGCGGGAGACGTATTCGCTCGCGCGCTCGGTGAGGATCCGCGTGTAGTAGCGCAGGTCCTTGTACTCGGCGTCGCCCTCGTAGAGGTCGTACTCCCCGCCCAGGCCCAGCTTGGAGTAGTACTCCAGGGCCCCGCCGAAGTTCCCGAAGAACTCGTCCCAGCCCGACTTGGTGGGGCTGTAGTCGGGCAGGTAGCCGCAGTGCCACTTGCCGATCAGCGCGGTCGCGTAGCCGGAGGAGCGCAGCAGCGAGGCCAGCGTCGGGTGGGTGGGCGCCAGGCCGGCGCTCTTGTCGGCGATGGGCTCCGCGAGCCCGCCCTCGGTACGCCCCGGATAGCGGCCCGTGTAGAGGCTGAACCGGGTCGGGGAGCAGGTGGCGGAGCCGGAGTAGGCGTCGGTGAAGCGGACCCCCTGGCGGGCCAGCCGGTCCAGGTTCGGGGTCTTGATGTGCGGGGAGCCGTACGAGGACAGGTCGGCCCAGCCCAGGTCGTCGCCGAGGATGAAGAGGATGTTCGGGCGCCGCGAACGCCGGTCGCGGGCGGCACGGAACGGACGCTCGGCGGGCTCGGTCCGAGCGGTGTCGGAGGCGGCGGCCGGACCGGCTCCGAGCCCCACCGCGGCGGCCGCGGCGGTGGCTCCGACGGCCCCTCCGAACGCCCGGCGGGACAGCTTGCTGTTGTACGAAGGCACAGGTACTCCAAGGCACGGCTCGGCGGCCCGGCCCCGGGCGGGCGCGGGACGGCGCGCGGCACGGCGGGGCGGGGCTCGGCGGAGCGAAAGGGAAAAAGGGGAGGGAGAGTTGTGGCTACGCAGAACAGCGACAGATGGCGCTCGCGACACGGACCAGGTCTACGTGGCGGCGCTCGACGAGGGTGACGGAACGGTCACCGAGAGGCTGCATGAGGCGAGAGCCTGTACGAACACCTTCGTAGATGTCAACAAAGGCTCCGAATAGCGAGACGGAGTCGTGCTGTCACCCTCTGTGCTGTGACATTTCCCGGCCATCCCCAATTCGGACCAGTGGTCGATCTCGCCTACACTCGGGAGCGTGCCTCGTGGTGATGGACGACTCAACCACGACCTGCTCCCCGGCGAAAAGGGCCCCCAGGACGCTTGCGGCGTCTTCGGTGTCTGGGCTCCGGGTGAAGAGGTCGCCAAGCTCACCTACTTCGGACTGTATGCGTTGCAGCACCGTGGACAAGAGTCCGCGGGAATCGCTGTGAGCAACGGTTCCCAGATCCTCGTCTTCAAGGACATGGGCCTCGTTTCCCAGGTCTTCGACGAAACCTCTCTCGGCTCGCTCCAGGGTCATATCGCGGTCGGTCACGCCCGCTACTCGACCACCGGAGCCTCCGTCTGGGAGAACGCGCAGCCCACTTTCCGCGCGACCGCCCACGGCTCCATTGCCCTGGGTCACAACGGCAACCTGGTGAACACCGCCGAGCTCGCCGAGATGGTCGCCGACCTCCCCCGTCAGGACGGCCGCGCCACCCAGGTGGCGGCCACCAACGACACCGACCTGGTCACCGCCCTGCTGGCCGGCCAGACGGACGACGACGGCAAGCCCCTGACGATCGAGGAGTCGGCCACCAAGGTCCTCCCGAAGGTCAAGGGCGCCTTCTCGCTGGTGTTCATGGACGAGGGAACCCTCTACACCGCCCGTGACCCGCAGGGCATCCGCCCGCTGGTCCTCGGCCGCCTGGAGCGCGGCTGGGTGGTCGCGAGCGAGACCGCCGCCCTCGACATCTGCGGCGCCAGCTTCGTCCGCGAGGTCGAGCCGGGCGAGCTCATCGCGATCGACGAGAACGGGCTGCGCACCTCTCGATTCGCGGAAGCGAAGCCCAAGGGCTGTGTCTTCGAGTACGTCTACCTGGCGCGCCCGGACACCGACATCGCCGGCCGGAACGTCTACCTCTCGCGTGTCGAGATGGGCCGGCGCCTGGCCAAGGAAGCCCCCGTCGACGCCGACCTGGTGATAGCGACGCCGGAATCCGGCACGCCCGCCGCCGTCGGCTACGCCGAGGCCAGCGGGATCCCGTACGGCTCCGGCCTGGTCAAGAACGCCTACGTGGGCCGGACCTTCATCCAGCCCTCGCAGACGATCCGCCAGCTGGGCATCCGCCTCAAGCTCAACCCCCTCAAGGAAGTCATCCGGGGCAAGCGCCTGGTGGTCGTCGACGACTCGATCGTCCGCGGCAACACCCAGCGCGCCCTGGTCAAGATGCTCCGCGAGGCCGGCGCGGCCGAGGTCCACATCCGGATCTCCTCGCCGCCGGTGAAGTGGCCGTGCTTCTTCGGCATCGACTTCGCCACCCGGGCCGAGCTGATCGCCAACGGCATGACGGTCGACGAGATCGCCACGTCCCTCGGCGCGGACTCCCTCTCGTACATCTCGCTCGACTCGATGATCGAGGCGACGACCATCCAGAAGCCCAACCTCTGCCGTGCCTGCTTCGACGGCGAGTACCCCATGGAGCTGCCCGACCCGCAGCTCCTGGGCAAGCAGCTCCTGGAGAGCGAGCTGGCCGGCGGCACCGACGCCGCCGACGCGCTCCGGCGCCCGTAGCGCCGCGACCCGCGACCCCGGCTCCACCTGCGCCGGGCCCTGCCTTTACGAGTGCTTCTCCCAGGGCCCGGCACCACCCGCAGTAACGACACGAAAGCTCTCCCTGTCATGACAGAGAAGACCACCGGTGCCAGCTACGCAGCCGCGGGCGTGGACATCGAAGCCGGAGACCGCGCGGTCGAACTGATGAAGGAGTGGGTGAAGAAGACGCAGCGCCCCGAGGTCCTCGGCGGCCTCGGCGGATTCGCCGGCCTCTTCGACGCCTCCGCCCTCAAGCGCTACGAGCGCCCGCTGCTGGCCTCCGCGACCGACGGCGTGGGCACGAAGGTGGACATCGCCCGCCAGCTGGGCGTGTACGACACCATCGGCCACGACCTCGTCGCGATGGTCATGGACGACATCGTCGTCTGCGGCGCCGAGCCGCTCTTCATGACGGACTACATCTGCGTGGGCAAGGTCCACCCCGAGCGTGTCGCGGCGATCGTCAAGGGCATCGCCGAGGGCTGCGTCCTCGCCGGCTGCGCCCTGGTGGGCGGCGAGACCGCCGAGCACCCGGGTCTGCTGGGCCCGGACGACTTCGACGTGGCGGGCGCCGGCACCGGTGTCGTCGAGTACGACCGCCTGCTCGGCGCGGATCGCATCCGTACGGGTGACGCCGTCATCGCGATGGCGTCGTCCGGCCTTCACTCGAACGGGTACTCGCTCGTCCGGCACGTCCTCTTCGACCGCGCGGGCATGTCGCTCGACCAGCACGTGGAAGAGCTCGGCCGGACCCTCGGCGAGGAGCTGCTGGAGCCCACCAAGATCTACTCGCTGGACTGCATGGCTCTCACCCGTACGGCCGAAGTGCACGCCTACTCGCACATCACCGGCGGCGGGCTCGCCGCCAACCTGGCCCGCGTGATCCCGGACCACCTGCACGCCACGGTCGACCGTTCGACCTGGGCGCCCGGCGCGATCTTCGACCTGGTCGGCAAGGCCGGTCAGGTGGAGCAGCTGGAGCTGGAGAAGACCCTGAACATGGGCGTCGGCATGATGGCCGTGGTCCCGCAGGAGTCGGTGGAGGTGGCGCTGACCGCGCTGGCCGACCGGGGCGTGGACGCCTGGGTCGCGGGAGAGATCCTGGACCGCGGCGACCGCACCGAGGGCGCGACCCTGACCGGCTCCTACGCCGGCTGAGGCCGCCGGGGCAACACTGAAACCCGGTCCGGGGTGAGGCCCCGGACCGGGTTTCAGTGTTTGTTGCTCTCGTGCAGACGCGAAAAAGCGTCAAGCGCCGCGACGCTGTGCCGACGGACCGGACTCTTCGTCCTCGTCGTCGTCATCGCTGTTGTACAGCTCCGCGTACTTGGCGTACGGGTCGTCGTCGTCATCCAGATCGTCATCGACTTCGACCGGCTCGCTGACAGGCAGCAGCGGATCCGTCGGCGATGCGCCCAGCTCATTGGCCAGACGCGAGAGGTCAGTCCCGCCGCTGTTGTACTTCAGCTGGCGGGCGACCTTTGTCTGCTTGGCCTTGGCCCGGCCGCGCCCCATGGCTCGACCCCCTCGGTGACGGGGCTCGACGGCCCCAGAGTCTGACACGCGTTCATGGTTCGGAGCGGGCTCTCCGTGGAGAGACCGTCCGTAGGGGTTTAACGGTACCTGCTTCCGCGGCCATACGGTACGCCGCCCGCATGACGTGCCCCGGTGCAGGACCAATGAGGCGCCCCGTCCTCGCTGGTCAGCTGCGATTTTAACCCGTTCCTGGCGAGCGACCCGCCGAAGTGCAGTGAGTTCCGTCTCGCCGCAACCCCGGCGGGCGCACGCCAGGCGTCCTACAGGGCCGGGGCGGAGCCCTTCGCGGCCTTCGCGGCGCGGGCGTCCGCCATGCGCTGCTCGGCGATCCGGTCGGCGGCGGCGGCCGGCGGAATACCGTCCGCCTTCGCACGAGCGAAGATTTCCAGCGTGGTGTCGAAGATCTTCGTGGCCTTCGCCTTGCACCGGTCGAAGTCGAAGCCCCGGAGCTCGTCCGCGACCTGAATGACCCCGCCCGCGTTCACCACGTAGTCGGGCGCGTAGAGGATCCCGCGGTCCGCGAGGTCCTTCTCCACGCCCGGGTGGGCGAGCTGGTTGTTCGCGGCGCCGCACACGACCTTGGCCGTCAGGGCCGGTACCGACTCGTCGTTCAGCGCACCGCCGAGCGCGCAGGGGGCGTAGATGTCCAGGCCCTCGGTGCGGATCAGCGCGTCGGTGTCCGCCACCGCGGTGACCTGCGGGTGCTTGTCGAGGACCCGGCGCAGCGACTCCTCGCGCACGTCCGTGATCACGACCTCGGCGCCGTCCTCCAGGAGGTGCTCGACGAGGTAGTGGCCGACCTTGCCGACGCCGGCCACGGCGACCTTGCGGCCGCGCAGCGTCGGGTCGCCCCACAGGTGCTGGGCGCTGGCCCGCATGCCCTGGAAGACGCCGAAGGCGGTGAGGACCGAGGAGTCGCCGGCGCCGCCGTTCTCGGGGGAGCGGCCGGTCGCCCAGCGGGTCTCGCGGGCCACGACGTCCATGTCCGCCACGTAGGTGCCGACGTCGCAGGCCGTCACGTAGCGGCCGCCGAGCGACTCCACGAACCGGCCGTAGGCCAGCAGCAGTTCCTCGGACTTCAGGACGTCGGGGTCGCCGATGATGACGGCCTTGCCGCCGCCGAGGTCGAGACCGGCGAGGGCGTTCTTGTAGGACATGCCGCGCGAGAGGTTCAGCGCGTCGAGGACGGCCTCCTCGTCGGAGGCGTACGCGTGGAAGCGCGTACCGCCGAGGGCCGGGCCCAGAGCGGTGGAGTGGATCGCGATGACGGCTTTCAGGCCGGAGGCTCGGTCCTGGCACAGCACGACTTGCTCGTGGCCGCCCTGTTCCGAACGGAACAGGGTGTGCAGGACGCCGTCGGTCATTTCGGTCACGGTGGTGACTCCCATGGAAGAGATGCGGCGGAATGACGCCCGCCCTGCGGGTGGGGGAGGGCGTGCTGGGAGCAGAGTAAGACCTGCGGGCCGTGCGCAGGCGTCCTGTCCGGAGATCGGACCGCTCCGGGGGTCCGCCCCGCCCGGCGAGTAGCTCCCGGCGGGGCGGGGGAGTACGAGAGCGTGAGCGAATCCTCCGACCCCAAGCTGCCCGCGGCGCGCTCGGCGCCGACCGTCCCGTACGCCTCCTACCTGCGCGTCTACGAGCCCCTGGCGGCCTTCGCGGAGCCGGAGCGCACGCACTGGGCCTCGTACGCGCGGCGCGGCGTGGCGGCGACGGCCCAGGACGAACTGCGTCGCTCCCTCTCCGATCTGGTCCGGGTCCCGGTGGTGGGGGTGCCGGCGCACGAGAGCGCGGACGCCTTCACGGCGGAAGTGGACGGGGTGCTGCTGATCTGCCCCTGGCGGACCAGGCTGCGCGGCTGGCTGGCGCTCCGGGAGCTCGTCGACCAGTTCCCGCTCCCGGTGCTGGACGCGGCGCTCCCGCCGGGGGCGCGGCGCAGGGCGGCCGAGGAGTACGAGCGCTGGCGCGAGCGGAACCCGGACGCGCGCCCGTGGATCCGTACCGGGGTGTGGCAGGTGCCGCTGCGCTGGTTCGTGCTGGTGGCCGACGACGAGCGGGAGTACCTGCCGGGCGAGCGGCTGCGCTACCGGACGCCGATGGTGCAGGCCCGGCGCCGGCTCGCGCGGGCGCTGCGGATCCTGCGGGCCGCCGAGGGGTACGGAGGGCTCGCGGAGGGGCTGGTGGACGTCGGCAGCTGGCTGGAGGAGTTCCACCCGCGCTCGATGGTCGAGCTGGACTACGCGGGCCTGGTGCACGCGCTGCCGGCGGACCGGCTGCGGACCGACCGGTCGGCCCGGGACGTGGCGGCGGGGATCGCGGCGCTGGGGGCCGGGGACGCGGACGCGGCGGCGCGGACGTACGCGGAACTGGCGGAACGCTGGCGGGAGGTCAGGGAGAGGCTGTTCGCGAACTGACCCCCGGAGCGACCCCCGGCGTTCGCGGTCAGGACACATTCGGGCCTTAGTTCCAGGACCTACGTCCCGATACGGGCCATTGACTCAAGGGTGACGGACCGCACTATCTACACCCTTGCGCCCTTCCCCTACCCTCGTGCCAAAATAGGACAAGGAGTCCGGGGAGGGTTCCTTCCGCCCAACTTTGGGCGGAATGCTCGGCATTGCACTCTACGGGGGGTCCTGACGACTCCTGATCGCTCTGTGACTGATCGTCACAGTGGGGTGACTGTCCGCTATGGGGCGGTCCATCGGCTTCCGCCGCTGATGAACACCTCGGAGGGCAATTCCATCGGTTTGGCCGTCGAGGCTGGACGGATGGTGTAGTTGTAGTGCCGAGGACAAGCCGTTCGTCCTATAACCGACTCGGCCCGCGTATGTCCATTTCGGGCAACGCGGGCCAAGGTGCAGAATTTAGAGGAAAGAACCGAGATGGTTCGGTTCTCCCGAGGAGGCCGCTCATGACCGCTCGCACCCCTGATGCCGAGCCGCTGCTGACCCCGGCTGAGGTTGCCACGATGTTCCGCGTGGACCCGAAGACGGTCACCCGCTGGGCCAAGGCTGGCAAGCTCACGTCCATCCGCACCCTGGGTGGACACCGCCGTTACCGCGAGGCCGAGGTTCGCGCTCTGCTCGCGGGAATCCCGCAGCAGCGCAGCGAGGCCTGAGGTCGCGCAAGCACCCCGCTTTACCGGGCGTGAATCGGGTCCCCCAATCCGATGAAACCCAAAGGCTTCAAACGCCTGGACCTGCCCCAACAGGTCCTTGTCGTCAGATCGCGCTGGACTCCGCCGGGTCCAGCGCGATCTTTTTTTGTGCCCGGGGAGGGTGGATCGGGCGGACGCGGGAGGCCGGCGCGATAGGTGCCATTGCACATATTAAATCGAGCACGCGTATGGGTGCGATAAATGTGCGAGTCTCAAAAACTCATGTGGTGACTCCCGTCACAGGCAGTGACACTTGTGCGACGCGCAATGCACCCGTAAGGGGACGTGCGTCGCAGAGTGCCTCATGCGGACGGGGGATTCGCGTCGGTGGGGTCCGGGCGGGGCGGCGGACGGCGGGCGGCGTCCAGCCGGGCGGGGCGCCGCTGACGGGCCGCACAGTCCGGCGGCACACGCGCAGAGTGGGCGGCGCATACGCAACAGGGCCCGCATCCCTGGGGGATGCGGGCCCTGCTCTTCTTGCGAACCTGACGGGACTTGAACCCGCGACCTCCACCTTGACAGGGTGGCGAGCTAACCAACTGCTCCACAGGTCCTTGATTTGCGGCCGCTGGGCGGCTGCGAATCAGACTGTACCCCAGCTCAGGGGGTGGAGTCGAACCGGATCAGCGGGCGGGCCCCGGGGCCGCGGCGTCCACCGCCTTCACGATCCGCTTGTCGGAGATCGGGTACGCGGTCCCGAGCGCGTGCGCGAAGTAGCTGACGCGGAGTTCCTCGATCATCCAGCGGATGTCGGTGACCGCGGACGGCACCGGCCGGCCCTTCGGAAGCTGCTCCAGCAGCCACGCGTACTCGTCCTGCATCTCGTGCACCTTCTGCATGCGCGTGGTGTCGCGCTGGGCGCCCGTCGGCATCTGCTGGAGCCGCCGGTCCACCGCCACCAGGTAGCGCATCAGGTCCCCCAGCCGGCGCAGGCCCGTCAGGGTCACGAAGCCGGGCGGTACGAGGGCCGCCAGCTGCGTCCTGACGTCCTGCACGTTCGCCACCAGGGCCAGGCTGTTGGTGGCCTTCAGGCGGCGCTCACAGGCCTGCCAGGCGGCCAGGACCTGCTGCACCTGGGACACCGTCCGCACGGTCGTGTCCACGAGGTCCGCGCGGACGGCCTCGTAGAGGGCGCGGAAGGCGGCCTCGTCCCAGGCCGGGCCGCCGTGGTCGGCGATCAGCTTGTCGGCCGCGGCGGTCGCGCAGTCGTCGAACAGCGCCTGGATGGAGCCGTGCGGATTGCGGGGCAGGGCCAGCTTCTGCTGGTTGGTCAGGTGGTCCGAGGCGAACTTCGCCGGGTTCACCGGGATGTTCAGCAGGATCAGCCGCCGCGTGCCGAGCCACATCGCCTGCTGCTGCTCGGCCTCCGTGTCGAAGAGCCGTACGGAGACGCCCGCGCCCTCGTCCACGAGCGCCGGGTACGCCTTCACCGGCTGTCCGGCCCGCCGGGTCTCGAAGACCTTGGTGAGCGTGCCGATCGTCCAGTCGGTGAGCCCCGTGCGCTCCAGCGACTCCCCGCCCGCGCGCTCGGCGGTGGCCGCGGCGGCCTTGGAGAGGGCCTGGCGGGCCTTCGGCTTCAGCTTCAGCCGCAGGGCTTCGAGGTCCTTGTCCTCGGCGAGGTTCTTGCGGCGCTCGTCGACGATCCGGAAGGTGATCTTCAGGTGGTCCGGGATCCGGCCGAGGTCGAAGTCCTCGGCCGAGACCGGGACCCCGACCATCCGCTGGAGCTCGCGCGCCAGGGTGACCGGCAGCGGCTCCTGCAGGGGTACGGCCGTGGCCAGGAAGCGCGTCGCGAAGTTCGGCGCCGGTACGTAGTGCCGGCGGATCGGCTTCGGCAGGGACCGGATGAGCTCGGTGACGACCTCCTCGCGCAGGCCCGGGATCTGCCAGTCGAAGCCCTCGTCGGTGACCTGGTTCAGTACCTGGAGCGGGATGTGGACGGTCACGCCGTCCGCGTCCGCGCCCGGCTCGAACTGGTAGGTCACCCGGAACTTGAGCTGCCCCTGGCGCCAGGAGTCCGGGTAGTCGGCCTTGGTGACCCCGGCCGCCTTCTCCGTCAGCAGCATCTCGCGCTCGAAGTCGAGGAGTTCCGGCTCCTCCCGCTTCTTGTGCTTCCACCAGGAGTCGAAGTGCGCCCCCGAGACCACGTGCTCGGGGATCCGCTGGTCGTAGAAGTCGAAGAGGGTCTCGTCGTCCACGACGATGTCGCGGCGCCGCGCCCGGTTCTCCAGCTCCTCGACCTCGGTGAGCAGCTTGCGGTTGTCGGCGTAGAACTTGTGGTGCGTGCGCCAGTCGCCCTCGACCAGCGCGTTGCGGATGAACAGCTCGCGCGAGACCTCGGCGTCGATGCGGCCGTAGTTGATCTTCCGCTGCGCGACGATCGGCGCGCCGTACAGCGTGACCTTCTCGTACGCCATGACGGCCGCCTGGTCCTTCTCCCAGTGCGGTTCGCTGTACGTGCGCTTGATCAGGTGCTGGGCGAGCGGCTCGACCCACTCCGGCTCCACCTTGGCGTTGACCCGGGCCCACAGCCGCGAGGTCTCCACCAGCTCCGCCGACATCAGGAACTTCGGCTGCTTCTTGAAGAGCGCCGAGCCCGGGAAGATCGCGAACTTGGCGGACCGGGCCCCCAGGTACTCGTTCTTGTCGGTGTCCTTGAGGCCGATGTGCGAGAGCAGGCCGGCCAGCAGCGAGATGTGCACGCTCGTCTCGGGGGCGTCGCCCTCGTTGACGTGGATGCCCATGCCCTTGGCGACCGTGCGCAGCTGGGAGTAGATGTCCTGCCACTCGCGGATCCGCAGGAAGTTCAGGTACTCCTGCTTGCACATCCGGCGGAACGAGGACGAGCCGCGCTCCTTCTGCTGCTCGCGGACGTAGCGCCACATGTTGAGGAACGAGAGGAAGTCGCTGGTCTCGTCCTTGAAGCGGGCGTGGTTCTGGTCGGCCTGCGTCTGCTTGTCCGAGGGCCGCTCGCGCGGGTCCTGGATCGACAGGGCCGCCGCGATGACCATGACCTCGCGGACGCAGTTGTTCTTGTCGGCCTCGACGACCATGCGGGCCAGGCGCGGGTCCACGGGCAGCTGGGACAGCTGGCGGCCCATCGGCGTGAGCCGCTTCTTGGGGTCCTTCTCCGCGGGGTCGAGCGCGCCGAGCTCCTGGAGCAGCTGGACGCCGTCGCGGATGTTGCGGTGGTCCGGCGGGTCGATGAAGGGGAACTTCTCGATCTCGCCGAGGCCGGCCGCGGTCATCTGGAGGATGACGGAGGCGAGGTTGGTGCGCAGGATCTCGGCGTCCGTGAACTCGGGACGGGAGAGGAAGTCGTCCTCGGAGTAGAGCCGGATGCAGATGCCGTCGCTGGTGCGGCCGCAGCGGCCCTTGCGCTGGTTGGCGCTGGCCTGGGAGATCCGCTCGATGGGCAGGCGCTGGACCTTGGTGCGGTGGCTGTAGCGGGAGATCCGGGCGGTGCCCGGGTCGATCACGTACTTGATGCCGGGGACGGTGAGGGAGGTCTCGGCGACGTTGGTCGCGAGAACGATCCTTCGGCCCGTGTGCTGCTGGAACACCCGGTGCTGCTCGGCGTGCGAGAGGCGGGCGTACAGGGGGAGGACCTCGGTGAACCTGAGGTTCCGCTTGTTGAGGGCGTCCGCCGTGTCGCGGATCTCGCGCTCGCCGGAGAGGAAGACCAGGACGTCCCCGGGCCCCTCCGACTGGAGCTCGTCGACGGCCTCGCAGATCGCGGTGATCTGGTCGCGGTCGCTCTCCTCGGAGTCCTCTTCGAGCAGGGGACGGTAACGCACCTCCACCGGGTACGTACGACCGCTGACCTCGACGATCGGGGCGTCGCCGAAGTGGCGGGAGAAGCGCTCCGGGTCGATCGTCGCGGAGGTGATCACGACCTTGAGGTCGGGGCGCTTGGGCAGCAGCTGGGACAGGTAGCCCAGCAGGAAGTCGATGTTGAGGCTGCGCTCGTGGGCCTCGTCGATGATGATCGTGTCGTACGCGCGCAGCTCGCGGTCCGTCTGGATCTCGGCGAGCAGGATGCCGTCGGTCATCAGCTTCACGAAGGTCGCGTCCTGGTCCACCTGGTCGGTGAACCGGACCTTCCAGCCGACCGTCCGGCCGATCTCGGAGTCCAGCTCCTCGGCGATCCGCTCCGCGACGGTGCGGGCGGCGATCCGGCGGGGCTGGGTGTGCCCGATCATGCCCCGGACGCCGCGCCCCAGCTCCATGCAGATCTTGGGGATCTGCGTGGTCTTCCCGGAACCGGTCTCACCGGCGACGATCACGACCTGGTGGTCGCGTATCGCCTCGGCGATCTCGTCCTTCTTCTGGCTGACGGGCAGGTTCTCGGGATACGTGACCTCCGGCATGCGCGAGGCACGGCCGGCCAGTCGCGCGGCGGCCTTCTCGGCCTCCGCGGCGATCTCGTCGAGCACGGCCTGCTTGGCCTCGGGCTTTCGGATGCGGCGGGCGCCTTCGAGGCGGCGGCCGAGGCGGTGCGCGTCACGGAGGGAGATCTCCCCGAGGAGCGTCTGCAGGGCGGCGAAGGAAGTAGACATACCTGATCGAGGATCTCACCCGCGGGTGCCGGGTGGCGAACGCATTTGTGCCCCCTCCCCGTACCATTTCGGGACGAGATCGTCTGAACCGACCTGCCGACCGAGGGAGAGGCCCGCCGTGTACCGCTTCCGTGGTGTCCGGTGCCTGCTCGGCGCCGTGATCGCGGTGCTGGTCGGCTGTGCGGCGCCCGCCGCGGCGCTTCCGCTTCCCGGTCCGATTGTCGGTTCGATTGCCGGTTCGATTCCGAGTCCGGCTTCGGGTCCGGCACCGGCACCGGCTCCGCGTTCGGCTCCGGTCGCGGACGCTCCCGTGGCGCTCGCCGTGGCCTCCGCCGGACAGGGCCCCTCCTGCGACCCCGGGACGCGGGATCACGGGCAGGCTCCGGGGGTGCCGCCGCGCGGGGCCGGGGAGCATGCGCACGCCCCGCTGGGGCGGCCCGCGGCGGAGCAGCTCTGGGCGGACCGGACGCCGGTCGCGCGGGTGCTCGTACGGGGGCCGGACCAGGCGGGTCCGGGGCCCGTGGAGCTGTCCGTGATGCGGGTGTAGAGGACCGGCCTTCCGCCGGTCCGATCCACCACCCGCAGCTCTGGAGCACCCGTATGCCTTCTTCCGCTTCCCGTTCCTCCTCCCCTTCGTCCTCCTCCTCTTCTTCCTCCGCCTCCGCGCGCAAGCGGCTGCTGATCTCCGCCGCGGTCGCGGTCGCCGCCGTCACCCTCGGGATCGTGTCCTGGCGGGCCACCGCGCCCGAGGACCTGCCCGACCGGACCTCCTCCGCTGCCGCGGCCGCGCCCAAGGGCTCCGACGTCCACGCCGAGCTGGCGAAGCTCGCCCGCCGCGAGGCCGGGGACAAGCTGGCCCTCGGCCGGGCGGACGCCCCCGTCGTCCTGATCGAGTACTCCGACTTCAAGTGCGGCTACTGCGGGAAGTTCGCCCGCGACACCGAGCCCGAACTGGTGAAGAAGTACGTGGACGACGGCACGCTGCGCATCGAGTGGCGCAACTTCCCGATCTTCGGTGCCGATTCCGAGACCGCCGCCAAGGCCGCCTGGGCCGCCGGGCAGCAGGACCGCTTCGCGCCGTTCCACGCGGCCGCGTACGCCGACGGGGCCAAGGAGAAGGGCTTCGGCCGGGCGCGGCTGCTGGAGCTGGCCCGCGAGGCCGGCGTCCCGGACATGGAGCGCTTCGAGAGGGACATGGCCGGCGAGGCCGCGGCGGCCGCCCTCAGGAAGGACCAGGAGGAGGGCTACCGCATCGGCGTCACCTCCACCCCGTCCTTCCTCGTCAACGGGCAGCCGATCGCGGGCGCCCAGCCGCTCGACGCCTTCGCCGCGGCGATCGCTCGGGCCAAGGCCCAGGCCGGGACCCAGGGCGGGGCCCAAGGCGGCCCGCAGGCCGACGGCCGGGCCGCCCGGTGACCGGCGCCGGCGACATCGGGTACCTGGCCGCGCTGCTGGGCGGGCTGCTCGCGCTGCTCAGCCCGTGCAGCGCCCTGCTGCTGCCCGCGTTCTTCGCGTACTCGATCGACTCCGCCTCGCGGCTGCTCGCGCGGACCGGGATCTTCTACGCGGGCCTCGCGAGCACCCTCGTACCGCTGGGCGCGGCGGGCTCGTACGCCGGACGGTTCTTCCACGGCAACAGGGACGGCCTCGTCCTGGCGGGCGGCTGGCTGATCATCGCGCTCGGGCTCGCGCAGATCCTGGGCCTGGGCTTCGCCTCGAAGCGGATCTCGGAGCTGTCGGGGCGGATCCGGCCGACCACCGCCCTGTCGGTGTACGCGTTGGGGGCCGTCTACGGGCTGGCCGGGTTCTGCGCCGGCCCGATCCTCGGCAGCGTCCTGACGGTGGCGGCGGTCAGCGGCAGTGCCGTCTACGGCGGGCTGCTGCTGGCGGTGTACGCGCTGGGGATGGCCGTACCGCTGTTCCTGCTGGCGCTGCTGTGGGAGCGGCTCGACCTGGGCCGGCGGCGCTGGCTGCGCGGGCGGGCCGTCCGGCTGGGCCGGTTCGAGCTGCACACCACCTCGCTGCTGTCCGGGCTGTTCTTCATCGCCCTGGGCGCGCTGTTCCTCGCGTACGACGGGGCGAGCGCGCTGCCGGGCCTGCTCGACGTGGACGATTCGTACGCGGTGGAGCAGTGGGTCCGTTCGTTCGCGGACGCGGTTCCGGACTGGGCGCTGCTCGGGCTGGTGGCGGCGGGCGCGGCGGCGGTCGGCGCGACGCAGTGGCGCCGCCGTACGCCCGGTCCCGAGGGGGAGGGGGAGTAACGCAGAAGGCCCCGTCCGGGGGACGGGGCCTTCTTGTGGTGGCTGGGGCCGGGGTCGAACCGGCGACCTATCGCTTTTCAGGCGATCGCTCGTACCAACTGAGCTACCCAGCCACGAGACCGTTTCCGGCCTCAGCGATCCTGACGGGACTTGAACCCGCGACCTCCACCTTGACAGGGTGGCGAGCTAACCAACTGCTCCACAGGACCTTGCAGTGTGCGAGACCAAGTCTTGCACACGGTAATGCGTACCCCCAACGGGATTCGAACCCGTGCTACCGCCTTGAAAGGGCGGCGTCCTGGGCCACTAGACGATGAGGGCTAAAGGCCCGCCGGGCACTTCTTCAGCGCGTCGGGGACGTGAGAAGCATATGGGATCCGGGGAGGTATCGCCAAAACGGTTTCCCGCCCGCATGCGGAAGGCGCCCCCGTCGGAGGGACAATGGCCCGGTGCTGGAGATGACGCGCGAGGAGTTCGAAGAGCTCGTCGCAGAGGCCCTGGACCGCATCCCGCCGGAGCTGACGCGGCTGATGGACAACGTGGCGGTGTTCGTCGAGGACGAACCGCCGGCGGACGATCCCGAGCTGCTCGGCCTGTACGAGGGGACCCCGCTCACGGACCGCGGCGAGTGGTACGCCGGGGTGCTGCCGGACCGGATCACGATCTACCGGAACCCCACGTTGCGGATGTGCGAGGACCGGGAGAGCGTGATCGCGGAGACGGAGGTCACCGTGGTGCACGAGATCGCCCATCACTTCGGGATCGACGACGAGCGGCTGCACGCGCTGGGGTACGGGTGACCGGTCCGGCGGGGAACGGTCCGGGTGCCGGCGGTGGGGATGGTCCCGGCGGTGGGGATGGTCCGGGTGCCGGCGGTCCGGGTGCGGGCGGCGCGGCGGAGGCGGCCGTTCCGGCCGAGGCCATCGACCCGGACGTCGACCTCCACGTGCCCGCGCAGCGCGCCGAACGGCCCGGGCCGGTGCTCGCGGCGATCGCGGCGGGCGGTGCGCTCGGGGCCTCGGCGCGGTACGGGGCCTCGCTGCTGTGGCCGGCCGCCGGGCCCGGGGCCTTCCCGTGGACGACCTTCTGGACGAACGTGGCCGGCTGCGCGCTGATCGGGGTGCTGATGGTGCTGATCAGCGAGGGCGGGCGGACGGCGCCGCATCCGCTGGTCCGGCCGTTCGCCGGGGTCGGCGTGCTGGGCGGGTTCACCACGTTCTCCACGTACGCCGCCGACTTCTCCCGGCTGCTGGACGCGGGGGAGGCGGGGCGCGCGCTGGCGTACGCCGGGCTCACGCTGGTCGCGGCGCTGGGCGCGGTGGGGGCGGGGGCCGGGTTGACCCGGCTCGCGACCGGTCTTCCCGTACGGGGCGGTCCGCGGGGGCGGGAGTGAACTGGCTGTTGGTGGTGGCGGGCGCGGTCGTGGGGGCGCCGCTGCGCTATCTGACGGACCGTGCGGTGCAGGCGCGCCACGACGCGGTGTTCCCGTGGGGGACCTTCGTGGTGAACGTGGGCGCGTGCCTGGTGCTCGGAGTGCTGAGCGGGGCGGCGCTGGCCGGCGCGGCGCCCCGGTCGCTGAACCTGCTGCTGGGGCCCGGGCTGTGCGGGGCGCTGAGCACGTACTCGACGTTCTCGTACGAGACGCTGCGGCTGTACGAGCGCGGCCGGCGGTTCCTGGCGGCGGCGAACGTGGCGGCCTCGGTGCTGGCGGGGCTGGGCGCGGTGACGCTGGGCTCGCAGGTGGCACGGCAGTTGTTCGCGTGAGCCGGTCCGGGCCGTCGCCGACGGGGCGGGGGACGGGTGGGCGGACCGCGGGCCGGGTGGGGCCGGGTGGCGTGGACGGGCGGGGCCGGGTGGCGCGGACAGGCGGTGTCCTCAAGGGCGTGTCTCTTACGGGGTAAAGGGAGTTGGGCACATTGACCCGCTCACCGCGGGCCCTGACCGCCCCTCCCGGCTGCCGCCGGGGGACACCCAGGAGGTGCCCCGTGCGCCAGTTGTCCGCTCCCCTCCGGCTGGCCGCCGCCGTGCTCGCGGTCGCGGCGTCGGCGGGCTGCATGAGCGTCGGTGAGGACGGCGCGAAGCCCGGGCCCTCCTCGCAGGCGGACCGCAAGGCGGCCGCGGAAGCGGCCGGGGGCTCCGCTTCCGGCAAGGGCGCGGGGGCGCGCGGCACCGGCCACGGCTCCAAGCCGGGCGCGACGGGCGAGAACGGAAGGCCGGCCGAGGACGGCAAGGCCTCCGGCGCCACCGGGGCCACCCCCAGCCCGGGTGCCCCCGCCGGCCGGCCCGGGGCCCCGTCGCCGTCGGCCGGACCGGGTGGCGGGCCCGGGGGCCAAGGCGGACAGCAGCCGACCTCGGGCGGATCCGGAAGCGGTGGTTCCGGTGGGACGCACGTCACGCCGCCGCCGCCCGTCCAGTCGCCGTCGCCGGAGCCGCCCGTGACTTCGCCCACTCCGCCGCCCCAGACGCCCCCGGCTCCGGAGCCCAGTCCGACTGCCTCCTAGCGCCCGAGGGTGCCCCCGGGGGTGGGGTCGGATCTTCCGGATCGGTGACATCGTCGCAGGTCAGAGAGGATCTACCGGGACGGACTTGCCAGACCCCGGGGAGGGTGCGTATGGTTATAGATCGTTTGATCCCATTGCCCGGCGCCGAATCCGAAGAGCGCCGTGTGGCGCGTACTCTCCCTAGCCGTGGCTGACCGCATTGAGGCGGTCGATTTGCGATTCACGGAGTTTGGGCGCGTGCCGAGACTCCGGAAGGTTTCGCATTTCGCATGTCCATTTCCAGTTCTGACCGTGCCGTCATGCCCGAGAACGACTCGAACGAGATCGTCGACGCCGTCGAGGCCCTTGTGGTCACCGAGGCGATCGAGGCCGCTGAGGCGGACGAGATCATCGAGGCCCTTGAGGCCGACGTGACGACCGACCAGTCCATCGACGCCGAGGCGGACGACGCCGACGCCGAGCCCACCATCTCCTTCGGCGACCTCGGTCTGCCCGAGGGCGTCGTGCGCAAGCTCGCGCAGAACGGTGTCACCTCCCCCTTCCCGATCCAGGCCGCGACCATCCCGGACGCCCTGGCCGGCAAGGACATCCTCGGCCGCGGCCGCACCGGCTCCGGCAAGACCCTCTCCTTCGGTCTGCCCACCCTGGCCCGCCTGGCCGGTGGCCACACCGAGAAGAAGAAGCCCCGCGCGATCATCCTGACGCCGACGCGTGAGCTCGCGATGCAGGTCGCGGACGCCCTCCAGCCGTACGGCGACGTGCTCGGCCTCAAGATGAAGGTCGTCTGCGGCGGTACCTCGATGGGCAACCAGATCTACGCCCTGGAGCGGGGCGTCGACGTCCTCGTCGCCACCCCGGGCCGTCTGCGCGACATCATCAACCGCGGCGCCTGCTCCCTGGAGAACGTCGAGGTGGCCGTCCTCGACGAGGCCGACCAGATGGCCGACCTGGGCTTCCTGCCCGAGGTCACCGAGCTGCTCGACCAGATCCCCGGCGGCGGCCAGCGCATGCTCTTCTCCGCCACCATGGAGAACGAGATCGGCACCCTGGTCAAGCGCTACCTGTCCAACCCCGTCACGCACGAGGTCGACAGCGCGCAGGGCAATGTCACGACCATGACGCACCACGTCCTCGTCGTGAAGCCGAAGGACAAGGCGCCGGTCACGGCCGCCATCGCCGCCCGCAAGGGCCGCACCATCATCTTCGTCCGCACCCAGCTGGGCGCCGACCGCATCGCCGAGCAGCTCGTCGAGGCCGGCGTGAAGGCCGACGCGCTGCACGGCGGCATGACGCAGGGCGCCCGTACCCGCGTCCTCGCCGACTTCAAGGACGGCTACGTCAACGCGCTCGTCGCCACCGACGTCGCCGCCCGAGGCATCCACGTCGACGGCATCGACCTGGTCCTGAACGTGGACCCGGCCGGCGACCACAAGGACTACCTGCACCGCTCGGGCCGTACCGCCCGTGCCGGCAAGTCGGGCGTCGTGGTCTCCCTGGCCCTGCCGCACCAGCGCCGCCAGATCTTCCGCCTGATGGAGGACGCGGGCGTCGACGCCTCGCGCCACATCGTCCAGGGCGCCGGCGCCTTCGACCCCGAGGTCGCCGAGATCACCGGCGCGCGTTCGCTGACCGAGGTCCAGGCCGACTCCGCGAACAACGCCGCCAAGCAGGCCGAGCGTGAGGTCGCCGACCTCACCAAGCAGCTGGAGCGCCTGACGCGCCGTGCCGCCGAACTGCGCGAGGAGGCCGACCGCCTGGTCGCCCGCTCCGCCCGCGAGCGCGGCGAGGACCCCGAGGCCGCTGTCGCCGAGGTGGCCGTGGCCGCCGAGGCCGAGGTCGCGGCTGCCGTCGCGGCCGCGCCGGTCGCCGAGGAGCGCCCGTCGTTCCAGTCCCGCGACGACCGCGGCAACTACGAGCGCCGCGACAACCGTCGTGACGACCGCGGTGACCGCGGTGACCGCGGTGGCGACCGTGGCGGCTTCCGCCGTGACGACCGTCCGTCCGGTGGTTTCCGTTCCGGTGGCGACCGTCGTGACGACAACCGTGGTGGCGGCTTCCGCCGCGACGACCGTCCGTCGGGTGGCTTCAACCGTGACGACCGCGGTGGCGACCGTGGCGGCTTCCGCCGCGACGACCGTCCGTCCGGTGGCTTCCGCTCCGGTGGCGACCGCCCGTCCGGTGGCTTCCGCCGCGACGACCGTCCCTCGGGCGGCTTCAACCGTGACGACCGCGGTGGCGACCGTGGCGGCTTCCGCCGCGACGACCGTCCGTCCGGTGGCTTCCGCTCCGGTGGCGACCGTCGTGACGACAACCGTGGTGGCGGCTTCCGCCGCGACGACCGTCCGTCGGGTGGCTTCAACCGTGACGACCGCGGTGGCGACCGTGGCGGCTTCCGCCGCGACGACCGTCCGTCCGGTGGCTTCCGCTCCGGTGGCGACCGCCCGTCCGGTGGCTTCCGCCGCGACGACCGCCCCTCCGGCTCCGGCTCGACCGGCTCCTTCGGCGGCCGCCGCGACGACAAGCCGCGCTGGAAGCGCAACGGCTGATCTGACTGACTGACAGGGCCCCCACGACACCGTCGTGGGGGCCCTGTCCGCGTTTCGCGACCCGCGACGGACCCGGTCAGCCGATACTCGATCGGCTGACGGTTGGTCTCCGGCTATGCTCTGGGGTGAGCACGCACGGGCCATTAGCTCAATTGGCAGAGCAGCGGACTTTTAATCCGTTGGTTGTCGGTTCGAGTCCGACATGGCCTACAGCTCCGAAGCGCCCCACCCGACCCCTCGGGCGGGGCGCTTCGTCGTTCTGGACGTTCCGGCGGCGGCTCTGCGATGATCCCCGCACGGCGGGGTCGTAGCGCAGAGGTCGTCGCGCGCGGTCTCCAAAACCGCGAGGACGCCGGTTCGAATCCGGCCGCCCCGCCCTCTCACGGCTCGCTGCGCCCCCGTATCAGTGGCCTGCCGGGGGCATTACCGGACTTGTGCCGAGACGGCCGCCTCCGCGTCCCATGAGGTGCACAAGGCCGGGGCCTTGAAGCGAACAGCGGCGCCGGTACGGACGGGGAGTTGGAGCGGAGGCGGTGTGGCCGGACCTCTCGTTCGGCGTGCCGCCATCGTGCCCAGCCGGACAGGGCCCCGCCGAGACCCCCGAACCGGCCCCGGCGACCGTTCAACGCGAGGACCCGGCCGCCTCCGTCCGCGCGCTCCTCGAAGTCGCCGGTGACCGCGACGCGTTCCGGCCACCTCTTCGACATCGACATCGTCTACGGCTTCCGCCGGCGCCTCGGGGCCACCGAGGGCAACCCCGTCTGCCCCGGCTCCCGTTCCGCCGGATACTCCTCGCCTGGACCCGCCTGCGCGCCTCCAACGTCGCCCTCCTCGCCGCCCCTTCGCCCGAGGACCGGCGGCGCACCGGCCGCCGCGGCGAGCAGGGCGACGAAACGACGGAGGTCACGATCCGCAAGGTCATCGGCCACGACATCGCGCACATCAGCCAGATCTACCGGGCCATCCGCCCCGTCCGCGAGGCCGCGGGCCTCGACGTCGCCGAGCTGGACGCCACGTACGAGTCGCTGGGCCTGCGCTGAGGCCCCGCGCCCGCCGGCCACCCGCTCCCGCTCTTCGCGTACGGGTTCACCGGCGAGGCCTTCGCGGTGCGGCCCCGTACGCGGAGCGCGCGCAGCGCCCCGGGGCCGAGGTCTGCCCCCGGCGGTCACAGGCCGGCCCGAATCGGCTTTCCGGCCTCCCTTGCGGCTCTGACCTGCGGATACGTCGGTTCGAGAGGGGGTGCGGAGGCTAATTGGCGCGAGCCCTCCCCGCGATGACGTAGAGTTGTGTTTACCGACGCGGGGTGGAGCAGCTCGGTAGCTCGCTGGGCTCATAACCCAGAGGTCGCAGGTTCAAATCCTGTCCCCGCTACTCAGTACGAAGGCCCGGTTCCCCTTGGGAACCGGGCCTTCGTCGTTCTCCCGCCCTCCCCGGCCCTCACCCGATCGCCCCGGCCGGGTCGCCGTGCCGCCCCCCGGCCGCCAGCCTTGAGGAGCGATGCGGAGGCGGCCCGCACCCGCGCGAGGGACCGGGCAGGAGAGCACGTGGTGGGGCTGGGTCGGCAGCAGGAGGACGACGAGGACCCGGGCGGCACCGGCAACGGCGCGGCCCGCACGGTGGTCCGCGCCCTCCCGGCCGTGCTGATCGCCGGCGGACTGGCCTTCGACCTGCTGACGCCGCCCAGCTACACCGGCTCCCCCTTCTTCTCCGCGGCCCCGCTGATCGCCGCCCCGCTGTCCTCCCTGCGCGTGACGGTCCTCACCGGTGTGCTCGCCTCGCTCGCCGTCGTCCTGCTGCACTTCCTCAACGGCACCACCTGGAAGGTCGAGGCGCTGACCGAGCTGGTCACCGTCATGACCGTCTCCGGCCTCGCGATCCTGACCAACCGGGTCGTACGGCGCAGCGGCGAGCGGCTCGCCTCGGCGCGCGGGATCGCCGAGGCCGCCCAGCGCGCCGTCCTGCCCGAGCCCGCCGAGCGCATCGCCGGCCTGCACGTCCGCGCCCGGTACGAGGCCGCCCAGGCCGATGCCTTCATCGGCGGGGACCTGTACGCCGTCCAGGACACCCCCTACGGAGTGCGGCTCGCGGTGGGGGACGTACGGGGCAAGGGACTGGGGGCGGTGGAGGCCGTGGCCGTGGTCCTCGGCGCCTTCCGGGAGGCGGCGGAGACGGAACCCACCCTGGAGGGCCTGGCCCGGCGGCTGGAGCGGGCACTGACCCGCGAGGGCACCCGGCGCGACAGTCTGGACTCGGTGGAAGGGTTCACCACCTGCGTCCTCGGCGAGATCCCGGCGGACGCGCAGGTGCTGCGCCTGGTCAACCGGGGCCATCCCGAGCCGCTGCTGCTGCACGCCGACGGGCGGCTGGCGGTCCTCGCCCCGGCGGAGCCCGCGCTGCCGCTCGGCATGGGGGACCTGGGTGTGACCTGGCCCGACCGCGCCGAGGAGTGGCCCTTCCCCGCCGGGGCCACCCTGCTCCTGTTCACGGACGGGCTGACCGAGGCGCGGGACGCGGCGGGGGTCTTCTACGATCCGGCGGCCCGGCTGAGAGGCCGCGTCTTCTCCGGCCCCGGCGAGCTGCTCGGCGCGCTCAGCAGCGACGTACGCCGGCACACGGGCGGCGGGGCGACGGACGACATGGCGCTGCTCGCGGTGGGCCGGCCGGGGGAGGGTGAGCCGGAGCGCCGGCGTACCGTTCCCGTGGTCGCTCCGTGACGGTGCGTGTGCGAATTAGTGCGCTCAGAAAGGTTTATGACGGGCAGTCAAGGTGTGCGTGTGGCCGGGTAGATGTGGATCTTGGCTGTATTTTGCCCGAATTGATCCACTTAAGCGGCTTTAGTCGTGGCCAAGGCTGCGCGGTACGTGGCTGATTACTGCCACCCATCCATCGCAACAGCTTGGAATCACTCCCCTCCGTAGATTACCGTTCGATAACGCAGCGCGGTCGTCCCAGCCGTCGCAAGAGACGGCGCCGTGCGCGTGCGTGTCCCCCTGAGGAGTGTGGCCCGGTGGCCTCCAACTCGCCTGCCCACGACGGCATAGAGCTCCAGGAAGCGCCCACAGCCGGCGCCTGGGGTGAGTGGAACCCCACCGAGGACTCGGCCCGCCCGCCGCGCGGCAAGCACCGTGTCGCCAAGCAGCGCGGGGGACTTGCCCGCAGCTCCACCGTGCTCGGCGTCGGAGTCATCGCGGCCGTCGGCGCCGGCGGCATCGCCACCGCGCAGGACCGGCCCCAAGTCGCCATCTCCATGCCCTCGTTGCCCGACTTCGGGATGGGCGGCGGCGGAGCCGACGGGCAACGGCCCGCCCAGGCCGAAGGCACCACGGCGGACACTGCTGCCACCGCCGGGCGGACCGGGATCATGGCGCAGCAGGCGAGCGCGCACGCCGACGCGGGCGCCACCCTGGTGGGCCGCATCCTCCAGCAGGCCGAGTCCCAGGAGAGCGCCGCCGAGGCCCGGACCCGGGCGCAGGCCGAACGGGAGGCGCAGGAGGCGGCCGCCGCCGAGGCCAAGGCCAAGCGCGAGGCCGCCGAGAAGGAGGCGGAGGGCGTCCGCCTCGCCGCCGAGCAGGCCGCGAAGGAAGCCAAGGAGGCGAAGGAGGCGCAGGAGGCCAAGGAGGCCGCCGACGCCAAGGCCGGGCAGGAGCGCCTCACCAAGACCTCCGGCAGCTACTCCCTCCCCACCTCCGCCTACACCCTCACCTCGCACTACGGCGACTCCGGTTCCATGTGGTCCTCCGGCCACCACACCGGCCTCGACTTCGCCGCCCCGACCGGCACCCCCGCCAAGGCCGTGGCCGCCGGGAAGATCACCTCGGCCGGCTGGTCGGGCGCGTACGGATACCGGATCGTGCTGGAGCTGGAGGACGGTACGGAGATCTGGTACTGCCACCTGTCCTCGATGTCCGTGACCTCCGGCTCGGTCGGCGCCGGCGACACCATCGGCCGCGTCGGCGCCACCGGCAACGTCACCGGACCCCATCTCCACCTGGAAGTGCGCAGGGGCGGTTCGACGATGGACCCCCTGGCCTGGCTGGAGTCCAAGGGCCTGAACGTCTAGCGCGCGGTACGAGCGGTACGAAGACCCGCTCCAGGGGTTCCAGGGGCGCGAGGGGGACCGGCCGGGGCGGAAGGAGCTCCTCCAGGACCGCCGCCCGGGCCAGCGCGGGCCCCGCCGTCGCCTTCCGCAGCCACAGCCGGCGCAGCAACTCCCGCTCCCGGCGGGCGAAATCCGGCACTCCGGCCGGGCCGCCGTGCCGGGCCCGGTGCCGCAGCAGGGCCAGCGCCGCGGCGTCCGCCTCGTACCGGGCGACGGCCCGCCCCGCTGCCCGGCCGCCGGTGGACCGGGCCAGCGCGCGGGCCAGGGACCGGGCCGGCATCGACACCAGCGCCGGCACCTCCGCCGGGCGCAGCCAGCCCGCGGCCGCGTAGACCGCCAGCTCCCCGGCGACGGCCCGCAGCCGGCGCCGCCTCATGCGCACGGCCAGCCACAGCAGCAGGGCGAAGACCGGGACCATCACGCAGCCGTACACGACGTAGAACCCGTACTCCCCGAAACGCGACGAGCTGTTCCACAGCGCGTGCAGTCCCATCGCGGCCAGCAGCCCGAGCAGCGGCAGCCCGATCCGGCGCACCCGGCCCGCCCCGAGGGCGGCGGCGCCGAACCCGAGCCCGGTGAGCACCGTGAACAGCGGGTGCGCGAACGGCGAGACCACGATCCGCACGAAGAAGGTCGCGGCCGTGACCGAGTCCAGCGGGGCCGCGCCGCTCTCGACGTCCTCGCCGAAGGCGTTGCCGAGGTAGAGGACGTTCTCGGTGCAGGCGAAGCCGGTGGCGGTGAACCCGGCCACCACGAACCCGTCGGCGGGGCCGGTGAACTGGCGTCTGCGGAAGGCGAACACCAGCAGGAGGGCGGCCGCCTTGGCGCTCTCCTCGACCACCGGGGCGATCGCCACCGAACCGAGCCGGTCGGCGGCCGAGGCGTCGGCGGTGGCCGCCGTTATCCACTCGGTGGCGAAGTTGTTGGCCAGTATCGCGATCAGGGCCGCGGTACAGGCGCCCCAGCCGAAGCAGAACAGCAACTGCGCCCAGGGGCGGGGCGCGGCCCGGCCGAGCCACCGGAAGGCCGCCATGAGCGGCGGCACCGGCAGCACGGCCAGTCCGAGGCCGACGAAGAACCCCGCGGTCCCGGTCTGCTCCCGCACGAGTTCGAGGATCGCCAGCCCCGACAGCGACAGTACGGCGGACACGCACGCACGGACGCCGCGGACAGCAGGGAGCGCTCGGAACACGCGATGACTGTAGCGAGCCGCACTGACACGAGGAGTGACGTACGCCGTTTCTCTACTCGTTCGGGGAGGCGTGCCCCCGGCGCGCGAAGAGGAGGTCGTGCACGACGTGTCCCTTGTCGAGGCCCTGTCCCTCGAAGCGGGTGAGCGGCCGGAACTCGGGCCGTGGCGCGTACCCGCCGTCCGCCTGGGTGTTCTCGAACAGCGGGTGCGCCGTGAGCACTTCGAGCATCTGCTCGGCGTACGGCTCCCAGTCGGTCGCGCAGTGCAGTACGGCCCCGGGGGCGAGGCGGGTCGCGGCGAGGTCGAGGAACTCGGGCTGGATCAGCCGCCGCTTGTGGTGGCGGGCCTTGGGCCAGGGGTCCGGGAAGTACACGCGCAGGCCGGCGAGGGAGTCGGGCGGAAGCATCTCGCGGAGCAGGATGATGGCGTCGCCGTTGGCGACGCGGACGTTGGTCATCCCGCCGCGCTCGGCCAGCGCGAGCAGGTTCCCCTGCCCGGGGGTGTGCACGTCGGCGGCGAGGATGCCGGTCGAGGGGTCGGCGGCGGCCATCTGCGCGGTGGCCTCCCCCATCCCGAAACCGATCTCCAGGACGACGGGCAGCCCGCCGAACATCTCGTCGAGGTCGATGACGGAACGCCCGTCGATGTCGAGCCCCCAGGTGCCCCAGAGCCGCTTCAGGGCTTCGCCCTGCCCGGTGGTGACCCGGCTGCGGCGCGGCTGGAAGCTGCGGATCCGCCGCTCGTGGTGCGATCCGGCCGGGTCGGGTGCGGGCCCGTCGGGAAACCGCGGCTCGGTCCGCCACTTCGGGGGCACGTAGGAGTTCGCCTCCGGCACGGGCTGCGGGGCGCTGGGCTGGGGGGTGAGGGACTCAGACACAATGCCCCGATTCTACGACCCCGCCCCGGCCACCCGCCCGGGCACCGACCCGGCGGCTATGCCGTGCGCAGCGTCGTCAGGGCCCGCCGGGCGATTTCCCGCCCGATCGGCAGCGAGGCGGTGGCGGCCGGGGAGGGCGCGTTCAGGACGTGCACCGTCCGCGGCCCCTCCTTGATCAGGAAGTCGTCCACCAGCGTCCCGTCGCGCAGCACGGCCTGCGCCCGCACCCCGGACCCCGCCGGAGCCAGATCCGCCGCCGAGACGGCCGGCAGCAGCCTGCGCACCGCCTCCGTGAACGCCTGCTTGGACAGCGAGCGGTGGATCTCGCCCGCCCCGTACCGCCAGTGCCGCCGGGCCATCCGCCAGGATCCCGGCCAGGCCAGTTCGTCCGCGACGTCCCGCGGCCGGACCACGCCCCATCCGTACCCCTCGCGCGCCAGCGCCGGCACCGCGTTCGGCCCGACGTGGACCCCGCCCCCGATGCCCCGCGTCAGGTGCACGCCGAGGAAGGGGAACGCCGGATCCGGCACCGGGTAGACCAGCCCGCGGACCAGACCGGGCCGCGCCAGGTCGTAGTACTCGCCGCGGAACGGCACGATCCGCATGCCCGGGTCGTCCCCGGCCAGCCGCGCGATCCGGTCGCACTGCAGGCCCGCGCAGTTCACCAGCACGCGGGAGCGCACCACGAGCCCCGCCGTCGTCCGCACCGCGATCCCGCTCGGCCGCCGCGAGATCAGGTCCACCGCCCCGCCGTAGACGATCTCGGCACCGGAGGACTCGGCGAGGCGGCGCGCCACCTGCCCGTAGTCCACGATCCCGGTGGTGCCGACGTGGATCGCCGCCAGGCCCTGGACCTCCGGCTCGTACTCCGAGATCTGCGCCGGGCCCAGCTCGCGCACCGGGATGCCGTTCTCCCGGCCCCGCTGCACCAGCGCGTGCAGCCGCGGCAGCTCCTCCCGCCCGGTGGCCACGATCAGCTTGCCGGTGACCTCGTGGGCGATGTCGTGCTCGGCGCAGAACTTGACCATCTCGGCGGCGCCGCGCACCGCGAAGCGCGCCTTGAGCGATCCCGGCCGGTAGTAGATCCCGCTGTGGATCACCCCGCTGTTGCGACCCGTCTGGTGCCGGGCGGGGCCGGACTCCTTCTCCAGCACCACCACCCGCGTCCCCGGAGCGAGCTGTGCCAGGGCGTGCGCCGTCGACAGACCGACGATGCCGCCGCCGATCACCAGCACATCGCAGTCGACCCTGCCCGCGCCGCCCACGCTGCCCGCGCTGCCCGCGCCCATGCCGCCGCCCAAGCCGCCACCTCCCACCCCTGCATACTGCACCCCGCCACTGACAATGCGGCCACGCGGGTCCGTACCCGCGGCACCCGGCGGCTACCCGCCCGTGCCGCCGGGCCGACTCCACGCCCGTGCGGCCCGGGCGGCCCTACCCCTGCGCCACCAGCAGCGGCCGTGCCCGCTCCCGCAGCTCCGCCACCCGCGGCTCGTCCCCGTACGGTTCGAGCCGGTGCAGCAGGTCCCGTACGTACTCGGTCGTGCGCGCCGAGGAGATCCTGCCCGCGACCTCCACGGCCCGGGTGCCCGCCGCGCACGCCGCGTCGAGATTGCCCGACTCCAGCTCCGCCACCGCGCTCACCACCAGCCGCAGCCCGTGCGAGCGCACGTACTCCTCCGTCGGGCGCGACAGCGCCTGCTCCGTGAAGCGCCGGACCTGCCGCGGCAGCTTGAGGTCCCGGTAGCACTCGGCCGCGTCCGCCGCGAAGCGGTCGTACGAGTAGAAACCGAGCCAGGTCGGATCCGGGTCGCCCTCGCGCGCCCGCTCCAGCCAGCCCTCCGCCGCCCGCAGCGCCGCCCCGGCCGCCGCGGAATCGCCCGCCTTCGCGTGCGCCCGCGCCTCGACGAGCCGGAAGAAGCTCATGGTGCGCGCCGTGGCCAGGCCGCGGTTGCGCTCCACGGCCGCCTGTGCGAGGTCCACGCCCTCGTCCGGGAAGTCCCGGTAGGTGGCCTGGAGCGACATGGAGGCCAGCACGTACCCGCCCAGCGGTACGTCCGCGGCCGCGCGGGCCAGCCGCAGCGCCTGGATGTAGTAGCGCTGGGCCGCCTCCTGCTGGCCGGTGTCGAAGGCCATCCACCCGGCCAGCCGCGTCAGTTCGGCGGTCGCGCCGAACAGCGCGCGGCCCACGTCGTCGCTGTACGAGCCGAGCAGCAGCGGCGCCGCGTCGACGCGCAGGCACTCCGGAACCATCGAGGAACGCCAGTCCCCACCGCCGTACTTGGAGTCCCAGCGGCGGGCGTCCTCGGCCGCCTCGCGCAGCTTGGTGACGTCGCTGTGGCCCACGCGCTGCGGCACCGGGTCGTACGGTCCCAGGGCCGCGGCCGCCGTCGCGGGCAGCTGCCCGGGCGGGGCGTGCGGCGTTTCACCCGAAGACTGCGCGGGCAGACCCGATGACGGAGCAGACGGCGCGGGCGCGGAGGCGGACGCGGCGGAGGACGAGGACGGAGAGGGCATCGGCGAGGGTGCGGCCGCGCCCGCCGCCGGCCGGCGCGGCGCCACGGTCTCGCGGGGCGGGGCAGCGGCCGCCCGGGACGGAGCGGCGGGCTCGCGCGCCACCGAACCGTCCGCCGGAGATATCAGCCAGCGCGAGGCGGGCGTCGCGTACGCGGACACCGCGAAGGAGCCGGCCAGCGACTGCCAGATCCCGCCACCGCCCCCCGCGCCGCCCCTGCGTCCCGCGAGGTCCAGCCGGTACAGATCGGTGGCCGAGCGCACCGCCTCGCCCACGTCGCGCGGGAAGGCCAGGCCCACCTCGGGCGCGGGGTCCGCGTCCGCCAGCCCGATCTCGTGGAGCGGCACCGGACGCCCCAGCTTCGCGCCGATCGCGGCGGCGATCAGATGCGGGGCCGCGCCCTGCGGGACCATCCCCTTCGAAACCCACCGGGCCACCGACGTCTTGTCGTACCGGAGCGTCAGGCCGCGTTGTGCGCCGAGGTCGTTGACCCGACGGGCCAGCCCGGCGTTGCTGATGCCCGCCAGGGCGAGGACGGCGCCGAGCTTCTCATTGGGCTCGCGGAGCTCCCTGGACATGCGCCACCCCTCGTCACACGCGGAACGCACACAACGCATACGCCGCCGGGGCATAGTTGCCCGGCATTTCGTAAACCCAGCGTAGTTCCCCGCCTCCCAAGCGTTAAGGCCCCGACTTCCCTATGGCGGGATTGTTGTCCGCCCGCACAGTCGGGGCGGGGACCGCGCCGCGGGCGCACGCCCCCCGCCGTGCTCCGTGCGTGTGGCCGTGCGCCCGCCCGTGCGCTCTGGCCGGTCGGCGGGCCCGGCGATTCGATGTGCCCTGCGTGGGTCGGCCCGCTGCGTGGATCCGGCGGGCCGGGGGATGCCGCCGCCTCAATCCCCGCGGGTGGCGGAACGGTCCGGGGGGCGGATCCCGCCCCCCGGACCGCGCCCGCGGGCCGGTGCGGCCGGACGCCCGAAGGCGTGCGGTGGCGCCGGATACGGCCGCGGTGCGGCCGAAGAATGGCCGAAACCGACCTATGGGGCGGTGGGAACGGAACGCCAAATACCGCGTGACCGCGGCGTGTTCGTTTGCACGTGCGCCCTCCCAGGTCCCTCTCGCACGCCTGTCTCGTGGCAGCATGGACCCCGAGCCACCCGGGGTCCCGTCGGCCGCGCCCTCAGCGCTGACCACGACGTTCCCGCCCCGGTCAATTGCCCACAGGCTGGGGGAGGCGGCGGTGCGCTGGTTGGTCGGCTGGAGCAGTATCGCCGCGAGCTTCGGCACGGCCGGCCGCGTGTCCGGTCAGGGTGGATCCGGCCCGTACGACCATCCGGGCGGCGGCCCGGTGACCGGCGGCCTCGCCGACGCCGACACCGCCCGCCCCGACGACCCCGCCGCCGAGCGCACCGTCGTCCCCGTCGGCGCCCAGCTGCTCTGGGGAGACCCCGACCCCCTGTGGGCCGTCGGCGACTGGCGCCCCGACGAGATCCGCACCCTCGCCGCCGATCCCGCCGACCCCTTCACCCGGCTCGCCGTCCTCGGCTGCTGCGCGGCCACCGACGCCGAACTGCGCAGCGCGCTCCTCGCCGCCCGCGGCGGAGCCCTGCGCCACCTCACCCAGTGGTCCGGCAGCTACACCGCCGTCGTCCAGACCGGCCGCCGCATCACCGTCGTCGGTGATCTCGCGGGCGCCCGGCCCGTGTTCCACACCCCCTGGGCTGGCGGGACCGCGTACGCCACCGCCGCGCTGCCGCTCGCCGACCTCATCGAGGCGCAGCTCGACATCGGCCACCTCGCGGCCCTGCTGGCCTGCCCCGACAGCCCGGAGGCACTGGGCGACGGCACACCGTACGTCGGCGTGCGGCGCATCCCGCCCGGGCACGCGCTGATCCTGCGCGAGGGATCGCGCGAGATCACCGGCTACGAGCCGGTGGCCTCCCTCGCGGTGGCCGCGCCCACGGCCGATCCCGAGCGCGCGGTGGAGGGCGTACGCGAAGCATTGGTGGATGCCGTGCGCGCCCGGCTCACGGCTCCGCGGCATGCCCCCGACACGCCGCCCCACGACCCCGGCCCGGTGCCCGGAATGGGCCCCGCCGACCGGCGCGCGGCCCGGGGCGCACCCGCCCCCGCGCCCGGCGTGGGCGCCGACCTCTCCGGGGGCAGCGCCTCCGCCACCCTCGCGCTGCTCGCCGCAGGCCTGCCCGGGGCGCCCGGCACGGTGCTGAAGCAGTCCGGCGAACGGCTCCTCGCCGTCACCTTCAACGACCTCGCCACCCCCCAGGGCCGCGAGGCCGAACTGGAGCGCGCCCGGGCCATCGCCGCCAACCCCCGGCTCCACCACGTGGTCGTGGCCGCCGCCGAGGAGGCCCTCCCGTACGCCGACCTCGACGGCCCCCTCACCGACGAGCCCGGCCCCTCCCTGGTCTCCGCCGCCCGCGAGCGGCGCCGGCTGGCAGCCGGTTCGGCCGACCACTTCGTCGGGCACGGCGCCCGCCAGGTCCTCGACGCGCACCCGGCCCGTCTCGCCGACCTCCTGATGGACCGCCGCAGACGCCACCTGCTGCGTCCGGTCGCCGCCCTGGCCCGCTCGGCGCCGGGCGACTCCGCCCTGTCCCTGCTGGTCCCGTTCTCCGTCTACTCGGCGGCCCGCCGCCTCGCCCGTACGCCGTACCGCGCGGGCATGGAAGCGGCGGCGGCCCGGCTGCGCGAAGGGACCGTCGCCGCAGGCGCGTCGAATCCGGTGGACGCCTCGCTGGCGGCCCTGACCTGGTCCCGGCCCGGCCCGGCGGCGGGCTGGCTGACGGGGGAGGCCCTGGCGGAAGTATCGATCCGTCTGACCACCGCGGCGGCCCGCCCGCCCCTGTCCCTGCGCCCCGGCGAGGCCCGGGCCCGCGCCGCGCTGACCCGGCACGCGGCGGACCACCGGGTCTTCGAACAGGCGGTGGAGGTCCGCAGCCAGCGCCTGCACGCCCCGTTCCTGGACAACCAGGTCGTACGGGCGGCCCGCGCCCTCCCCGAATCGCTGCGGGTCCAGCCGGGCGCGAGGGCGGCGATCCTGCGCACGGTTCTGTCCTCGACGGGCGTACGCGAACTCCCCCCGGGCTGGGGCGCCCCGACCCACACCCCGAACGAGACGGCCATCCGCCTGGGCCTGCGCGCGGCGCTCACCTCCCTCCTGGCGCTCTTCGCGTCCCCCCTCCTGGCGGACGCGGGCCTGATCGAGGCCCGGGTGGTGCAGCAGGCCCTCCTCGACGCGGCGGACGGCCACCCGGTACCGCTGGACGGCCTGGCCGAACTCGTCTCGATGGAACTCTGGCTGGGCCGCCTCCTGTCCCGCCGGGGCACGTGCTGGACGGGCACGTCCACCCCCCGCCGCAGAGCGGTCCCCGAAGGGGTCCCGACTCCCCGGGCGGCCCTCTCCTGACGGCCCGGCCCCGGCCGACCGCGTGGGGCTGACCGCCGACACCCGATGCCCCGCCCTGGCGGGGGCGGGCGGCCGGTTCCCGCCACCTGGCATATCCGCATCGGCCGCTTCGGCCGCCTCCGCTCCCGCCGCTTCCGCTCCCGCCGCCGCACATCGCGCGCCGGCCCCCGCGGCCCGGCCCCCGCGAAAACCCCCCGGCGCCCCCGGCGGCGGCAAGGCAGAATTGCCCGGTGCGGTATCTCATCCTTGGCGTCACCGAGGCGCGCGACGAGACCGGCGCCCCCCTCCCCATCGGCGGCGCCCGCCTGCGCGCGCTCTTGGCCGCCCTCGCGCTCCGCGCCGGCGGCCCGGCCGCCGCCACCGTCGGCGACCTCGTCGACGACGTCTGGGGTGACGCCCCGCCACAGGACGCCCCCGCCGCCCTCCAAGCCCTCGTGGGCCGCCTCCGCCGCGCCCTCGGCGGCCGGGACGCGGTCCGCGCCGACCCCGCCGGCGGCTACCGGCTCGCCGTCGCCGACCTCGACGACGTCGACCTCCACCGCTTCACGCGGCTCGCCCGGCTGGGCGCCCGGCAGCTGGCCACCGACCCCGCCACCGCCGCCGAAACCCTGCACACCGCCCTCGCCCTGTGGCGCGGCCCCGCCTTCGCCGACCTCCCCGAGCCCGCCCGTACCGCCCACGCCGCCACCCCCGGGGCCCACCGCGCATCCGCCCTCCGCGCCCGGATCGAGGCCGAGCTCCGCAGCGGGGCCGCCGACCCGGCGTCCCTCCTCCCGGAGATCGAGGCGCTGATCCGGGAGCACCCGTACGACGAGCTCCTGCGCGCCCAGCAGCTACGCGCCCTGCGC
>NZ_LFML01000052.1:46071-49457 GCF_001044425.1 Streptomyces roseus
CCCGAACTCGCGGCCCTCCACGCGGAACTCCTCCAGCCCGACCCCCTGTCCCAGGCGGCACATCCCGCCCTCCGCGGGAACCCGGCGCCTCCCGCCACCGCGGCGACGGCGCCCCACGAGCCGCGGACGCACCGGCCGGCTCCCGCCGCCGATCCCGGCCCGCCCGCCCCGCCCGCCCGTCCGAGCGGGAACCTCCGGCCCCGGCTCACCTCCTTCGTCGGACGGGAGCCCGAGCTCGCGCGGCTGCGCGGCGATCTGGCGCGGCTGCGGCTCGTCACGCTCACCGGGCCCGGCGGCTCCGGGAAGACCCGGCTCGCCGAGCACGCGGCCGCCGCGGACCCCGAACCCGGCTGGCTCGTCGAACTCGCCCGCCTCGACCACCCCGCAGCCGTCCCCGGCGCCGTCCTCAGCGCCCTCGGCCTGCGCGAGAGCACCCTCGTGGCCCGCGAGAAGGCCGCCGCCGACGACCCCGCCGCCCAACTCGTCGAGCACTGCGCGAACCGCCGTATGCTCCTCGTCCTCGACAACTGCGAGCACGTCATCGGCGCCGTCGCCGAACTCGCCGAGCACCTCCTCACCCACTGCCCCGGCGTCCGGATCCTGGCCACCAGCCGCGAACCCCTCGGCGTACCCGGCGAAACCGTCCGCCCCCTCGACCCCCTGCCCGCCGACCGCGCGCACCGCCTCTTCGCCGACCGCGCCGCCGCCGTCCGCCCCGGTTTCACCCCCGCCGACGACCCGGCGGCCGTCGCCGAGATCTGCGCCCGCCTCGACGGGCTCCCCCTCGCCATCGAGCTGGCCGCCGCCCGCCTGAACCTGCTCACCCCGCGCCAGATCGCCGACCGCCTCGACGACCGGTTCAGGCTCCTGACCAGCGGCGCCCGTACCGTACTGCCCCGCCAGCAGACCCTGCGCGCCGTCGTCGACTGGTCCTGGGACCTCCTCGACGACCGGGAGCGCACCGTCCTGCGCCACCTCTCGGTCTTCGCCGGCGGCTGCGGTCTCGCCGCGGCCGAAGCCGTCTGCGCGGACGACGCCCTGGACACCGCCGGTGTCGCCGACGTCCTCGGCTCCCTCGTCGACAAGTCCCTCGTCACCGCCGCCCCCGATCCCGCCGACGAGACCGGCATGCGCTACCGCCTGCTGGAGACCATCCACGAGTACGCCGCCGAACGCGCGGCCGCCCACCCCGCCGACCTCGGCGCCGCCGCCGATCGCCACGCCGCCCACTTCCTGGCCCTCGCCGAGGAGGCCGAGCCCCTCCTGCGCGGCGCCGCCCAACTGCCCTGGATCCGGCGCGTCGAGACCGAACTCGACAACCTCCGCGCCGCCCTCCTCCACGCCACCGGCCCCGCCGGCACCGCCGAAACCGGCCAGCGCCTCGTCCTCGCCCTCGGCTGGTTCTGGTGGCTGCGCGGCTACCGCACCGAGGGCGCGGAGTGGGCGACGCGGGCCGTGGATGCGCACACCGCCGAGCCCGCCGAGGGCACCCCCGAGTACTGGCGCTTCATGCGTACGCAGATGCTGCTCGCCCTGCTGCTCGCCGAGGGCCACGCGCCCGACGAGTTCCGGACCCCGCAGAACATCACCCTCGCCGCACACCTCCAACGGGTCTTCCGGGAAGGCGGCCGCGAGAGCGCCCGCTTCCCCGGCATGCTCTGGCCGATGACCACCTTCCTGACCGGCGGCGACCCCCTCGCCGTGCGCGACGGGCTCGACGAGACGGTCCGTAACTGCCGTCGCCACGGAGGCGACTGGGAACTGGGGGCGGCCCTCATGCTCCGCACCCACATCACCATCGACCTCATCGGCGGCCTCCCGGCCGTCGACGGCGACCTCGCCGAACTGCACGAGATCGCCCACCGCGTCGGCGACCGCTGGACCCGTGCCCAGGTGGCGAGCGCCGCCGGCGAGGTCGCGCTGTCCCGGGGCCGGTACGACTGGGCCCGCGCCGAGTACGAGGAGTGCCTGCGCCTCGCCCGCGAGGTCGGGGCCCACACCGAGGCGCCCTTCGCCATCGCCAGGATCGCCGAGGCCGCCCTGTGCTCAGGCGACTTCGACGAGGCCGAACAGCTGCTGGCGGAGGTCGCCCTCGAAGTCGATCGCTACGGCGGGGTGTACGACGTCCAGGCCTACAGCGGCATGCTCGCGGCGCTCCTCGCCCTCATCCGCGGGGACCTCGGGCGGGCCCGTACCGAGTGCGAACTCGCCCGCGCGGCCGCGGCGAGGATCACGGGGCCCCCGCAGCTCGCGGCCGGACTCGACAACATCGACGCCATGCTCACCGCCCGCGCCCGAGGCCCGCGGGCGGGCCTCGCCAAGCTGGCACCGGCGCTGGCCGCCGCCGTCGCCGCGCACTGCGCGGAGCGCGTCATGGCCTCGCTCACCGACAACGCGGCCGTGCTGCTGGCCGCCGCCGGGCGCACCGCAGAGGCCGTACGGGTGCTGGCGGCGGCCACCGCCTGGCGCGCGGGTCACCCGCGCTCGGTCCCGGAACAGGCCGCCGTCGCCGGACTGCCGCAGGAGGCCCGCGCGGTACTGGGCGCCGACCGCTACGCGGCGGAGGCGGCGGCGGGCGCGGAGCTCTCCCCGTCCGAGGTGGCGACCCTCGTCGGGAAGGAAGCCGCGGACCCCACGGACGCCGCTGGGGCCACCGCGGTCACCGGCAGCTGATCACCGCGTCGGCCCAGCTCGCCAGGGTCGGCAGACTGCCCTGCCCGGCCTGCTCCACCATCAGCCGCAGCGTCTTGTGCCCGGCCAGGGAGACGTCGACGGTGGCGGCGGGATCCCCGAACCCCAGCGCGTCCGACCGCCACAGCCGCCGGCCGTCGGCGTACACGGAGAACAGCACCGTGCCGTCGGTGAACAGCGACAGGTCGTCCACTCCGGCCCGCGCCGAGAACGCCGTGCACTGCCGGTTGAGGTCGATCTCCACCGAGGAGCGGGAGTTCACGGTGATCCCCTGCGCGAAGCGCCGGTCCGCGATCCGCAGCCCCCACCGCTGCCACACCCAGCTGCTGCGCCCCGTCCGCAGCTCGGGACCGCTGTGGTCGCCGAACGCCGCGTGTCCGAGTCCCGCCAGCCGGAACCCCTGGGGCTTGGGCACGGACGGCGACGGGGACGGCGACGGCTTGGCCGGAGTCGGCGCCGGCGAGGGCTTCGCCGAAGGCTTCGGCGCCGGGGAGGCGGGCGGAGCCGGCGCAGGTGCCTGGGGCTTCGAGGGGGAGGGCGTCGGCGGAGCGGGAGTCCTGCCCGGCGCGGAGGGTACGGAGCCCTGCGCGGCCGGCGCCTCGGCATCCGCCGGCACCGTCGGCCGCGGAGGCGGTACGAGCGGCACCACGGGCGCCGCGAGGCTCGGCGCGGGCTGCGCCGCGGGCCCCGGCTCG